>JBARJF010000001.1:0-4855 GCA_049800135.1 Candidatus Sulfotelmatobacter sp.
CCCAGCCACTGGGCGGACGCACCGCAATCCCGGCCGCTTTCAGATATGCGCTGGCGGTTTCGCGACGAATCCTAGTCGCTTGCTGGATGCGCCGCAGCGACCAGCCCAGCCGTCCCAGAGCTAAGACTTGTTGTTTCTTCTCTTCGTTCAAGACATTGGCCATGCCCACGGAGCCTACAAGCCTCCGCGGGATTCAATGTCCCGGACGCTACTCTCGTTGGCCGGTTTTCAGGTGATAATCAGTGGCCGGTTTTGGGTGATCGCTGAGGGTCTCCCTCGCACTTTCCGCGAAACTCTCGCCTTTACTTCTCGAATCGATCAGCTATGGTTCGGCGAGGAGGAAAAATGCGATCAGCAATCTACGCCCGAGTGAGCACCAAGGACCAAAGCTGTGAGATGCAGATGCGTGACCTGCGAGCGTACTGCGCCGCTCGCGGCTTCCCCATCATTTGCGAGTACATCGACATCGGCCAGTCAGGCGCGAAGGACTCGCGCCCGCAACTTAACGAACTCATGGCCGACGCCCGTAAACGGAGGTTTGATTCAGTCTTGGTTTGGCGCTTTGACCGATTCGCCCGATCCACCAAACACCTCTTACTTTCACTGGAGGAGTTCCGCTCCCTCGGTATCCAGTTCGTCAGCTACCAAGAAAACATCGACACCAGCAGCCCGCTGGGGCAGGCACTTTTCACGATTGTAGCCGCCGTCGCTCAACTAGAGCGCGATCTGATCCGGGAGCGGGTGAGCGCGGGCGTAAGGAACGCAAAAGCCAACGGCAAGCAACTGGGGCGTCCGCGCCGAATCGTGGACTATGACCGACTCGTTCAACTGAAGGCCGAGGGAGCAAGTCTTCGCCAGATTGCGGCTAAGCTGGGTGTCGGCTACGGTACGGTGCGCCTACGACTGAGCGGTTCATCGATTTCAAATGGCAGAGTCCTTGCCGGTTCGGAAAAACGATGAGGATACGTGGGTCTTCTTCATATCTCTCTACTTCCATCGTTTCTGCTTCCAGATTCAGCTGTTCAGGCTAGACTTTCTAGCTCCACCTTTGCGCTGCGCGTCATGAACAATAGGTCTGTTCCAAGTGCGATCAGACGCCCTCCGCCGGCAATTTCATCCCGAGCCTGATTGGCAGTCATACAGAACGATCCATATGGAACCTTAGCATTAATACAAGCTTGGCGCACTCGTACAATCGCCTCGATGACCTCCGGTGCAGAGGTTTGCCCAAGCAACCCCATGCTTGCCGAGAGATCGTAGGGGCCAATGAATATGGCGTCGACTCCGGAAACCGCCGCGATCTCATCCACCACCTCAACCGCATCTTTGTGCTCGACCTGTAAGATCAGGGCGATTCTTTTGTTAGCACTTTCGATGTAATCGCTGAATGTCAATCCATAGGACTGCGCTCGCGCCAAGCCCACGCTGCGCTCCCCCAGTGGAGCATATTTTGCGGAGCTGACTGCGCGCTTCGCATCCAAAACGGATTTGATCATGGGCACAATAACGCCATCACATCCAGTGTCCAACGCCTTCTTGAAGTGTTCCGCACAGTTGTCAGGCAGCCGAATTACGCCGTAAGTCCGAGGTGCTACCGATTGAATGATGTGCTGCGCCGCGGCCATGTCTAGCACCGAATGTTCAACATCAATAAAAAGCCATTCAAATCCGCAAAGTGACAAGGCCTCCGCAACTTCGGTCGAACGAGTGCTCACCAAACTGCCAATCAGAGGCTGCATGTTTCCGAGACGCTCTACCAAGGAAATGATCGGTCGATTCATGGTGGCTCTCTTGAGAGGTTGCTGGTACTACTAGGGTAAATCTACCACTGCGGATTGCTTCGCCAGTGTTTTTGCCTTGAGCTATCAGCGGCAATCTTTTGCAATTTTTCGTCAGATGGCTGAGAAAGCGCACCAGTCCTTAATCTTCTGCGCCGCCGCTGCCAAGAAGAACTGCTCCCTTACGAACGTCAATCGGCACAGGAGCAAGCGACGCAACCCGAGCTGGTTCTTGAGCTCGGCAAACAGGGCCTCCTCTTTCCTTCGCTGTCGTTGTGCCATGGAAAACTCCACTGTGTTGGCCAACTCCCGTGCGCGTTGTCGGGCCGGTTCGTGCTGGTGGATCACCAGGCAGCGAAAGGCAGCGCTCGTACAGTGCGGGCTGAGCGAGCACGGGCCACGGTGTTTGCGCGTCCCGATGTAGGTCCAGGCTTGGTTGCTATGACCGAGGCCACCGTAGTTCAGAGGTTGGCCTGCGGGACAGATATAGCGATTGTGTTCCGGTTCGTAAGGGAAGCGCTCAGGACCGAAGAACGGGCTTCGCTTGCGATGAATGCTCTCGCGAGTTCGCATGTATGGAGTGATCTTGCGCTCCGCCAACCACTGCAACAACTCCCCGTGCCCGTACGTGGTGTCGGCCGCGACCGATTCTGGCTCTCGTCCTTGCCATCGAGCAAAGCGGATGAGCATGTCTTGTGCAGCAACTGTTTCCTGGCTCATGCGCGCTGCCGTCGCTTGCACGCGATCACGCAACTGTTGTTGTCGACCAGATAGTTGTCGTAGTACCCCAGCCTTTCGGGCATGCCACCCTTGGTCGCATAGGTGGAATCGGGGATCGGTCGCCGACATCTGATCCTGCTCATGCACCGGCTCCTCCATCGGATTCTGCTCCTCCACTTGCTTGAGATACTGGCGCACGCTCTGGTGAACCTGTGCTGCTTCCGCTAACTCCTCGCGTGGAATGCGGCTCTGCTTCGCCGCATTGGCTTGATCGCATACACGCGGTTAGCAAACACCTGGATCTCATCCGCCAAACGCACATCCCGGCAAGCCTTTAACGCCGACGTCCACTGCCAAGAGACCTCCAGCCCAGGGCTGATCTTGGAGCTCCGCCGGAGTGCGTCCCTGCGTTGCACTCGTGACGTACAGAATGTCCAGGTTTGGGCCGCCGAACTCGCAACAAGTAGGAACATCGACGGGCAATTCGATTGTGCGCATAAGCCTGCCGTAAGGGTCATAGCGCCGAAGCTTGCTCTTGGACGGCATCGTGAGCCAGTATCCACCTTCCGCATCTACTGTCGCTCCATCGCACAATGCGCCATCCGACGAAAGATCAATAAACACGCGTCGGCGCTCCATTTCGCCGGTGGTCTTGTCGAAGTCCCATGCCCATACATAAGGAGTAGCACTGTCAGTGAAATACAGAGTGCTGCTATCTGGGCTCCACGCCAGACCGTTCGAGCATGTGAATCCTTGAGCAGCCTTATGACAGGTCAGATCCGTGTCCAAGCGGTACAGCGACCCGATTGCGCGCGGCGGCTTACCCTCGGCTTCGAATACAGTGCCCGACCAGAATCGGCCTTGACGGTCGGTCTTGCCGTCGTTCATTCGCGTATCCGGAAGGTCCGCCTCGGCGTTTACGATGCTCTGGAACTTTCTAGTGGACGGGTCGAAGAAATAAAAACCGTCCCCCATTGCGAGGACAAGCCCTTTTCTGTCCCGAACGGCGAGGCAACCTGGCCGCTGGGGCGTGGCAAACGTCTGTGTCCCGCCTGTAGCAGGTTCGTAGCGATGAATTGCTTGTGCGTAGATATCCACCCACCAGAGACACTGGGCTTGCGAATCCCAGCACGGCCCTTCGCCAAGAAGTGCTCTAGTTTCGACGACACATTGAATGTCGATCATCCATTTGCTCCCGTCTTCAAGATCCCTTTTTAAAGTGATCTTCTCGAAAGTGATCTTCGAATGGGCGGAGTTCGTGGTGAATATTTTCGGGAAGTTGATTCAGAGCCTTGCTCATCCGACCGACGTTCGAAAATCGCTTCGCATCGCGTAAAATTGTGAAAACATCCTTAAACCGCGTGAGCAGCCATCCGCCCCATTGCGGGCTCCAGTGCACTGGTAGGGACATGCGCAGATAGTCGTAAACGGGATACGAGTCGTTGTAAAAATCTCGGGAAGCAAGGTCGGGTTCGGCCAAAGATGTCCAATGTCGCTCCATCGAGAACCTCGCGTGATTTTTCAGAAATAGGGTTTAAGAGTGACACTGCCTCTGTATACGGTATACTTTAAGGGGTTGTCAATGCATTTTTTGGCAAAACCAACGATTCGCTTGCCAGCGACGAAAAAACCGGCGTTTTCACTAGTCATAAACAATCTCTGACCTTCGTCGCCTCGCCAAACGCCGGCTACAAGCGGTCTTCGACTACCTGGATGGCAGCACGCTACGGGAGAATTGTGCGCCTTTGAGCAAATCCTCCTTCGCCCGCGGCAGGCGGTGGCCATGGAAACATGCAATCTGCGCACGACGGTTGGGGTCAGGAGATTTCGTTGCCGGTGATATTGGCTCCCGTCGGCTACTGCCGACTGATACACCCCGAATGCGAAATTGCGGCAGGACCGCGGGGGAAGCGGGAACAGGTTAAATTCTCCCCACCATTTCCGGCCACAAATTGGAGAATGTAAAAGCAGGCACGAAGGGCTTTACCTCGTATCACCTTATTTGGCCGGAGGCAGGATCGCTGCCGAGGCGGCTATCGAACGGGCGCGCAAAGGCTATTCGGCTCTTGTGGTCACAATCGATACCGCAATAGTGGGGCTGCGTGCGCGCGATCCGCTAAAGGGAGTGCCGCAATTAATGGGCGAGAACTTGTTGGCGACGGTCCCATTCTTCCAGCAGTTATTCGTGCGTCCAAGATGGCTGATCTCGTTCCTGCTGGATCGGGGCGTGCCTAACAGGATGCTGAAAAACGACTCCCAATCCACAGGAAGACGTGTTAGTAGTGGCAGCATGCGTGGAGACGATCAGCGGCAAGACGGGATGTTCAGCTATATTTCACCCGACAAACGAGTACCGC
>JBARJF010000002.1:0-8507 GCA_049800135.1 Candidatus Sulfotelmatobacter sp.
GCGGAGGCCGAGGGCTACAGGGTGGAAGGTTTCGCGCCAACGTCCCGCGCGGCGCAGAAGCTCGGGGAAGCAGGCATGGAGACATCCACACTACAGAAGCATCTGGTACGTGGACAGCAGCCGGATAGCGGGGAGAAACGGCTCTATGTACTCGACGAATCCTCTCTGGCATCGACCAGGCAGGTGCATGAGTTTGTGAATCGGCTCCATCCGAATGACCGTGTGTTGCTCGTCGGCGACCGGCGGCAACATGAGGCGATTGAGGCCGGGCGGCCCTTCGCGCAGCTCCAGGACGCCGGTATGAAAACGGTGAAGCTCGAAGAGATCGTGCGACAGAAAGACCCAGAACTGAAACAGGTAGTCGAGCAGCTTGCCCAAGGCGAAGTACAGGAAGCAATACAGAATCTTGACCGGCACGGCCGAGTCCATGAGATTCAAGGCCACGACCAGCGCATCGCCACTATCGCGAAGGAGTATGCAAAATCGCCGGAGAACACGCTGGTGATTTCTCCCGATAATCGCTCTCGCATGGAGATCAACGAGCGCGTCCATGCGGAATTGCAGCGGAGTGGCCTCGTCAGCAACGAGGAGCACCGCATCAGGACGCTAGTGCCGCGCCAAGCCCTCACGGGCGCGGACCGCACATGGGCCGAGCGCTATGAGGTGGGCGACGTGCTGCGCTATTCGCGCGCATCGAAGGAAACCGGCATCGGGAAAGGCGCGTACGCACAGGTGAAGAGTATCGACGCTCCGAAAAACCGGCTGACAGTCGAGCTGCAGGATGGCACGCAGCGCACTTACGATCCGCGCAGGCAGCAGGGAGTCTCAGTCTTTCGGGAGGAGATGCGGAGTTTTTCAGTAGGTGACCGCATTCAGCTCACTGCGCCGGCCAACAACCTCAGAGTTGCGAACCGCGAGTTGGGGACCATCGAGAGCATCGACGGAGACGGGCGGCTGCGCTTGAAGATCGACGGTGGGCGTATGGTTGAACTCGATCCGCACAAGCATCCGCATCTCGATCATGGGTATGCCATGACCAGCCACTCCAGCCAGGGACAGACTGCCGACCGTGTCTTGATTCACGTGGACACTGAACTGGGTGCCAAGGATCTGCTCAACATCCGTATGGCCTATGTCGCTGTCTCGCGTGGACGCTATGACGCGCAGATTTATACGAACAATGCAGCGACGCTGGGCCAGGAACTCAGCCGCGACGTGTCCCATTCCCCCGCCATTCAGCAGGAGCCAGCGGCGCACAAGTTAGAACCACAAACCACGCACACGAATCAGATCAGTCAGGGTTTCGGTCTTGGTCTTTGATGCAGCATTCCCGAATGACATCCCCCGGATAGCCGGAGTCTAGCCGAGGCCCGGCCAGTGTCAAGGCCGCACTTCGCGCGCCGCGTTCGCGGTCACAGAGCCTTGACACTGGCCTTTGCGCCTCGGCTTATTATTCAGCTATCCGGGGGATGTCAGATTTCTAGTTCTACGAAACGGCTCCGCCCCGAATCGAATCGCTGTTGATGGCAATCGTCCTCTTACGCATCGAGACAGTGCAAGAATGCTGTCCCGTCGGGGGAGATATCTAGCACTTGAGAAAGACGTGTTCAAACAAGCGTTTTCTTACGAGCATGAGAATCATTACTTATAGCGACCTGCATCTTGAATTTGGCTCGGGCTGGATGTTGCCCCCGGCAGTGAACGGAGACGTCATGATCCTGGCAGGTGATATCGTCACGCTCAGGGATTATGAGCCGCTCGACCAGATTCTGCGGAAGTGGAAGAAACCAGTCCTCTATGTGACGGGAAACCACGAATATTACACGCGGCGGCCAATGAACGAAGAGGACAACAGATTCAAGGCGTGGCTCAAAGCCAAACATCCGCATGTGAAACTGCTGCTTGATGAAGAGGTCAGCATCGGGTGTGTCCATTTCTTCGGCGGCACGATGTGGACGGATTTCAACGGCGGCGATATGCACGCCATGGAGACCGCCCGTTCTCAAATGAATGATTTCCGCCTCATCTATAACCCCGACGAAACGCCCTTCACGCCGGCAGATTCTATTGCGCTACATAAAAACTTCGCATCGAAATTGCTGAACTGGTTTGGTAAGAATCTAAGTGGTCCGCGCGTGGTTATCAGCCATAATGCACCGGTCATCAATCCCAACTCCAAATACAAGGGCGGCCCGCTCACGCCGGCATTTAATTCCCTGGACATGGTGGAGATCATTGGGACCCACCAGCCGGCCCTCTGGGTTTATGGCCATGAATGCGACGATCAGACGATCGGCCGGACCCGGATCATTTCAAATCAACTCGGATATCCGGGCAACCTTGGCGGGTTTGAGTGCAAGGATTTTGATGAAGCGGGTCTGCCTGTCGAGATATGGGCGCGAAAGGGCCATCCTTAAACAACTCGCGGCAGATGGGGACTTCGCGAGGATCCCACGTCAAGGACACACCATCCTAAGGCAGGCGATTTTCAAGGGACGGTTCGAGTCAGCGCTCATGCTTCCCTGTGGGGAACGCGCTCCCCCTGGAAGCGAAGATTCCATGCGAAGATTTACACAGTTAGTATGGGAGAAAATCTGTGTAGGTACTGCGTCCATAAATTCCGACCCTCTAGATACCACCCGGATCAACAAGTCTGCAGCTCAGGAGATTGTCAACGTCGCCGCCGCACGGATTATCATCGGAAAAAGCTCGTTGAAGATCCCGTTTATCGAGAGCAATGCCGCGATAGTCAGCAAAAGTGGCGCGAGAACAACCCACACTACATGAAGCGCTATTGGGCAGACCGGCGAGCCGGTGACCGTCTTAATGCTAAGAAATCCCACTTAACATCTGAACTGAACCAGCTCTTGAAATTAGCAAAGAACAACTCGGCTGTCGATCTTCGGTCGCTGGATGCAAGCATTTGGCTTGTCTCTCCAGATGGGTTGTGTGAAAAGAACAACCTTGCCTCCGCCAAAATCATCATCGTGGTTGGCATTCCGTGCTCCTCAGGCTAGGGTCAGGCAGTAAAGAACACCTCTTTGAACCTGGTTTGGCGTTCGTCATATAACTACTAATGTCTGGAGAATCCAGCATTGGGCGTATAGGCGGTCCCCCTGCCGGGTGACCATGCCGGCCAGCGGTCCGCAAGAGCAGCAATGACTCTTAAGATCGCCCCAGCTCCCATCGCGTGAAATCCGCCCTTCAGACGACTGCCATCAATGGAAGAAACGGGACGACAGCAGGCTTCATGTCAATCCGGTACTGGCGCAACCCGCGTGGTGGAATACGTCCGCATGTCGACAGAGCACCAACAGTACTCTACCGACAACCAAAGGAAAATTATCCAGCAATACGCTGAGGACCGAGGCATGACCATCACGCGGACCTACACAGACGCCGGTAAGAGCGGCCTTCGAATTGACGGTCGAGATGCTCTGAAAGAGTTGATCCATGATGTAGAGAATGGCCAAGCCGACTTCAGCGCAATTCTTGTCTACGATGTCAGCCGTTGGGGGCGTTTCCAGGATGCGGACGAGAGCGCCTATTACGAGTATATTTGCCGCCGCGCAAAGATCGATGTGCACTATTGCGCTGAGCAATTTGAGAATGACGGCAGCCCCATTTCGACAATCGTTAAAGGCGTGAAGCGGGCAATGGCTGGTGAGTACAGTCGCGAGCTTTCCGCCAAGGTCTTTATCGGGCAATGTCGCCTTATCGAACTCGGGTTTCGCCAGGGTGGCTCACCAGGGTTTGGGCTTCGTCGGATGCTGCGTGACGTGACCGGCCAGCATAAGGGAGTGCTCAACCGGGGAGAGCAAAAGAGCATACAGACAGACCGTGTCATTCTCGTTCCAGGGCCGCCCGAGGAAGTGGAGATCGTTCGTTGGATGTACCGCACGTTCGTAGAAGAAAGAATGCTCGAATCAAGGCTCGCCAAGATGTTGAATGAACGCGGCATTACCACAGACTTGAGACGGGCCTGGACTCAAGGTACGATTCACCAAGTCTTGACGAACGAGAAGTACGTTGGCAACAACATTTACAACAGAATGTCCTTCAAGCTGAAGAAAAAGCGCGTTCTAAACCCGCCTGAGATGTGGATTCGTAGCGATGCGGCATTCGAGTCCATCGTCCCAGCAGACCTGTTCACAAGGGCGCAGACCATCATTCGCGAACGCAGTCGCAAATATTCAAATGACGAACTACTGGACCAACTTCGCAGGTTGCTGGAGCGCACCGGCCGTCTCTCTGGTCTTCTGATCGACGAGACTGACGGCATGGCGTCCAGTACGGTCTATCGTAGCCGATTTAGCAGCCTGATCCGGGCATACGGTTTGATCGGGTACACTCCCGAGCGCGATTACCAGTTCGTCGAAACAAACCGCCAGTTGCGCCTGATGTATCCCAAGATCATCGCCGATGTCATTGACAGTATTCGCCAGCTCGGAGGTGCTGTGAGGACTGACCCCACGACCGACTTGCTGATGGTGAATGATGAATTCACCGCAGCTCTTGTTATCGCCCGTTGCCGCCAAAGAGACTCAGGAGCCTTTCGATGGCTAATTCGCATCGATGAGGGTTTGAACCCAGACATCACCGTTGCAGTGCGAATGGCCGCCGATAATCAGAGCCCTCTCGATTACTATCTCCTGCCGAGTCTCGACATGACCTTTGAAAAACTATTGCTCGCCGAAGATAACGCGGTCAGTTTGGATACATATCGCTTTGTGACCCTTGATTTCTTTTTTGGCATGGCCCAGCGCGCAAGGATAATGGGGGCCGCATGAACGATGCCGCGCCGACCGTTCAGATGATCCCCATAGATCAAATAAATGTCCTCAATCCGCGAAGCCGGAACAAGATCGCTTTCCAAGGCATCGTGGCCAATATTTCCAGCCTTGGTCTCAAGAAACCCATTACCGTCGCTCGTCGGATCGAACCCACAGATGGCAAATCATACGATCTGGTGTGCGGCCAAGGTCGCCTTGAGGCCTTCGTGGCGCTCGGCCAAGTTGAGATCCCTGCAATTGTGAAGGAAGCATCGAGGGAGGAATGCTTCTTAATGAGCCTGGTAGAAAACATTGCTAGGCGCCAAATTCGCCCGCTGGAGTTGCTCAGAGAGATCGACGGTCTGAAGTTGCGAGGTTACAACACAAATGAGATTGCGAAAAAGATTGATGTCGCTAGGAGCTACGTTGTCGGGATCACGCATCTCTTGAAAAACGGCGAAGAACGTCTTCTTCATGCCGTTGACAAAGGCCGGATACCGCTGTCGGTTGCGATGCAGATCGCGAACGCCGACGAAGAGGGTATTCAGCAAGCCCTCTGCCAAGCCTATGAAGATCAGACTCTCCGCGGCCGTAAGCTGCTTACGGTCCGTCGCATCATAGAGCTGCGCAAAGCCAATGGCAAACGGTCGATCCCAGGTGTCCGACGTAGAAATAACGGCTTCCAATCAGCAGAGTCGCTAATTCGTGTTTATCGTCAAGAAGCCGACCGGCAAAAACTCCTGGTGAAGAAGTCGCAACTGACGGAACACCGGTTGCTGTTCATTGTATCCGCTCTAAGAAATCTTTTCCGTGGTGAGAACTTCACCACATTGTTGCGAGCTGAAGGACTGGAGTCGCTGCCCGCTTACCTGGCGGAGCGGATTCAGATCAATGAAAAGGCTTGAACATGGCTAAGCAGGTGTTGATCGCGTTTAATCCCCAAGGAGTGGTGGTGCCGCTGACCAACATCCTGCCACTCAAGCAGGTAAAGCCTGTCATGCGGTCCAGCCAAAAGTACCAGCAGGTCCTTTCTTCCGTGCGCGAAGTCGGCATCATTGAGCCCTTGATCGTATTTCCACACAACGGCCAGCCAGACACATATTTATTGCTGGATGGCCACGTGCGCCTTGAGGTCTTGAGGCAGATCGGCGAAACTCATGCGCGCTGTTTAATCGCGACTGATGACGAAACCTACACGTACAATCGGCGAGTGAACCGGATGGCTACGATTCAGGAACACAACATGATCCTGAAAGCGATTCGGCACGGCGTCTCGGAAGAACGGATCGCCAAGGTACTGAAAGTGGATGTCGCTATCATCCGGCAGAAGCGGGACCTGCTGAACGGTATTTGCAAAGAGGCGATCGAGATCCTCAAGAATAAACACGTGTCGCTCGGAGTATTCTCCTTCCTACGAAAGCTAAAACCAATGCGCCAAATTGAAGTAGCCGACCTTCTGGTGGCGACGGGGAACTTCTCGGTGCCCTATGCAAAAGCTCTTCTGGCAGCCACCCGCTCCGACATGCTGGTCGATCCTGAGAAACATAAAGTGGTCGAGGGCCTGACCCCGGAACAGGTCGCGAAAATGAAGAAAGAGATGGAAGTCTTGCAACGCGATTTAGGGCTGATTGAGGAATCTCATGGAAATCAGGTCCTCAACCTGGTCCTCGCACGCGGCTACCTCGCGAAGTTGCTCGGCAATGCCCGTGTTGCCCGCTACTTGGGCCAGCATCACGCCGACATCTTTCGTGAGTTGCAGTCGATCTCAGAGAGTTCTTCACTGGAGAACTGAAGTTGACCCGTCGCTATTGGATCTGCGGGCTTGAGTATAGGACCCAATTGGGGTACAATCGTACCCATTATGAGTACACGCGCCCACTTCGAAGTCGCGGGCCGAAAGCTTTTTGGCCAGACGCGTAGCGCGCTGCTGGCCATGCTTTACGGCCATGCAGAGCAGTCATTCTACCTGCGCCAGCTTGTCAGGGCAGTTGGTGCCGGCCACGGTGCTCTTCAGAGAGAGTTGAAGCACCTAACGGAGATGGGCCTCATTGTGAGAAGGGTTCAGGGTAATCAGGTCCTGTATCGCGCAAATTCACGAAGCCCGATTTTTGCGGAAATTAAGAGTCTGATATCCAAGACCGTGGGCATCCACTATGTTGTCCGTTCGGCTCTGTCGTCTTTGGGAGCAGACATTCAAATTGCTTTCGTGTACGGTTCGGTTGCACGTCAGAAAGAGCGAGCGGATAGCGACGTGGATTTGATGGTTTTGGGTGATGCACCGTTCAGCGACGTTGTTTCCGCGCTGAGTCCGGCACAGAGTGCGCTCGGTAGGGAGATCAACCCGACTGTTTTTCCGGTGTCTGAATTCCGATCAAAGCTGGCGGCTGGGAACCATTTCTTGCGCAGTGTAATGAAAGAGAAGAGACTTTTCGTGTTGGGGACCGAGAATGAGCTTGCAAAGTTGGCTTCAAAATAGTTGGTTGGTTCAGCACACAACAAGCCCTGAAGAGATCAAGAACCTGTTGGCGATTTCGGATCGGGATCTCTCGGCTAGCCAAGTAAAACAGTTGCCCGCCGACTGGCGGTGTACGATTGCCTACAATGCCGCACTCCAGGCGGCAACGGCCGCTCTCGCTGCTGCGGGCTACAGGGCTGCACGGGACAATCACCACTACCGCGTTATCCAATCGCTGGAGTTCACGACGGCACCGGGCAGAAAATTCATCGACACCCTCGATGGCTTTCGCAAGAAGCGCAACGTGAGCAGTTACGATGTAGCTGGAGCCGTGTCGGACAAGGAGGCGGACGAGATGCTCAAACTCGCTACCAGCCTCCGCGCAGACGTGGAAAAGTGGATTAGAGCGACTCGCCCGGAACTATTGAGGCCCAAGATCTAGCAGCCCGGACACTCGCGCAGTACGATGGTGGAAGACGGGTGCCAGCAACCGCGATTTCCGATGCCGGTCGTTGGCCGAAGAAATCATGCGGACGATAGATGAGCGTTGGCCTTCCCAGACGGTGCACAACTTCGCAAGGACGGAGGCAAGATTAGGTTTCGTAAGGAAGCGATAGCTTGATGACCGGCTGTTCCCGGTCAAGCGTGTACACAACAGCCCAAGATCCAGGCCCAACCTCAACCTGTTCGCCACGACTTCTAAAGCACTTGCGCAGCCACCCAAGACCTGTTAAGTCGTTGCAAATACTCATTAACGCCACTCTGAAAAAGCCGGATGCTGGATGGTTCGGCGAAATGAATCCTTCGCGTTACATTAGGAACAGCAAACCGAAGGGACATCGTTCGAGAGGCCGGATTCCGGGCACCTTCCGGGCACCCAGAGCGATGTCTTGTTTGTATCTCTTTGATTTTATTGTGTCGTGCATGGAGTAAGCTGGACGTGCAAGTTCTTGCTTGTAATTGGGTTGGCGACCCTTTTAAGGTGCGGGGAAATTGAAACGTAAGGAGTTAGCGGGAACGTCCAGAGCATTCAGGAGCGCATTTCCGCTGGCTTGGAAACTAACTGGACCCATAAATGGACCCACGCGGCGGATTGGCAAAACTTAGCGGCACGAGGGCATATCCGATGACATCAGCGCGATGTAAAAAGGGGACTAGCAGGATGCTGAAAAACGACTCCCAATCCACAGGAAGACGTGTTAGTAGTGGCAGCATGCGTGGAGACGATCAGCGGCAAGACGGGATGTTCAGCTATATTTCACCCGACAAACGAGTACCGC
>JBARJF010000003.1:0-1927 GCA_049800135.1 Candidatus Sulfotelmatobacter sp.
TGCGGTACTCGTTTGTCGGGTGAAATATAGCTGAACATCCCGTCTTGCCGCTGATCGTCTCCACGCATGCTGCCACTACTAACACGTCTTCCTGTGGATTGGGAGTCGTTTTTCAGCATCCTGCTAGGTTGCAATTCACCGACAGAGTCGCTTGTCTTCCATGGTAAGAGTGCTGTAGACTGCTGCACAGTTATAGAGCAGTCGGCGAACTGAGAGCTCACCGGTACTTTCATTAAGGGAACGGGTACTGTTCATCGGTTCTTCTCCCCCCAGAGATAGCATTTTTGGTTCCCCTTTTTTCTTTGCTGGTTTCGGGTATCCGGCCAGTTGTCTTCAGCTCTTGGCGCCGACCCGACGCAATTTCTCGGTCCCGGCGTTTACGTCTTGTTGGTTGGCTCGTTGACGGAGTGAGTATGACCCCAAAGTCTTCTGCGGAGATGGTTCGCGTTCTGGTCGCGGACAGTTCGCGCATCCATACTCAACTCCTGTCTGAGGCCCTGCAGCGCGATCCAGTGCTCGATGTAATCAGCTGGGATTCAGATCCCGGGAGCCTTCTGGCGACCGTGCAATCCCGTGAAGTCGATGTTCTGGCCATCAGCAGCGCGTTGGATGGGCAATCTTCTCAGGGTCTTGCGGTCTTGCGCCAAGTGCGGGCTGCGTGTCCTGCCGTCAAAGCCGTGGTCCTGCTGGATGCCCAGAAGCGTGAAGCCGTTCTCGACGCCTTCCGCGCCGGGGCCCGGGGAGTCTTCTGCCGCGATGGCTCCGTGGCAATGTTCTGCAAATGTATTCGCAGCGTCCATCAGGGACAAATCTGGGCTGACAGCCATGAGATGGCCGTGCTCGTCGAGGCTCTCGCTTCGGCCCAAATGCCCCGGACAATAGGCGCCGATGGGCTGGAGTTGCTGACCAAACGCGAGATGGAAGTCGTCCGCTGTCTAGTGCAGGGGCTTACCAATCGCGAAATCGCCGAACGCCTGGGACTCAGTCAACATACGATCAAGAACTACCTGTTCCGTGTTTTCGACAAACTCGGCGTATCAAACCGGGTCGAACTGTTGTTTATGACGCTCAGTCAGGACAACAATAACCATCAGGACGATTCAACGCTCCCGAGGCCGCCCAGGAAGTGACAGAGACGAATCGCCATCACGACGCCGTGCTCGCAGGTTGCCGAGTCGGAAGCGAAATGATGACCGTGGTTGTGTCTTTGACTCTGCTGGCTGCGTTTTTTGCCTCACGGTGCGTCGATAAGCGCGCTTGGCCGAAACGGATTAGGTTGCCGATAGTCGCCGGAGTCTCGCTTCTCGGCGCTGTTTTGGTCTTTGGCCAAGCGAGAGGAGGGGCCATGCCTTTCCAGATTTCGAGCGCCGCTTTCGCCAGCGGCGAAATGATTCCGAAGAAGTTCACCTGTGACGGAGCTGACGTTTCCCCGCAGCTAAGTTGGCAGGAAGCGCCCGCAGCCACACAGAGCTTCGCGCTCATCATGGATGATCCTGATGCGCCGGCAGGCACGTGGGTGCATTGGGTGCTGTACAACCTGCCCGCAAATACGAGAGAACTGCCAGCGGGAACGGAGAAGCAGGAACAGCTTGCCAGCGGAGCGCTGCAGGGACGCAACGACTTTCGCAGGATTGGCTATGGAGGCCCATGTCCTCCGCGGGGTACGCCACACCGCTATTATTTCAAGCTTTATGCGCTCGACGCGAAACTCAACTTGAAAGCCGGAGTCACTAAATCAGACGTTGAACGCGCCATGCAGGGCCATACCCTGGGCCAAACGCAACTCGTGGCGCGCTACGGCCGTTAAGCTTGCAAGCATTGGCCATTAATCGCTAGTGTAGTGCGTCATAAGTAACAACCTTTATAGTTCAACGCCCGTCTAATAGGCAGGAGACCTCGTGGATGCGTATCGCCCCTGCCATTACCT
>JBARJF010000004.1:0-2091 GCA_049800135.1 Candidatus Sulfotelmatobacter sp.
CAAGAAGCGAGAGAACAGTCATTGCGAGATCAATCTGGCAAATCTACAAGCTCCAGCCGCCCATAAAATCACGAACCAAGTGGACCGAATCGCATCAAAGCACGATTTTTCAGCGTCCTGCTAGGCATGCTCGTGTGTCTGCAGCGATGGGCCCACGACAATGGCATTCAACTCAAGCTGTTCAACCCCCGCGCATCGGTGCGGAATAGGCTGGAGCAGGTTGGCTCGATACGAGAATTCGACATTGCTACGATCGAGGAAATGACGGCTCTCCTGGCTAGCGCGGTCGGCCGAGCCGCTTGACGCCATCTAACCTCCATCATTCCCTGAGAATCATCGTGAATGGGATACTCTGTCGAAATCAGGCCACTATCTGGACTTGGATGCGGTGCTCGAAGCTCGCAAGCACCAATCCTTCTTCAACGTGGTGTCCCGCGTCAGCGGGACACTGTTCGTCGAGGGACTTACAGTACTCGTCCTGACGTGCCAACTCTTTTCTTCCAGCACCTCGGACGGCGACGCGGATTGCAGCAACTTCATGTCGCCATGCGCGCTTGGGGGGTCCCTGGAGGCTCTGGCTGTGCTTCGCTGGTGGATTGATCTACGATCCACTTGGCGAGCTGGTTCGGGTCACGCGGACGTTTTCCCTTGCCGATGGTCATGGCGTTAAATCTTCCCGCTCTCCAGCCACGCTGTCAGTCTCCAGTCTCAGCAGCCCCATCTCTCGCGCCATGTGACAAACGTCGTTCAGGCTGAGATAGCGTTTTGTACCGTGACGACAATCGAGCACGTAGTATTCTCGCTCTGTGGATATGGATTTTCCTTGCGTTTTGGCGACAGCTTCTCCTTCAGGTGCGAGCTTGCGATTGATGCGTCGGATTAGTCCCGTCGGTGCGCGTGCCATTCCGAGCAGTAGTTTCCCATAGAACGCGCCAATCTGCCAGCCTGTGAATATTCAAACTGACCCAGTACCGAGCATAGCCTTCGCTTGACAAGCTGCTCAACTGAGCGGAAAATCGTTGCACTCAGGGTGAGCGCCAGCCATTTCGCTCACAGCTACGGCTACGCGGGGTTCCATATCGAAGCTGTCACCCACCCTTTATTGATCTAGTGTTCTTATTCTTCGTTCTCATTCTTTTCTGCGCTCAAAAATAGGAGGTAGCGTATGGTAGCCCGATGGCGTCAACTCTGGCTGGAAGACAATGGACAGGACATTGCTGAATACGCGGTAATGCTGGCAGTCATCCTCGTGCTCGTGGTGGGGACGATCCGCTTGGTCGGAAGCAATGCGAACAACGTGTTTTCGAACACGGCCAGTTCCATTCAATGACCAGATCAGCGGATTGGCATGGTAAATTGTCCGTCTTTTGGGGCGTCAGCAATGAATATCAGGGTGCCGGGAACCGACTGTCTTGGTCTGAAACTGCGAATCCTCAGCAACGAAGACGTGTGGTGGTCTTCGTTCATCACCGGGAGTGTTCACGCGAGTTCTGGGAAGAAGTGGAGAATCGTAAAGCTGCATTACGCGTTCTTCAGGCAGAGTTTCAGCGTCGCCGCTAACTCACGACAAAAAGGCTCTATCAGCATACCTTTCGGGTACACGGGCATTTGATGGACCTCTAGGTCTTCGTATCGTGCCTTCAGATGCGCGCGCCAGAATCGTTGACCAATCCAGATGGATTTTGTCCGCAGCTCGAAATAGGCAACGAGCGAGATTCGCTAAATTCCATGCTAACAGGGAAAATTAGAGGGATTTGCGATTTCTTTGGCCTGCGAAACTCGCCTTCCGGCTCTTCCAAGTCGCACATTTTGCTGGCAGAACCTGCAGCCAACTGGTAAGAATCGAACGGGGAAATAGCGGGGCAACATCAGGGAGTTCGTTTCCTGATGGCGTTCCAGAACAGGGAATGTATTTAGACTTGACGCGGCGGAAGGAATCCAAACTGCCTTCGCCGTTCGGCCGAGCCTCAGTGATCACTTCAAAAGCGGCCAACAGTTATCACTTCAAAACCGGCCAACCGGATTGGCCGTCCGGGACTGAGAATGTTCTACCCTGCCGCCTCCTGTGGTGGCAAGTCGGTTTTGGTGCGC
>JBARJF010000005.1:0-91522 GCA_049800135.1 Candidatus Sulfotelmatobacter sp.
CGGTAACGGTTGCGCTTGCCGATTCCCGGGGATCGGCAACGCTGGTGGCCGTGACCTTGACCTGCGTGTTCGTGGTCACGGTTGCGGGTGCCGTGTACTTGCCGGAAGGTGTGATCGAACCCACAGCTGGCACTCCACCCAGCCCCGCTAGAGTCCAAGTGACGGCGCCATTGAGCGCGCTGCTGAGCGACGCCGTGAATTGTTTGTCTGCACCGGGCACAATTGAAACGGTGCTCGGACTCACGGAAATAGAAATTTGATCCGTGCTATTAGTTGAATTTGAGCTGGCCGGGTTTGCTTTCCCCAGGTTGCATCCCGCGCCCGAAACCAGCAAGGTCAGCGAAGCGAGAAGCAATACGCCGAAGAACCACCGTCTTTGGGACCCGACAGCGCGCCCTTGGGGGAGCATTGGAACACCTCACAGTGCAAGACCGGACGGGTTTTTCTGTCCGGTTCTAGCAACAGTCTAGGAGGCGTACCAAGGCGTCAAAAGATCACCAAAGGACGTGTCCGAATTCTACAACTATATTAAATTCAATAAGTTAGGTGGATGTACTGCCGTGTCCAGCAATTCAGGGAGAATTACTTTTTTGTATGCTCCGGGCTCCCGTAATCATAAAAGGGTTTGCGGAATAGATACAGTAGCTTGTGCAGAAGATTCGAAAGCGGAGAATAGTAAGCCAGGTAAGCCAGGGTAAACGAACGAAAGGCGAAGAGGCCGGGATAATCGGTCCACAACCGCTTCAGGAAGAATTTGTCTTTTACAAATGGACGGTAGTCCTGGCTAAAGTGCATCTCCTGGACGTGCGGACTTGCCTCTTCCTTTTCCAAATAGCGCAGGTAGTAGATATCGCGGGGATCGATCTGCATCAGCTGACAGCAGGCAAAATCCGCGGCGTAAAGATTGTCGGCGACCATAAGCCAGTTCAGATCCACGGCATCTCCCTCCATGGGCCCGCTGCGGTTCAGGCCATACTTGCCGTCGATCACCGACAAAGCGTTCCGAAGACGCTTGTTAATCTCGTAGAGAACCTTCTCCAGAATGGGATGCAGATGCAATCTTATGGCCGGCTCGGGGATGCACCCCCATTGATTCTTGATCGACATACTCACACCGGTATTCATGTGAATCTTGGGAACGGGAACGGTAATGAACAGGTCAATCTCATCCAGCAATAGGACTGGAAACGGGACTTTATAATCGCGCCCCTTGTACTCAAATTCCACATCGCGTCGTGGGAGATGGCTCAGGTTGACGACCTGGATGCCATATTTTTTCTCCAGAGCCCGGATGCCGGTCTTCTCCAATACTGCATTGATGTCAAAACGGTTGTAGCCACCCGAATCCGCTTCTCCCACAATGATGCGGCTGGTGTAGTCCTTCAACACGCGGATGATCGACTCAATGCAGGCAGGATTCGTCATCACGCCGCGGCGGAATACCGGAAAGGTGAGATTCGGTTTTATGAAAACGGTGCCGCCGGATTTCAGCTTGGACTTCAGGTCGATCCAATCGAAACCTTCCCGAAGAACCGTGTCGTAATCGTCGCCCAGATGTTGCAGGAAAATACGCGGAGAGGAAGAGGCAGCCGTCATCCCGAGAGAACCTTGCCGAAGATCTGCATCAGGCTATCATAGCTTTCCTGCGGGCCGTATTTTGTCTCCGCCAGTTGCCTTCCTCGACGGCCCATGGCTTCCGCTTCCTCCGGGTTCGCGCGCAGCCGACGCACTTTGTTCATCAAGTCGGCGGCGTTACCGGCCTCGAACAAGGCCCCGGTCTTCCCTTCCTCCACTACATAGGGAAGGCCCCCGATTCTGGAAGCGATGACCGGCTTCGCCCCCGCGAAATACTCCAGAACCACGATGGGAAAATTCTCATACCATTCCGACGGCACGACCGCAAACTGGCAATCCCGGATGAGCTTCCATTTTTCGTCCCCACTCTTGAATCCGAGCAAGCTTATGTGGTTCAGGTTCTTCTTCTGCACGTACTCGCGAAGCTCAGCCTCGAGCGGACCTGTTCCTACAATTTTGAGATCAACCTCCGGCAGTTGCTCAAAGGCGCGAATCAGAGTCCAAATCCCTTTCTCGCTCGACAAACGGCCCAGGTAAAGTCCATAGCCGCTGCCTCGGGCATTGGATCCCGCCCCGAGCGGCGGGGCATCGATGAAATTGGGGCGAATGAATATCTTCTCTTCGGGGATCCCCGTTTCCAATATCTTCTCTTTGAAAAAGCCGGTCAAACAGATATAGGCATCCACCTTGTCCAACATCCCGGCCCAGCGATTGACGCCCAAGGCGGTGGAGTATAGAGCGCTCATCAAATAGCTGTCGCGGTAGCAGCGATGCACAATGCCGTGCAAGTGGTTGCCAAACTTGCACCGCTCGCAGATCTGGCCCCGGATGTAGAACCAGCCATTTGAACAATACGGACGAAAGTCGTGCAACACCTGCACTACGGGCACACGCAACGACTGCAGCGCGGAATAGAGAGAAGGAGAGATAAGAGGATAGACATTATGAACGAAGGCGATCTCAGGCTTGAAACCGGAAACCGCGCTCCCAATCTCCCGCACGGTGCGTGAAGAATACACTGTCTCGCGAAAGAAGTTAACTTTCTTTAGAAAGCCGTAGTCCTTGATCTCGTCGTTATGCCGAGTCCAGAATAAAACTTCTTCGCCACGCTCTTCCAAAAGACGCCGCTCCGCGTTGGCAACGGAATCCTCCCCTCCAAATTGCTGATAGAAGTTGTGGATAAACAGGATTCTCATTCGGCTTCAGGGCCCGCGCTGTATCGACGGCCGGGGACGGGCACTTAAGTTCTGGACTCCTGTCCGGTCTTGCTGACATCGGGCACGTCTTGAAATGGTCGGGAACGGGAAAGGCGGCCATCCCCTCGCGAATAAGAATCAGTCTGACTCGCACGCTCCCGGATCAAGGCGTCCCGACCTTCCTCCATGGAATCCTGCTGCCACGATCTTTTGATCCTGCGGTACCCTGCCAGGAGGAACAAAGGTGCGAAGCAGTAGACCAGGGCTACGGTTCGGTCCCAGGCGCGGAAAATGTTGAACGCCAGTTTGTCGAAGACTCTCTCCAGAAAAGAAGCCTCCGCGGAACCCTCGGGGACAAGCGGGTACACCGGCCAGGTTCCGCCGTATATCCTCTTCCAGTAAACCACGTAGCGGTCGATCTTCCTCCGCAAACGGGGTGCGAGCACTTCAGGACGGTGCGGGCGCGAAACGATATTCTGGCCTTTGACCAGCGCATGATGGTCTGCGGAAAAGATCGCCGAGCGGTCCGCGCCTTCCAGGCTTCCCATCCGCGAATCGTAGGGAATCTTCAGGAATTCGCTGATCGCCATCATGGCGGCAGGCGGGTTGCGCACCAGTTCTTCATAATGCAACTGGTGAAGGCGACAGCCCCGCGCGCGCAGCCGGTCGCACCCTTTCTTCAGTTCCAGATTCCCCAACAGGGCACGCACCAGCATGCCCGTCTTGCCAAACCAGGAGGAGTTCTCAGCCGCGCGAACGATGCTGCGGAAAGTGTCGGTGGGATTGCGCCAGATGATGACAAACCGGGCGTCGGGAAACATTCTCGAAAGCTGCTCGAGTCGGTCATAATAGCTGGGAGATTTACAGCCCCAGATCGCCGGGCCTGCGTAATTCCGGCCCACGCTCTCGAGCGCCGAGGCGAGACTGCCCGGATGGCCGGGAATTCCATCTGCATCCAGTTCATGCCGGGTGAGTCCAGCATTCCAAAAATCCCAGCGCCGCTTCCAGTCCGACTTGCATCGCCCCCGGGAGAACATTGCGGCGAGCAGAAGCAAATCTCCCTCATACATCAGTTTGATCTGGGGGTTCTGATTTGACAGGGCGTATAGCAACGATGTGCCGGAACGCCAAATGCCGGTCACGAAAACCGGTTGGGTAGATGATTCGCTTGCCATAGCTTGCATCGACGAGTCGCTTTCTAGGCCGCGGCCGCCTGAGGATCAAACCACGAATGAAAACCTGGGGGAAAGCAGGGCAGGTTAAGATGAGTCCGCAGCCCAGTTGCACATGCGGTTCCGGGCCGGGACGATGGTCCTGAGCCTTAGTCGGCCATGGCGAGAACGCTTCGCGACTCAGACGGCCCTACCTGTTTCGCGATCCAGTGGTAGGTCGGCTGCAGACCCTTCTCCAGACCGATGGAAGGTTCCCAGCCCAGAATGCGGTGCAGCAGCGTGTTGTCGCTGTTTCTGCCGCGCACCCCTTGCGGTCCGCTTAGGTTGTGCCGCTTGGCAATGCGTTTCCCGGCAATCTTGGCCACCATGTCGACAAGCTGATTGATGGTTACCAGCTCATCGGTGCCCAGATTCAGCGCGTCCCTGCAGTCGGAGGCCATGATGCGCGTCAGCCCTTCGACGCAATCATCCACGTACATGAAGGAACGCGTCTGCTCGCCGTCTCCCCAGACCTCAATTTCACCGTGATCGCCGGCCAATGCAACCTTGCGCGAAATCGCGGCTGGAGCCTTCTCTTTGCCGCCTTCGTAGGTCCCGAGCGGCCCGTAGACATTGTGGAAGCGGACGATGCGGGTCTCGAAACCGAAGTCCTTGTAGTAGTAGCGGCAGAGCTCTTCCGCAAATAGCTTTTCCCAGCCGTAGCCCGGCTCCGGATCCGCGGGAAACGCATCTTCTTCGCGCAGAGGTTTCACATTGGGGTCCTTCTGCTTGGCCTGGTTGTAGACGCAGGCCGAGGAGGAAAATAGAAATCGCTGCACCCCGTTCTGACGCGACGCCTCCAGCATGTGGGTGTTGATCAAAATGTTGTTGCGGCTGATGTCGGCGTGATTGGCGGTGATGTAGCCGATGCCACCCATATCGGCCGCGAGGTTGTACACTTCCCCGATTCCCCCGCGGGTAGCCAGCAAACAGCTCTCCGCCTTGCGGAGATCGAGAATCTCGAACTCGTCGGCGGCGCTCGCCTCGTACTCGGGATGCTTGATGTCCGCCCCGCGCACCCAACAACCTTCGGCCTTCAACCTTTTAACCAGATGATGACCGATGAACCCACCGGCACCCGTAACCAGGACCCGCTTCGGAGTTTTCATGTTTACTATTTTCCTTTCCCTCTGTGCTTGGATATTGTTACTTGCTCAAATACGCTTCACTTTCAGTAAACTTTCTGTTGGGGGAGATCTCGCCAGGTCACTCAAACTTGCGCAGGGAGAGCAGCTCGAGCCCGACACACCAGGCGAACTTCGAACCCTGCACCAAGTATCGTTTCCAAAGTCTCCGGGGCTCGGCCAGCAATCGGAACAGCCACTCCAGTCCGTGCTCCCGCATCCAGCGCGGAGCCTGCTTCAAGCCGCCGCTGTTAAGATCGAAGGCAGCGCCCACCCCCAACAGCACCGGTACGCGCAGCCTGCCCTGGTATTCCTCCATCCAGCGCTCTTGTTTGGGCGTGCTCAAGCCCACCCACAAAACGTCCGGCTTGGCCGCCTGAATGGCAGCCACCACTTCGCACTGTTCCTGGTTGGTAAGAGGACGGAACGGCGGACAAAATGTCCCGGCAACCCGGATGCCGTGCCGCTCCTGTTCGATCCTGGCCAGATTGTCGGCCACGCCCGGCGCGCCGCCGTAGAAGAAATGCGCGTATTTTGCTCCGGTCTTCCGGCAGAAAGTCTCCATCAGTTCGGGGCCATAGACCCGTCGCCGCAACGGATAACCGCGCCACCGGCCGAGCCATACCAGCGGCATGCCATCGGGCACAACCAGGTCCGCTTTCTCCAAAATCGCCCTAAAGCGCGGATCCTGCTTTGACTCAGTCACTCCGTGCATACCGGTCACCGCAATGTAATGGGTGCGGTCAGCCTCGGCGATCCACTGCTCCATGCGTTCCATGACATCCGGAATCTGAACCGCACTGACCCGTACTCCCAAAACCCGAAAACTGGGAGCGGCCATCATTTCCGACGAAGTCAAGAGGTTGACGGACATTTTTGGAACGCCTGGGTGAAATTTGTGACCGTCTTTTTGCTGGAGTCGTCCGGGCTGATCCGCGTCCTCTGCGTATCGACCCCAACCTGTGAGCAGCCGAAACCGCATCGGCTCAGTGGATCAAGCGCTGCGGGCTCATGGAAAATCCTTCGCCAGAGGGGCAGGCAAATTCGCGGGCACGCGGCTGTGCTTGCGCCGCAGCAGTTCGGCATAGCCCAGCACAGCCAAAAATGCCAGTGGCGCCTGCCAGATGATTTCGACGTTGAAGAAGGAGTGCAAGGTGACGATGCCGAGAATCCCCAGAGATTCATAGGCTAGCTGCCGTTCTGCGCGGGTCAACGCGGGATCGCGCACGAACCGGGCCAAGTACCACCAGGTTCCGATGAGCGCGGCCAGCAGCGGTATCAGGCCCCACACGCTTGTACCCACAATGGTCTCGATATAGTCGCTGTGAAGCGACGCCAGGTCGTCGAGACCGAGCTTGCCGAGGACTGCGAATCGGCCGGCGGCATAGGCGCCCAGGCCGGTAAAGGGATGGCGCTGAAATTGTTCCCAGGCAAAGGCCCACCAGTCCATGCGGCCAGTTAGCGAAGTGATCTCGGACCGGTCCTGCCCTCGCGTGAGATATTCATAAACCCTGGAATTGAGACCCGCCAGCGCGACAACCGGAACGACCGCAGCCGCCAAGGCGGCTCCCAGGCGGAAGCGTTTGGAAATTAACAGGATCAAACCAAACCCGAACAAGAACGCGGCCAGATCGTTGCGGGTTTGAGACATGATGAGAGCACTGCCTGCCAAACACAGAACCAGCGTGTACCAGTTGCGATCAGACCGACGTCCTTCGAGGGGCAGGAGCCGGCAAATCGCGATGATCGCTACAAACGCCCCAACTTCGCCCACGACATTGGCGGACTCAATGGGGAAAATACCGGTGAGGCGTCCCCATATATCTTGATTCCAGGCAATATCGGGCCAGATGAGAGTCTGCGCCCACGTCCACAGGAGATCGAATCCCAGAAACGTCCAGGTCAAATTGAAGAGCGAAGAGTACTCCTCGGTGGACTGCACGGTGACCAGCACGGTGGCCATAAACATTACGTAGATGAAGTATTCGCCTGACTTAAAAAGCGTCCAGGCAGGATAGACCGACCACAAGCTGGAGGTGATGCAGGCCAGAGCATAGAAGGCCAGAGCTCCCACCACTCCGCGGAAAAGCGATCCTAACCAGGCGGGCTTGCGGAGAGCGAGGCGGAGCAGCAACACGGCGGCGACGATGGCTTCCGGAACGATGCGGAGCATGGCGATGGCATCCACGGGGTCGGCACGTGCGGCTTGCGCGTCCCGGCCAAAACGGAAGACCATCCCGCTCACGTAAATCAGCACCCAGAGCAGATGCCACCAGGTCAACTTTCTTGCCAGCGCAAGCAGCTTGGACTTGGTCTGGGGTAGCGCCACTACAATAACCCCCAGCCCAATCGGAGCGGCTAATAAAGCAAGCACCGGGACGAAGCTCGACGACGCATATGCGATGTAGGCAATGAGCAGACCCAGCAGCAGGCTTCCGCCCACGATGGCGATCGGGAGCCAGGCTCTGGACGAAATGGGAAAGCCTCGCCTGCCCAGGCTGGCGTCCGTGCCTTGCGTTGTTGCGGAATCCCTCATCTTCTATTCTTTATTTTCCTATTGTGCTTTGTTTTCTTCTGCGGCCGTTGCGAATCTGACGCGTCGAACGCTATAGTCCTGATTTCTCAATCACGGCATTCTCCAGCAGGAGAATATCCATTTCGCGCGTCAAAAATCTTCGGCAACGCGGTCGCGGACATGTTTCGATGGGTTCCATTTCGGAGAGAGGACTGCCAGGGCTTCCTGGGTTACCAGGTAAACATATCCGCTACTTTGCCGCCAACCGTCAGGCGGATTTTCTTCAGAAGCGAGGGCCGAGCCGACTGGGGGCGAGGCTGCTTTGCCGCGGAGTTCGCAACCTTAGAATTGGTGGTCTCATGTTCCTGCGTTTTAGGATTCTCCAGTGTCACAGTCCTGCTCCTTGGCCTCGGTGGGCCGTTGCTTCGTGCTAACGGATCTTTAGCGATCAAGCGGCCTTACCGTCCCTGCTTCAGCGCCTCGAGAAGGCCAAAGTAAGCCGGCTTCTTGTTGTAGTTCTCGTCGAATAGAAGCGGAGCGGTGTCGCTCAGCCCGCCCCGGAATTGAGGATGCCAGGCGTTGCGGTCGCCGAGTCCCCAGACGCTGAACCCCTTGCAATTTGAATCCTGCAGGCAAGTGTGCGCAATGTTGTAGAAAATCTGCTTTTGCACGGCGAAAGGATCGGGAAAAGCTCCGGGAGGACCTTGATACACATCCATCTCGGTAACCTGCGCTTCCACGCCCGCTTTGCGCGCGGCCGCAAGGAAGTATTTGAATTCGTCCACATAAGTGGGTCGAAGCAACTGCGCCTCCAAGTGCATTTCAATTCCCACCGCATCAATGGGAACGCCCTGGCGCTTCAGTTTCGTGACCAGTCTAAAAAACTCATCCACTTTGCCCTCGTTCACACCATCACGGCCGAAGGTTTCGTTCAGAAGCAATACCGCCTGCGGGCTGGCTTCGCGCGCATAACGGAAGGCCTTGGCGATGACCTCTTCGCCACCCAGTACTTTGGACCAACATCCGTTGTGCGCCCCATCCAAAGGTTCGTTGACAACTTCCCAACCATAAAAAGTGTCGCCGCCGTGACCGACGACCGTCTCGATTTGTTCTTTCAGGATCTGGTCCAATTCGTTCGCCGACCAGCCTCCGCATCGTCCCTCGTCGAACCTGAGCCAGTCGGGGGAGTTGTCATTGCGATACACGAGGGCTTGCCCGAACAACTTCATGTCGTGCGCCCGGGCAAAATCCCGGTCGCGGTCCATCCCGGCAAAATTGAAGCGCCCCCGTTCCGGCTGAGTCTGGCGCATCAGCACGATGGAGATGCCTAAGTTGAATTCCCTGCCCAAAACCTGGCGATACTCCGGATCTTGATGGAAATATTTTCCCTGAATGAGACATCCAACCCAGAACCCCGTCTTGTCGGCGTAGTAGCGCAGCGAATGGGTATCCTTGGCTTCCTGCGCCATAAGCAGAACGCACAACAACAAGAGGAGAGGTGCGATGCGAAATGGGTTTCTCATAAAGCAGATTTTAACTCGGGATTCGCCGGAATACACTTCCCGCACCGAGGCCGGCTTTCGGACCGGTCAGCGGTTCTGAACTCGCAGGGATGCTTCCTCATCCTCGGCGTCGAGGACTGTGCTGCCCAATTGATATCCGAGGCGCTGCATGGCATCTCCCGCATACTGGTCGATGAGCTGAAGCTGGACCGGCGTGAGCTTCTCGCGCCAGCCTCCCAGCGCGCCCTTGCCCACGAATCGTCCCTTCTTGTGGCCGCGCAGCAAGGTGCCTTTGGTCAGCTTGACGTCCGGCCGTTTGACGCTGTCCTCCTTGGCGCGCATCCTTTCCAGGGTGTTGTTGGTAATCGCGCTTTGCACGACGGAGGGCTCAGCCTCCACTTCGAGAAATTCCAAAATCTTCCACAGGATCGCTTCCGTGTTCCGGCGCATTTCCTCGTAGTGGATAAGGAGCAGGTCCCCGCACTTGGCAGCTCCCGAGTCGAGAAAGGAGTCGACGTGGCCCTGCCAGGAGCCGAAGCGCACCGTTTCTCCTTTCAGGAACGACTCCAGGTAACCATCGAAGTCGCGGCCGCAGGAGAAATAATCCGCCCAGCCGAATTCCTGGTCGCAGGCCTGCATGGAAAACAACACGTCGCGCACGTCGCGCACCAGATAGATCACTCGTTTGTAATTGCGGCGGTAGCGCTCGTGGGTCTTAATCAGGCGGCGTCCGCCAGGCAGGATGGGCTGCGCGCTCCCGTGGGTGCCGATTTCCGGGATGGCGGAGTTTACGTTCAGAAATCCGGCGGATGTCCGGGTCAGGATTTCCAGCAGCATGAAACGCAACCAGGTGCTTCCCGACCTTGGAAACTCGGCCAGAAAGGCGTCGCTGGAATCCAGTCCGCGATGCCGCAACCACAGGATCGGATCACGCAGCCAGGTTCTCGTCGCCCGGTAGCGAAGTTTTCTCCAAGGTGATATCACTGCAGTGTGACCTCCATAAGGTTAGCTTGCGCTCGAGCGGCGGAGGGGAGAATCGTCCGGGCTTGGCACGGACGGAACGCTCATTCATGCCATTGTCTGAGCTGCAGATCCACGCTTTGCGAGTCAGTCCGCCGCAACCAATTCTTGCTCAGGCTCTGATTTTTCCCCGAGCTCAGATTTGGCTCCCAGGCCGTCGAGCTTGCGCCGCAAAAGCAACACCATCATGAGCAGCGAGATCGCATCCGACACGTTGACTCCGAGGATGGCGCCCCATAGACCGAATGCCCGGGTGGCGGGAACACCGATGACCAGCGACAGCATTGTAGCCACCGCGTATGCGAGAAAGACCAGACGCGGTGATTCCATCGCCCGCAACACCACCGTTGGACCGAATGCCGCCGCCCATAGGATCGAACCCAGAGCGACAAAGGGAAGCAGGTGGGCCACGTCCATGTATTTGCCGGTATACAGCAGGTGGAAGACGCTCCCCTTGAACCAGAGAATCACCGCCCAGTAGCAAAAGGCGCCCGCCAGGGCGATGCCGGTAATCTTCCGGTTCAGTGACGAGGCGTTCTTCCCGGCTCGTTCCCCTTGCAAGCGGGCAGCGTAGGGCAGAAACAACATGCTGAGAGCGGCCTGGCTCTGCTGTAGCGGCGCCACCAGATTCATCAGCGCCTTGAGCTGGCCGGATTGCGCCAGGCCGGCAAAAGCGCTCAGCAACGGATAGAACAGGTAGGCTGGAACCCACGATGCCAGATTGGCCACAAGCGCCCATCGCCCATAGGTCCAATGCTTTCGGCAAACCGCGCCTAGGTGCAGTTCCGCGGTCTTCGGTGGCAGGTTCGCCGTAAGCTGCCGTAACAAGAGGATGCTGGTGGCAAGCGCAGCCACTGCAATGGCAAGAAATGCAGAGAAAGGTGAGAGCACTCCCCAGTGGTATGCGAGAAAAATGCCCACCATCGCGAAGGCGCAATACGATAACGACCCCACGGCCGCATGGGCAGGCGAAAGTTCAAGATAGAAGGTACGACGCGCCAGCCAAAACAGGAGCACAACCGGGCTTGCAATAGTGACCCCGGCCAGTGCTCCCGGCAGTGCGCTGCCGGGATCCATTCCCCTGGCCACTCCCACCCAAAGACCAAGCACCACGCAGATAACCACGCTGAGGGCAACGTGGGCCCGGAGTAGTACTCGGAGATACTCCCGCAGATTTTTCCGGTAGGCAGAACCCCCGAAAACCGCCATCGGCTCCAACAGAAGCGACTGGTAGAAAACCGTGAGGAGAACAAAGATGCCAACCGCAACCGCGTACGCTCCGTATTGCTCGGGCACCAGCCATCGCGCCAGCAGAATGCTGATGACGAAGTTCGATCCGGAAATTAGCCCCTGGTCGGCCAAAGCGAAGCCACCCTTGGCCGCCCAGGGCACGACCCGCAAAAACCGGGAACTCGAGACGACTGTGCCGTCTGCCGCACGCGCGTCCCCGCTCACGCGGTTTGGTCCGGAACCGGAGTTCGAGTGTTCTGGCGATGTCATGGTTGGGTTCACGCGAGATATTTTGCCCAAATCAGGAAACCCGCACGGCTAAACGCTCGCCATGTTCCATCTCCGCCTCGCGCAAGCACGTTTTGAGCTTCTCCGCCAGAACGGCGACATTGGGCTCAAAAAACATGTTGTCATGGCGGCCGGAGATTTCGTGGATTTCCAATCCGCCGGCCGACCACTCGCTCCATCCCGCCATGGGATCGTCAACGCTGCGCAGAGACTTGGTGCTGGGCCGCAAGACGGTGATCCGCTGCGGATAAATCTTGGGCACATAACGGCTTTCGGCCAGGGCACAGGCTTTCCGGACAGCCAGCAAGTCGGGAGGAAGTTGTTTGCTCATTCTTCTGCGAACGTAGGTTGCGAAACGGCGGGATCTACCCAGCGAATAGGAAATCTTCTCTCTCCACGGCAGCCGGAGAAGCTTGAGCAGCAGCGCCCGTGTCGACATCGGCTTGCCCGGAAAAGTGTCCAGCAGGGCGACCAGGGCAACTTCCCGCCCGCGCGAGCGCAGTTGCTGCGCCATCTCCAGGGCCACCATGCCTCCGAATGAGTAGCCCCCCAGAAAGTACGGGCCTTCGGGCTGAACCTGTTGGACCTCACGGATATAGTCAGCCGCCATTTCCTCGACCGAGGTTGGACATGCCAGCTTTCCGTCCAAACCTTTCGCCTGTAAACCATAGAAGGGCTGATCTTCGCCCAAGTGATGCACCAGGTCGCGGAAGCGCAGCACGGTGCCGCCGATCCCGTGCACACAGAAAAAAGGTGGTCTGGCGCCGCGCGGCTGTATCGGAACCAGGGAAGACCATGACGGCGCCCATCCCTCGCGCCGTAACAGATCAGCCATCCCCGCGATGGTTGGCGCCTCCAATAGCATGGTGATCGGCAGTTTCCGCTGCAGGTCGTGTTCGATGCGGTGCATCAAACGCACGGCGATGATGGAATGTCCCCCCAGATCGAAGAAATTCTGCTCCGTGCTGATGGTCCGGACGCCCAACACGCTCTCCCAGATTCCCGTCAGTTGCAATTCCAGCGTGTCTTTTGGTTTAGCGAGAGTCGCTGATTCCACGTCGCCGGTCAGGGGTTCCGGCAACGCCCTCCGGTCGACTTTTCCATTGGGGGTCAGCGGCATGGCCGCCAACGGGACAAACAATGCCGGAACCATATACGCCGGCAACTTGCCTTGCAGGAAGGCGCGCAGCGCGCCCGCATCCGGTTGCGACCCAGCCTCGGGGACGAAATAGGCCACCAGACGCTTGTCGCCCCCTCCCCATTCCCGCGCCACGACTACGATATCCCGGACGCCAGGATGACACTCCAGCACCGCTTCGATCTCGCCCGGTTCGACGCGGAATCCGCGAATCTTGACTTGGAAATCGCGACGGCCCAGGAACTCGATTTCGCCGGATGGCGAAAGCTGCGCCATATCTCCCGTCTTGTATAAGCGGGCCGAAGCATCGTCGCGGAAAGGGTTGCGGATAAACTTTTCGGCGGTGCTCTCCGGGCGATTTAGATATCCGCGAGCCAGGCCGGCACCTCCGATATGCAGTTCTCCCGCCACCCCGGCCGGCACGGGATTGAGATCCTGATCGAGCAAGTACACTTCGGTATTTGCAATGGGCCGGCCAATCGGCAGCATAGCTGGTGCGGGCACATCCGGGGAAGTCGGCGGCTCGTAGGCCGTAACGATAACGCTCGCTTCCGTTGGGCCGTAGGTATTGATCCAGCGCACCCGATTGCCAACCACATTTTTCCAGGCCGAAAACGCCGTCGCCGACGCTTTCTCGCCGCCCACGATCACCAGACGCAAGCTTTCGGGCACGGGCTCTTTTAGCTCCGAAAGTTCGTGTACCAGCTCATGCCAGTATGCGGTCGGCAGATCGAGCACCGTAATCCCGCGCTCGCGGACCCAGCCCAGAAACTGCGCCGCCGGCAGAGCCAAATCTTCAGGTCGAAAGACGACTGCGGCTCCGGCCAGCCAGGTGGGAAACATTTCCTCGATGGCGATGTCGAAGCTGATCGATGAAAATTGCAGCACCCTGTCGCTCGGACCGTGGCCAAACAGTTCTACCGTAGCCAAACCGTGGTTCACCAGGCCGCCATGCGTGATCAGAACTCCCTTCGGGGTTCCGGTGGATCCCGAGGTGTAAATCACATAGGCGATGTCCGCGGGACCAATTTCTTTCGGAATTCTCTCCCCGCATTCCTGTGAGATCGTGGCCCATTCTTGCAGCGGGTTGACGATCCGCAAATCCGAACCGGCAAACTCGGATAGCCCGGATTCGTTGGTCAGCAAAACCGGCGGAGCGGCATCATCGAGCATCATCGCCAGCCGCTCCTTCGGATAACTTGGGTCCAACGGCACGCAAGCTCCACCCATCTTCAGTACGGCTAGCAAGGCAACAGGCAATTCCAGGGAGCGCTTCAGACAAACCGCAACCCGGTCTCGCGCGCCGGCGCCCAGTTTTCGCAGGTATCCGGCCAGCTGATTGGCGCGCCGATCCAACTCCGCGTAAGTGAGCGTCTGCCCTTCATACTCCGCCGCCACCGCGTTCGGGGTGCGGTCGCTTTGCTGTTCGAACCCCTGGTGCAGACACAACTCATGTGGATACTCAATTCTCGTGTTGTTCCGCTGCACGAAAATCTCTGCCCGCTCAGCTTCGCTCGTTGGCGAGGTTCGGATGTGCATTCCCGATTTGCCGTCCGCCTCCGGGATCACCGCGCACCTACCTCGCGACTCTCAGAAACCGGCTCTGTACTGGGATGGGGGAACGCATCCCGGAGATACGAATTCAGCTTTTCGGCCACCAGCGCAAAGTTCGGCTCGCGGAACATTTCAAGGTGCGACCCCGGAATTCTGTGGATCTCAACCCCGCCGCGCGCAAACTCACGCCAACCCAGTTCGTAGTCCCAATACGGCGCCTTCGGCCAGTCGGTCGATTGGAACAGGACGATGCTTCCGGAATATGGCTTGGGACGATATCCCCAAGCCGACGGAATTACAATTGGATCCAGATCCCCCGGAATTCCGATGTTGCCGGGGCGCCGCGTCTGGTGCGAAACCCGCCACTTGATTGAGTTCCATCGCCGCTGAATCCCTTCCCATCTCGCACCCAGGTAGGTGGAAACATCGCTGGCCCTCACCCTCATCAGCTTTGCCAGGTGAAATCTGGTCATGGCTAGGGCGTAGCGAAGCCGGTTATTCTTATAGTCCCAGTAGCAGGCCGGATTTTGCGAATCGAACAGGGCGACCAACCCCACTTCTTCTCCTTGTTCGCTCAATTGCCTCGCCATCTCGTAGGCCATGACCCCGTTCACACAGAGGCCAGCCAAAAAGTACGGCCCCTGCGGCTGAACTTCGCGCATGACTCGCACAAATGCCGAGGCCAGGTCCTCGAAGCGATGCGGCTTGGGCAGCCGATCCAGGGTGGCAAGCGGCAGATTCAGCCCAAGGAACGGCTGATCCGTGCCCAAGCCTTGTGCCAAAGGCCGGAACAAGGGCCCGCCTCGAACCCAGAACAACGGCGGACGGCTTCCGGTCTGCCAGATGGGAACCACGCCCTGGAAATGGGAAGGCGCATCCTGATCGCAGAGAAGGCGGGCCAGTTGTTCGACGGTGGGCGCACGGAAAATATCCGCCAGCGAGAGTCGCCGCTCGAACACCTGATTGACTCGCAACAGTAAACGGCTCACCAGAAGCGAATGGGCGCCGAGGTCAAAAAAGTTCTCGTCCACTCCAATGGGACCCCGGCCGAGGAGCGCTTGCAAGATCTCAGCCAGTTCGGCCTCCGCTTGGTTCCGCGGAGCCAGCAGCTCGCCGCGATGCGTTGGCATCGGCTCTTGCTCAGGCTGCGGCAATGCCCCGCGGTCCACCTTGCCATTCGGCATCAGCGGCAAGCCGGAGAGAAATGCGAACTGCGCCGGAACCATGTACTCCGGCAAGCGCTCTCGTAGAAAGTTGCACAACTCATCCGCGGCGGGCGTTTCCCCAGGATTGGCAACCACGTAAGCCACCAGCCACTTCCCCGCCACCTCACTTTCGCGAATTGCCGCGACCGCCGACTGCACGGCCTTGTGTTTCGTCAAAGTCGCTTCGATTTGCCCCAACTCCACGCGAAACCCGCGAATCTTGACCTGGTGATCGACTCGGCCAAGATATTCGATTTCTCCGTTCTCGTGGCGTCGCCCGCGATCTCCCGTCCGGTAGAGATTCTTTCCCGGAAACTCTTCAAACGGGCTGGGAATAAACCTCTCGGCCGTCAGTTCCGGGCGCCGATGGTAGCCCCGGGCCAGACCATCCCCACCCACGTAAATCTCGCCCTCAATGCCGACCGGAACAACCTGGAGACGGGAATTCAGAACATAGACCTGCGTGTTTGCGATGGGCGCGCCTATCGGCACCGTGGGCAGCTCGCCCGCGATGCGGCTGACCTCGTGGCAGGTAACATCGGCAGAAACTTCCGAGGAGCCGTAAAGATTAAGAAGATGGCTTTCTGGCAGCACTTCGCGGAATCGCCGGCCCAGAGCCGCCTCCAGCGCTTCGCCGCTGCTGATCCACAATTTGGGCCGGTGCTGACCGGCTGCCTGCGCCGAATAAGTGTCGAGCAACACACGCAGCAATGACGGAACCAGTACGATCCGTGAAACTCGCTCGCGATCCAGCACCCGCGCCAACTCAATCGGATCTTTCACAACCTCATCCGGGATGATCACGCTGCTCACCCCCTGCAGAAGCGGCCCAAAAATCTCCCAGATCGAATCCACAAAGTTCAACGAAGTTTTCTGGCAGCAGACCTCGCCTTCTGCGAAGGGATACGCTTTCCACATCCAGGCAAAACGATTTACGGCACCACGATGCAGTCCGAGAACGCCCTTGGGCGCGCCGGTCGAACCCGAAGTGTAAATTACGTACGCAAGGTTGTCAGCTGCGACCACGTTGTCGAGGTTGGCGCCCTCCTGGCGCTCCATTTCCGGTCCGTCGCGATCCAGGCAAAGCACGCTGGCTTGCTGGCTCGGCAGATCCACCAGAAACTTCTCCTGAGTCACCACCACACTGGCGCGGGAATCTTCCAGAAGCAGCGCCAGCCAGTCTGCGGGATAGGAGGGATCGAGCGGCACATACGCCCCTCCGGCTTTGAGCACGCCAAGCAGCGCCACCACCATCTCGACTGAACGCTCCAGGAAAACGCCCACCAAAGCTTCCCGCCCCACGCCTCGGCTCCTCAGCTGGCGCGCCAGCCGATTCGCCCGCCGGTTTAGTTCCCGGTAGGTCACGCGCGCATTTCCGCAAATCAGCGCGACCCGCTCCGGGGTCCGCTGTACTTGGGCCTCGAAGAGCTGATGGATGCACTGGTCGGAGGGGTAGCTGGCCCGAGTTTCATTCCAGCCCACCACCAGCTGGTGGCGCTCTGGTTCGCCCAGCAAGGGCAGAAGTGAAATTTTCTGGTCGGGATCGCGGGAGGCCGCGTCCAACAGGCGCTCGAAATGCGCGAGCATCCGTTCGATGGTGGCAGGCTGGAACAGGTCGGTGTTGTATTCCACGTAGCCGCCCAGTTCCTGTCCCTTTTCCTGCAGAACCAGGAACAGATCGAACTTGGCGGTGCCCGTATCCAATTCGCGCGAGGCCCACTTCAGATCGCGCAGCTGAATGGTCGCGGTCGGGGCGCTTTGCAGGGTAAACATTACCTGGAAAACCGGGCTTCGGCCGAGGTCCCGCTGCGGCTTGAGTTCTTCCAGCAGCAACTCAAACGGCAACTCGTAGTTGCCGTATGCTTCCAGAGCGGACTTGCGCACGCGCATCAATAGTTCGCGGAAGGTGGGGTCGCCGCTGAAGTCGACGCGGAGCGCCAGGGTATTCAGGAAGAAGCCAATCAATCCTTCGATCTCGGCCCGGGGACGGTTCGCCACCGGTGTGCCCACCACGATGTCCTCTTGCGAAGTGTAGTGGTGCAAAAGCGCTTCGAACCCGGCCAGCAGCGTCATAAACAGCGAAACGCCCTGCTGCCGGCTCAAGCGTCGCAACGCGACTGCCCACGCCGCCGGCAGTTCGAAGAAGCGCCTTGCACCCTTGTGCGTCTGGACCGCGGGACGCGCAAAGTCGGTGGGTAATTCCAGATACGGTGGCGCTCCCTCTAACTCTTTTCGCCAATATGATAGCTGCTTGCTCAGCGCGTCGCGGGTTAGCCAGCTGCGTTGCCATTCCGCGAAGTCGGCATACTGCACCGGGAGCGGCGGCAATTCGAGTTGCTCGCCCCGGGAAAAAGCCTGATAAAAAGCGACCAGCTCTTGATGGAGAATTCCCATCGACGGCCCGTCGGCGCAGATGTGGTGCAGGTTCAAAACCAGCGTACAATCCTGTTCGCCGCAGCGGATGAGGCAAGGGCGCAAGAGCAGATCGCGCTCCAGGTCAAAAGGCCTCCGGCAAAACTCCGCGATCTCGCGCTCCAGTTGGCACTGCTTCTCCTGTTCCGGAACAGAGCTCAGGTCGACCACCGGCAAATCGACTACCTTATCCCCTTGGACCGCTTGCGCTGGAATGCCGTCGAGGGAGACGATCACGGTTCGCAGGGCTTCGTGACGCGCCACCAGAGCGCGCAACGCATTTTTGAGAGCGGGAACGTCGAGCCGTCCCGTCAGGCGCACGGCGATCGGCACGTTGTAAACCGGGCTTCCCGCCGCCAACTGGTCGAGGAACCAGATTCTTTCCTGGGCAAACGATAGCGGCCAGGGGCCCGGGCCCGGTCGCGGATGGACAGGGCGAGACTGGGGCGAAACGGAATGCTCGGGCGTGCCCTGCGGATCTGCCGTCACGGCTTCCATCGGCGATTGGACCAAAGGGTTCATTTTGAGGGGTGGGAAAGAGGAAACATAAACGCCGTCTACGCTGCCGGCGCAAAACTCACAGGCAGTGCGACCAGCCCGCGAAGGCCCAGATTATGGCGCCACCGCAGTGCTTGGGGCCGCAAGAACAGATTCGGCAGGCGTCGAAGGATGGTCTCAAAAGCAAGCTGGCCTTCCAGACGCGCCAGAGGAGCTCCAAAACAAAAGTGGGCGGCCCAGCCGAATGCCAAATGGCGATTGTCCTTGCGAGCGATATCGAGCCGGTCAGGATCGGGAAAACGTTGCGGATCGCGGTTTGCCGCGGCCATCACCGCCACGACGGCCTGGCGTTTGGCGATCCTTTTCCCTCCCAGCTCGGTGTCTTCCGGGGCCAGGCGCGCGGTGTGCTGGCTCGGACTCTCGTAGCGAAGCAGCTCCTCTACCGCCGACGGAATCAGCGAGGAGTCCGACCTCAGCCTCTCCATCTGGCCGGGATTGCGCATCAGACTCAGCAGACCGTTGCCGATCAAGTTTGTCGTGGTCTCCTGCCCGCCGACCATGGTGACAATGGTGTTGGCAATGACTTCCTCGTGGCTCAGCTTATCGCCGTCTATTTCGGCCGTCAGCAAAGCGTGGATCAGGCCTTCACGCGGATGCTCCATCTGCAGTCCGATGGCGTCGCGGAAGTATGCGACCAGGTTCTCGACGGTTCGCAGCATGTGCGGCGCGCGCTCCGGATTGTGCTGAAAATTCCCCAACATCTCGGCGAAATCAGCCGACCAGGTCTTGAGCTGACGCCAATCCGAGGTTGGAACGCCCAGCATTCCAGCCGTCACGATGGCCGGCAGGGGTTCGGCCAGGTCCGCAATCACATCCATCTCTGCCTTCGCCTGAACCGTGTCGATGAGCTCGTCGATAATCCTTTGTATCTGGAATCGCAAAACTTCAACCCGCGCCGGAGTGAACGCATACGCGGCCAGCCCCCGAATGCGGGTGTGAGCCGGAGGGTCCATAAACAGCATCTGTTGCACCATCACCTTGGCGATCGGGCTCAGCACTCCGAGACCCATCTCGCGCAACTTCCCGGGAGTGGGTGTTCGATCCGCGGAAAACTTGAGCAGCACCGTAAGCACATCCTCGTACCGGGTCACCACCCAGGCGTGGAGAAACGGATCCCAGTGCACCGGATCCTCGTTGCGCAGCCGGTGATACAAAGGATACGGGTTGGCCAGAACCTCGGGATCGAGCAGTCGGTAAAGGCTAAGACCCTGATCCAGCCGCTCGCCACCCGGTGCGTCTTGCATGCTCATGAGATGGGACGGCGAATTTAAGTCCCGGTTTTTGCCCAGGGCGGAACGATGGCGGTCGGGCGCCGCGAGTTTTCGGCGGCAAGCAGGTTTTCAATTTCTTGGGCGATGCCCGCGACCGTGGGGTGATCGAACAATCCCAGCAGGGTCAGGTCGACTCCGAAAACCTCGCTCACACGGTTGATGACTTGCGTGCCCAGAAGCGAGTTTCCTCCCAGCAGGAAGAAGTTGTCGTTCGCCCCAACCTTGTCAATGTGCAACAGCGGAGCCAGAAGCGCGGCCACCTGTCGCTCGGTTGCGCTGCGCGGCGCCACAAAAACTTCATCGCGGATAATATTGCCGTCATCGGGAGCGGCCAGTGCGGAGCGGTCCAGCTTGCCGTTGGCCGCCACGGGAAGCGACTCCACCTTGACGAACACGCTGGGCAACATGTATTCCGGCAGATACTGCCGGAGAAATTCCCGCAGCCCGCTGTCCTTGAGAGACGAATTCGCCGCTGCCACAACGTAAGCAACCAGGCGTTTGCCGGTCCCACCATCCTCCCGCGCCAGTACCGCGCTTGCCCGCACCGCCGGATGCCGGCCGAGAACGTTGACCACCTCGCCGGGATCGATGCGATAGCCGCGAATCTTCACGTAATCGTCAATCCGGCCGTGGAAGGCAATCTGTCCATCGGGCTCATAGCAACCCAGATCTCCGGTCCGGTACAGACGCGCTCCGGAGACTTTCGCAAACGGATCCGCGACGAAGCGTTCGGAGGTCAATGCCGGACGATTGACGTAACCCCGGGCCACTCCCGCGCCCCCGATGTAGAGTTCGCCGATCTTGCCCGGCGCGACCGGCTTCTGGTCGCCGTCGAGAACATAAACCTCAGCGTTGGCGATGGGCCAGCCGATGGGAGGCAACCCGTCGCCCGCTGCTCCCGGGCGCACCGGCGCCGAGGTCGTGACCACGGTGCATTCGGTCGGCCCGTAATTGTTGATCAAGGCAAAAGGCAGGTTGGCAGAAGGATAATGGTGCAAGGTATCCGCACCGGTAAGCAGGAAGCGCAAAGCAGTTTCCGGCAGCCACGGCAGCTTGGTCATCTGCTCCGCCACCGGAGTGGGAACAAAGCTGATCGTAATGCGCTCCCGAACCAGCCAGTCGCGGAGTTTTTCCGGCTGGCCGCGCACCTCGTCATTTACCAGATGCAGGCTCGCTCCCGCCGCAAGGTAAGGCCAAATTTCCCAAACCGCCGCGTCAAAGCCCGGCGAGGCCAACTGGCTGGCACGGTCGGCTGCGGTCACGCGAAACGCATGACCATGCCAATTCACCAGATTCAGCAGATTGTCGTGCCCCACCTGAACTCCTTTTGGCGTTCCGGTGGAACCAGACGTATAAATCACATACGCCAAATCCTCCGCCGTGGGCTTGTCAGAAAACGGAGTCGGCGGGAAATGCGAGATCGCGGCAGCCTCCGCGTCAAGCGTCACCACGCGCTGGGCACTGCGGCTCGGCGATTCCAAAAACCCGGCGCGCGTTATCACCACCGGGGCCCGCGCATCTTCGAGCATTCCAGCCAGGCGCTCCATAGGAGTCGCCAAATCGAGGGGAAGATACGCTCCGCGCGCTTTGAAAACAGCCAGTGCGGCTACCACCAGATCGGGCGACCGTTCCAGGCACAGGCCCACCACGGTTCCCACACCTACACCCACACTGCGCAGGTAGTGGGCCAGTTGATTGGCGCGTTGGTCCAACTGCTGGTAGGTCAGACAGTCCGCGGCGGCTCGAATCGCGACCGCCCCTGGGGTCAAGGCAACTCGCTGCTCAACCATATGCAGGACGGAGGGTAGTGAATACGCGGGTTGCGTGCCGGCATCGGCGGGACTCACCCCTTCGTTCCCATTGGTCGATGCCGGTTGGCCAGAACTCGAGCGGTCTGAAGGTGGCGGGAAAATGCTTTTCAAAGACATAAGGTCGGCGCGTCCAACACTGCTAGACTTGTAGAACTGCCCTCAAAGAATCCCGAATCTAAGCCGCGCCCGACCCCCGGAACACTGCCGGAATCGTGCGCACCAAAATCTGCAGGTCCAGCCAGAGGGACCAACCATCAATGTACTCAAGATCGAGCTCCATCCATTTCTCAAACGGGATGGCGCTGCGGCCGTTGATCTGCCATAGACATGTGATTCCCGGACGAACGCTGAACCGCCGCCGCTGCCAGTCCTCGTTGAATCCTTCGTAGTCGCGCACCGGCAGAGGACGAGGGCCGACCAGGCTCATATCTCCTTTCAGCACGTTGAACAACTGTGGCAATTCGTCAATGCTGGTCTTTCGAAGAAGCCGCCCCATCCGGGTGATCCGCGGGTCGTTCTTGATCTTAAACACCGGACCACTGACCTCATTCAAATGCTGCACTTCCGCCATTTTTTTCTCGGCGTCCGCCACCATCGTCCGGAACTTGTAAATCTTAAACTTTCTCTTGTTGAGTCCGATCCGGTTCTGAAGAAAGAAAACCGGGCCCGGCGAAGTAAGCCGGATCAGGACTGCCACAATCGACAGGATCGGCGCCAGAAAAATAAGCAACGCGCAAGAAATCACCAGGTCCAGAATGCGCTTCGCCACCACCGACCAGCCCTCGGCAATCCCGGTAGCGTGGGTGATTACAGGATCGCCCTCCCACTGTTCGGCTTTGGGTTTCGCCAGCCTCAAATTGAAGATATTGGAAAGCCAGCGCACCGTGATCCCTTGCTCCTCGCACACCGTGGCGATGCGCGACGCCTCCCCGTAGAGCGACCGCATGGGTAGCGCGATCATGACTTCGTCCACCACGCTGTTGCGCAGGAACTGGGTGAGTCCACCAAAATCGGAGACCACCGGATGGCCTGCATCCTTCAGGCTCGACATGCCCGCCCACTCTTCGTCCACAAAACCGATAACCCGATAGCCGAGGTCGCGCCGGGCTTCAACCTCCCGGCAGAATTCCAGAGCGCGGTGGTTTGAACCCACGATAAGAACATCTCGAAGATTGCGGCCATGGCGGCGAATCCTGGCCAGCAGGGTCCGCAGCAGGAGGCGGCTGCCAATCATCGCCAAGGCGCTCATGCCCCAGAAAAAAGCGAGAAAAACCGGAGTTACCATGCGGATGTGAAACACCACGGCCCCGGCCGCAATCGCAATCGTGGCCAGCGCCGTCGCCTTGATCACGTCCACCGCCTCCCTCCGACGGGTGGAGAACCGGCGGGAGGTATACAGTCCAAAAAGTCGGAAAAGGAAATGCCAGCACAGGACCAGGAGCAGGAAGATCACCAGGTTCCCGACCTTGATCCGCATGGAAAAAAACTCGGCAAACGAAACGCTCTTGGTCTGACGAAGAACCGGCAGGGCGGCTGTGAGAAAGACAAGCGTCATCAGCCCAAGGTCGAAGAGTTTGAAAGTATTGAGGAGAATCTGTCTACGGCCGGTCCTCATTGCGAAAGCTCCCAGGGATAACTCTTTTTCTTGGACGGCACTGCTGAGAATAACGGCGGAAAGAAACGACTTGACGGAAGGTTGGGGTAACTGGAACCGCCGCGGTTGTTTTTGGCCTTCATTAGAAATCCGCGCAACCCGGCGATTCTGACTGACTCAGAGCTTCTTATAAATGTTTTCGGGAATCGGAAACGTTCGATTGTTCAAGACCGCACCCAGGACGCGCACGCTGGCGTTCTCGAGATCCTTCACCGCCTTGCGGGCCACCTCTCGACGCGAGGCATTCGCCTTGAGCACCAGTACCACGCCCTCTGAGGCGTGGCCGAGAGCCACGACGTCGTTGCTTGGGTTTAGCGCCGGGGCATCGATCAGCACATAGTCAAAATCCGCCCGCAACTCCGCCAACCGCGCCCGCATCCGGTCCGACCCCAGCAGGGACTGCCACTCCCGAGCCTCGCCTCCGCAACTCAACAGCCACAGGTTGCGCGAGGCGGTTGGGTGCACGTATTTCCGGATGGGATCGGAGAACTGCAGGGCGTTGGTCAGGCCGTCGCCGCACTCCAGTCCGAAGTGCTGGTGCAAACCCGGCTCGGGGAAGTTCGCGTCCACCGCGCAGACCGTTCCCGCAACCTGCGCCGCCAGCATCTCGGCTGCGCGAGCGCAAATCCAGGATGAACCGCCTCCCGCCTCGATGCCGCAAAAAGTCACGACTCGCGATCCTTCCGGGCCGGCCGCGAGAAATACGCGCTGCACCAGCTTGGTGATTTCATCGCGCTGCCGCGGATCCAGGTCGAATTGAGGTGGCCTGGCCGGAGCCAACTCCGCCTCGCTCTGTTCCACCGCCGCCACGACTTGCTTTTCCGGAGCGGGATCGAACATGTCGAGTTCTTTTCCCAGCTTTTGCAATAACTCGAAATTTCTGCTCATGGATTTATTCTTGGTCCCTTCCCCCAACTGCCGGCCCGAACTCCCACCTGGGTGCTTGCCTCAGCACGCTCATTCGGGCGTGCTACTGACTACTTGCACTCTGAGTAGGGACGCCACCCGGCGCATGTAGTCTTGCGCCGCTTCCGGGGTTAAAGCCTGCTGCTGACTCTCGACGGTCCGGCCGGAGGTTCCGGAGGCCTCGAAGACCTCTCGATCGTCATCCGGAGCGGGTCCTTCCATCAAACGGGTGATGTCCAGGTCCTGATCAACTTCCCGCACCACGCGGGTATCGATCGTTTTTTGCCGCAGGGCACAAGCCAACGCCAGCGCATTGAAGCAGTAATTATTGATCTTGCGCGGTATGCCTTCGCTGAGCTTGGCGATCAGAACCTTGGCCTCGCGGGCAAACAGCGACGGCCCCCGGTGCCCGGCCACGCGCAGACGGTGATCGATGTACTGGCTTGTGTCCTCGGGCGTCAGCGGGTTCAGTGTGTTCACGATCGAGATGCGCTGGCGCAACTGGACCAGCGAGGGGCTCGCGAGCTTCGCCCCCAGTTCCGGCTGCCCAGCCAGAATGATCTGCACCAGTTTGGCTTGCGGCGTCTCAAAGTCGGAGAGCAGCCGCACGGTTTCCAGTACCGAGGCGTCCAGATTCTGGGCCTCATCAATGACCACGACCACCCGTTTGCCGGCCCTGGCTTCCTGCAACAGGCACCGGTTGAACTCCTCGTGCAGATGGACGAAGTCCTGCTGCTGGCTGTCGTAGCCCAACTCAGCCATCAGGAACCGCATGAACTCGCGCGAGCTGCATTGCGTTTGAAACAGAAATGCGGTGCGCGCCGTGCTCCGCATTTTGCCCAGCAGATGGAACAGCAGGGTGGTCTTTCCCATGCCGGGCTTGGCGATGAGCGCCAGGAATCCCCGGTTCGCCTCAATGCCGCAGAACAGAGAGGCGAGCGATTCCCGGTGCCCAGCGCACAAATACAGGTAGTGCGGGTCCGGAGTCACGCCGAATGGCTGTTCCTTAAGTCCGTAGAATTCTTGAAACACTAGATCTCTTCCTTAAAGGCAATCGATTCGACGCCTTGATCCTGGACTCCGCTCTTTCTGTGACCGCCTCCGTTGCCATTTCCATTACCGTTGCCGTTGAAACCGTTCCTGACACCTTGCTGCGAGGGTATCGCCGCCAGCACCGGAATGTTGAGTTCCGCCATGACCTCCGAAGGGGTGCGGAAAGACTGATCCATGTAGTCGACGGCAAATACCAGGCCCACGCTCACCACTCCCGCCAACAGCGTTCCGATCAGCCCAAAGATCAGCCGGGAACTTGACGGCAGCGACGGCACCACCGGCTCCTGCGCCACCGCGATATTCAGAATGCGGTTGCGGTCCAAAGCATCGGCGATCCGGGCTTCCTCCCGTTTGCGCTGGTACAGCAGATAATTTTCTTCATTCGTCTTTTCCGCGCGCAACAAGTCCTGTTGCGCAATCCCTTGCTCGTCGAGCCGCCGGGCTTTGTCCAGATAAACGTTGACCACCGCCTGCGTGGCCGCTTCGCGGGCCCGCAAGCCGCTCAGATCCGCCTGCGACTTCGCCAATTCGGAGGTGATCCATGCGAATGTGGGATTCTGGTCCGTGGTCTCTTCGCGAAGCGGCGAACTCTCTTCCCCGGCAATCGCAGCCCGCGTCTCCGCTATCTGCTTCTCCACTTCCTGCACCGGCCGGTAGCTGGGCTGGTATTTGGTCAGCAGTTCGGTGCGTTTCAGCTCCAGGGTCAGCAGCGCGCTCTTGAGCTGTTCCATGACCTGGGGATTATCCGACTTGCGGGTCTGCGTCGTCACCCGGCCCGGCGTGTCGGCCGCCTGCTTCTCCAGATCCTTCACCCGGGTTTCGATGGAGGCGATTTCCTCCCGCGTCTGCTGCAGGCTGGCATTGAATTCGTTCAGCTTCTGCAAAGTCAGATCGCGCTGCTCATCCGGCGCCACTCCCCCTTGCTCCACCGCAAACTGCTTCAGCTTCTGTTCCGCTTCGGCCAGATTCTGCCCGTACTCCGCGGTTTCCTTTTCGAAGAATTCCAGCTGGCCCGCGGGGTGATGCACCGCCAGATGCTTTTCCAGATAAAACTTATCCACGCTGCTCAACACGGCGGCGGCGAGTTGAGGATCGGTCGAACTGTAGGTGATCCGGATCAAATCGGTTTTCGTGACCGGCTCAACCTGCAGGTCGCCCAGCAGGCGGCGCACTGCCTTCTCCGTCCGCTCCTGCGGAGACAGGTTGGGACGCAGGAAAGCCAGGAACGGTTTCTGCCGGTTGAGGCCGGTCGCAAGCACCACTTCGCGCAACACGTCCTCGCTCTGGATCAACTGGACCTCGGAATTTAGTTCTTCCTCGGTCACCTCATCGTGGAAAACGATCGGAGAGTTCTGCTCCGGGGTCACAATCGGGTCCATGCGGTCGTGCTTCACCAGAAGCTCGGTCTCCGCCTTATATTTTGCCGGCAGCAGGACTCCGGCCAGGATTACGCCGGCCGTGATGCCCGCGAAGGAGAGCGCCAGTACCCGCTTCTGCCGGAAAATTACGGCCACGATATCGCGCAGCGTGAAACCGAACGAATTCGCGCCGCTGGATGGAGCCATGTGTGATTCGCGCATGTTCAAACCTCGCAACTTCCGCGTTAGTAGTGCAAGTATGTGCCCAGATTCGACGTCGGCAGATATGGCTGGATCTTCGAATACGCGTTCTTAGGAACAAACAGCATGTCCCCGGGATGGAGGTGCGCATCCTCGGTCAAGTTGCCTTCCTTCATCATCTTCTTCACATTCAGGATGCGGGCTTCCACCCATTGATCGGAAACGCGCCGGAACAGCAGCACCTGCGAGTGCTTGGCACTGGACAGCACTCCGCCGGCAATGGCAAGCGCTTGCGTCACCGTGGTGTCGCCGCGCAGATCGTATTTACCCGGACGCCCGACTTGTCCGTCCACCGTGAAATACGGTTTCTCGAAGTCCTTTAGGACTACGGAAATAATCGGGGCGTTTAGAATCTTCGAATAGGAGGTGCGCAAAGTCGCGGTCAGTTGCGGCACCGTCAGTCCTGCCACGTGGATGTCGCCCACTCCGCGCAGAGTCACGTAGCCATCGGGCTGCACCGTCAAGCTCTGGTTGAATTCGGGGCTGAGATCGAACGAGACATCGAAGGAATCTCCCGGCTCCAGGGCGTAGCGTGGATGCCGCTCCCCTAACAGCAGCGGATGGCTGCCGATGTCTTTCTTTGCCGGAGCCGCCGAGGTCGTTCCCGCACCACTGACGGCTGAATTCTCGGACGCGTTCTGTTGCGCCAAAGCGCTGGCCAGCCCGAGCGCGACAACCGTCAGAACTCTCAGCATACATTTCATTTCCTTCATCGAATCGTCCTCCTCAACCGCAAAAAACCGAACCCGGGATTGTGACTCTGCCGTCCATACAAATTTTCCCCAAACAGCGCACCGCCGAGGCCGTTGCTGTTTAGATCGATTCTAGTTCTTCTTTTTCTTTTTTCTCTTCCGATATCCGCAATCTCAATCCCAAAATGGCTCAGGTTCCATGTTCGGCCAGCAAGGTTGCGCGGATGCCGCGGTTCACAGCTCCGCCCTTTGAGTCACATTTCGCGACTCCGCACAAAGATATAGTGAGGACTCCCCGCTACTGGCGATCAACCAGTGGCAGTTTTCGCTTCCTTGATCGGGGGGGAAGTTAGCAAAGTTCGACGACCGCAGCGGGGATGAACCCCTTAACCTTGAGCAAAATTCTAGCGGGCTATGCAAATTGCTGCAAGAGGTTGAAAGTAAAGAGACCAAAGTCTCTGTTGGTTGAACAATAAAATTCATGGTAGTCTGCCAAATATCTGATACAAAAGCTGATAGTGCATGAAGGCCGGCGGGTGTTCACTCGCTGCAAAGCGTCCTTTTTGGGCTATTGATAACCCGGCTTCCGGTCAGCGTCGCCGGCAAAACCTGACCTCAGGATACTATCGCCCCGTCCGATTCATCCCCCCGGATTCGACTATGTGTACAATGACAAGTCCCGGACGCTTTAGTTCTTGTTGCCCGGTCACACGGTTTGAGTCTTTAATCCGGTTGTCTCGAATACGGCGCCGTTGATGCGAGCAAGACGCCTGGGTAAGCCGCAAAAGTCCAGCCCTAGGGAATCGTCTTCGGCGCAATCCGCTGCCCCTTAGTTAAGCGAAAGGAAGCAACGTGGTCGTCCTGGTGGTCGGGGGTGCTGGCTACATCGGCAGTCATGCCGCGCGCGCATTGCAACGCTTGGGCCACACGCCGCTGCTATACGACAATCTCTCCACCGGCCACCTTTTCCTGGCCAGCGGATTTGAACTCTGCCAGGGCGACATTTTGGATCAATCGAAGCTCTCTCCGATTCTGCGCCGAGTCGATGCCGTCATGCATTTCGCGGCTCACGCCTACGTCGGCGAGTCCGTCACCAACCCGCGAAAATATTTCCGCAACAATGTGGAAGGCGGCCTTTCCTTGCTGAACGCCGCCGTCGATGCCGGCGTGAAGAAAATAATTTTTTCCTCCACCTGTGCCGTCTACGGAGAACCCTCAACCATTCCCATCGCCGAGAATACCGTCAGACAGCCGGTGAATCCTTACGGCGTCTCCAAGCTTTTCTTCGAGCACGCCCTGGAAGCTTATGATCGCGCCTATGGGCTGCGTTTCGCCAGTTTGCGTTACTTCAACGCGGCCGGGGCTGATGAAAGCGGAGAAATCGGCGAATTGCACCAGCCTGAAACCCACCTCATCCCTCTCGCTCTCCAAGCAGCGGCGGGTACCGGCGCGGAATTGCAACTGTTCGGATCCGACTATCCAACCCCCGACGGCACCTGCATTCGAGACTACGTTCACGTCAACGATCTCGCCGAGGCGCACGTCAAGGCTCTCGAGCATCTGCAAGCCGGCAAAGATTCTTTCGCGGCCAACCTGGGTACCGGCCGCGGCCATTCCGTGCGCGAGGTCATTGCCACAGTCGAGGAAGTTACCGGCCATCCAGTTCCGCTGCGCCTCGGTCCTCGCCGCCCTGGCGATCCGCCCGCGCTGGTCGCCGATCCCAGCCGGGCGCAAAATCTTTTGCAGTGGAAAGCCAGGCGATCGCTGCGGGATACCGTTTCCACCGCCTGGCACTGGATGCAATGCCGCCGCCAGGCAACCGCAAATGTCCGGTAAAATCTCAGTGCCATCGGCCATCGCGGCGGGCATCGCTGCTGATCAGAGGCAACGTTATGGAACATGAACTCTTGGGAAAACGCGTCGCCGTCCTGGGCACCGGCAAGATGGGTGGCATCCTGCTCCAGGCGCTGCTGAAAAATAACCTGCTTTCACCCGAGCTCACCACCGCCACGGTGCAGCACTCGGAGCGGGCCACGAGGCTGGCCGCAAAGTTGAACGTTAAGGTTACAACCGATAACGCCGCCGCGGTTCAGGGCGCCGATATCATTCTCGTCGCCGTGAAGCCGCAAATCGTGCAGGAGGTCATGCGCGAAATTCGCGGGCAGCTCACTCCCAGCCAGTTGATCGTCTCCCTGGCCGCCTCCGTTTCGACCGCGATGATCGAGAGCTGCCTTCCCGGAAATATCGCCGTCATGCGGGCCATGCCCAACACACCCTGTTCGGTGGGAAGCGGCATGACCGCGGTGTGCAAAGGCAAATACGCCGATGCCACCCATGTTGCCACCACTTGCCGGATGTTCGAGGTCGTCGGCCGAACCGTTGTGATCGACGAAAAGCACATGGACGCGGTCACTGGTTTGTCGGCCAGCGGTCCGGCTTACATCTACATCATCCTCGAATCGCTGGCCGAAGCCGGCGTAAAGGTGGGCCTTCCCCGCGACGTGGCTACGCTGCTCGCCGCCCAAACCACGCTGGGGGCCGCCAGAGTGGTGCTCGAGACCGGTGACCATCCCGCCCTGCTCAAAGACGCCGTGACCACTCCCGCCGGTTGCACCATTGACGGCATTATGGAATTGGAGGAAGGCAAGCTGCGCGTGACCCTCATCAAGGCAGTCGTAAGGGCGACCCAGAGAGCGAAGGAGCTGGCGCTCTAATCGCGAACCCTGAAATCGCAAACCGCTCGCTGGAACGAACCTGCGGCGGAATCGCGCTAGCTGGGCTCGACCGCGGGCGTGATGTTGTGCCGCCGGATTTTATATAAGAGACAACGGTAGCTGATGCTCAGCGACTTGGCGGCTCGCTTTCGGTTCCAGCCCGTCCGCTCCAGAGCCCGTTTGATCGCGTGAATTTCCGCTTCATTTCGAAAGCTGCGAAGCGATGCGTCCAACCCCGGCTCCGATCCCCCGGCTGCCCCGGTCTCGCGGCCCGGCGCCTCAGACCACGCGGCATCCCCCTCACCGTTGTTCTTGACTTTAGCTTCGACCTCGTTCATGTTGCACCCCGCATACCACGGATTTCGACCAGACACCCAGCGGAAGACACTCGCCGTGTCCCGCTCTGAACTTGCTCCTGCTTGCTTAAATGGAATTGTTGGTTTAGATCGGTTCGACTTCGTATCCGTCGAGGCAGAGCGACAACGAGCGATGGATGGGCTCAATCGAAATGACCAGGGTGCGGTCGCCCTTCTGCGCAGCGAGGACTCCCTCGATGCCATCCAGCGCTCCCCCGCGAATGCGGACACGCTGGCCAATCGGCAGAAAAGCGTGATCCTTCATCGCGATCTGATTCAGCAACAGTGTCTTTAAGTTCTCAATCTGCTTCTCAGGAACTGGAATCCCCACACCTCGCACTCCGACGAACCCCGCCACCCCGTGGGTTCGCAGTACGCGCACGCGATCCGGCGAACCCAGCAGCAGGCGCACAAAGGTGTAACCGGAGAACAAGGGCAGTCCCACTTCTTTCATGCGGTCGCTCCACTTGTGAGTCCGTTTCGCCAGAGGAAGAAAACCTTCGATGCCCTGCCTCTCCAATTGTTCAGCCACCATTTTTTCGTGGCGGGATCGCGTGCGGATCGCATACCACTGCGGCGTCTCCGGCAGCGAACCCGTTCCCACCGCGCTGAATTCCATTGGAAGTATCGGACCGCCGCTCATAGCTTCGCCCCTTGAGTCACATGGAGTGACTCCGGAAGAAAGAGTCCTCCCACATCGTTGCCCGGGGTGTACGCCGAAGCCCGTCGTTTCACCGAATGTGTTTGGGGGAGAGTACTCAATCTGAAGACTAGAGCAACCGGGGATTAAGTCCCCAAAATCTTGTCGCGATTGTAGCCACCCCTGCAAGACCTTGCAAGAGGTGGAAAGTAGAGAGAAAAAAGTCCCTTGGCGCCTTTCCGTATCGCTCCAGGCGCGCTTTGCAATTTGCTGAAAAAAAAGCAGATGATACGCCGATTCTCAATTGAAACCGTAGCCAACTCCCCGCGCCCTGCGCCCGTCAAATCCTCACTGCCCCGCATCAGCGGGAGGCTCACTCGTCGCCGTCATTGCCATCGGCCATCGTAACCGGCAAGAGAAAGTCGCGCACTAACCACCGAGCGCGAAACCCTCCGTCACCCATCCATCGTTGAGTTCCCAAATTGCAGTCGACAAATCGCTCCAGAAGACAAGCGTGGCGCAGTTTGAGCGGGGAGCGTCATTGGCATGCATAAGCACCGCACCCACGCTGGTCAATGCCGCAAGGCATGCAGCTTTGGCGGCTTCGCCGGCCCGCAAAAACCCGGTAACCTCCGCCGATTACCGGCCTTCCCAGCTTGCACAATAGTGCTATTTACTCGGAGTCTTATTTCCCCTATGCTGTGGTCAGTCCTGTCTGCTGGACGCTGACGACGCGGTGGTTGCGATCCCGTTTCTGTTCGAGGATCCGGTTCGCGGTCCTCGCAGGTTGTCCGTCAGCTCGCGTCCAGCCGGTGGCCAATGTTGTCGCTGTCTGCAATAAGCTCGTGGTAGTTTCAAGCTTGATCGGCATATGGCTCATTTGACCACTCTTCCGAAACAAGACCGGCTTCGTGTTCTGGCTGCCGATAGCACTCCCATGGGCACGCAACTTCTCGTCGAAGCCCTGGCTCGAGATCTGCAGTTCCAGATGATTGAGTCTCCCTCCGATGGAACGGCAATTCTTAGCTTGATCAGTCGCGAGAAACCGCAGGTCGTCGTGGTCAGCGCGAAGCTGGCAGAAAATCATGCGGGAGGTTTCGATTTGGTTCGTGAGATCCGCGCCCAGTCGCCTTCGCCGCGGGCCATCATGCTGCTCGACACTTCCGAGCGGGCCGCGGTCATTGCCGCTTTCCGCGCCGGCGCTCAAGGAGTGTTTTGCCGCACCGAGCCTTTCCGCTTGCTGGCCAAGTGCATTCAGTGCGTGTACGCCGGGCAAATATGGGCCAGCAGCAGCCAACTGCAGTTCCTGCTCGAAGCCCTCACTCGGCCCATGCTGGCCAACTTCAACCCCAATGGCGGATCGCCGCTTTCCGAACGCGAAATCGATGTGGTTCGTTGTGTGGCCGAGGGCCTCAGCAACCGCGAAATCGCCCATCGTCTCAAGCTGACCGAACACACCATCAAGAATTATCTATTCCGCATTTTCGACAAGTTGGGTGTCTCCAGTCGCGTCGAGGTAGTGCTCTATGCTTTGGGTAGCAGCGTTGCACCCCAGGAAAGCATTCCTCCCGCCAAGGGACCGTCTCGGCCAGTCCCGGTTCCCGCCAAACCCGGAGCGGCAACGGTCGCGATTCGAAAGACCGTTAAAAACAACTGAACATCGTGCACGTTACACTGCTGACTGATTTTCACTGAGGTAATCGGAAATTCAGCGTGATTCTGGTCTGCGTCTCCGCCGGACGGCCATCCAGCAGTTGTGGCTTGAATCGCCATTGTTTCACGGCCGCCGTGGCAGCCTGCGCCAGCAGCGCTTGCCCGCTCACCACCCGGACCTCCTGCACACTCCCGTCCCTGCCGATGTGAACCTGCAGCGTCACCGCGCCTTGGATACCTTGTCTCCGCGCTTCTTCCGGATAATCCGGTTCAACCCGATACACCACGCTGTCTTCAGCTGCACCCGCAGCCAACTCCATCACGGGCTCGACGGAAGAAGCTCTCTGGATTCCGGTTGCCGGCCCGGTCGCCAGTGATTTAGCCTCGCCACGCGAAGGTGGCAGCCGGAATATCTCCTTGCCATTCTGGAAGACCACCAGCGAACCCTCGGGCACAGCGGATTCCGCGGCGCGAGTTCTGACGGAAGATGCAGATGTCGGCACCGGTGTCGCTGTCTTCTCCTCGCCGCCCGCGCTCGTGACCCTCGCCGGCATGGCCAGGCGCGAAGAAGATTGCGCTGTAACCGAGTTCGCAGGCACATCGCTCGTCCGGGGCGATCCGCCTCGTTCGCTGACTTGCGCGCTGCGCGCCGCTCTGGACGCCGCTTTCGCCAGGTAATTCCGGGCGGCTCTTTGCCAGCTCAAATGCTGACCGACCAGCACCCCAAGCAACACCGCGCACGCTACCACCGCCAACCCCAAGACCCAGGTCACAAGATCGACGTCGCGTCCCGAGGAGGCTTCGAGCCCGGCCTGAAATGCCGGCTCCCCGAACGGCGGTGGACTCGTCGCGCTTGCTGTCGAATCAGGCGCCACGACGTCCAGAGGTACCTCCACCACAGGGGGCGCCGGCAGCGGCTCAGCCGCGAGCTGAAGATTTTTGACGACGCGCTGCGCCAGAGCCCCCAGGGTGCGCTCGTCACGCTCTCGAAAGGCCGCAGGACGGGAGGAAAAAACTTCGAAAATGCCGAGCAGCTCGCCGCCGTCTCTTTGCAGCGGCATCACCATCACCGATCTCACACCCAGCCTGCGCGAGGCGTCCCCATCCACCCGCGGGTCGGCCTGCGCATCGTCACAGCGCTGCACTTCCCCGGTCTGGATGCACTCACCCGAGATGCCGAACCCGGGGTCAAAACGGTCGCCCAGCAGCGGAGCCGTACCTCCACTTCGCGCGCAGCAGATCATTTCTCCGTCGCGTTCGAGAACAATCGCCGCTCCCGTCGCACCCATTGCCAGGCAAGCCTGCTCGGCAATCTCGTTGAGCACGATCTCCAGCGCCAGCTTCACCGAAAGCTCGCCGAAGATTCCCTCGCTGTGCGCGGCAAACTTGGCGGCCAGGTCCGCCAGGTCCGTTTCCACTCCCGTGGTTGTCGCGGCCGGCCGCTCTGCGCCTGCGTTGGATTGCGCCGCTCCCCAACATTGCCCGGAGGAATCAGATCGAGGGGCAGGTCCCGACATCGGATGTTGAGTCATAGGCAGCTAACTCAGGCCTGGAATCAGCGTCTGTAGCGGAGTTTCAACCCAAAACAGAGGGATGTCAATATGCATCCGCCCTTCATTATCTTACGGTTCCGCTTTTTGTGAAATAAGGAATCCTGCCCACTCTGCCCGCGGATTTGCCATGCGCTGATCCGCCGGAAGACTCCGCTCCTGGCCAGAGCTCACCGTCACTGCCCCACCCGGCGGTCCCAAAATGGTAGAAATACGCGCCGTAGGAAGGCCGTGCTGGAGTCTTTTGTTTCCTCCCCTTCGCGCAAAAATAATGCTAGAATCGCGTTATCTTGGCGAGTTACAATGATTCTCCAAGTTATTTTCTGTTGCGTCCTCCCCGTGGCTTCTCACCTGAAACCTGAAAACAGAGCCGTTTCAACATCTTTAAGCCAGGGAGTTTGAACATGCGGATTGCTGTCGTCGGTTCCGGATACGTTGGATTGGTCGCGGGCGCCTGCCTCGCCGACCTCGGCCATGATGTCATTCTCTTCGACAACGACGAGCGCAAGTTATCCGCTCTCAAAAACGGCCAGGTTCCGATTCATGAAAACTTTCTGCCCGAACTATTGAGCCGTCACCGCGGACGCCGTCTGCAATTCTCCGACGATCTTCAGGAAGCCGTGCGCGCCAGTTCCGTCATCTTCGTCGCCGTGGGCACTCCGCCCACCGATCGCGGCGAGGCCGACCTTTCCTATGTCGAGTCGGTCGCCCGCGAAATCACCGGCGCCATCCGCGAATATAAGGTCATCGTCGAAAAAAGCACCGTCCCCGTCTACACCAGCGAGTGGGTTCGCAAAATCATTCTGCGCAACGGCGCTGACCCCGATTCTTTCGACGTCGCTTCCAACCCTGAGTTTCTGCGCGAAGGCACCGCCGTCACCGATTTTCTTTTTCCCGACCGCATCGTCATCGGCTGCGACACGGCTCGCGCCTCCGATGTGCTTCGCCAGGTCTACGAGCCGCTCACCAGCGGCAGCTACTACCAGCACCCTGACGCCATCCCGCAACCTGACCGCGCTTCCATCCCCGCTCCTATCATCGTCACCACCACCAAAAGCGCGGAGCTCATCAAGCACGCCTCCAACGCCTTCCTCGCCATGAAGATTTCCTTCATCAACGCCGTCGCTTCCATCTGCGAATCCGTCGGCGCCAACGTCAACCAGGTCTGCCACGGCATCGGCACCGACTCCCGCATCGGTCCCCGCTTCCTCAATCCCGGCATCGGCTACGGCGGCTCCTGTTTCCCCAAGGACGTAATGGCTTTCCGCGCCGTCGCCCGCGAATGCGGTTACGATTTCCGCCTGCTCGATGAAGTCATGCGCATCAACGAAGATCAGCGCGACCGCTTCCTACGCAAAGTGCGCAGCGCCCTCTGGACTCTTCGCGGCAAGCACCTCGGCGTCCTCGGCCTGGCCTTCAAAGGTGGCACCGACGACATTCGCGAATCGCCCGCTCTTTTCTTGGTGCAGGCTCTCTTGCAGGAAGGCTGCAAGATCACCGCCTACGATCCCGCCGCCATGGAACGCACCCAGGAAGCCATGAACTCCAGCCTCAAATACGCTGGTTCGCCTTACGAAGCCGCCCACGGCGCCGACGCTCTGCTCATCCTCACGGAGTGGGAAGAGTTTGCCAACCTCGATCTCGACCGGCTCAACCGCGAACTCAAATATCCCATCGTGATCGACGGCCGCAACCTGTATGATCCCGAAGTGATGGCAGCCCAGGGCTTCACGTATTACAGCGTGGGACGCGCCGCCTGTCATCCCGAGGGTGTCCCTGCCGCTCTGCGGAACGGCGTCAAGAAAGCATGAGTCCACAACGCGCCCTGGTCACCGGCGGCGCCGGTTTCCTCGGATCCCATCTCTGCGATGCCCTGCTCGGCGAAGGCTGGCGCGTGGTTGTCGTCGACAACCTGCTCACCGGCCGCCGCGCCAATCTCGCCCATCTCGCGAACGATTCACGATTTGAATTAATAGAAAACGACATTTGCTCGCCCTTCGATCCCGGCCCCGTCGATTTCGTCTTCCACTTCGCCAGCCCCGCCAGCCCCGTCGATTACACCATCCACGGCATCCCCACGCTGAAAGTCGGATCGCTCGGAACCTTCCACGCCCTCGATGTCGCCCTCAAATACGGCGCAAAATATCTCGTCTCCTCCACCTCCGAGTGCTACGGCGATCCCCTCGAGCATCCTCAGAAAGAAACCTATTGGGGCAATGTCAATTCCATCGGCCCGCGCAGCGTCTACGACGAAGCCAAACGCTTTACCGAAGCCGTCACCATGGCTTATCACCGCTATCACAAAGTCGATACCCGCATCGTCCGCATCTTCAACACCTACGGCCCCCGCATGCAACTGAATGACGGACGCGTCGTCCCCAACTTCATGAAGCAGGCTCTGCGCAACCAGCCTCTCACCGTCTACGGCGATGGCAGCCAGACCCGCAGCTTCTGCTACGTCAGCGACGAAATCGACGGCTTCATGCGCTTGGCGAAATCCTCGGAACATCTTCCGGTCAACATCGGCAACCCCAACGAGTTCACCATCCTCGAATGTGCGGAGCATGTAATCAAGGTGACCGGATCGAAAAGTAAAATCGCCTACGAACCCCTCCCGCAAGACGACCCCAGGCAGCGCCAGCCGGACATCACCAAAGCCCGCACGCTGCTAGGCTGGGAACCCAAGATTCAACTCGAAGAAGGTCTGCGCATGTCGCTGGATTATTTCAAGAAGGCAGTTGCTGAAGAAACCACGAAGAAGTAGTCACCAAGCCCGGAACTCCGCACGATACGCTCCAAGACAAAATAATCTGGCGCCTACCTCCCTACACCATCGCGGGGACCAAAACATTTCCACAGCCCCCTTGTGACACCTAACCTTGCGCACAGCCCCCACTTCGTCTCAGAATTGTCCCAGCAATGGCAGTATACGCAGCCATAGTGACCAGGGCGCTTCCGGCTAAAAATTAGCCCCAAGTCCTTTGTTATCTGGATTATGACCCCTAAGTCCTTTGCTGGAAAGATTTTGGGGGGCAAAATACGCTAACTCGATGATCCTAAAGATTTTCAAAGATGGGGGTAGGGATGGGTACCCTGTAATCAAATAGTAAACTCCCGCCCTCCGCCTCCCAAAACCGAAACACGCGCCGAACTTTATTTCGAGTGAGAAATCCATAGCGGGAGGCGGACGATTCGAAGAGTTGGGAGAGGATGGGGCCTGAGGCTAGTAGCTGGAAGCAAAAGCTAAGAGCGAGAAGCTAAGAGCTGCTCTCCGCGGCGGCTGCCGCGAAATCAATCAACTGTTGCACCCCGTTGCGTTCGTCCCGGGTGCTCAGCTTGAACGAAATGCTCATCCCGTAGCCAGGATGCGAGGCCTTCACGTGACCGCTCAATCGCAACTTTATCTCTTTGGTGCGCACCGTAATCTCCACCAGAGTGCCGGCGGGAAAGGCCAGCGGCATTTCCAGATAGCATCCCCCCGGACTTAGATCGCTCAAATGGCAGTAGTTCCGCACCGTGCTTCCCTGCTGGTACACTTCCGCGCCCAGTCGGCACGCATGGCGGGTCTGTCCACGGCGGTTGGCCGGTTCAGCTCGCAATCGAGTCCCCGCTTCCCGCTCGCCGTCCTTCGCCTCCGGCTTCTCCGCGTGCTGCTCCTCCACCCGCTTGTCCGCCGCAACCGAACCCTCGCTCGGCTGCGTCGAATGCTCCACTTCCACTCGATCCGCAGCCAGCGTCTGCTTCTGCGCCTCGCCCACGTTCATCTTCAGCCACTCTTGCAGAACCCGCCGCGAAGATTGCGGCACATCCACAAACTGGATTCCCGCGCGCCCGTTCCAATCCTGCCACACTACTTGCCCGGAGAGCCGCACGTTCGCCGTCTGCCCCGGCAAATGAAACTGAAAATAAACTTTGCAGGTCGGCGGCAGCTTTTCCCCGAAACTCACTCCCATGCCGTCTTCCGCTAGATTCACCAGCGTCGCGCTCGCGTGTTCCACGCCGGCGTAATCGATGATCGCATGCGTGTGCACCGCCGCCCGAACCTTGCGGCGCTTGTCCCGGAACAACACACTCTGCACCGCCCGCAGCGTGCTTAGCGCCCGCTCGTGCGACACCGGCTTGTACAGCACGAAGTTCACCCCGAGAGCAAACATTTCCCGGATGCTCTCTTGCCCCGCCACCACGGCCACCGCCAGGGTCGAGTCGTTCAGGCGGGAAGTCCGGCTTTCGTGCAACACCGCGATCACATCCGACTGCTTTTCGCAATCGAGAATGATCAGGTCAAAGCGTTCCTGGGCTAGCCGCACGCCCGCGCGCACCGCGTCCTTACACAGCTCCAGCTGAATTCCGAGTTCTTCCAGCACGCGGCGCAACACCTGTACCGAAGCGTCGTCCGCGCAGACTAGCAGCGATGAGAGAGTCATACCTGCAAGCATCCTAGGATCACCGCAGTTCGTCCGACAAGTTACCGGAGTCATCTCCAACGCACCCGTCTTCCTCCGGAGCTCCCTTAACTCCACTGCCGTCAATCCCGTGACCTCAGTCACCTTCGTTATTACAAAAGACCAATAGTCCTGCGTTGCACCGTGGTGCTTTGACGCCACCCTTCAGCCTTCCTAGGATGAAGACTGCCACGCCGAATGCAGCGCCGGTTGGCCTGTCCCCCGAGCGGCTTCGGGTTTTCTCTGCGCGGTTGGGCTCTTAGGAAATCTTGGGCATTGAGGTCGGGTTGATTATCGCCACCAGACGATGCACGGCTTCCCCTCACCGGAAAGAACTTATGGCATTGCGCAAACACAACGGGTTTTCGCTGCTGGAACTGATCATGACCATCAGTTTCGCCTTGATCATGGCTGGGGTTACGTTCATCGCCTTGAAACCCATGCTGTATCAGAACCATCTCAACTCGGCCTACGACACGACCCTGATGGCCTTGCGCAACACCCGCAACCTGGCGATCACACAAGGCAACGAATATTACGTTAATTTCAATCCCGGAGGCTTTCCCGCGGGCACCATTCAGATCGAGTTTCAGCCTTGCACATGTGGAGCCGCGGCGGCACCGCCAGTTCAGCAAGTGATCACCTATTCGATCCCGCCGGATGTTACCTTCGCGGTGCAAGCGGGATTCCCCACCGCGAACACGCCGGACGGTTTCGGCACCGGCGTCACCCCCATCGACTTCGAAACCATCGCCGGCGTGCCTCTGAACTACGTGGTCTTCTACCCCGACGGTTCGGCGCAAGACGGTCTCGGCAACTCGGTCAGCGGCATTGTGTACCTGACGCAGGCGTCAAGCGGCAGCATCTACAATTCGCGAGCTATCACGGTATGGGGAGCGACCGGCAGAATCCGCGGATGGCGGTTGAATCAGATGACAGTTGCAACCTGGGTGCAGCAATGACACAAAAAAATAAATCAGTCAGGAAACGTCGCGCCGAGCGTGGATTCTCGTTGATCGAAGTGATGATCGCCATGGTCGTCATGACGATCGGTTTGCTCGCCGTGGTGTTGAGTTTCGGCACCTCGATCGAGGCTACGGAGTGGGCGCAGGAAGATTTGGTCGCGCGCCACAAGGCGCTGGATGCCATGGAAAGCATTTACACCGCCCGCAACAGCCAGCAGCTTCCTTTCGCCTCCATCAATAACATTTCCAACGGCGGAATCTTCGAGTCCGGTCCGCAGCCCCTGCTTTGTGCCGGACCCGATGGCATTGTCGGCACCGCCGACGATGTCGCCTGCACCGCTCCCGATACCGGCGCGGCTTGCCCGGGAGGAGTGGAGTGCCTGGTGCTCCCCGGCCCGGATGGCATTCTTGGCACCGCCGACGACGTCACGGAAAGCCTCAGCAACTTCACCCGCACCATTGCCTTCACTCCGGTGCAGCAGACGATTAACGGAGTGAACAGCACCAACCCCAATCTCATCGCGGTTGCTGTGACCATTAACTACACCAAAGCCGGAAGGTACGGGCTGTCCCGTTCCTACACGGTGAATGGGCTGATCTCGAGCTACCACTGAGCCGGTAAACACTATGAAGACGCGCAGCGCAAAATCGCAAAACGGATTCAGCCTTCTGGAGCTGATGATCGCTTCCTTCGTCGGTCTGATCCTTATCGCGGCCATGGCCCGGCTGTTCCGCCTGGGCATGAACACCACCTTTACCGTGATCCAGCGCGCCGAGACCCAGCAGAACATGCGCGCCGCCATCGAGTTGATGACCAAGGACATAAGCATGGCGGGCGCCGGCTTGCCCTCGGGCGGGTTGCAAATGGCCAGCGGCAGCGTCACCTTGGTCGGCTGCAACCAAACTGGCACCTGCTATGTGCCCGGCGACGTGTATCCGAACAGCGGCACCGGCGTCAAGAATTACATGTATGGCATCCTGCCCGGCTACAGCAACGGTGTAGAGAGCGGCGCCACCATTTCCGCCGCTCCGGCGGCGGTGAACGACAGCATCACTTCGATCTATTGCGACTACAACTTTCCCCTGACCAATTTCACTTTCACCTTCCCCTCCACCACCCAGGCCGATGTGGCCGTGGTGAATTCGGCGGTGCAGCCCAATAACATTCTTGCGGCGGGAGGTCTCAACGTAGGCGACCTGCTGTTGTTCCAGGTAAGCACTCCGGGCAATGGCACGGGCGACCAGGGGACGTCGGCCGCGCAAACCGCCGCTGTGGTCGCCGAAATCACCGGCCTTCCCGCGGGTGGCGGTTCCATCACTTTCGCTCCGGGCGATCCGCTCAATTTCAACCAGACCGGAGCCAACAGCCTGGCCTACACCATTAGCAACCTGGGTTCAGCCTTGGGTGCGGGAAACACCGTCAGCGTCTGCCGGCTTTACGCCGTTACTTACTTTTTGCAAGTTCCCCCAACCGGCGGAACCGTGCAAACGCCTCGCCTGATGCGCCAAGTCAACGGGCTCAACGCCGTTCCGGTGGCCGATAACATCATCAACTTGCAATTCAGCTATGACGTGATCAGTTCCACCAGCGGCCTTATGAATGCGAATCAATCGAATCCGGTCGCAGCAGGAGACTCCCCCGCCCTCATTCAGAAGGTCAACATATGGATCATGGGACAGGGTTTGACTTCGGGAAACAATAAATCCCAAAGCATGTATCTGGCGAGTTCCGTCAGCGCTCGCAATATGAGTTTCTGCAATTCTTACAGTGACAGTGCCACCGTTTGCAATTGACCGGCTGTCTGATCTGGCTTGTGAGGTTGGAGGGGGAAACATGAGAAAGAGTAAACGAGATTCGCGAGGCTTCACGCTGATCGCGGCGCTTTTGTTGACGCTCTTGTTGTCGGGAGTGGCGGTCGGACTGTTGTACCTGGTCACCAGCGAACAACGCATGGGCAACAACGATCTGGAAGGCAATCTTGCCTTCTATGGAGCGGAGTCCGGCATGGAGAACCTGACTGCCCAACTCTCTCAGTTGTACCAAACTTCGCAGACCCCGACTGCGGCCTCCATTACCGCTCTGACCAGCGCCAGCAATTATCCCACCGCAGTGAGCGGGTCCAACATCACCAACATGAATTACGTCGAGTCCATCACCTGGCCCGCCACCCAAACCAATGGGACAGCCTGCGCGAATGCTCCCAACCCCTGCGGCTCGTGGGACATTGTCGGATCCGGTTCGGACCAGGGCATGGTCGCGTCTCTCATCCCATTCACCCTGCAAGTGACCGCGACCCGGGCCGCTTCCGCAGGCGAGGTCACGAACAACTCCGCGATTTCCCCCACCGGTGCCTCCTTCTCGCTCAGCCGCACCGTGGAAGTGGCTCTGCTTCCGGCCTTTGAATTCGGCATCTTTTGCGATGGCGACTGCGACTATTTCGCCGGCCCGGCCTTCAACTTCGGAGGCCGCGTCCACGCCAATGGAAATCTGTTCCTGGCTTCCGACAGCACCCTGACTTTTACCGACAAGATCGCTGCCGTCGGCCAGGTCATCACGACCCAACTGGAGAACGGATGGCCGACCTCGAACGACTATACCGGCACGGTTTACGTGCCCAGCGCCGCGGGCGCCTGCCCTGCCGCTCCCGCGGCCGGACCGGCCACGAATTGCGTAGCCCTTCCCGCCGGCAGTTGGACTGGCGGCTTTCCGCCCACCGGCGCGGCCAACCCTGCCTGGAAGGGAATTTCCACGACCACGTTCAACAGTTTCATCATCAACGGATTGACGGGCGCGACCAAGTTGCAGTTGCCCTTCGTGGGGTCGTCAAGCGTTGGCGCGATCGACATCATCCGCAAACCCACACCGGGCGACAGCACGCTTCTGGCAAACTCGAGGCTCTATAACGAAGCCTCGATCCGCATCCTGCTGGCCGATACCGAAGCCGACCTGTATCCCGGCGAATCCAGGACCGACGCATCCAGCGAAGACATACAACTCGGCACTCCGAACGCTACCCCCTACACCGACGTACCGGCGCCAAACACAGGGAATTCGGTCGCCGCCGGAAACATGTACTACGCCACCGCCCTGCAGGGCGCCAGCTCGAACAATTGGACCAAGTATGCGCCAACGGGCTGCAGCACCAGTTTGACGTCATGGCCACTGTTCGGGCAGGTCACGGTTGCGGGCAACCAGTGCCAGGGCGCATGGCTTCGTGTGGAATACCTGAGCAAGTCCACCAACACATGGACTGGGGTGACGGCGGAATGGCTGGCCTACGGGTTCGGCCGCAGCTACAATCAGCCTCCCACGCATCCCTATAACTCCTCCACCAGCACCGCTCCGTACTGCCCTACGTACCCCTCCTTCCAGGCGGTAACGGCGGGCGATCCCTTGGCCCAATGCCAGAACCCAATCAGCCCGGCCATCCTGATTCTTCAGCAGCTGCAAAAGAGCAAAACTCCAGCCAATGCGACCGGCAGTGGAACCGCGAATAATTGGCTGCCCATCAACTTTTACGACGCCCGCGAGGGAGAGCCCCGGGATAGCCGGCCCAGCGGCGACCCAGACAGCGATTGCAGCCCGGTCGGAATCATGAATGCCGTCGAGCTCGACGTGGGCAATCTGTGGCTCTGGCTGCAAGGGTCTGGACCTTACAGCGGCGGCCACGGCTTGCAGGTGAACTCCTCCAACTACAACGGGTACATACTCTATTTCGCGGACCACCGCGGGATGATTGCCGATAAGTACCCGTTGACCACTTTCTACAACGGCTTCTCCGGCATGTCCGGCTTGAACGATACCGTGAATAGCGGCTCGACCCCCGGCGTGCCCGATGGCAAGCTGGAACCGATCACGTACTACGCGACCGCCCCCACACCTTACTCGCCCGAAGATACGGCGGTAAAGGGCGCTGTGGTGAACGGCGGAAACGTGGACAACTGGGGCGAGGCCAACCTGGGCGCCGGCTTTGGCATTGCGGCGGGGTACATGGCCGAGCCTTATTACATTTACGGACAGGTCACCACCAATGCGATCCAGTGTTACTCGACCACGCTCGGCAGTCCCACAAACGGCACGGCCGAGTGGAACATGGTTACCGGGCCGCGGCACGCGCTGCGCCTGGTCGATGCGGGCATGGATAAGTCCGGAAACAGCTTCCTGCCACCGACGGGCAATACGGCGGACGGGAACGGCTTCACCGTCGCTTCAGAGGAACCGGTCTACGTGTGGGGAAACTACAACACCGGCGTCGACGATCCTTTCTGGCCCAGTGAAAACACAACCACCACTCCCCATTCCGCCGCCGCCATCATCGCGGATGCGGTTACGCTGCTTTCCAACCCTCCCTCGGGAGCTACGCTCCCGTCCGTGGACGTGGGCTGGACCGACATTGAAAGCTTCGAGTACCCCGCCCAGGTCAACTACGTGAGTTCCAGCAGCATCGGTCGCATGGGAAACACCAGCTATTACCGGATGGCCATTGCCGCCGGCAAAAGCATTCCGTTCCCCGAGACCGCCTTCTCCGAGGCCGTTCCGTGGAAGGATTTCGGGACCGATGGGGGCATGCACAACTTCCTGCGTTATCTCGAGGACCGCAGCGACAATGGAAATGGGGCGGTCGTCAACTACGCGGGTTCCATGATCAGCATGTACTACTCACAATACGACACCGGCATATTCAAGTGCTGCAACTCCACCTACAACGCTCCCTCGCAGCGAAACTATTTCTTCGACACGCAATTCCTGAACCCGAACAACCTGCCCCCGGGAACGCCGATGTTCCAGGACACCGTGAGTTTGAGCTATCACCAGAACTTCACCCCACAATAAACTCGCGCAACTTGTAAACCACCACCCCGATCCGCGCTTCGCGGATCGGGGTTTTGATTTTTATCTGCACTTCGACACCTCTCCAAATTCACCAGCCCCGGAAAATTGATCTACACTCTTGATTGAGAGCAGCGCTGGAGGTCCAAATCAGATTCCTCGCCAAACAGCGGTGGGGAATGACTGACAAGGAACAGAGGAGATTTCAACCCGTGCCGGAAGTTCACGCACTGTTTTGGGATGTTGGAGGCGTTCTACTGAGCAACGCCTGGGACCGCACCGAACGGTCTGCGGCGCTCGAACACTTTGGTCTCGACGAAGCAGAGTTTCAGGCGCGGCACGAGATGGTGGTTTCGTCGTTTGAGCGGGGCAAGATTTCGCTCGACGAGTATCTGGATTGCAGCGTGTTTTACCGCAACCGTGACTTCAGCCGCGGCGAGTTTCGCGATTACATGTTCTCGCTGACGCGGCCAATGCCGGAAGTTCTCGCTTTCGCGCGCGCTCTTGCCGATTCCGGCAAATACTTTATGAGCACGATCAACAATGAATCCCGTGAGCTGAACTTGTACCGCATCGAACAGTACGGCTTGCGGAAGATCTTCCGGCTGTTTGTGAGTTCCTGCTTCGTCGGACTGCGCAAGCCGGAAAGCGGAATCTATCGTCTGGCCATCGAGACCACGCAGATCAATCCTGAACAGTGCTGCTTTATCGACGATCGCGCGCTTAATCTGGAATGCGCCGCGCAGCTCGGCATGAAGACGATCCAGATGCAGACGCTGGAACAATTACGGCAAGATCTGGGAAAGCTCGGCGTGAAGGAATCGGGTTCCGGGTCTTAGGCTTCGGGTCTGGGACCTAACACGTCTGACCTAAGACCCTCTCCGCGGCTGCGCTTTTGCTGTTGTAACCACAGGTTTGGGCAGGTCGGACTCCGCGCCGGAAAGCGTCAGGTCGCTCGACCAGCACTCCGAGACCAGCTTCCAGTCTCCGCTCGACTGCTTGGCGAACACCCAAAGATATTTGCCGCGCTCTTCGCGGCGCTTGCCGGCCGTTCCCGGAACTAGCGCGCTGTAGCGTCCCACTTCGTGAGCCAAGTCTCCCAAGACCTCCACGCGCATGGGCTCAAGCGCGACTTCTCCCAGACCGGCTTCAAGCGCTGCGTAGAAGAATTCACGCACGGCCATTGCACCGCGAATCAGGGGAAGGTTCGAGCGCAACACCAGCGCGTCAGGAGCGTAGAGTTCGATCAACTCATCGAGTTGACGAGTGTTGCATGCCAATACCCATTCCTGCGTCAGGCGGCGGACTGCAGCCTCGCCGCGGCTCATGGGTTCACCTTTGGCAGCCGCGGCAACTCTCAGCCGGTCGGCTTCGCGCGCGCTTTCGGGAGCGTTGGGCCGCGGCGCTGAGGAAGCGTCATATCCGCCCTGAAAATAGTGGTGATGATAGTGATGGTGGTAGTGGTGCGGGCCGGCGGGAGCGCCCGGTCCCGGGTGAACCTCATCCGCGGCTTCCGGCGCTGGTGGCGGAGTTTGGAGCAGAGGCTCGTCGTCGAAACTGGGCAATGCGAAAGTTGGCGAGAGTTGAGTTGGCGATTCGGCCGGCCCGGTGGTTGCCAGGGGAAGTCCGCACATGCCACAGAACTTGTTGCCTTCGCGATTGCGATGCCCGCAGACGCCACAGGCAATGGGAGCGTTGCCACCGGTTTGGGGCGCGGCATCCTCCGCAGCTTGCTGGGAATCCGTTTCCATGGTGAGACGCTGCATGGCTTGCAGAGCGGCAGCGATCGCTTCCTGATTGGGCTTGGGCCGCCGCATCTCGGGATAGAGACGCTGGTAAATCTCGCCTAGAGCGGGATTATGCGGTCCAATGCTGGGCAGCGCGCTATTGGAATCCTGCGCTGCATTGGAACCGGATGGCTTGGCGGATTTCTTCTCTCTGTCTCTGTCCACGGAATCAGACTACCCCGCTGATGGGTCATTTTAGCCCAAGCGGGCAAAATCTCAACGGCGCGAAAATTCGATCTTCCCTTCGGCTTCGATGGGCACGCCGTTGCAGGTTGCAGGGCGATACTTCCAGGTCCGAACGGTTTGCAGGACGTTGTGGTCGTCCGCGGCTCCGGCGCTTTCGAGAATCAGAGGACTTTGCACGCGCCCGTCCGCGCCGACGATGAAGCTGACCTTAACCTTCTCGCCCGGTCCGGCGGGGACGAGCAGGGGATCGGGCGTGGTCAACGCCTGAGGCGGCCGGGTGTCTTCACAGCGCGGCCGCGCGCTCACATGCGGGATGATGCTAAATTCGGCGGCGCGGGTGGGATTCTTCCACACCTGGTGCTCGCGCTCGGCCAATGCTTCGCGACCGGCGCGAGGAGGCTGAACTTGCACGGAGGCCGTACTCGCGGCAGGGACCATCAAGAGCAGAAACCACGGCCAGATATGAAGCATTTGTGAAACCTTCCGATTCGCGAACCAAGTGCTGCTTAACCGTGGCGGCAACTGTAATGCCAGGCGCACGCGGCTTAGTCACATTGTTATCAGTCTCTTGCGTGGATTTGCGGGCGGCCTGGAGTTCCACATGTGAAGGCAGTTGCATATTTCAGGCTGCGGGCGTGATGGAAGTCAGGCACAACTTTCTGTTGAGACTATTTCGTGGAGCGCCGCAATGTCAGCATTGTGATCTCAGGGGGGCAATTCAAGCGCGCCGGAACGCCAACGGTTCCCAAGCCAGGGTTGGTATAGAGCGTGAGCGGACCCACTTGATACCGCCCCCAGAAATATTTCTTGGCCAGCGTAGGCAAATAAAGAGGAGGCAGGAGCGGAAGCCTGACCTGGCCTCCGTGAGAGTGTCCCGAAAGCTGCAAGTCTACGGAAAATCGCGAGGCCTCGTCGGCGAAGTCTGGTTCATGCGCGAGCAGAATAACGGCCTCGCCAGCCGGGATTCCATCCAATGCCTTCGGCAGATCGGCGGTCCCCGTCAGCACATCGTCCACGCCAGCCAGCCAGATGCGCGCGCCATCGCGCTCGATGGTCTCCGACTCGTTTGCCAGAACATGGATGTCCTCAGCCTGAAGTGCGCGGGTTACGTGCTCGCGGTCGGTGCCGTCGTCGTGGTTTCCCATTACGGCCCAGAGTCCGTGAGGCGCGGTCATCTGGCGCAAGAGGCGAGCGCACGGATCGGCAGCTAATGCCGCTTTTTTCTTGCTTCCGGCCAGAGGAATGGAAACGAAGTCTCCGGTGAGCAGGATGAGATCGGGATGAAGGCTGTTGACCATGGGGATGGCCGCGCGCAGCGGGTGAACAGAAAAGTAAGGGTCGTAATGAAAATCGCTGAGCAGAGCGATGGTGAAGCCGTTCAACCGTTCCGGCCAGCGCGGCAGGAAAAAGTCCTGGCGCACGATCCGAGGATGGTTCGGCGCCCAAAGGATTGCATCCCCGGCAACCGCAGTCGTAGCGGCAGCGGCAGCCCCGCGAAGAAACTGGCGTCTTGTGGCCGAAAAAGGAGACAAAAAGACTTACTCTGCGGGCATTAACGGTATGCACATGTGCACCTCCAGAATAACCCAACCGACGGCTTAGTGGATGACGGTAGAGAATTCCCGCAGGCAAGTTGCGGACAAAAGCAGCGCAGCCCGCACCCAGCTTGCATCGACAAGTGAATCGGATCAGAAGCTGAAGGTGGCCTGCAAATCGATGCGGCGAACGGCTGAATTGGTGGAGAACGGTCCGCCCTGGAGTCCGTTTGGCGAATCAAAGAAGGGCGAAACGGCGCCTGTTCCCGTGGCGTTCAGAATGCCGCTGGGATTTCCCAGGTTGACTTTGTTAAATACGTTCCGAGCGGACACGCCAAGAGTCAAATTGTAGCGGTGATCGGTGTCGGTCGATATGTGTACCGGACCACTGCCGAACAATGGACCGTGGTGGTGGCCGCCGCCTGGGCCCGCACCATGGGGACCCTCTGTCTTGGGGCCAAAACCGATCGTCTTGGTAAGCCGCAGATTCAAGGTTGCGTGCGACGGGCCGGTGCCGTAGTTGATGGGAACCAACTTCTGACCAGCGGAGGGGAGCGTGGCAGAGAACGTACCCAACGCAGTGCAGTAGGTGGTGCCGGTTACGGTGCCAGGATTGGGGCAAGTCGCACTGGAAAAGAAAACGGGACGGTCGTTGAAGATGGAATCGCCGTTCAAATCATCAGCCGTGGTGATGTTAAAAGGCGAACCGGAAGTGATGATCATGAAGGGGCTGAGGCGAAAATCATAAGGCAAGCCAAACGAACCGCCGAGGAACACGCGTTCGCGCGTATCGAACGAGGCGCGACCGTAGTCCTGACTGATATTGTAGGAGTTGGAAGCGAAGCTGGAGACGCCGGAAGTGTCGCTATTGGCGTAGTTCAGCACGTAATAGCCAAAGAGCTGAGCCTTCGTGCCCACCCTCACGTTGGTATTGGCGATGAGCTGATTCTGCTTGAAATTTCCCTCCGACACGTATTGGTAGACATTTCCTTCGTTCGGGTCGGGACGCTCCGTGGTGCCGGGATAGGGCGCGTTGGCGTTGATGCTGAGAAACTGATCAAAGCCAAGAGAGTTCAGATAGGTGAGCGCCAGGGTGGCCGACTTGGTGACCTGGCGCTCGACGCTGACCGCCGACTCCACGGTGTAAGGCGCGTGCAATACCGGGCTGATCTGGTAGATGGAGGTGGTGCTGGCCGCGCCGGAGAGGCTGCAAGCGGCCGCAGTGGGAAAGCACGTGGGATTGTTGATGATGTACTCCTGCTGGGCGACGCCGTTCAAACGTTCCGCCTGGAGAATCTGCCCTTCGTCGAAGCGGTCGTAAAATATGCCGGAACCACCGCGAATCACCACCTTGGGTGGCGAACTGCGGCCGCCGACTCCCCAGGCAAATCCCAGTCGCGGCGCCCAATCGTCATGATCGTGAATGCCATCCTGCGTCTCGAAGCGCAACCCCAGGCTTAGCGTGATATTGGGCCGCAGGCGCCAATCGTCCTGCACGTAAAGGCCGGCGTCGACATTGGTGACGGCGGCGGCGGGAGTGCCAGTGGTAATGGAGAGCTGAGTGGCGTAGGGAATGCCTCCACTCTGAAGCTGTTGCTGCGCGTACTGGTACGAGATGGGGCACGGTGGGTTGGGGTTAGGGCTGGTTGCAAGATCGATCGAACAATTCGAGGGAGTGTCCGTCTGGCCGTCGAGCGAGGAAAACGTGAACGTGCCGTTGAAACCTGAGTTGGAGCTGTTCACGTCGTGGACGGCACGCAGGCGGCCGCCAAACTTGATGGTGTGGTTCCCGTGAATTATCGAGGTGTAGTTTTGCAACTCGTAGTGATCCTGATGATCGCCGGTCGTGCCCCCGGTGCTGCCGCCGCCAGCGAATCCCCCGGGAACGCTGATCGCGGGGGCAGTGCTTAACGGGCTTTGACTGCTGATATCGCGCAGGTACTGGAAGCGGGTCTCGTTGACGATCTTCGCGCCAACCACCTGGGTATCGCTGACTTGCAAGGTTTGCTCGGTGAATTTCGAGTTGTAGGCTTGGGAATCCAGACTGAACCCGCCCACGCCGTCGGCAGTCTCCGTGTCACGGTAATATTGATAGCGCGTGGTCAGGGTGTTGTTCTTGCCGAGCTGGTAGTCGAGACGCGGGCTGATGTTGGTGCGTTGACGGGGATTCGGGATCGCACCCAGGGTTTGAACCGGGAGAAAAGTGTCGGGGTCAAGCGTGGTGGCGTCGATTGGGGAGATTTCGTTGATGTTGCGCCGCTCGCCGTTGAAGAAGAAGGAAGCGTTTTTGTTGAGCGGGCCGCCGACGTTTCCGCTGAACTGCGTGGACTCATATGGCGGTTCCGCACCCCCGAACGGACTGGGCGAGTTGAAGGCCGAGTCGTTTCCACTGACGTAAAGCTGGCCGTGAAATTTATCGGTGCCGGGCTTGGTAAAGATCTCGATGCGGCCGTAGCCCAGCTTGTCGTATTCGGAGGAGAAAGGATTCTGATTGATCCGGATTTCACGAATGGATGCTTTGGGAGGAAGCTGGCCCGCGGTGAAACCGTCGATATAGATCTGGCCACCGTTCGGGCCGGCGGACGGGCCGGCCAGGGCCTGCAAGTCGGTGAGTAGTTCGTCGGGATCGTCGGGCAGGGCCTCCAATTCTTTACCGGAGATGGTGATGGCTCCAGCGTTGTTGGCGGGATTGACGTCGATGGTCGGCGCCGTATCGGAAACCTGGATCTTCTGCTGCTCGACCGCAATGGCCATCGCCACGTTGAGGCGCAGGGGTTGAGTCGTGGTGATGACCACATTGTCGTTTTCGTAGACCGCGAAACCCTGGGCAACAACGGTCAGCGTGTACAGGCCCGGTGCTAGGCCTTTAAATTCATAAAGGCCCTGGCGGTTGCTTTGGGTTGCGATGCCCTTCGAGGAAATTGCCGCCGGAGTCATGACGACGTTGGCATTCGCGATGGCGGCGCCGGAAGGGTCAGTCAGCTGTCCGCGCAAAATGCCCGAAGCAGGTTGCCCGACGGTTGTCTGCGATGCCGCAAGCACGGCGCACCACGGTAAGAAAAAAAAGACGAGTATGAGATAGAGGTAGTTCCGAACCTTCATTCTGTTGTTCCGTTCTGCGACAAGAATTTCTGTGCAACGTAGTTAGCGCCGCGTTTTGTTGGACGGAGAAGGAATGCTAGGGACCTCCGGCGTCGCCGGAGGGTGCGCCAAGGCTCCAAGACCCCAGCATGGCCTGCTGAGCCGCATTGGCATTGGGCGCGGCCTCGAAAATCGGCTCGACGCCGCTGACCAGCGTGACTACAGTGCCCGTCCCAGCCGTTCCTTGCGTGGAGACAATCATCACGGCATCGCCTTTGTGAAGATCAGCCAGCGTGACGGCTGGCACGCGGTTGAGCATCTGCTGAAAATCCGGAGCGCCGCCGGAACGCGGGTGCATGCCATTTTCTCCCAGGGACATCTCACCCTCAGCCGTCCTGCCGGAAGCTTCGCCATTGGCGGAACCCGAGCCAGAAGCGGCGCCTAACCGGGCGGCGGCCGCTCCCTTCAACCGGATTGCAATCCGCCGCGCCATTTCAGCGGGCAACTGCCGGAGTTGCGAATCCTGCGCAATCTTTACCACCACCGTTTTCTTTGACAAGAGATCGTGAATGGTGAGAAGTGACGAACTTGCATCGACCGAATCGATGACGCCGGCGATGTTGCGAAACGATCCGGAAACAATTTCTTCGGCCGCCAGTTCGCTTCCTTCGGCGCTGCGATCGCCGCGGGCGCGCACCTGATCGCCGGGATGGATGTCGGCCAGGGTGCTGGGCTTGGCGTCGTCAAAGTTCACGGAATCGGGCGCGTAGCGGCGAATCACCGTGGTCTTGGAGCTATGGATGACGATATCTTTCTTCCCCGTAAAACCAACCACGGAGATGGTGACGGTTCCCGCTGCTGGGTCGACGGCACTGACCAGTCCACCAACGCCGCGCTTTTGCCAGTCTTGCAAATCCTGCTCATGCCGCGCTTCGAGGTCGGAGCGCTTCATCGCGACGATGGTGGAGGCCACGAATGACAAGTTGTCGCCAGAGGGCTTGCCGCCCACGAGGATGCGGTCGCCGATCTGGAGATCCTGCAACGAAATGGGAGTCGCGTTCTTGAGATTCTTTTCGCCGGGAGCGATGCGAAGAATGCGGGTGGTGGGCTGCACCGTGATGTTGAGATCGGGTCCGGAAGCCGGGGCGAGCGTAATCGATGTGCCGTTGATCGCCTTGATGGTGCCGATGGGCCGGGTGACCGCATTGGGAGCTGCGGCCTGCGAGCCTTGCCGGGCAGCAGGAGTGGCATAGCAGAACGGCGCCAACGGTATGACGGCTGCGCCGACGGCGCAGAGTGCGATGGCTCGAAGCCAGTCAGTAGCGGCGCTCAGACGTCGTTTATTCATCTTCATTAATTGATCTACTCATTAATTTACATCGCCGCATCAGGCAAAACCGCAGGATTTACAAAGTTTTACGTCAAGATGAGTAAAGCCTCACAAGAGCGACGCAGTCGGGGAAGCAATGCGGAGGAACATAGCCTCCAGTTTGCGGCGCAATCATTCCGCGATCAGCAGGTTCTCGGCAAATGGCCATTGCTCGTCAATCCATTGCGCCTCGCAGCGGAAACCCGCGGTGCGGGACATATGAAGCACTTCCTCTGGCGAGTATTTGTGACTGCTCTCGGTCCAGATGGTTTCGCCCTCAAGGAATTCGACGAGCAGCTCGGCGGCGGAAATGTTGACGGTCTGGCGGCACAGGGACCGAAGATGCATTTCCACGCTGCGGTCCTGATGGTTGATTCTGGCGGCGTGGGCAAACTTCGCGAGATCGAAATCGGCGTCGAGTTCGCGATTAATGCGAGCCAGCAGGTTCAGGTTGAAAGCAGCGGTTACTCCCAGTTCGTCGTCGTAAGCGGGCAACAGTTCAGCGCTGGATTTTTCCAAATCGGTTGCGAGCAGAAGGGCATCTCCGGGTTGAAGGGTGCGCCGGACTTCGGACAGGAACAGAACGCCTGCCGAGCGGTCGAAGTTTCCGATGGTGCTTCCCAGGAACAACACGAGAAGATGCTGGCCGGTACGGCGCTGCGCGGCCACCTCCAACAATCCGTCGAGATACTCACGCTCGAAACCCAGGATGCTGATGGACTCGATGTCGCTGAGTTCGCGCTGGCACATGGCGAGGGCGGAAGGTGAAATCTCGATGGGATAGTACGCGGTGCGCTGGCGGCGGCAAAGAGCTTCGAGAATATGCCGCGTTTTCCGGCCGCTGCCGCTGCCGAGTTCAGCCACGGAAACGGGAGCCGGCAACCGTTCGACGATATCAAGAGCGTGCCGCCGCAACAGGCGCTCATCGGCGCGGGTGAGCCCGTACTCCGGGAGGCGGCTGATTACCTCGAACAACGCAGAACCCACATCATCGTACAAATACTTCGACAGCAGCTCTTTCTGGCCGGGCTTGGTAAGCCCGCTGCATACGTCCGCTGCGAATTCATAGCTCGTGTTCGGAGTGATGGTTTGAACCAGCATAGCGACGCCTCCTTGGGATGGTTAGCGGCATAACCGGTAACGATCAGCAATACTAACGATCAACGACCCAGCAGTCAGCGGCTTACGCAGCGAAATCCAGCATACGCAAATTGATAATGCGGCTGGAACCAGTTGCGGAACGTGCGCCGCAACAGGCACGCGGCCGTGCGCGCCGATCCGCCCTTCATGACGAAGTGCCTGCCATCGAAGAAATCGGCGGAATAGCCGCGGTAGAAGGGAAACGGCTCGAATCCGGGAAAGGGCGCGAACTCGGTGGAAGTCCATTCCCATCCGTTGCCCAGCATACCGTGAACGCCGAATGCGCTTCGGCCTTGGGGAAACGCGTTGACCGGCTCAGGGCTCCAACGGAAGAAATCAAAGTTACCGAATGTGGCGTCAGGCGTTTGCCCACCCAATTCTCGCCGGCCGTGTGCTTCTCCGTCCAATTCTTCTCCACCCCATGCTTCTTCACCCCGAGCGTTAGCCACGTCGTCGCCGCGGGTGGTGGAGTATGCCGCGCGCTGCCACTCGGCTTCGGTGGGCAAGGACTTCCCTGCCCAGCGTGCATAAGCTTTCGCTTCCGCCTGACTCAAATAGACCGGCCAGTCCAGCGGCAGGGAGACTTCCGCGAACATCGTGCGACATAACCATCGGTTGCCATCCCGCCTCCAGAACGCGGGATGAGAAATACCTTGTCCGGATATCCAGTTCCAATCATGGCCGGCGCCATCCCAGAAGTCGCGGTTTTGGTAGCCGCCCGCGTTGATGAAATCGAGAAACTGCTGGTTCGTTACCTTGAAATGATCAATCGCAAACGCTGGGACACGAACGCGGTGAGCTTCATACTCATTGTCCCAGCCGAAAAGGCCGCCGCCACGCGGGAGGCCGAGCGTAGCCTCACCAGCGGGGATCTCGAGACTGTGATGAATCACCGGAGGCGTGACCGTGTTGAGGGGTTCGGGTTGGGGAACTTTTCGATGGAGTGGCAAACGATGCAGCATATAGGCCAGCGTTTCGGCATGCATCAGGCGGTGCTCAATGGCTACGTTGAGCAGCGTGCTGGTTGGAAACTCCGCGTCCCTGGAAAGGTCGAAGCCGGAAAGCGCGTCCGCCAGTTTCTCATCGAGAATAGTCCGGGTTTTCCTGACGTAGTCTTGCACCGCGGCAATCGCAGGCCAGTCTGAAGGCTGATCGGCGGGCAATCCGCCCCCAACCGGATCGATCCCGAATGCAAACAAGCGGTCAAACTCGGGATGAAAGCTCTTTTGTTCAAGAACGCGTTCATGGAACAAATTCCAATCAAAGGCTTCGAGATGCCCGACATAGAAGATGATACGGTGACGTTCGGCAATCGGCCGTTCGTAGAGAGCATCGGACTTGACTACGGTGAACAGGTCGTCGGTACGCTGACGGGCGTCCGCGAGTCGCTCGATCAAATCGTGACGGATGGCGGAGCTGCTCTGCGCGGCAAGCATTCAGACCTCCGACATTTAGTGGTTGGTGAGCGGACAGAGATATACTTTCCCTATAGATGACGACTTGCCGCGCTGGGTCGCAACGGAAAACAATTTTTCTGAGACCAATCGGAGCCCTCGAGAGCTTGCTGTTTAGTGGAGGAGTCCCTTGCTCCGCAGAAATTCGTGCGCGACATCTTTCACATCGCGGTGCTGGCCTTCGAGAGCGTAGTTCAGCTGCTGCATCTCTCGATCAGAAATCTTACCGCCTAATTCCGAGATCGCCTGGACAACTTCGGGATGTTGTTTCACAGTTTGCAGGCGAATCACTGGCACGGCTTCGTAGGGAGGGAAATAGTGGCGGTCGTCTTCGAGCACAAACAGATCGAGCGCGGGAATCAGCCCGTCGGTAGTATTGCCCGCGGCTATATCAATCTGATGATCTTTCAGCGCCGGCGCGAGCAAGCCGAGATCCATGATGCGGGGAGGCGCGGCAAAGTGCAGACCATAAGCGGCGGCCAAACCGGCATAGCCATCGGGACGCTCCATGAATTCGTAGCCAAACCCGGCGCGCCAATGGGGAGCGAATGCCGCCGCCTGCGATAAGGTTTTGAGATGCAGGCGGCGGACATCTTCACCGCGAATCTCCATGGCAAACGTGTCATTGAAACCGAACGGCGGACCCAGCGTAAGGCCAAAGCGTTTTTCGTATTCGCTCTTGACCCGCTGGTAGACCTCGGCTTTATCGCCGCCAAGTTTTTGCTTGAGAATGGCAGTCAGGGCCGTACCCGTGTATTCGGGATAGATGTCGATGCGCCCGGCCAGCAAAGCCTGCTGGCAAATATAAGTCCCCGCGAGATAGAAGCGGCGCTCCACTTTCAGGTGGGTGTGCGCTTCAAGCTGCTGGGCTATGAGCTCACCCAGGATCAGGGATTCGGTGAAGTTCTTGGAGCCAACCACAATACGATCAGAGCGCGACGGCGCACACGAGAACAACAGCAGAGCTATGACGAGCAGGCAGGGCAGGCTCCAGTAACATTTTAAAGCGCGGCGCCGCCGGACGTGCCGATTCCGTGTCATCGTGGACGCAAGCGCCTCTCCAGCCATCCCAGCCCGAAATCCGCCGAGAGAGCCAGGATAGCGGCGGGAATGGCTCCCGCCAGAATGAGCTGATTGTTCACCATGGCAAGGCCGCGAAAGATAAATTCGCCCAGACCCCCGGCGCCAATCGCGGCAGCGATGGTGGCCAGCCCTACCGAGACTACGACCGCCACGCGTACACCGGAAAGAATCACGCTCATCGCCAGCGGCAGCTTCACCTGAAATAAAAGCTGGCTGTCGGTGAGCCCCATGCCGCGTCCGGCTTCGACGACTGCAGGATCGACGCCGCAGATTCCGGTGTAGGTGTTGCGAATCACGGGGAGAAGCGCGTAGAGGGTCAGGGCGAGTATGGCCAGGCGATCCGCACGATCCCCGAGCCAAGGCACAGGCAGCAGAAAACCGAAGAGCGCAAGACTGGGAATCGTCTGAATGATGTTCGCCGTTCCCAATACCGGCTTATTCCATACCGGCCAGTGCGCGCTCAGGATGCCCAACGGAATGCCGATCAGCACCGCGAACAGCGTGGAGGTTCCGACCAGCCAGAGATGCTCGAGCGTGAGTTCCAGAATTTCTTCGTGGTTCTGCAGAAGGAAGTGAAAGAGGTTCATGATGCGCCTCGATTTTCTGCGGCCCGCGGTCGCTCGTCGAAAGCCTGCGCATAGGCGGCGGCCAGCGGAACACTGGATCGCAAGAAATCCTCTGGGGAAAGAACCGTGACTAGCCGGCCCGCTTCCATGAGCGCGATGCGCGAACCGAGACGCAATGCTTCGCGCAGGTCGTGGGTGACGAAGACTAATGTCTTGTTGAGCCGCCTTTGGAGAGAAAGAAATTCGCGCTGCAGCTGGTCGCGGGTGAGCGCGTCGAGCGCACCGAAGGGTTCATCCATCAGAAGAATCGCGGGGTCGGCGGCAAGGGCGCGAGCTACTCCCACTCGCTGCCGCTGCCCGCCCGAAAGCTGGTGAGGATAACGCGAAGCGAGGTCCGCCGCAAGCCCGACCATCTGCAACAACTCCTGCACGCGTTGCTGAATCCGTCCGGCGGTCCAGCCCTCGATCCGGGGGACGAGGCCAATATTTCGTTCCACCGTAAAATGCGGGAACAAGCCTACATCCTGGATGACATACCCGATGCCGCGCCGCAAACGAATGACGTCGCTTTCGGCACTGGGCACGCCATTCACTCGCACTTCTCCTGCAGTGGGAGTGAGCAGACGATTGACCAGTTTCAGCGTGGTGGTCTTGCCTGAGCCGCTGCGTCCCAGCAAGACCAGAGTCTCTCCTCGTTGTACATGCAGATTCAGTCCGGAGAGCAACTGCTGGCCGTTCGATAGGGTGTAAGCAACGTCGCGGAACTCAACCACCGGACCATTCGCGGGATTTGGCTGCATCTTCGTCTAACCGTGTTCTTTCAAGCCATCTTTCATCACACATAAAGAAACATAAAGAAGCACTGTACTATAGCCGAGGCAGTGAATCTTACGGCACCTTGCAGGGACTTTCGGTTCCCCGAAACCTGAGCAGAATCCGTGAATGCGGCGTATACTAGAGGTCTTGACCTCGAAGACACCCTGAACAGCACGTTGCGCCTTCGCGATTGAGAAGATTCCCTGAAAGGCGAGAAACGTGTCGAAGTTGAGAACTTCTGGAAGCCAGTTCCCTCAATCGCAAAACGCCGACTTCACGGAACGGCCGGCAATTGGGCCGATTTGACGATTCGTTCGTAGCGGGGATATCCAGAACGCTGCAACGTTTGCCGTAGGTGTGGGCGCGGGAATCGCGCGGCACCGTGGTTGTGCGTTAACCAGCCCGGAAGGCAGGAGATAAAGATGTCCGCAATCAACGGCGACAAAGCAAGGTTTAACCGGCGACGCAGGCAAAAGATCAGCCGGCGCCAGAGCAATCAACGGATGCTAAAGGCCCTGGCTGAAAAGCATCTCGCGATCCCGGCCGCGAGAACCGGCTCCAAGGAGCATGCAGCATGACGACACCCGTCATCGCATTGCCGCTCTTAAATCCTGCCGGTCCAGGGAAGAAGAAGCGCGTGCTCCTGCTGGACACTTCGCAGACGAAGCGCGACCTGCGGGCCGAGGTAATGCGAAAACTGGGCATCGACGTGGATTGCGCGGCCGATGTGATGGAGGCGCGAGTATGGTGGCGGGCCGACTTGTACAACCTGGTGCTCATCAACGCGGCCGAGGAAACCGAAAGCCGGGACAAGTTGTGCACCGACATGCGGAGCGCCAATCCTCCGCAGCGAATTGCTTTCCTGGTAGGCGGTCCCGATTATCTGGCGGCTGCGCCGCATTTCGACGTAGCGCCCGCGGATGCGGAAGATGTGCTGCGCAAGGAAATGGTGGCAGCGCTGCTCGCTCAAGCTTCGGAAAACTCACCGCCGCAGCGGTGGGGAATTCTGGAAGCCTGCCGACGAATTTCCAGCGTCCGCTCGGTGAGCGAGGCGCGTTCGCGTGCCATACGGGAAGCTCCCAGACCCTCGCGGTGGGCGGAAGCGATCGAGCAGCATTCCCCGTCCGACGCCAGCAACCGTCAATCTTTATTTGCAGCAGAAAGAGAAAAACTCCTATGAAGAACCTTTATGTCGGCAACTTACCTCACAGCACTACAGAACCTGAGCTTCGCGGCTTGTTTGAGGCGCATGGCGCGGTCGAGCGCGTCAGCATTGTCACGGACCGCGAAACCGGCCGCGCCCGCGGCTTCGCCTTTGTTGAGATGACCGATGCCGGGGAAGCCGACAAAGCGGTCGCAGCATTGAATGGAACTGAGCTCGGCGGCCGCGCGTTGAAGATTAACGAGGCGAAGCCCAAGACCGATTCGCCGCGTGGCGGCGGAGGGGGCGGAAAACGCTTTGGCGGCGGAGGCGGCAGCCGGGATGATTACCAGGGCCACGCGCGCCAGCCCCGGGAACCCCGCTGGTAGCGAAATAGCATCAAACGCAATGGGCCCAACAGAACGACAGACAACTCGCCGCAGAGCGATTGGCGTCTGCCGCTCTTGGCTGACTCCGAACTTGACGGAAGCGCAAACGCCGGCCGCTATTGCCAAAAATTGACGATTGGAGATTGGCATGCCAGGACGAGGACGATCAAGCTTTACCAAACGCCAGAAGGAACACACACGCCAGCAAAAACAGCGCGACAAAGCCGAACGCCGCAGTCAGCGCAAAACCGAAGAACCATTGGGAACGCCGGGCGATTCGAGCGAACTGGATTTGAGTGAACTGCAAAGGCATGCCGCCGAGCAAGCCGCTCTTTTCCAACTGGGAGTCGACGACGCCGATATTTCCAGTATTCCCCGCGAACGCAGTCCGGAGAAGACCGAACCGTAGACCTTCGGCCTGGACAGATCCACAATACGAGATTCCACCAAACAGTTGGGGCGCGTCTCAAAACGTGCCCCTTTTATTGGCTTACCGATTGTCTTCGACGTTGCAGTTACGCGAATACTTCGCCAGGCAGCCTGGTCAATGTCCGGCTGGCCAGCGTGTTCTGAACGACATGCTCCGAGCGCCCGGCATTTGCCCAATCCACTTGCTTGCGTTCGATTTTCAGCTTCAGCGCGCGCTCGATATGTCGCAATTCGATTACCTCGCCGCCCGCCACCAGACTGGTAGCCAGCCCCTGCGACCCGGCACGGCCCGTCCGCCCTACGCGATGAATGAAATCTTCAGCCATCTTGGGCAGGTCGTAGTTGATCACATGCGCCACGTCATCGATGTGCAAGCCACGGGCAGCGACGTCGGTGGCGACCAGCACTTGAAAGCGCCCCTGCTGAAATCCACTGAGCGCTCCATTGCGCTGCGATTGTGAGCGGTCACCGTGAATCATGGCTGCGGAAAAACCTTCGCGGACCAGTTCCTTGGCCAGCCGTTCCGTGCCGCGCTTGGTGCGGGCAAAGATGAGCGTCTGTCCTTTCTCTGCGTAGAGCAACTGCCGCAGCACATCGGGCTTCTCTGCCGGACGCACTTCGTAGGCTTGCAGGCGCACGCTGTCGACCGGCTTGAGCACCGAACCGATCGCCACACGCACCGGATCGTGCATCGCATCGTTCACCAGGCCGGCGACGGACTGTTCCAGCGTGGCCGAGAAACATAGCGTTTGCCTGCGTTGCGGCAAAATCGCGAGGATGCGCCGGATGGCTGGCAGAAACCCCATATCCAGCATGCGGTCGGCTTCGTCGAGCACCAGGATTTTGACCTCGCGTAAATCGATCAACTTGCGGGTGATGAAGTCCTGCAGCCGGCCGGGCGTTGCGACCACCAGGCTCGCTCCCGCGCGCACCGTCTGAATTTGCGTCTTCTCGGAGACACCCCCGATTACCAGCGCCGCTTTGGATAATCCCTTGCCACGCAGTTTTTCGTACTCTTCGTTGACCTGCATCGCCAGTTCGCGCGTGGGCAGCAAAACCAGCACGCGGACTTTCTGCGAAGGTTCGCGCTGCAACATCTCGATCACCGGGATCAGAAATGCCAGCGTCTTGCCGGTTCCGGTCTGCGCCGTAGCCAGCACGTCTTTGCCCTCAAGGGCGGAAGGAATGGCCTGCGCCTGGATTGGCGTAGGGGTAATAAATTGAGCTTCCGCCAGCCTCTGCTGCAAAGCAGAAGAAAGCGGTAATTCCGTAAAGCCTGTCATTCGTAATTGTTCTTTCTGGAGGCGCGTGATCTTACCGTAGCGTGAGTTCCCATGCCGCTCTTATATTTTGATTTGGCGCTGAAATAAACGGCGGGCAGGAAAAGCGGAGATGAATCTGATCCTAAAGGATCACCGCGTCACGAGCAAACCGTGGCAGTAGCGTTACGTTGATTGTAGCACAGTCTGGCAACGGCAGGAGCAGGAAAGCAGTCGAGTGCGGAATGGGGAGAAACCGGGTCAGCAAACAGGACCTTTACCGAAGTTGTTCCTCAACCGCAAACAGCCCAGAACAACGAGCCCAGCAGTAAGTGGGCGACCTGCAACCGGCACGTCGGCGCGCCGACGCGGACTATTCAGTGCGACTCGCGGGGGATTTCATCGCCCCGGCAACCTGTCAGGAAGTCCAAATCGGCGCCGGTATCGGCTTGCATCACACGCTCTACATAGAGCTGTTGGTAGCCGCCTCTCATTAGGGTTGGCCGGGGCTGCCACCGGGTACGACGCCGATCCAACTCTTCTTGCGAAACATCGAGGTGGACGCTCCGCGATTCCACGTCTAATTCTATGAAATCGCCGTCCTGCACCAGAGCAAGAGTCCCACCGACCGCAGCTTCGGGACAAACGTGCAGCACTACGGTTCCGTACGCGGTTCCGCTCATGCGCGCATCTGAAATGCGCACCATATCGGTGATCCCGCGTTTCAGCAGGTTTGCAGGCAGACTCATATTGCCTACTTCGGCCATTCCGGGGTAGCCCTTCGGTCCACAGTTCTTCAATACCAGAACGCAATTCTCGTCCACTTCCAAATCTGGACTGCCGATACGTTCCTTGTAGTGCTCGATGCTCTCGAACGCCACAGCCCGGCCACGATGGCGCATGAGGCGCGGCGAAGCCGCCGAGGGCTTGAGCACTGCCCCGTCGGGCGCCAAATTACCCCGTAGCACGGCGATGCCCCCGTGCTCCACCAGGGATTTTTCCAGAGGTCGAATTACTTCGGGATTCCAGTTGGGAGCGGTCCGGCAATTCTCCCAGAGAGTCTTGCCACTAACGGTCAGAGCATCGCGATGGATGAGGCTGCGCTGGTCGAGGGCACGAATCACCGCAGGCAGCCCACCCGCATAATAAAAATCCTCCATCAGAAAACGGCCGGAGGGCATTAGATCCACGAGTGTGGGCACGTCCCGGCCGAGACGATCCCAATCGTCGAGAGTGACTTTGAGACCGACGCGTCCAGCGATGGCGAGAAGATGAATGACGGCGTTCGTCGAGCCACCCACTGCGCCGTTTACGACAATCGCGTTCTCGAACGCCTGCCGCGTCAGTATCTGCCCGATGCGCAGGTCATTGCGCACCATGTCGACAATCCGGCGGCCCGCCTCGTGGGCGAGAACATAACGGCGGGAATCGACAGCTGGGATCGCTGCGTTTTGCGGCAGCGCGAGACCGAGAGCCTCGACCATGCACGCCATCGTGGAAGCCGTTCCCATAGTCATGCAGTGGCCCGCGGAGCGCGACATGCAGGCCTCGGCCTCCATAAAATCCTGGGGGCTCAGGTTACCGGCTTTCAGTTCCTCGTCGAAGCGCCAAACCGCGGTTCCCGAACCGATATCCTGGCCGCGGTACTTGCCATTGAGCATTGGTCCGCCGGACACCACCAGTGCAGGAACATTGCAGCTTGCGCTGCCCATGACCAGCGAGGGTGTCGTCTTGTCGCAGCCACACAGCAGCACGACGCCGTCAATCGGGTTCGCGCGGATCGACTCCTCGACCTCCATGCTGACCAGATTCCGGAATAACATCGCTGTGGGCCGGATATTGGTTTCGCCCAATGACATTACCGGAAATTCGAGAGGCAAGCCTCCCGCCTCCCAGACACCGCGTTTAACGTATTCGGCCATCTGGCGAAAATGCGCGTTGCAGGGCGTGAGTTCCGACCAGGTGTTGCAGATGCCGATGACCGGTCGTCCGTCAAACACGTGGGCGGGCAATCCCTGGTTGCGCATCCAGCTGCGATGTACGAAACCGTCTTTGTCCGTTTTGGCAAACCACGCGGCTGAGCGATAACGGCGCTTCTCTTCAGACATGGACATAATTATCTCTCCGCCAAGCGTCGTCCTTGAAAACCCTTCGTTTGAAAAACTGCGCTCCAAGACGGGAGTGTCTTTCGGCTTGCATGTGACGCGCGGCAATGTTAACAATAGTGTTGACATACTGCAAGCGGGGTGAGTCAGCCATGGAATGGGCATTTAGGAAAGAAGCGATGGGCGGCGAACTGAAACGAGAACGCCAAGAGGCCGCAAAAGAAACTCCCTGGATAATGCTTCGCGGCCCCACAGTGCGGTATCTTGCTCTGGCAGTGCTCGCCTTGGTCATCCTCGGATTCGGATTCCTATCGAATTGCGCGCACGCGGCTGCGCGGCATGAGTCGACCGGCGCGCGCCAAGACAACCCATGGCTTAAAGAACATCTGCTGAATGACCAAGCGCAAGTGCCATTCTCTTTCGTCTACGGCAGAGAGTCATCCAGTGCGCTGCTGAAAGATTGGCCGAAGAAAACTGAAACCAGGCCACTCGATGGTCTCCGCACGGAGCACATCGTGATGTGGACCGATCCGAAGACTGGCCTGCAGGTCCGCGTAGAAGCGCTGGAGTTTGCGGACTCTCCCGTGGTGGAGTGGACGGCCTACTTCAAGAATGACGGCAAGGTCGATGCGCCCATACTCGAGTACGTTCAAGCGCTTGACGTTTCATTTCCAATCACGGGCGAAGCCATCCCGACCATTCTTTACTCCAAGGGATGCGGCGTCATGGATACTTATTCGTTGCAGAAAAAACCTCTCAATCAACTTGAGTCGTTTCAGATCTCGAGCGAAAGTGGCGGCAAGACGGTTGAAACCATACCGTTCTTCGATATTATGACGGCTGGGCACGGGCTGATCGGCGCCCTCGGATGGCCTGGCACATGGGCTATTTCTTTCTCGCGTCCAACCGAGGCGGCGATTGCGGTCACAGCCGGCATGGGAACGACACATCTCTCGCTGCACCCCGGCGAAGAGATCCGCACCCCGGAAATCCTTCTGCTACCGTGGGAAGGAGACGACATTGACGCCCATAATGTTTTGCGGCGGCATATTCTGCAATATCACACGCCTCACTATGACGGGCAGCCCGTCGTTCTGCCTGTGTCTCATCTGGGATGGGGTGGAATGAAGACCTCCACGAGTCTGCGCTTGATCGAGCAAATCACGAAGGAAAAGATTGGCTTCGAGAATTTCTGGATGGATGCCGGATGGTATGGCGCGGATCGTCCGGTGGAGGAATTTCAAGTATTCGGCAGAGAAGACTGGTTCTTACACGCGGGAAACTGGAGGGTGAATGAAGTCCCTCATCCGGACGGCTTAGGTCTAAGACCAATCAGCGACGCCGCTCACGCCAAGGGGATGAAGTTCCTGCTGTGGTTTGAACCGGAACGGGCGGTCGTCGGGACGCCGCTGACGATTCAGCATCCCGACTGGTTTATCGGAGAAGTCACAACCAACTTTGAAGGAAATACGCAGCGGCCGTTGGTGAAGTTTCGAATGTTTAACTTTGGCAATCCCGCGGCCCGCCAATACATGACGGACTGGATGTCGGAGCTCATCGACCGGCAGGGCATCGATATCTTTCGACAAGACTGTAACTTCGCCCTCGCTCCCTTCTGGACGCAGGCGGATACCCGAGACCGCCAAGGGATTACTCAGGTACGCTATGTGGAAGGTCTGCTGCAGTTTTGGGACGAGTTGCGGCGCAGGCATCCGCAACTTATTCTCGACATTGTTCAGCGCAGCGATCTGGAGACGATCTCGCGAGCCGTGGATCTGAGTCGGGCCGACTACCCGGTTTCTCCGGATGCGGATCCGATCGGAGCCCAAGTCAGTACCGAAGGCCTTGCCTATTGGAGGCCGCACTTTGGAACTTTACTCCAGGTTCGCCCGAACGATACCTATCACTTCCGCAGCGGAATGGCCCCTGGTTTGGCCTTCGCACTCTTCAATGTCGCCGGCTACCCGAACCAGGTCGGGAGTTTCATCCCAGCGAATTTTCCCTTCGATTGGATGCGCACCATGGTTTCGCAACTTAAACTCGTGCGCCCCTTCTATTACGGTGACTACTATCCTCTATTGCCTTGCAGTGCGAACTCCGATTGCACCACCGATCCAAGCAAGGAGCGAAGTGCTGCGTTCGAATGGGCGGCCTGGCAGTTTAATCGTCCCGCGCAAGGAGATGGAATGGTGCAGGCCTTCCGTCGAGACAAGAACGACGAACCGGCGAAGAATTTGCGGTTGCGTGGACTCGATCCGGCTGCGACTTACGAGGTCACCGATCTCGATGCGAAAGTGCCGGAAACTATCTCCGGAACAGACCTGATGCGACAGGGGCTGCACGTGGAACTCAAAGAGAAGCGCGAAGCGGCGATTATCGTCTACAAGAAAATACGCTAGTTGCACTGGACACTTGGTGTCGTGGCACGTTTTGTTGACGCCGCTAGTTGATGTTGCCTTCGCGAAGATGACCTGGCTCTAAGGGCGCCACCTCTTCGGATTCCGCGTGATCCGAATGGTCGAAACCAATGCACATAAACCTTACATGGCTCTTCACGTGATGCCCGCCTTTCCCGACACGGGCGTGAACCATAGGACAGCAGTTTCGCGGTTTCGCCCGCAAATTGTTTTTCTAAAGGCTGAAGCCACCGTCAATGATGTGGATTTGACCCGTGGTGTAGCCGGACTCATCGGAGGCCAAATAAACCGCCAAAGCCGCGATCTCCTCGGGACGGCCGATGCGTCCCATCGGCTGCCGTGCAACAAACTCGGAGCGAACCTTTTCAACGTCGCCTTGTGCGGCGATCCGCTGCTCCAACGAAGGTGACTGCACGGTCCCCGGACAAATTGCATTGCAACGAACGCCACTGCGAATGAAGTCGGCGGCGATTGCCTTCGTCAGACCAATCACCGCGGCCTTCGTGCTTGCGTAGACAAACCGGTTCGGTGCCGCCTTGACGCTGGATGCCGCGGACGACATATTGATGATGCTTCCTCTTCCGGCTTTCAGCATAGCCGGTAGAAAGGCACGACAGGTGCGATACATGGACTTGACGTTGAGGTCGAAGGAGAAGTCCCAATCTTTTTCCGAACAGTCCAAGACGCTGCCGTGATGAACATAGCCCGCACAGTTAAACAACACATCGAGCCTTCCAATTTCGGCGGCACAATCGGCGACGTTCTGGCCGTCGCGGACATCCAGGCGGCGCGTGCGAATGCCGGGCCGGTCATCACTGAGGGTCGCAAGCAAGGGCTGGTTGATGTCTGTGGCCCAGACCAGCGCGCCCTCGTCGGCAAATGCGATGGCGGTGGCGTATCCAATTCCCTGCCCCGCCGCAGTAACCAGGGCAATCGTTCCCGCAAGTCTTCCGCTCATTTCTATTTCCTAAACCGTTACCGAATTGTACTCGTGCTTCGCACCGTTGGCTGTGGTAGGCTAGTCGAGGCAGTTCTGGCTGTCAACACTATTGTTAACAGAACGAACCTATTGAAATCGGTGACGTGCCTCCGAGCGCGTACGGAAAAGATAAAACGAACTGCTGCGATACGACGGGTCTCTTCGTCCCAGTCCTATTGCTCTCGGGCGCTGGCGCCAGCGAACGACGGCGTTAATCCTGGATCTGAGCGAGTTATCGGATGGAGCTTGACATCGAGGATTTTGCCGCCCTGCGCGACTATCTGACGGAGCATAGATACGTGGATTTGGGCGAGACGGTTGCGTTTAAGAAGCTTCCTGGAGGCGTTTCGAACCGGACTGTGAGGGTGTCGCGCGCTGGTGGGCGCGGATGGGTTCTGAAACAGGCGTTGGCGAAATTGCGCGTCCAGCTGGACTGGTTCAGCAGTCCTGAGAGAATCGAGGTAGAAGCGAAAGCTCTTCGCTGGCTTAATCACTCGGCGCCGCGGGGAACGACTCCTGCTTTCATTTTTGAAGACCTGGCGAATCACCTGATGGGCATGGAAGCGATCCCGGAAGAAAACCAGAATTGGAAATCTGCGCTGCTTTCGGGCCAGATCGTTTCAACTTACTTCGAGCAATTCGGTTTGCTTCTGGGCACGATTCATCGCCGGTCATCGGAGGACGAGGCGGAAGTCTCCAGAACATTTGCAGACACCACGTACTTCGAAAGTCTTCGCCTGCAGCCGTACTACATTTACACCGCGCAAAAGACAGCCGCATCCGCCAGGTTTCTCAACGCGCTGGCGCAGGAAACGCTTCACCACAAGCATAGCCTGGTTCACGGCGACTTTAGCCCAAAGAATACACTTATCTACCAGAACCAATTAATTCTGCTTGACTACGAGGTGGTTCACTTCGGAGACCCGGCGTTCGACGTGGGGTTCGCCTTGACGCACTTTCTCAGCAAGGCTCATCACTTGCCCAGAGAACGCGCGCGGTTGGCCAGCGCTGCGGCGCTGTTCTGGCAGGCTTACCGCAAAGAGATTGCGGGGCTGAACTGGGCTGGGGCCGTGGAGCCACGAGTTGCTCGCCATACACTTGGGTGCTTGCTGGCGCGGGTCGCGGGGAAATCGCCGCTAGAGTATCTGACGGCCGAGGAGATGGCACGACAGCGGGAAATCGTTTTGTCGCTTATTGTGTCGCCTCCGACCTGCGTTCTCGATTTGATTGCCGTGTTCGTTCACCATATCGAAACCTATGCTAAGAATTGAGCAACTCTCCGGCCGCGAAGTTCTGGATAGCCGCGGCAGACCCACGGTTCTGGCAACCTGCGTTTTGGAAAGCGGGATCAGGGCTTCCGCTTCCGTGCCCTCCGGAGCATCTACGGGAAGCGCCGAAGCATTTGAGCTGAGGGACGGAGACCCACAGCGATATCGGGGATTGGGCTGCCGTCGCGCGGCAGCGAATATTGGCGGAGTGCTTCGGGACGGTCTGGCTGGGCGAGCGTTCACAAATCAGGCTGAACTGGACCGAGCGCTCATCGCTCTGGACGGAACTCCCACAAAGTCGCGTATTGGCGCGAATGCCATTCTGGCTGTATCCGTCGCTTTTGCGCGGGCCTACGCTCTGTATTGCAGCGTTCCTCTTCATCAGCACTTCGCCACCATGCTGGGCCCTTCCGCAAAGAGACTACCTCGCCTGACCATCAATCTTTTCAGCGGCGGGAAGCATGCCGGGCAGCAGGTGTCGGTGCAGGACGTATTGATCATTCCAATGTCCGCCCGAACGGTCGATGAAACTTTGGTTTCGGCCTTCGACATTTATCAGGCCGCGGCCGACCTTGTGCACCGAAAGTATGGAATGCGCCTTCTGACCGCGGATGAAGGCGGATTGGCGCCGCCCTGTGAGTCTACCGAAGAGATGCTGGAGTTGGCGTTGGAAGCGATCGAACGAGCGGGCTACTCTCCTGGCAAGGATGTTTTCCTCGGGATTGATGTCGCCGCCACGCACTTCTACCGGGACCACAAATATCAGTTGGATTCGAAAACTCTGGACAGTGCCGGAATGATCCAAACCATAGCAGAGTGGCTGGATCAATATCCGATATTAAGTGTAGAAGACGGACTTGCGGAAAATGACTGGGAGAACTGGCCCAAGCTCCGCCGGGCCATCGCGGGCCGGGCCCTTACTCTGGCGGACGATCTCCTATGTACTAACCCGGGCCGCATAACACGGGCGATAGAAACGGAGGCTTGCGATTCCCTGTTGCTCAAGGTCAATCAGATTGGAACCATTACGGAAGCGCTTGAAGCCTGTCAGCAAGCGCGGGCGGCAGGCTGGGCAGTCACGCTTAGCGTTCGCAGCGGGGAAACAGAAGACAACTGGGCGGCGGATTTGGCGGTGGGATGGCTGGCCGACCAATTCAAGAATGGATCGATTCAGCAGTCCGAGCGACTTGCCAAGTTCAACCGTCTGCTGGAAATCGAGGAAGCTACGGGATGGCCGCTTGCGGCCTGGCCACGGCCCTTCGATCGCTCCACGCTTTAATCCCGCGCTTTAATCAAGGAGGCCGTTTGTTCGCACGCCCGGAGGCCAGATCGAAACCAATGCGCAGCGGCTTTGTTCTCCGAGTGGTATTTCTATGCGCAACTGCGTCCGCGCTGTGGGCACAAACCAATCTTCAAAGCGGCGACGGCTATGTGCGCCGCGAAGGCAATCAATGGATATTGGGCACGTCGCTGGTTGAAAAGAGGGTTCGTTTCTCAGACGGCATGCTTTCGTCGGTCTCACTGCGCAACCGTCTGTCAGGGCGGGAATATGAGGATGGGAGTCATCCTTCAGCTGAGATCCGATTCTCGGCAAACGGCCAAGATGTGGGTGCATCGAGCTGGCGTTGGAAGCTGAACGGCGAGCACGTTGCCAAGGGTGACCTGGGAGAGCTCCAACTCGACATCGAAGTTGAATCGACAGGCTTGCGAGCAACCAAGCACTATGTGATTTACCCCGGAACCCCAGTAATTCGCGAATGGATGACGCTCCAGAACTCATCCGCGAGCCCCGTCCACATTGGACATGTTGAGTTCTTGCGCTCCGGCATACTCGCTTCCATGGCGCAGGACCTTCAATTTAACTACTTAACGGGTGGCGGCAACTACAACGGGAGCCAACTTCTGAAGAGCGAGGCGATGAGCCCGGCTTATCAACGCGCTCTCGATTCCAACGGCGGTGTTCAGCCGGGAAATTACAGCAGCTACCTGCCGCTCATTTTTCTGTTCAATCCCAACGCCCGCGAAGGATTGGCGCTAGGCTGGGATTATCTTGGCCACTGGCATTTTGAGATTGGCGGCCGAGAAGGCTCGCCATTGGGCATGCGGCTAGAGTTGGCTGGCTTTGAAAAAGACTTGGCTCCTGGCGCGCGGATTGAAACGCCGAAAGCATTTATGGCGCCATTCTCTGGCGGAATCGACGAACTGGGGAATCAGCTTCTGGATTGGCAATACGCTTATTTTTGGAAAGACACGAATCCTGAATATTTCGCCAAGACCCGGTGGGCAGTCGATTGGCCAGACCCTTGGGTTGGTGAAGGCGGCACGCCGAGCGCCGACAATTGGGGACGAAGATTGGCTCTCGACCTCCGTTACGTCGATCTTCTGCGGGAAACTGGCACAGATATTCTATGGGACGATGCTGGGTGGTACGACACGTGGGGTACATGGAATGGGCCCGCGTGGAAGAGAACGAACGATTACTTGCGCAAATACGGAATGAAATGGGTGTTGTGGTATCCCACTTTTCTGGCCACTCCGGAATCCAAAATCGCGCAGCAGCACCCAGACTGGCTGATTCCAGGTCAGGATACTCTTGAACAGTCGATTCCAGCGACCGCCGATTGGCAAAGCCGGTTGTTGGATAACGCGGTCGACGCTTGGGGAGGTTTTCAGTGGCGCTACGACATCGCGCCCGCCGCCAGCGCCAACGACACGGATGCGCTCGCCGCCGATCAGAATTTTCGTAGTCTGCTGCAGCACTTCAAGAACGAGCATCCTCAGAGCGGCATCGACGCTTGTGATGGAGGAGGACGCTGGATCAGCTACGATCTCGCTCGACTCGCCGATTCCGGCGAATACACGGATGGCGGCGTCGGACCCTACAGCTCCTACTACACCTCCCTGCTGGTCCCCCCCGACAAACTCCACAATGTGGTTGATTTCGATCACACGTATTACCAGCCCGCGACCGACCGCACCCACCTGGCCATGGACCCTACTTGGTATCGCGATCCCGGCGACGGACCCGATGTGGAATCGATCCGCAAGGACTGGGAGATTTATCACTATCTGGTGGCACAAGCAGTGGCGGGTCGCTGGAGTCACGTGTTCCGCCCCAAAGTCGATCACGACGACGCCATCTGGTATTTCCAGCGAATGAATCGAGACGGCTCCAAAGGTGTGATTCTCACCAAGCACGAGAAGCACGGCTCAAGTTATTTCGTGATAAGCCGGCTGTTAAAACTTTCGCCAGAGTCAACCGACCAATACCGCGGAGGACCGGGAGAAATGAACGTGGCCACGACAACCTCGGCCGCCGGCATTGAAACCGGAATTTACGAAGACCCGGTCGATGGAACTTTCCGCTACTACGGCGTGCCCGGGCAGGAATTCGGCCCGCTGAATGTGAAATATCGGTCGGGTGCGGGCGATGAATCGCTGGTCACCAAAATTGCAAAGTTGGGGACCGACCGGCCAGTGGCGGACCGTTTCTTTGGAATGGCGATCCAATTGAACGAGCCCTTAACGGTTACGCAGTTAGGTCAATTCGATCCCGGAAACAACCGTGGCACTTATGGGTTATCGCTGGTGCGAGCTGACGATGGCAAGGTGCTCGCCACGGTTGACCTTGACATGAGCCAAACTCATCCCGACGCGATGGGATTCAAATATGCGCGGTTGACCCAGCCCATTCATCTGGAAGCCTCCACCAAGCCAGTGATCATTTATCCACGCGGACTGTTGCCGGCGGAGCTCTACGACGTGCGCGCGAGCATCTTGGGGCTGCACCTTCGTCAAAGCGGCGCCAAGCTGATGGCGGATGGAATCAGTCTCGACAAAATTGCCGCAGGAGAACTGATATTTTTGAACTTGCCTCACTATCCGGGCTCGGGCACCGATCATGTTCCTCCAAGTTCGCCCGCCAACGTGACCAAGCGCCGGGGGACGAATCTCGGTGTACAAGGAATTGAAGTGAAGTGGTCGCCCAGCCACGACAACAACTGGGTTTCCTATTACGAGATCCACAAGAATGGAAGGCTTGTTGGAAAAACCGCTAAAGGAACTTTCTTCTTCGATCATTCCGATTCCGCCCGCAACGACATCGACGCAAACTTTGAGGTCGCAGCGGTGGATGGAGACGGCAATCGCAGTCCGGCTGTGGTTGCTCGAAAGGTTGCGGGCGAACCCCAAATCTACGAAGCCCTCGGCGATTTCTCTCCCTCACAGTTTGTAAAGCACTGGATTTACGAACAGGAGCCCGAAGACGGTACGTACCGGGAGTTGGTTTGGGACAGCGGTGGGTATGAAGGCCGCTGGACCGGCTCAGGGCTGGGCAGGATTGGAAGAATCTGGATGCAACCCTCGGCGCAATACGACTTATCGCGCACCTTCGTAGTACCGTCAGCCGGCATGGTGAATACTTCCGGCGTAATCCGCAAAGATCCCAGCGCAGAAAATCAGGCGTCCTGTTTTGTGCGAATTCTCCATAATTCGCACCAGATATGGCCTTCAAAAGGATGGGCTGAGGTTCTTCCTGACTATGAGGTCCCCACTCCCTACGAAATTGCGAACCTGCGCGTAGCCGGCGGCGATAAAATCCGATTCATCGTAAGACACAACAATGAGAACCGTGCCGATCCGATTGTGTGGGATCCCATCATTATCATTCGAGATAAAGACACTCCCTCGGGAGCAACGGTTCATTCTCGCTAGCTGGATTGCTTGCGAAAGGCATCGAGCGCGGCGCCCAGCCGCCCCAGTCCCCCGCGCACCATATCGGTCGCTCCACAGAACCCAATGCGGAAGTGCTGCGGTAGTTCGAAGAATTCTCCCGGCACCACGCTCGTCTCGAACCGTTCGCGCAGCATGCTTACGAATTCACTAGCAGCACCCGTCTTGAGCCGCGGAAAGACAGTGGTGCCAAAGCGGCTGGGCTCGCATTCAAGCTCCGAACGGCCCGCCAGGAAATCATTGAGCAGAGCCCGGTTCGTTTCCAGCAAGCCGCGGGCGCGTTCCCCAATGCGGTCGAGATGATCGAGCGCAATCACCGAGAGCAGTTCCGCGGGATGCACCGGGCTTCCGTAGGTAAAGTCCACGATCTCCCACATGCGTTGCGCCAGTTCCGGCCGGGCCAGTATCCATCCACAGCGAATACCGCTCAGGCCGTACGCCTTGGTCAGGCTGCTGGTCACAACAAAATTCGTCCCTAGATGAAATGCGGAGCGCCATGGCCTGTCGAACAGAGTTTCGAGATAGACCTCATCCACCAGGACGCGGGCTCCTACCGCGGCCGCCATCTCGCCGACGCGCCGCATGGTGCTGTCCTCGGTAAGAGCACCACTTGGATTATGCAGGTTGCAAAGAACCACCAGACGCGTTTCCGGAGTGAGTTTGTGTTCCAGCTCTTTCAGCTCCAACTGAAATCCTTTTTCCGCGCGGCGTTCGAAGCGGCTGACCTTCGCTCCAATATGATCGAGAATGGTCAGCAGCGGGTCGTAGGTGGGCCGCTCGACCAGCACCTCATCTCCCCGGTGGACGAGCGCGTTCAGCGCTATATAGTTAGCCATCGACGTGCCGAGCGTATAAACAACGCACGCCTCCGGCACGCCTGCTTTCGCCGCCAACCGCTCCATCAGCGGCTTGTAGCCGTACGGACCAGTGCCCCCGATCTCCAGATCTTCGATGCGTACCGGCAACTCAGCCAGGGGATAGTCCAATACCCCGCTGGCAGCCAGATTGAAGCGCGCATTCGAGCACAGCTTGGCCCACGCCAGATAGCGCGAGACGGCGTCCACCCTCACAGCATCCATGCGTTTACGCTCCTGAAGCCGCGAAAGCCGGCTATCCGTTCACCGGTCGCGACGAAGCGCGCCGGCTCCAGAACCAGTACACGGGAATGCCTGCCAGCAGCAGGGCAAAACCGACGAGGCTGTTCTGGGGATACCGGTAGATGGTATTCGCCACCACCCACCAGCATATCGCGACAAATATCGTCGTGCTGACCGGATGGCCAGGCATGCGATAGCCGGGGCTGGGGTTCATCTTGCCCCTCGCGGCCCGCCGTCGAAACACGAAGATTGTGGTCGCAGTCAACCCGAAAAACAAGAAATCCATCGAAATGACGTAATTCAGAATCTGCTCATAGCGGCCCGATACGGCGATCACGACCGTCCACACACTTTGCAGGACGATGGCAACCACCGGCACCCGCGTGCGCGGATCGAGCCACGCCACCGCGCGGAAGAACAGGCCGTCATCGGCCATCGCAAAGTACACGCGAGGCGCGGTTAAGATCGACTGGCTCAAAAATCCCAATGTCGAGATCGCGATTGCGGCCGCAATGAAGGTCGCGCCCCGCTGGCCGAGCGCTATCCGCATCACTGCGGTTGCGGGTGTGCCACTTACGGCCAGCGCCTTCGGGCCGAGAGAGCGCAGACAAACCCAGTTCACGGCGATGTATAGCGCCACTACCCCGAGCACCCCAAGCAGTAAGCCTCGGGGCAGGTTTTTCCTCGGCTCCTTCACTTCACCGGCTAGAAAATTGGCCGTCTGCCATCCTCCGTAAGCAAACAACACCGGCACCATGGCCGCGCCAAAAGATGTCAGCGACCAGTTACGGTCAGCCGCGGTCGTAGTGGTCACATGCCTTCCCCCTAAGACCAATCCTGCGATCACCAGCGCCGCGATGGCGACGATTTTCATCACCATAAATATGCTCTGGGTTCGGCCGCCGGTTTTTACCCCGAGGCAGTTGATGAGCGTCAAGGTTGCGAGCGCGGATGTCGCGACGATCCAGTCCTGCGCATGCACGCCGGTCAGCTCGAGAAAGTAGCGTGCGAAGGTGATCGATACCGCCGCCATGCCTCCGGTCTGGATCACCAGCAGCAGCACCCATCCATATAGGAACGCGACCGCTGGGTGATAGGCCTCGCGGAGGTACGCATACTGACCGCCCACTTCTGGCAGCGTGGCCGCCAGCTCGGCCCAGATGAAGGCACCGCCTATTGCCATGACCCCGCCAAAAATCCATGCTCCCAGGATCAACGCCGGCGTATGCACCTGTTGCGCCACTACGTATGGATTGATGAATATACCGGAACCCACGATGCCGCCCATGACCAGCATGGTGGCGTCGAACAACCCAAGTTTGCGGGCCAAGCTCGGCTTAGGGAAGGAAGCGTGATCCGAGGTCAGAGGGTCAATCACGTCTTGAGGCCAGAGCCGCAATTTCAGTTTTGATCAGGGACACACCGTAAGTTGGTCGAATTGACTGCAAATTTCTGCTGACGCCCTAACGTCACAATACCCTGCCCAGGGCTGACTGGCACGCTTACGGAACACGCCGAAGCAACAAAATATCCGAGCCGTAACTCTGCTGGCCGGCAAATTCTTGGTTGAACGCACCGTCGCCCCTCGCCAGCCATTCATTGGGTAGATGCACGGCAACGCCGTTCATCAAAGCTTTTCCGGTCATGTCTTTCTCCCGCCCGGGACGGTCATTCAGGCTTGTCACCCGGTACATCACATTCGCATCCAAACCGCGCAGGCGAACTGTAGTGTCGGCGATCTTCGAATGGTCCCGAAAAATATACACCACGGACTCGCTGGAATCATCCTTCACGTACTGAATCGAACTCCAACCCGCGACCCCTACTTTCGGATGGTAAACGTCATCCAGCAAAAGGTGCCGGTACTGCTTAAAGAACAATAGATTGCGCTGCAAAGCTTCCACGAAGCCGGGCGGAGCCGCCGAGAGAAACTGTGACGACATGCCGTTGATATTGCCGAAGGTCACGCCATGCGTAAAGTGCTTCCGAAAGTAATAGTCAAGAGCGGAAGCGCTGTACCAGCGCGCCGTGAGGTATTCTCCCCCCGCGTCGCCCTTTCCCGCAGTCGCGAGCGAGCCCCAGACGTTGGGGCTGAGCATGGGGCCGGTGATGAATTCGTTGGTGTATCCACCGGGGAGAAGACCCTGAGGACCGGGATTGGTTCGCGCGTATCGCAGGGATGGATCGCATTCGAAGCCGGAAAGGTTCGGAAAGCGTTTGAGCAGGTAGCGGATAATCTCCAGCCGCCCGCGATAAGCCGCGTAGGCGCCGTCAGTTTTCCCATGACCGTGGTCTGTACGGTTGCACTCATAGCTGACGGTGGCGGAAGGATCCCATTTGATCCAATCCAAGTGCCACTTTTCGATGATGTCTCCGAGCTGTTTCTCGATCCATGCCACCACCTCCGGATCTCCCAGGCACAACTGTTTTGTTGGGGCAAGAGAAGGGTGCGTGGTTCCCATTGTCTTGCCGTCGATCATCGCCAACCACTTCGTCGGAATCTCACCCGACTCCACCCGCGCCGCATCCACATTCCCAGGATCGACCCAAAGCCCGAATTTCAAGCCCATGGCATGCACGGCATCGGAAAGATTGCTGAGACCGTGCGGGAATTTTTCTTTGTCTTCTTGATAGCTCCCCAGTCCCAGAGTCCAGTCGTTCATACCGGGAATAACAGAGGCACCTTGGTACCAAGTAGCATCGTGATAGAAGACGTCAAATCCCACCTGTTTCGCCAATTTGAGCTCTTTAAGGAGTTGCTCTTCGCTATTCTTCTCAGTGAGCCATATGCAATACGTGACCAACGGCGAATCCGGCAAAGGCGTTTGAAAGACATACTTTTTTAGATAGCGGAACGTCTCATTGCCCGCGTCGTCAGTGTCTCCTTTGGCAAGTGCGAAGAAGCCGATGGGGGTTTCCACTGTCTCCCCCGGCGCAAGTTCGAAGGTCGCAGCGGGACCAGATTTCTTTTCCTTTATCAGAATTGTCCCGGCGCGGATCACGGTGTTAGCTGCGGAGGATTGGACTTCAGCTTTCCATCCAAGCACGCCGAGACCGGGTTCACCCCCGATTAGCATTGATTCTCCGGCATCTTCATTCTCCAGCACCACCCAGTCCGGGAATTCGCGCTTCTGCCCAAGATTCCCGTCCTCATAAAATCCATGCTGGCCCTTCATCGAGGAGTAGGGTTTGAGTCCGCTGGCGGGATTCTTCAGGGTCAGGAACAAAGGATCGATGTGGGCATCGAGAGGCAAGTCATGCCGGCTCCGGTTCTGCACTTGCATACACATCTGAATTACGGCGCCGCTGGGATACAGTCTCAACTGCAGAGAAAGCAGTCCCCCGTCATCGGACTGGAAGCGCAGGGTGAGCTGCTTGCCTCCTTTATCCAGATCCGAAATGCTATCTTCCGAATACCGGTACGGATTCTTCGTTTTCTCGGGAAAAGCTACCAGCGGCGTGCCGCCGACCGCCCACTCAACGCCACCCTCCCGCCGCAACGATCTTAGACGCACGGCTCCGGATGAGAGAGCCAGTTCGACGTGGATATGTCCATTTGTCAGCTCCCAACCGGCGGGCAGCTTGGTGATGGAAACCTGGGCGGGTACGAAGGTCGCGATGCAGCAGATCAAGCCAGCCAGGAGAAACGCTCTCATCGAATGAGCCTCGGACTCTGGTTTTGTTCCATGGAGGTCAGACTGCGGAAGCACGCAGCAAGGCTTTACCGCAAAACGACCCGGATTGAACCCAAGCGATGGGACTCGCCTCGGCGACGACCAGCCGAGGCGAGTCCGGTTGACGGGGGAAAAATTAAAAGGTGATGTGGGCTCCAATCTGCATGCGCCGCCTGAAATCAACGATGCTCGTGATTTGTCCGGCGGTGGCCGTGTCGACATAGGGGTTGGGCTGCCCTAGATTTTCCCGGTTGAGCGCGTTGAACACATCCCACTTAAGTTCCAAACGGGCTCTTTCCGTGAGAACGAAAGACTTGGCCAAGGACAAGTCCACTTCGCCGTAGCCAGGAGCCAACAAGATGTTTCTGCCTGAGTTCCCGTAGGTATACGGTGCCGGCACGGTAAAGTCCGCCGGGTTGAACCACTCCTTCTGACTGGGATTGGACACCTCCCCGCTTCCGATGCGATTCGGTCTTAGCGTGATCGTGGAATTCAGGGAAGCGTTATTGGAGAGATATGGCGTGAAAAACGTGCCGCCCTGAAAATTGAAAACTCCACTGAGTGTCCATCCTCCGGCAACGGCGTCGGCCTTGCGGCTCAGATTGTTCGCAAAAGTCCGACCATGTCCGAATGGAAGCTCCCAATTGGCCGCGCTCACCCAGGCCCAAGGCCGCGTGGAGTCGGAATTTCCGTAGTTGCTGGCGAAGTTAAACTGATTCGTGGGCCCGAACGTTCCCTCGTCAAGCGATTTATCCCAGGTGAAATTGCTCAGCAAATAGAGGCCGGCATGAAAACGCTTTTCGACTCGGGCCTGTAATGAATTGTAGTTACTCTTGAGTTCTGGATAGCCGGCGAGTTGGTCGTTCCGCTGGTATTCCTCTTGAGTCCAGCCATAGTTGGCAAAATAAGGCCGCCGCGGATTGAAGTCACCCGGTCCCGGGACGGGGGCGTTCACATCAATGTTGTCCCACAAATGACGGCCTATGTTCCCCACATACGCAATCGAAGCGGTAACCTGGTATGGCAGGGCATGCTCCAAGGTTACGTTGTACGTGTCGTTGTAGCTGTGAGGATAGGTTCCAGTTCCCACGAAGTACTCGCTGAAGCCAGTTGGACCACCATTAAATGGAATCATGCCATTTGATGGATAGGGAGGAAGTGCGGCAGGCAGCCCCGGACCCTGATCAAGCGTGAAGTCCAACGGCGCGTAGGGGTTGGCCTGTGTGTCCGCCTGGCTTTGCTTGATGGGCCAGCAGCACCCCTGGGTGCCGAAACCCGCGCCATACGGATTCATGAAGTAGCTGCGGCCATATCCGGCGCGGAGCACCGTTTCGTGGGGCAACCGGTACGACACTCCTAGCCGTGGCGAAAATTCGGTTTTGGGGGTTGTGACTCCGGCATACTTGCCGGCCAAGTTGGTCAACAGCACGTCGTCGGTGCTCAGATCAATGTTTCCCACGCTCTCCCCGTTGGGCGTGAAGATTGGGCTGAGGTAATCCCATCGCAAGCCCAATGTCAGGGTGAGATTGGGCGTGGCTTGCCAGGTATCCTGGCCGTAGAAGGCGGTCTTCCACATCTTCTCCTGGGGCTGATTCAAGGTGATGTCCCTGCCGAAGCTGTCGCTGAGACCAAGGAGGAAGCTCGCCATCCCCAAGCCTGAATTCGCCACGGCGGGGTTGCCGGTGAGATTCTGGTCAAAATCGAAAGTGCCCCGGCCGCTGACATCGGTCCGGATACCGAAGAATTTCTCGATGTCCGCTCCGAACTTGAAGGCATGTCGGCCCGAGGTTTTCGTCCAGTTGTCATAGAACTGGAGTGTCGCTTCGTGCTCAAAAAATGGCAGACCAATATCCCCCATCGTGAAGGCGCCGGTCGGACCATCCACCTGCAAGTCCGGCAACCCGGAGGTGTAAACCGTACCCAGGTTGATGTCGGGGATTCCTGCCGCGTTTGCGGCTTCTGAATTCGCATCCAGTTGCAACTCTTGAATGTAGATTCGTGAAAACGCGAAACGGAAGTCTTGCAGCAAGCTTGAGGAAAAGGTGTGCTGGTAATCCACCATGGCACTTTTGTCGTGATCCAGTGAATTTCCCGAGTTAACAGCGCCACCCAATGCTGGTCCGCCTCCCACTGCCCCAAACACATTGTTGGTGAAAAAACTCGCTTGAAAATAGCTAAATTTCCCGAAAACTACGGTTTTCGGAGTGACAAAGTAGTCGACGCGCGTGTCGAACTGATTTTGGTCGAAAATAGCCGGGCGAGAGACGGTAAAGTTATTGTTGACCGCACCCAGGACGGTCGGTTCCGGCAGCAGCGCCAGCAGGTTTGTCGCGGCCTTGCTGATGCGATCCGGGCAGATCACATTGAGAACACCGTTGCACGAAAACTGGGTTCTCCCAGTTCCGTCTGCATTGCCCGTGGCTGGGTCATAGATGGGGTCAGTTGACGCGACGGAACTAAAGTCGCCATCCTTGAATGCGTCGATAGGCGCTGTGTAGAGGCTGGAAGTAGCGAAATGATTCCGCATTCCCTGGAAGTCCCCAAAGAAAAAGAGCTTGTCCTTTTTGATGGGACCGCCCAAACTGCCCCCAAACTGATTCCAGACATTGCCCGGTACACCGTTTGGCTGGCTGAAGGAATCGGCGGCGAAAAAACTGCCGGAGCGATAGTACTCGAATAGTGATCCGTGCAGAGCATTCGTGCCCGACTTGGTGGTAACCTGCCATACTCCGCCGCTTACGTGTCCATACTCGGCGCTATAGTCGGACGTGGTGAGCTTCACTTCCTGCACCGCATCTTGGGGGACCACGAGCAGTGAGTACCCCTGGATCACCTCGGTATTATCTACTCCGTCCAGAATATGGGAGTTATTGTTGGTCTGGGCGCCGTTGATGTTAACGTCAAAGTCCTCGCCGGCGTTCTCGGGATGAAGGTCCAGTTGGCCCTGCTCCATAAACGCCCCCGGCGCCAGAAGTGACAGGCGTGTGATGTTCCTGCCGAAGGTGGGAAGCTCGTTAATTTGTGCCGATTGAACAGTTTCACTAATCTCCGCGCTATCAGTCTGAAGAAGGGGAGCCTCGCCAGTAACCTCAATCTTGCTGGCCACAGTGCCGATGGGCAACTTGGCGTCGACGCGGACGCCGGTTCCCGCGTCGACTCGGACAGCCTGTCTTATGAATTGAGCGAACCCCTGCTTGCTGACTGTAATCGTATATGTCCCCGGGATCAGACTGGGGAAGCGGTACACTCCGTCATCGTTGGTGACGGTTTTTTCGACCACCGCGGTTGCGGTGTTCGCCGCTTCCACCGTCGCGCCAGCAACGATCGCACCGGAAGCGTCCGTCACGTTGCCCTCGATGCCTCCTGTAACTGCCGTTTGTCCATGCAACGAACCGACGCTTATCAGCGAAAGAACTGCAATGAGTACCAGAGGACGGCATATCGCGGAGTTCATCGTGGAGTCTCCTTAGCAAGAACGCCTTCGATTGACAACGTGCCCGTGGGGCGACCGAAACAGTTTCCGGCCGAAGCACTCGAGTGCAGTGGTAGGCTGACACGGCTCTGCACACTCCCATGGACCGACGCGGAGGTTAAATCATGTTTCCGCCACTGTCAAGAGAAATATTGTCAACACTAATGTCTACAACATGGCATCATGCCGTAAGGATTGACGGAAACAGGCAATCACCTTAGTTTCCCGGCTTGTCGTCCATGGTTCTTTTGCCAACTGTGCTGTCACCCATCTTGTTGACAACATGGTAGAGTGTTGGGGCGGGTTGCGGTGCTGGCTTATCATAAGGAAAGCTGGTCCGCTGCGTGGTGCGGCTATTGGGCAAACGGTGCATCGTGAGGGCTCTTGCCTTTTGGCCGAAACCAGCTTATAAATATCGGCCACTCTGCATGCGAACCCCGAAGGCTCATTCTCCTAAACCAGAACGCGGCATTTCCGCCAGCAGACGGGTGGAGGCGCATTTGCGCAAGGCCATTCACGCCGGCAGACTGCGGCCGCGCCAGCGCATTATCGAAGAGGATCTCGCCCGGGAACTGGAGGTCAGCCGCGGACCGGTGCGTGAGGCTCTGCTGCGCCTGGAGCGTGACGGCCTGGTGGTCACGACTTCGCGGCGCGGTACGTTTATCCGCGACATTTCTCTGGCGGAAATCGGCTTGATTTTTCGCATGCGCGCCAAACTCGAAGGGCTGTGTGTGCGCTACATGAGGGAGAACTCCTCGATCAATTCTCCGGAGCTTCTTAATCGGGCACTTAAGAAACTAAAGGCGGCAGCGGCAAAGAACAGTGAGGAACGGTTTTTTCACGCCGACATGGAGCTACATCGCACCATCTGGAAGGCGGCCAATCAGCCGCTTCTTTACCGGACGCTCAATCTGCTCATGAATCCTTATATTTTCATTATCGCCCGAGCGTATTCCTCTCGCATCCCGCTCGCGAATCGGCGCGACAACCATGAGCAGTACGTACGAATGGTTCTCAAAACGCCGCTGGAGAAAATCGAGGGCGAAGTGGAGCAGTACTTTGATGGCTTATATTCGCGCATCTTCGAACAAAGTTCTGTTTTTCCTAGCTTCGCAACCGGCGACTGGACCGATGATTTGGACAGCACTCTCGCTCAACCCTGAAGCGATGCCACCTCGGCAACGCATCCTGGATGTCATCAATGTTGTTGACATATCGAAAGGTTGAGTGCTTCAATGGCTCGGCTTGAAACTGCTTGGACAAATCTCGGGCAGCACGCAACTTTCGGCGGGAATCAGAATTCCCGCATACAAGCCGAAACGACAATGAGTTCCCAAACCGTTCAAGCAGTCTCGTTGGTTTTCTGCGCCGCAGTCATGAATGCCGCGTATGCGCTGCCCATGAAATTCAATAAGAAGTGGCAGTGGGAGCATTCATGGTTCGCTTTTTCTATCTTGGGCGTGGCCGTGGTTCCCACTGTGATCGCGCTGCTTACGGTGCCCAGACTGTGGTCGACATACGCAACGGTATCGAACGGAACGCTCGCGGCAATGGTATTGTTTGGCGCCAGTTGGGGCGTATCCCTGGTTTTTTTTGGTCTGGCTCTGACCCGAGTGGGCTTGGCCATCACTTTCGCAGTATGCCTCGGGACCTCGGCAGCCGTGGGCGCACTCACCCCGTTGATCGCCCAACATTCCAACCTTGTCATGACGCGGCAGGGCGGCCTGATTTTTCTTGGAGTGCTGACGATTATCGTGGGTGTGGCATTGTGCGGACTGGCAGGAAAGCAGCGCGAGGCTGCCCTGCGGCAGGAGAGCGCCAGCGTGCGGCAGGGTTTTCTGGGCGGATTTCTGCTGGCTTTTATTTCCGGCATTCTCGGCTCCATGCTGAACCTGGGCCTGGCATTTGGAGGCAGCATTCAGCGCTCCGCACAGCAACACGGCGCGAGTCTGGCCATGATGTCGAATGCGGTGTGGTTGCCGTGCCTCTACGCCGGCTTTTTGCCGGGCGTGATTTATTGTTACCTCTTGATGCGCAAGAAAGGCAATGCCAGCGACCTGCGCTTGCCACGCACATGGCATTACTGGCTGGCTGCAGCCAGTATGGGGATTTTGTGGTATGGCAGCATTGTTCTTTACAGCATCGCCACCATCAAACTGGGTGACCTTGGCACCGCCATCGGATGGCCGTTGTTTCTCGCGGCCATCGTCGTGGCCAGCACGGTTTTCGGCGTGCTAATCGGCGAATGGGCTCACACCGGGACGCGCCCCATCCGGAAGATGATTCAGGGCGTAACCTTTCTCGTGATGGCGATCGCGATTCTAAGCTACGCCGGAAAGGCATAGCCTTCCTTCTGGCTGTTCGTTCTGAGAGCGCACAAAACACTAACCCGCCAGCGCGAGTCGATAAATTATGTCAACAAAAGTGTTGACGGTAGCGTTCAGGTTTAGTATTGTGCGAGTGGCATTGGGAACTTGCGGGAGGCTGCAGTATCTTGTAAGAAACGGCTCATCTCCTCCTGAGATCTAATCGCGCCGCGAAAACTATCGTTTCTGCATTTCACCGAGTCTGGCTGGTGACTCCGGCAGAATTATGAAAATCTTCCGAAACGTGTATCAGATAGCCTCCCTGGTCGCCGACCGCAATCTCTTCCAGTACTTATTTGTAGGCGACAACACAGTTCTGCTGGACACGGGTGCCTCCTATACACCGAGTGAGATCATCTTCCCGTTTCTCAAACAAGCCGGGATAGAGCCATCACGCTTGACGATGGCAATCAACACCCACGCCGATGCCGACCATCACGGAGGCAATGCTTCTCTCAAGAAAATTGCCGGTCAAGTGCTGCTGGCTTGCGGGGAGCCGGATCGCCTGATGATAGAAGATCCCGATCGTCTTTTCGCCTTGCGCTACAACCAGTGGATTCCCGATCATGGCGTCGGCCTCGCCCTTCACCCGGAGGCCAGCGCGTGGGTGCGAAAAATGGTAGGCGAACCGCAGAGAATCGACCAGACGTTCGCTGGCGGTGAACGGATCAGCATTGACGACCAGCGTTCGCTCCAGGTTCTCCACGTGCCTGGCCACAGCGATGGGCACCTAGCCCTCTACGACCCGGTCAATAAAGCCGTCTTCGTGGGCGATGCGCTCCACGGCAGGTACTGCCCAACCACAAGTGGCGAACCGGCGCTGCCTCCCGGTTATTACTCGGTGCTCGCATACTTGGGTACCCTGCAAATGCTCCATGCATTCGAAATTGACTGGATCTATTCCGGTCATTGGCCGACGTTCCACGGTTCTCAAGTGTCGGAGTTCCTGGTCGAATCCCGCCGCTTTGTTGACATTGCGGCGAACCTCGTCTGGAAAACCCTGGAAAACCATCCCGGAGGGGTTACGCTACGGGGCTTCATGGATGAGTGCGGACCGGCTTTGGGGGCGTGGCCGCTGAACAATCAATGGTTACTGATGTATCCGTTGCACGGTCATCTTTCGTTTCTGGAGCAGCAGGGTAGAGTCACCAGGCTTGCCGGCAAAGGAAACGTGCAATGGAAGATTGCGACGAGTTGAGGGGGTGAAGATTGTGACGAAATTCCGCGATGGGACAGCTTGTACGCGCCGTAAGTGTCGCGCCCGGGCTGCCTTCGCCAATATCGTCGCGGTCTTTTGTTGTCTCTTATTTCTGCATTGCTTGTTGTTTGCGGCCACAACTTCGGAACAGGGTCCGCGTTCGGCGGTCATTCGAGCCGGTCAATTTCCGGGGGTTCGTTTCAGTTCCGGTCTCACGGTTTGCGATGAGGAACTGCGCAATGGGCGCTGGGTGAATCGTTACTGGACATCGAGCGGACAGATCGTCCCAGATATTCAACTCGACGCGGAAGGGCCAGAGATGGATACTCTTCCGGTCGACGCCTTCAAGCTAGAAATCGAAGGGCAAAAGCTTTCCGGAACGTGGAAATGGATCGGAGCGGATAAATCCGAAGTCCACAACCCGGACGGATTGCTGGTCACGGTCGAGCTTGAAAGCAGCGTCCGCCCCATTCGAGTGAAGGTGCATACTTTGCTCAACGGCGGTCCGGTGATGGTGCGATGGCTCGAAGTCATCAACACGGGAAAGCGCCCTACCGCCATCTCGAATGTGTCGCCCTGGGCAGGGCAACTGTGGCACACTCCAAACTTCGCCGAGAAACTTCAACCCCGGTCGGAGGATGTGTATGACGTGGGCTACGCTCAATACGAGAAGTGGGGATACGAAGGCGCCTGGCGCTTTGACCCTGTAGTCAACGAGACCAAGATTATCTCCGGCGACCGCGGAAAATCCGGGTGGGGACACCCGACGTTCTTCGCGCGCAACAACGCAACCGGAGAGTGGTTCGCCGCTTCATTGGCATGGAGCGGGAATTGGAAAATACGGATTACCAGCAAAGTAGAGCTCTCTCCGGTTGACCGCACGGACTCGATTGACAGGCCCATAAATGAGGCTCGATTGTTTTTTGACATGGGCCCAAGCTCCGTCGATCCGGAGCTTCGCATTCTGGAACCGGGCGAGACCGTCAAGACGCCGGAAACTCACATCCTCTGCATGAAATCGGATCTGGACCACGTTATCCAGGCACTCCAGAGTCACGTGCGCCGCGATGTTCTTCCGCGCCCACCCTCCGAACATGTCTTCGATGTGGAAGCAAACCATCGCGGCTATATCGTGGATCACGAGACCGAGGCGGGAATTGAGCGCGAAATCGACATGGCGGCTGACAGCGGCGCCGAGACCTTTGTCATCGACGCAGGTTGGTATGGGCCGGAACCGAACCGCTGGTATCAAAACGTCGGCGACTGGTACGCCGGCGCATGGCTGCCGAATGACCTTCAGCCCATCCGCGAATATGCCCGGAAGAAAGGACTGCGCTTCGGGTTGTGGGTGGAGATTGAGGGCGCGGGAGCGGCCTCCAAGTTGCGCAAAGAGCATCCCGACTGGATCATGACCCGCAATGGCCAACCCATCGCCGACGGCCGCCAGCTCGACGTAGGAAATCCGATGGTCGCCAAATGGATGGAATCGGAGATCGCCCGGCTCATTCGCAAATACGATCTGGACCTCTTCCGGATCGATTACAACATGTCAACTGAAGAGGACGGAAACCATGTGCGCGACGGCTTTGTTGAGAATTCCTCGTGGCGGCACGTTGAGAATATGTACGCCATATTTGACCGCCTGCGCCAGCAATTTCCGAAGGTTATCTTTCAGAATTGTGCCGGAGGCGGCGGGCGGCTTGATTGGGGCATCATGCACCGCTTCGACAACACAGAACTTTCGGACTGGATGCGGGAACCGCGTGGCGTGAAGATTCTGAACGGAATGACTTGGGTGCTGCCGCCGGAAATCCTGTTACGCACGTTCGGCACGGAAGTTCCGGATCTGGCCGGCGATGGCGATGTCGACTCCCAGTTGCGACAAGTGGAAATGGCGCTGCCGATCTTCCGCGGGATTGCCCCTTCGCTTGCAGAATTGAATCCCATTTTGCGGGACAAAATTCGTTCTGGAGTGGAACTTTACAAGCGTGAATTGCGGCCCATCTTGCGCGATAGCGTGGTCTACCATCACACGCCGCTGACGCCGTTCTTAAGCCAGTCGCCCTGGGTCGTCCTCGAATACGGGAGCCCAGATCGGAAGCGGGCCGCTGCCACCCTGTTCCGCACCTCGAATTCCGGCGATCCTGTGTACCGCTTTGTACCTCGCGGCCTTGATGCCGCCAGCACCTACAAAGTGACATTCGAAAGCCGCGATGAGACGGTGAAGACGACGGGCGCTCAACTGATGCAGGAAGGAATTTCCGTCCGGCTGGAGACCGCTGGAACCTCGGAGATGTTGTTGTTCGAAAGCGCGGCGGCAAACCCCAAAGAGTGATTAAGAAGCAAGTCTTCACGATTTGGACCGGGATGATTTTTAAGTACGGATAAGAACATGGATATGGAACAGACCGCTTTTCGAAAACTTTTTGATCTCAGCGGGTGTGTGGCGCTGATCACTGGGGCGGGAGTGGGTTTCGGCGAAGCGATTTCGGTGGGCTTCGCGGAATTCGGCTGCGACATAGCGGCCAGCGATCTCACGCTCGAGAACCCGCAGCGTACTGCCGGAAGAGTGCGGAACACGGGAAGGCGTGCCATTGCCATAAAGGCGAATGTCGCCGTTGCCGAGGACGTTTTTGCCATGGTGGACACAACTGTCCGCGAGCTCGGCGGCGTAGATATTCTGGTGAACTGTGCAGGCATTCCCCAGCATGATCCGGCGGAACTAACTCCTCTGGAAACCTGGGATCGCGTTTTGAACATCAACCTGCGCGGCACGTTTTTGTGTTGCCAGGCGGCCGCACGCGTCATGCTTGATAAAGGCAAGGGAGTGATCATCAACTTCTCTTCGATCGCCGGCTCCGTGGGCGTCGGTCGCGGTGCGAATGCCTATTGCGCCAGTAAGGGCGGAGTGAACGCCTTGACCAAGCAACTGGCGCTGGAATGGGCGGACCGAGGAATTCGGGTCAACGCCATCGCCCCTTGCCAGTTTCTTACGCCCGGTCTCAAAGATGTTATGGCCGATCCGCAATTCGATGCGAAAAAATTAATGCAAACCTGGGTTTCCAATATTCCTCTGGGCCGCGTGGGCGAGCCGGAGGAAATCGTTGGGCCAGCTTTATTCCTGGCGTCGCGAGCGTCTTCCATGGTAACCGGCGTAATTCTCCCCGTAGATGGAGGCTATCTGGCGCGATGACTTCGAAAGAGAAAGTGCAGGACTGGGAATGACATCGAGTTTATCAGCGTCGCTTCCTGGCGGGCTACAGCTTAAGCGGCTGGTGCAGATCGGAATTGTGGTCGCCGACCGGGATCGAACGGCACAGCTGCTGACTTCCCTGTTCGGCGTTGGGCCCTTTCAGTTGATGGAGTGGCCGGATCGGGTTGAGTCCAAATATTACTACCGCGGAGTCGAAGAACACATTCGAATACGGCAGGCGTTTGTCCAGTTGGGAGACGTCGAGGTCGAACTGATTCAGCCGGTCGAAGGCAGCAGCGCGTACAGAGACTTCCTTGATCAAACCGGGGGCGGGATTCACCACATCCTCTTTGAGGTAAGCAATATCGATCCTGTGTTGCGGGAGCTGGCAAAGTCTGGAGTGACGGTGCTGCAATCTGGAACCGGGATTCGCCCGGGCACTCGTTGGGCACTGTTGGACACCCGGGAGCTGCTCGGATTTTACGTCGAATTGCGGCACCGCCCCGGGGAATCGGACGGCGCCTCGATTTCTTGATTGCACGGCGGTAGATACAAAGGATGATTGAAGCCAAAGCGCCATGGGAAAGACACGACCAATTCGTCTGAAGACTGCGATTGTCGGATGCGGCAAGGTCGCCGGCACTCACGCGCTGGCCTATCAGTCCCTGCCCAATTCAGAATTGGTGTCGGTATGCGACGTTGCACCCGAGCGCGCTCATGCCTTCTCCAAGAAGTTTCAGGTGAACGGCTACACCGATCTTGCCGAAATGCTGAAGCAGGAAGAAGTGGATGTGCTATCCGTCTGCACGCAACATACCCAGCATCCTGCCGCCGTAGAGATAGCGGCGGCGGCCGGGGTACACGTGATTTCGGAAAAGCCGCTGGCGATCGACCTTGCTTCCTGCGACCGTGCGATTGCGGCCGCGCGCGCCGCCGAAATCAAGTTAGGTGTGATCAGCCAGCGCCGGTGGTATGAACCCGTGCAGAGAATGAAGAACGCGATTGATGCCGGCAAGCTGGGCAAGCCAGTGCTTGCGGTTGTAACCATGCTTGGCTGGCGCGAACCTTCTTACTATCTGTCTGATCCCTGGCGTGGAACATGGAAGGGTGAGGGGGGCGGGGTCGTGGTGAGTCAGGCCCCGCATTATCTCGATTTGCTTAGCTGGTTCATGGGTCCGCCGGTGGAATTGCACGCCTATTGGGATAACTATAACCATCCCGGCATCGAGGTGGACGATACCGTGATTGCCTCTGTCCGTTTTAAGAACGGCGGGATCGGTTCCATTGTCCTGAGCAATTCGCAGCGACCGGGATTATTTGGAAAGATTCACATTCACGGCTCTTCAGGCGCGTCGGTGGGAGCAGAAATCGACAGCGGGTCCCCTTTCATCTCCGGTGTAACAGAAAAAATGGACCCGCCTTTCAACGATATCTGGACCGTGCCGGGGGAAGAGCGGAATCTCGAAGCGTGGACTTGCGAGGATCGTTCGCGACCCTGGAATGTGATGACTCACTACCACCAGATGCAGCTGGCTGACTTTCTCTCCGCCGTGTCGGAAGATCGAGAACCCTTGGTCGATGCCGAGGCCGGACGCCTGGTGGTGGAACTGTTCACCGCTGTCTACCGTTCGCAGCGCGCACATGCGTCCCAGCGGTTACCGCTGTTGCAATGAACTAAGGAGGTTTCAAGAATGCCGGAACGAGTTCTGAAGGATCAAACCTCGCAGGAACTGCTCCTGACCTACTACAGGAAAATGCTCGAACTAAGACTGTTCGAGCTGAAGGTTCAGGAGCTGTATCGCAACGGGAGGCTTCCAGGATTCGTGCACTTGTACGTGGGAGAAGAGGCCGTCGCGGTGGGAGTGTGTTCGAATCTCGAGAGGCGCGACTTGATCTTCAGCACGCATCGCGGCCATGGACACGCCTTGGCGAAGGGCGTGCCGGCCGGCATCGTACTGGCAGAACTCTGGGGCAAGACCACGGGAAGCTCGGGAGGACGCGGTGGGAGCATGCACATGTATGCACCCGAGTACGGATTTATGGGGACAAATGGCATTGTGGGTGCTCCGATTCCTCTCGCGACCGGCAGCGCTCTCAGCGCCAAACTGCGCAAGCATGGCCAGGTTGTCGTTAGCTTCTTTGGCGATGGCGCGGTCAACAGCGGTTCGTTTCACGAAGCGGTCAATCTCGGGACGGTGTGGAACCTGCCGGTCGTGTATGTGTGCGAAAATAACCTGTACGCCACGGAGATGGCTTTTCAGCGCGCCACCAAGAACACCAGCATAGCCAGCCGCGCAGTGGCGTATGGAATGCCGGGGTTGGAAGTCGACGGTCAGGATGTGCTGGCGGTTCACGCCGCCGCGGATGCCGCGATCCGCCGTGCCCGCGGGGATGGCGGCCCCACTCTGATCGAATGCAAAACCTACCGTTACGTGGGCCACCACGAAGGCGATCCCGGCACGGATTATCGAACTCGCGAAGAAGTTCAGCTTTGGAAACAGCGGGACCCCGTCAAACGTGCTCGCAAACTGTTGCTCGAATCTGGAGTAGCAGATGACAGGACGCTGCAAGCGGTCGACGATGAGACGGAAAAGTTCATTGAGCAAGCGGTCGAATTCGCGGAGAGAAGTCCGGAACCGTTGGCGACCTCCGTAAATGAGCATGTGTTTTAGATCGAGGAGAAGGCATGTCAGAGCAAGGCCGGGTGATCACGTATGCGGATGCGGGCGTCGAAGCTCTGCGCGAGGAGATGCGCAGGGACGACAGCATTGTGTATATCGGACAGGGAATTGGCCCACGCGGTGGGAACTTCCGTCAGACCCGGGGTCTTTGGCAAGAATTCGGCGATGATCGGTTGCGTGACACCGGCATCTGCGAGCTGGGCGCCACGGGGGTGGCGATCGGCGCTGCCATGGCAGGCACGCGCACAATTGTGGACGAAGTCTTTCTTGATTTCGCTCTCGAAGCCATCACCCAGATTGTCCAGCAGGCCGCGAATATTTCCTACATGTCCAATGGGAAAATCAAAGCCCCGGTCCTAATTCGTGGGGCCATGGGGGCAGTACGCAATGCTGGAGCACACCACTCACACACTTTTTATAATTGGTTTGCCAATACGCCGGGGCTGAAAGTTGTACTGCCCTCCACGCCCTACGACCTCAAGGGACTATTCAAAACCTCGCTCCGAGAGCCGGGGCCGGTCGTCTTGGTTGAACATAAATCTCTTTACAATACCAAGGGCGCCGTGCCCGAAGAGGAGTATCTGATTCCGTTGGGAGATGCTCGCATCGTACGCCAAGGGACTGACCTGACGATTGTCGCGATGTCCCGCATGGTGGATTTGGCAACAAAGGCTGCAGATGTGCTGGCGGGGGAAGGCGTCTCTGCTGAAGTAATCGACCCCCGGACAATCGTTCCCCTCGATCGACTTAAAATTGTCAACTCCATCAAGAAAACCGGGAGGCTTGTGGTCATTGATGAATCGCCATCTTTTTGCAGCTTCGCGGCGGAACTTCTAGCGATCGCGGCCGAGGATTGCTTCGATGAACTGCATGTGACTCCAAAGCGAATTTGTTCATTGCCGGTTCCGAATCCGTTCAGCCCGGTTCTCGAAAATCAAATGATTCCGTCGGTTCAGCGCATTGTCAGTGAGGTGCGCGAAATGATGAAGCATTTAAGGAGAAAGTGTTAAGGATGGCGTACGCAATTGTCATGCCGCAACTCGGCCTCACCATGGAAGAAGGTTCGGTAACAAGTTGGCTCAAACAACCCGGTGAGTGGGTTGAGAAAGGCGAGGCTTTGTTTACCGTTGAAACCGATAAGATCGAAATGGAAGTAGAGGCGATGGGAAAGGGTTATCTGGGAAAGATCCAGGTGGAACTTAATCTAAAGGTGCCGGTGGGAACTCTGCTCGCGATGTTGACCGATGAACCCGAAACCGCCACCTAGAAAGGGCTGCGGCAACGGAGCATTCGAGCCCTAGCAGGATGCTGAAAAACGACTCCCAATCCACAGGAAGACGTGTTAGTAGTGGCAGCATGCGTGGAGACGATCAGCGGCAAGACGGGATGTTCAGCTATATTTCACCCGACAAACGAGTACC
>JBARJF010000006.1:0-27324 GCA_049800135.1 Candidatus Sulfotelmatobacter sp.
CAAGAAGCGAGAGAACAGTCATTGCGAGATCAATCTGGCAAATCTACAAGCTCCAGCCGCCCATAAAATCACGAACCAAGTGGACCGAATCGCATCAAAGCACGATTTTTCAGCGTCCTGCTAGGAGATCGCATGAAATCTGGGAATGGGATGAGGATGCGGGTAGCGTCGGCTGCGGCCGTCTGCCTTACCATGGTGTTCGTTGCTTTCGGCGCCCGGGCGCAGGAAACCAAGGAAACGGTGACGGTCAATGACGTGGATCGCACCTATACGGTGCGCCTGCCCAGCGGTTACAACCGCGCCCAGAAATATCCGGTCGTAATCCTGCTGCACGGCATGAATCAGGATGCGGATGACATGGAGCGGCTGACCCGTTTCGCCGAGTTGGCCGACAAATACGGAATCATCGCCGTATACCCCAGCGCGCTCGACGGGCGCTGGAATGTGGGAGTGACTCCGCCGGCGCAGCAGCCCATGATGAGGTATCCGGGGGGGCGTCATCGTGGCGGCGGTTATCCTGGCGGGGGAGGGTATCCCGGTGGCGGTTATCCGGGCGGCGGTTATCCAGGTGGCGGCAGCTATCCCGGCGGTGGGCAATCGGGGGGACAGGGGCGCAGCGAGCAAGCCAGCCGACGCGCACCCGCGGATGACATTGATTTCCTGAACCAGATGCTGGATCAGATGGCAACGAAGTTCTCCGTGGATGCGGCGCGAATCTATGTCACCGGTCTTTCCGAGGGCGGCTTCATGGCCATGAAAGTTGGTTGCTCGATGGCCGACCGGATTGCGGCAATTGCCCCGGTGGGCGCAGCCATGCCGAAGGCCATGATTTGCCTGCCCTCGCGTCCGGTATCGGTCGTGATGATCAACGGCACATCCGACCCGGTGGTTCCCCATGGCGGCGGCACCGAGCACAATCTTCAGTTGCCCGTCATCTCCGTGCATGATAGTGCAAAGGCATGGGCCAGCATCGACCGCTGCTCCGAGAAGCCGATCCAGACCAAGCTGCCGGCTCATGAGAAAGGCGGCATGGAGGTCAAGGTCGAAACCTACAATGGCTGCCAGCAGGGTACGCAGGTGGTTTCATACAACGTGAAGGGTGGGGGCAATACCTGGCCCGGCGGCGAGCAGTATGAAGTGGAGAATCAAGTCGGGAAAACCAGCCAGGATCTGAATGCCAACCAAACAATTTGGAGCTTCCTTGCCACCCAGAGGCTCCCCGCCAAGACCGGCACAGACAGCGGCGCGAATCCAAAATAGTTTCCGCTTCAACAGGTCCCGGCTACGGTCCGCTCATGAGCCCCTGCCGAATTGTCGTCCGCTCACGGCAGAATGGAGCCATGCCAACTCCGCAGCTTTCATCCCTTCCGGCTTTTCTCTACGGCACCGCGTGGGAGGAAGATCGCAATCCGGCCCTCCTCGAACTCGCGCTCCGCGCCCCGTTCAATTCATTTCCCGGCGTCGAGCAGCGCCACCGCCTGGTCGGTCGTTATGAATCTAGCTCCAAGAGCCTGCAGTTCGGCAACAGTGCGTTGCCCATCTTCGGCTTTCAGAGTTTCGATCGCATCCTCGACCACGAAGACGCGGTGGCCGCGTTCCAGCAATCCCTTCGCGGCAAAGCGAACGCAGTATTCCGTCACCACGCCAAAGACAACGAATTGCGTGTCATTTGCAAATTGCCTCACCAGTTCCCCGGCGTGCCCGCTTTCGAAAATGTCGAGCGTCTGTTTTTCAAGATGAATCTGCTGGTACCGGCCAGAAAAAAGATCGCGCGGCAACGCCCCCGCCGCTTCGTTCGGCACCGTGACCAGTTTCTCCGTCAGCGCCTCCGGAACAAGAGCGGAGCCTGGGGTGCCTTTGATGCAGTGCGGCGGAAATATCTTGAACTCAGGATCGTCCGTGGCGTGGTAGCAACCGTGCGACACCAGAAAGACACGGCCCTGGCGGGCTGCATCCGTGAGCCGGCGAATATTCGGCAGCAATCGCTCGGCGCCCGGCACGTAGAGCTTGCCGCCCGGAAGCATGAAGTCCGCCTGCGTATCCACTTCCCAGAAAACAAGATTGCGAGATACCATCGCAGTTCCACCTGATCGCTCTCTTTTAATGCTCGCCTATAACATTTTGTCGAACTACGGCGATTCCGTCACATGTAAGACTTCTTTGCTTAATTGTTGCACTCTTCGACGAGTTCTTTAAAGGTTCTCTGATGTTATCAGTCGGAAGTCTTAAGAAGGCGAGACTCACGTTCGATGCAGATTCCATTCTCGCCTCAGAAGAGAGCGCGCTCAATTCCAAAGGGACGGCGATCAGCAGAATGTGGACGCGGCGCGGTAGTACTCAGCTCCGAATTAAGGAACTGCCTCAGTGGATGACCTGGGACTCAGGAAGTCGGATGCTGAACAAACGACTGAAGACTTGTCTCCAGCGCACTCCGTGTAGCCTCGGGCAATTCGACGAAGCGGAAGGGTTGCAGCCAGCCCTGTGTGGCCCACATCGGAAACATCATCTCTGCCGTTTCGCGGATGGTGGTTTCGCCGAGGTGGAAGATCAACTTCACTTTAAGCTTCTCGTCGAGCGGCTGCTCCAGGTGCAACAGGCCGCCGGTGGTGGAAAGCTGGTGCAGTTTCCCCCGCACCTCGCGCCGGTTAGGCAGTCGTATCAGGGTTAGGACGGAGCCGCGCAATTTGACTCGAAAGGGGCGGTCCTGGCCGCTGCTCAACCTGGCGGAAGATGGGCTCGCCGCAATCGATTCTGGCGTCTCTGGCATCGTGGCTTGAGTATCGCACTTCGCTACACGCGACACGAGGTTACGAAAGATCGAAGCACCCAATGAGCGTCTGGTGTAATCAAAATGCAAATTGGCTCGCTCGGGAAGATATTGTTTTGCTTCCGATCAGTATTTTCGAGCAGCTATTTTCGGCCAGGACGGGTCTCGCCGTGGCCGGAAAACATATTATAGGGCCACGCATCATTGCTCTTGTTTGCGGCCGGGTGGCCTGCGTCGCCGGCGGAAGCAGCGTCGGCATTGGAGGCGCAATCCCAATCCTCCGGCGGATTCGCAATTCCCCACACATTCCCGTGGTTATAAAGCGATACTCCAATAAGAAAAGTTGTCCCGTCGTTGCCGAGCGGAAGGCAATTTGCCACGCGGGCGGAAGCACTTCCGCCTCCCGGCAGATCGCTCAGCAGCACGGGAGTTTCAGCCGGCAAGGCTTGTGATGTGCGGAATCCGCCGCCCTGCGGGCTCACCACCAGGGCCACGCACTTTTCAGAAAAAGGATGCACCCGGTCGAGGCTGGTCACGGTCACGGGAATCTCCACGCGCAATCGCGTGCTGCGCCGGGCCGCCTTGGGTGTCAGAATTTCCATCTGGTCTAATCCTGTGGCAACCAGTACCGCATCAATACCCTAGTTTGACAGAACCGAGGCAGCACCCGACCCCACGAAAGAGCCAATGAGGATGACGGAAGTAACCTTCGGCTGCGGTGAGGTCAGGCCGGCGCATCCGGACATCTCGCTCGAAGGCTCTGCTGACTTGCCCTGTTAAGATGGCTCGATCCTGGCAACCACGTCAGTGAACCCAGCATTCGCTACATCGGTGGAGCGTCCCGTGCCAACTGCTTCAGTTCGCCCTGAGTGGAACTTTCTGCTGGCCGCCAGCTCCGCCGGTGGTTGCGAGAACGGTCCCGGCCGCATCGAATCTTTTCTGGAAAAGCCCGTCGAGTGGGAAGCTCTGCTTCGCCTCGCGGATCGGCACGGCACGGCGGCGCTGCTGTATCGGAATCTCTCGCGTTTCGGCGACGCGGTTCCCGCGGCTGCGCTGGCATCGCTTCGCCAACATTATGAAAGGAGCATTCACAAATCGCTCTTTCTGGCGCGCGAGCTGATCCGCATTCTGGATTGTCTCGATGCGCTTGGAGTCGAAGTGATTCCCTACAAGGGCATCGTGCTGTCGGAGGTTTACTACGGCGACATGGCGCTGCGCCAGCCGGGCGACTTGGATTTGTTCGTTCGCAAGCAAGATGTGGCGCGCATCAAGAACGCAGTCCGCGATCTGGGATACACACTGCGGCTGCCGGTTCCCGAAGTGGCCGAAGAGCGCTACATCGCTTCGGGATACGAGTGCGCATTCGACAGTCCCGCCGGAAAGAATCTGCTGGAGCTGCAATGGGCGCTGGAGCCGCGCTTTTACGCTGTTGATTTCGATATGGAGGCGTTGTTCGCGCGCGCGGTGGAGGTCGCGGTTGCAGGGCGACGCGTGAAAACGCCTTCTCCCGAAGATCTTCTGCTGGTGCTCTCGGTGCATGCCGCGAAACACGTCTGGGGACGGCTGATCTGGCTTTGTGACATCGCGCAGATTCTGAAGCGTAACCATTTGAATTGGGATTGGGTGCAATCGCGGGCGCGGGAATTCGGCATCGAGCGGATGGTGCGCGTCACATTACTGCTGGCGAACCACCTTCTGGCGACGCCGATTCCGGCGCCGATCGAACCGGCGCTCTGCGCAGACCGCGCTGCGCAGGCCTTCGCCGAGGAAATCGGGGCGGCAATGGCTGCGGGAGTCTCTTACCAGGAACAACAGCTATCGTACTTCCGGCTCATGATGCGGCTACGCGAACGCCCCGCCGACCGCTTGCGATTTCTCGCGCGCCTGACCTTTACTCCTGGTCCCGGCGAGTGGGCAGTGATTCGCCTGCCCAAGCCTCTGTTCCCTCTCTACCGTGTGGTGCGATTGGCGCGGCTGGCGGCCAGATTCGCGCGGGCATAAGAGCTCTTTGTTCGTTGTTCTTCGTTCGACGCTCGGCTCGACGCAGCGCTGGAGCACTGCGTCACCTCCAAACACTCTGACAGCAACCGTCAGTCGTCCCAAAACTCTTGCGGCGATAGCGTCAATCCCGTGCTCAACGGCTGGCGAGGCCGCCAGCGGTTTCGCCGCCATCCAGGGTATAGACGTGGCCGGTGGCGTAGGCGGCGTCGTCCGAGGCGAGAAATGCAAACAGAGCCGCAATTTCTTCCGGCCGGGCGTGCCGTCGGAGTGGAATCTTCCGGTTCACCTCATCGAGCATGGCGTCGGTGTACTCGGCGCGCTGCATGGGCGTGAGCACGTATCCGGGAGCGACGGCGCAGACGCGGACTCTGGGCGCGAGTTCGAGCGCCATGGAGCGCGTCAATTCGATGACCGCGGCTTTGGTGGCGTTGTAGCCGGCGTAATAGGGATAGCCCATGAGGCCATTGGTGGAAGCGGTTTGCAGAATCACTCCGCTGCCCCGCTCGGCAGAATAATGTTCCCACATGTGGCGCGCCGCGGTTTGCGCAACATAGAAGACTCCGGTGAGGTTTACGGCGATTACTTTGTCCCACTCTTGGGGAGTGATATCGAGAAACTTGCGGCGGATGCTGATGCCGGCGTTGTTGATGAGCACGTCGACTCCGCCCATCGCGCGAACTGCGGCGACGAACGTGGTTTCGACCTCGATCAGGTTGGTGACGTCGGCGACGATGGTCTCGGCGATTCCTGGGAGTTGGTGACGAATGGATTCGCAGGCTTTGGCGTCGCGGTCGAGGATGCAGACGCGCGAGCCTTCTTCAAGAAAGCGGGCGGCCGTGGCAGCGCCGATTCCGCTGGCGCCTCCGGTGATCAGAACTCGCTTGTCTTTCAGGCCGCGCATCCTAGATGGGTTTGCCGCGGAAGAAGTAGATGAGTTCGATGATCAGGATGATGACGACCAATAATTCCAGGACGAAGGCACGGCTCTGGTTGAATTCGTCGACCATGAAGCGGTAGAGCTCTTCGGCGGTTTGCAGCTTTTGCTGGACCAGGTCTTTATAGTCGGGCACGCCGACCTTAAGGGCTGCGAGCTTGTAGAGCCGCGCGGAAAACATGTCGCTTAGGAACTTGATGGCGTTGTCGGCGCGCTCGGTCAGCTCGCTCACGTCGAGCAGGACGGTGTGGAGTTTCGAGGCGGCGCGGGCGGTGCGCCAGCGCGACCAGAGTCCGTGGCCTCCGCTATCGAGGAAGTCGTAGACGCCTTCGAGTTGTTTAGTAAGCAGATCGTCGTAATGGCGGAACTCGAGCAATTGCGAGTTGGCGTATTGCAGGAGCTGGATGGCGGTTTCGGCGCCGGAGGGACTGTCGTAGATGAAGGCGGCGTTCCAGCCGATCACGGCAAGGTCGTTGGGATAGTAGGAAATTCGCGATTGCAGAATCTCCTGCCGTTCGCCATCGGAGAGCGGCTGGGTCTCGCCGCGCACGACCTGGGCGATGCACGCGCCTTGAGAGGCGAGCAGCTCGGTGGCCGACGGCGAACCGGCGATCTCGCGCAGGTGGAAGATGAAGTAGTCCTCCTGCAGCCACTCGGTGGTGTAGGGCTTGACGTTATAGGGCTTGACCAGGGCGGGTGCGGCGCGCTCCAGTTTCTGCTTGACGATGCGGGTGGCAAGGCTTTCGAAGTTGGTGTCCCAAACCCAGCGGCTGGAGAGTTGGACGAGCTTGTCCCAGTCACCGGAGAAAGGCAGCTCGAAGACCACACTGACCACACCGTAATCGAAATACTTGATGTCCCCTTGCAAGCGCTCGCCACTTTCAAGAATCAAAGGTTCGAGAACCTCTTCCACGGGAGGACGCTGGTAGCGAACGTAGCCTGGGGCAAGGTGTTTGAAGCTGGCATCGGCGGTGCGGGCGCCGAGGATTTGGCGAAGCTGGTCGAGGCGAATCTCCTCGCAAACGTCGAATTGGATCAGCACCAGCACGGCGCCGCACAGGGGCGCATCCGGGGGCTTGGTGGCCACCAGAGTGGGCAGGGCCTCGGCAGGAACCTTGCCGATGGCGGGAGCGGTGATGGTGAGTTCGTGATCCATGGTTGGCCATCTGGAGCGCCGCGACCTTAATTGTCCCAGAAGTCCGGTGGTCTGGCGAGGGGTGGGGGTTAGCATCAAGCTATAAACATGGGTTAAACACCGTAGAATCAGCCTCTTCTGGAGAGCTTACCCAAAAGCATTGTGCCCGCTGCCAAGCCGGCGCGCTTCATGGAGCGAAATATTTGGGCTTGGTGGTCACGGATACCGGCAGACTCGGGATAGGGGTGGGACTCGGGTGAGCCGACACATTGCTGGTCACGTTCAGTGCCATTTGCAGGACTTCAGACAAGTGTAAGGCTCGGCGGGGCGTGGCTTGGGCGATCTGCTCGCGGCAACTGAAGCCGTCGGCGATGATGAGCCAGTCAGATGGGGCTTGGCGAACGGCGGGGAGTAGTTCGAGTTCGCCGATGACGATGGATAAGTCGTACTTATCGCGTTCGAAGCCGAAGGAACCGGCCATGCCGCAGCAGCCGGGAGCAGGGCTTTGGAACTCGATGCCTAAGCGATGCAGGATCGACTCCTCGGCGGTCATCTTCATCAGGGATTTGTGGTGGCAGTGGCCGTGGAGGAGCGCTTTGCGATCGAGCCGGGGCAGCGGGAAATGTTTGGCGTGGATTTCGAGAAATTCACTGAGCAGGAAAGTCTGGCGGGACAAGGCTTGCGCGCGTTGGTCGTGGGGAAAGAGATTCAGAAGTTCGTCGCGAAAGACGGCGACGCAACTGGGTTCGAGGCCGACGATGGGAATTCCGGCTGCGATTTGGGGCAACAGTTGGTTGAGTATCCGGAGCAGAAGCGCCCGGGCGCGGTCGAGCATGCCGAAGTCATAGAGCGGGCGGCCGCAGCAGAGGTTAGATTTGGGGACGATGACCCGGAAACCGGCGGCCTCGAGGACTTCGACAGCTGCTTTCGCGATGCCGGGATGAAAATAGTTATTGAACGTGTCGGGCCAGAGAAGAACCTCAGGGGCTGAAGCCCACGGGTTTTCGGCTCCGTACGGCACGGCTGAAGCCGTGCCCTCCGCAGACTTATTCTTTGGAGGGCTCGTCTTGCGGTCAAGGCTTCTACGATGGAACCAGGTTTTGAAAGTCTCATGAGCGAAGGCGGGGATGGCGCGCTCCCGCGGGATTCCAGCGATCAGCTTTGAGATATTGCGCAGGAAGGGCAGTTGGGTGGCGAGGTTGGCGAGGCCGGGGGTATGCGAGGCGAGGCGCGCCCAGCGGTCGATGTTGCCGAAAGCATAAGCGCTGCGCGGGCGCACGCGGCCTTGATAGTAGTGAGAAAGGAACTCGGCTTTGTAGGTGGCCAGGTCGACGCCTACCGGGCAATCGCTTTTGCATCCTTTGCAGGCAAGGCAGAGATCGAGCGACTGCTTCACTGCTTCGCTGCGCCAGCCGTCGGGCAGGATCCCATCGCTTCGGCCTTGGCCCTGCGTCATCTCCCAGAGCAGGTGAGCGCGGCCGCGGGTGGAATGTTCTTCGTCGCGTGTGCCGCGATAGCTGGGGCACATCACGCCGCCTTCTTCGCGGCGGCACTTGCCCACGCCGACGCAGCGCAGGGTGGCTTGGGCGAGGCTACCGTGGTCGGCGAGGAATTTGAAATGGGTTTTCGGTTCCCATGGAGAGTAATTGGGACCGAGGCGGAGATTTTCGTCCAGCTTGTAGGGCTCGATCAGCTTGCCGGGATTCATCTTCCATTCGGGGTCCCATGCGGACTTGAACTCGCGGAAGGCCTGGACGAGTTCTCGGCCGAACATTTTCGAAAGCAGCTCGCCACGGGCCTGGCCGTCGCCGTGCTCACCGGAGATGGAGCCACCATAGCTGACCACGAGATCGGCAGCCTCTTCGATAAACTTGCGGAACTTCGCGACACCGTCTTTCGACTGCAGGTCGAAGTTGATCCGAGTGTGCACGCAGCCGTGGCCGAAGTGGCCGTAAAGCGAGCCGCGGTAGCCGTAGGCGGCCATCATCCGCCGGAGATCGCGGAGGTAGCCGCCGAGTTTTTCGGGTGCGACGGCGGCATCTTCCCAACCTTCCCAGCTCATCGGTTCCCCGGGCACATGCGAGGTGACACCAAGACTGGACTCGCGCACTTCCCAGACGCGTTTGGCGTGCTGCTTATCCAGGTAGAGGCGCATGGCCGGAGGGTTGGCGCCGCGGGCAAGCGACTGCATCAGGCCGCGGGCCTGGGACTCGGCTTCCGGCGCGGTCTGAGCCCCGAATTCGACCAGCAGCCATCCGCCACCTTGGGGCAGCAGAGCGAGGCCTTCAGAGTTAATGTCCTTCGCTCGCGTATAGCCGACGAGAAGATCGTCGAAGCCTTCGAGGCCGATCGGCTGGTGCGCCATGATCTCGGGCACATGGTCGGCACACCCATAAATGTCGGGATAGGCGACGACCAGCAGCACGCGCTCCGGCGGACTCTCAACCAGGCGGCAGGTGGCTTCGAGAACGGTAACGCACGTGCCTTCGGAGCCGACGAGCGCACGCGCGACGTGGAAGCCATTCTCCGGCAAGAGAAAGTTCAGGTTGTAGCCGGAGACGCGGCGGGGAATGTCGGGGAAACGCTGGCGGACGAGGTCGCCGTAGGTGGCGGCGATGGTTTGCAGGTTGGCATAGATGTCGCCGCGGCGTCCGCCGGCTGCACGGATGCGTTCGACCTCGGCGCTCGACGTGGCGCCGACCTTCATGCGCACCCCGTCGTAGGTGAGGATTTCGAGTTCCTCGATGTTGTCGTCGGTCTTGCCGGCCATGACGGAGTGGACGCCGCAGGAGTTGTTACCGATCATGCCGCCGAGGGTGCAGCGGTCGTGCGTGGCGGGATCGGGCGCGAAGGTAAGATGGTGCTTTTCGGCGGCGGCGCGGAGGTGATCGAGTATGACTCCGGGCTGTACGCGGGCGATGCGGCGGACCGGGTCGATTTCGAGAATCCTCGCCATGTGTTTGGAAAAGTCGAGAATGACGGCGACGTTGCAGCACTGGCCAGCCAGCGATGTGCCGCCGCCGCGACAGAGCAGCGGCGCGCCGAACTGGCGGCAGAGCGCAACCGCAGCCAGAACATCCTCGGCGTCGCAGGGGAACACAACCCCGATCGGAACCTGGCGGTAGTTGGAGCTGTCGGTGGCATAGAGAGCGCGAGTACCGCGGTCGAAGCGGACTTGGCCGCGAATCTGAGAGCGCAGAGCTCCGGCTAGAGCAATGGCGTCAACAGGCGCGGATCCTGAGACGCGGCTGATTTCCACGAATGGATTTGGCATGCGTGCCGGGTCGGGTCGGGGCGAGTATACAGCAGATTGGAAGCGAAAAGGTGGAGCATCCGGGCAGTAAGCTAAGCACGAAGACTATGGCAAGTACGTACCCCGCGTGATTCTGGCCGTTCGAATCAGCGTGGTAATAATGTCTTTGCCGGGTATCCATTTTCTGCGCTTCCCATGGCGCACGACCGTAACTTAGCTCCAGGGCCGCGTGGCATAGTCAGTCATAGTGAGTCCCAGCAAGAGAAGCAAAAAGAACAGCGCCGAGACTACGACCAGCTTGGTGAGCTTTTCGCTGGCATGCCAGACGTGCATGAAGAAAAGTGCAACCAAGGTCGCCTTAAGCGTGGCAATACCCAGGGCAACTGCGGCATTGAACTGGCCGAGTTCGATGAAGGCGGCTTTGTAAGTAATGTAGGTGCACAACAGCAGCACCACCCAAATGCTGAAATACATTTTCAAGGGCGACGATTTTGCGTTTTCAGACGACATAATATGCCTCAGACATGGCGAGCCTCAGGGATGCCGGTCGATCAGGTAGAGCAAGGGGAACAGGTAAATCCAGATAATGTCGACAAAGTGCCAGTAAAGACCGCCGATTTCGACGGGAGTGTAGTACTCGGGAGTGAAGCGTCGTTTCCACGCCATGGTTAAAAGCCAGGAGAAAATGCCCAGGCCGACAATCATGTGCAGAGCGTGCAGCCCGGTCATGACGAAGTAGAGGGAGAAAAATATTTGGGCGTGGCGCGGATTTGCGAACTGACCCGGATGTCCGGGAATTGGCATGTTAGCAAAACTGAAGGAAGCGCCGGGCACGTGATGTTCTACGAACTTGTCGTGATACTCAATGGCCTTGATGCCGAGAAATGCGAGACCGAGGATCAGGGTAAGGATGAGACACGAGATGAGCAAAGCGCGGCGGGCGGTTTTTGCCGCCCAGACGGCGAGAACCACGGTTAAGCTGCTGCAGATCAGTACGGCGGTGTTGGTGGCGCCGTAGGCGGCATTCAGGGTTTTGCTGGCGGCGCCAAAATCGCCGAAGTACCAGCGGCGGTAAACCAGGTAAGCGCAAAACAGACCGCCGAAAAACATGACTTCGGTGCCCAGAAAAGCCCACATTCCCAGGCTGGCGGCATCGCGCTGCTGCTGCGGCTCGGCGAAGTGATGCAACAGAGCCGGGTCGTGCGCCTCAACGTGGTCATCTCCGTGGATGGGGCCGGTGGCCAGGGAGCTATCGGGCAACGGGGACCTCCTCGCTATGGGGCGCATCCAACTCGTCGTAGTTGTAGGCCTCCCAGGTAACGACAGGCTCTTTGTCGAAGTTAAAAGTGGGCGGCGGGGAAGCGGTTTTCCACTCGAGTCCGGCAGCATTCCAGGGATTGTCCGATGCCGGCTTGCCGTAGCGCATGGACCAGAGGAAATAGACCATCGGCAGCAGGTATCCAACCCCGAGGATGGTGGCGCCGGCGGTCGATAATACGTTGAGCACCTGGAATTCGGGCATGTGGCTGTAGTCGTAATAACGCCGTGGCATGCCCATATAGCCGAGCACGAACTGCGGAAAGAACGTGAGGTTGAACCCGACGAAAACGATCAGCGCGGCCAGGCGCGCCCAGCCTTCAGGATAAAGCTTGCCGGATATTTTGGGCCACCAGAAGTGCATTCCCCCGAGATAACCCATGACCGCGCCGCCCACCATGATGTAGTGGAAGTGGGCCACAACGAAATAGGTGTCCGTGACATGCACATCGATCCCGAGCGCCGCCAGGAACAGCCCGGTGAGACCACCCACGGTAAACAGTCCCAGGAAGCCGAAGGCGTAGAGCATCGGGGCATCGTAGTGGATGGAGCCTTTGTAAAGAGTGGCGGTCCAGTTGAAGACTTTGATGGCGGAAGGCACGGCTACGGCATAGCTCAAGAAGGAGAATACGAGAGCGGAGTAGACCGAGATTCCAGCCACAAACATGTGGTGAGCCCAGACCAGAAACCCGAAGACCGCGATGGCGATCGAGGAGAATGCGACAAAGCTGTAGCCGAAGATACGCTTGCGTGAGAAGCAGGGGATGATCTCGGTAACCACGCCCATCGCGGGCAAAATCATGATATAGACGGCGGGATGGGAATAGAACCAGAACAGGTGCTGGAACAGGAGCGGATCGCCGCCGAGTTTGGGATCGAAGATGCCGAGATGGAGCACGCGTTCGGCAGCCACCAGGACGATGGTGACCGCGATGACCGGTGTCCCCAGGAGCTGAACAATGCTGGTGGCATAGTGCGCCCAGATGAACAGCGGCAGGCGCGACCACGTCATGCCGGGCGCGCGCATGCGGTGAATGGTAACCACGAAGTTGAGGCCCGTGAGAATAGAGGAGAATCCCACGACGAAGATTGCGATTCCAGCTTCTATGATTTTTGTATTGGTAAAGCCGGTGCTGAAGGGAGTGTAGAACGTCCAACCGGTATCGACACCGCCGGTCAGCATGCAGTGCACCATGATGGCGCCGCCGATGATGTAGAGGTACCAGCTCAGCAGGTTGATGCGGGGGAAGGCGAGATCTTTGGCCCCGATCATCATGGGTACAAGGAAGTTACCGAGCACCGCCGGAATGGAAGGAATCAGGAAGAAGAAGATCATGACCATGCCGTGCATGGTGAACAGCTTGTTGTAAGTATCGGCCTGGACCAGGTCGCCGGCCGGAGTGAGCAGCTCGAGGCGGATGAGCAGCGCGAAAAAGCCTCCGATAAAGAAAAAGAACGTGATGGAAACGAGATAGAGAAGCGCGATGCGCTTGTGGTCGGTGGTCAGCAGCCAGGACCACACTCCGTACTCGTTGTTCAAATAGTTTTCGCGTTCAACCGGTTGCGAGATCGCAGTAGGCATACTCATTGCACCTGACTTCCATTGGATTGGGCCTTTGCCTGGGTTTGGGTCTGGACCGCGGCCATTTTGGTGGCGGCTTTGCCGGGACTGCCCGGCCGGACCGGGGAAAGCGACTTGATATAAGCGACGAGCGCGTTAACTTGTTCCGCGCTGACCAGCCCCTGAAACGTGGGCATGATGGGCTGGAATCCCTTTACCCGCCGCGCGCCGGGATCAAGGATGCAGTCGCTAACATAGTTCTCGTCGGCGGTGACGATGCGCCCGTCTTCGAGCTGAACCGGCTTGCCGAAAACTCCCTGCAAGTTGGGCCCGCGGCCCTGCGAGTCACTGCGGTGGCAGGTGGAGCAGCCCAGTTCGGCGAAAATTTTCTCGCCCTCCTGGGAGAGCGGCAAAGCCGAGCCGCCGCTGATCCAGGCTTCATACTGCGCCGGTTCCATGACCACGATCGAGCCGACCATGCCGGAGTGCTGGGTACCGCAATATTCCGCGCAGAACAGGTGATAAACCCCGGGCTTGGTGGCGCGGAACCATTCCACGGTGTAACGGCCGGGCAGCACGTCCTGCTTGAGGCGGAAGGCGGGCACGTAAAAACTATGGATCACATCCTGCGAAGTCATGATCAGTTCCACGTCGCGGTTCACGGGAACATGCAGTTGGTTGATCTCACGCTGGCCTTCGGCGTGCTCCATCTTCCACATCCATTGTTTGGCCACGACATAAACTTCTGTGGCGTCGGTGGGTGGAGTACGCTCCTGGAAGTACACCACCGCGCCCCAGGCGAAGATGACCATGAAGATGGCAAACGGAATCACGCTCCAGGTGATTTCGAGAGCGGTCGAACCTTCGATCTGCTCGGCGGGAACACCGGGGCGATGGCGGAACCGCGCGGCGAAGTAAATGATGCAGGCGAAGATCAGCAAGGTCATCATCCCGGTGACGATGAGCAGGAAGATATAGAGAGCATCCACGCTGCTCGCAATCGTGGAGGCCTGCTGCGGCCATAATGGAAAATTATTGAGCATACCTTGTCTTCGTCTTCGCCGCGGTTTTGCGCGCCGCCGAGCGATCCAGCCGCCACAACACTAAAAACAGCGTGCTCAGGATGAGAAGCGTCGCCGCCCCCGCCAGCCGCAGAATGTTGGATACCATGGCTCCATATTTTCCGGTCTCGGGATTGTAGTGATAGCAATAGAGCAGCACGGCATCGACGGCATTGCCGATATTGCCCTGCGAAGCCTCCACCAGCCCCATGCGCAAATCCTTCGGCGGATAATCGATGCCGTAGAAATAACGCGAGATGCGGCCCTGCGGCGTGAGCACCATGATGGCGGTGGCGTGGGCAAACTGATTGCTCTGGGGATCGAACTGATACTCGAAACCGACGGCTTTGGTGAGCGCGTCAATCGATTCCGGCGGTCCGGTGAGGAAGTGCCAGCCCGCGGCGGCGCCGGCGCGGCCGTAGCGCTTGATGTACTCGGCTTTTTTGGCCGCGGCTATCGCCGGCGTTTCCCGCGGATCGAAGCTCACCGTGATCACGTCGAATTCATTGCCCACGTCGAACTTCACCATGCGCATGGCGTCGGCGAGTCCCGCCAGAGCTTCGCCGCACAGCATGGTGCAGTTGTAATAAACCAGGTTGAGGATGAGGGGCTTGCGTCCGAAGTAATCTCCCAGCTTCACCGTTTTTCCGGTGGAGTCCTGGAAAGTGAGATCGGGCGGCACCTGCGCGTTGAGGTGCTGCTGGATGCCGACGTTCTCCAGCCGCGCCGGGCGCGCACTCGACGGTGGGCCCATTTGGGTGTTGCGCATCATTCCCTGTCCCCAGGACGATGCCGCCAGCAGACTGACCGCCAGCAAAACCCGAGCCGGGGAAATCGAATTGTTTTTCTTATCGCTCACTTCTTTTTACCCTTCTTGTTGGTTGCCGGTTTGGCGGCAAGGTTTTCGCTGGTTGCTCCCTGCGGGCGCACGGGAAGGCCCCGCTGCGCGATCAAATCCATGGCGCGTTCGATGGGAATGCGCACCGTGCCCGCTTTTTCATCCACCCAGCCGTAGCTGTAGAGCGAGTCTTCTTCCTGGAGGATGATTCCGTTCAGTTGGCCGCGTTCGTCTTCCTCCAGCCGCGGGCTGGGAAATTTGCCCTGCGGGTATCCGGGAGCGACGTGGCGCGTATCCGTGGGCACGTTGGTCACCAGCGGACTCACCGCCGGCTCCAGGGCCTTGGTGCGGTGGTCGAGAAATACGAAGAAGCCCCGGATGCCGAAAAAACACAGCACCGTTACGACCAACAGGGTCAGCATGAAATAGAAGATGCCCGCGGGCTTCAGATCCTGACGCTCGAAGCTTCCGTGTCCGTGGGTGTTCCCGGGCTCGCTGGGTTGATCGGTCATCTTTTACTCACGTCCTGCTCATTTCGTGTTACTCGTTCCTCGCCGGGCATCTCGCGTTTTTCATGCTTCACTCATGCGCCAGTTGCAGAACCTCGTGGGCGTCCAGGTCATAAACCGGCAGAAGTGGCAGCGATGCCAGGTTGCGGAAAAAACACCAAAGCCAGATTCCGCCGATGGCGATGGGCACAACCACGTCGGCCGGGGTCAGCAGGAAAGTCTTTGAGAAATTCGGCTCGATGATCCAAAACAGATCCACATAGCCCATTAGCAAAAGCCAGGCAGCGACCCAAGCCAGTTTTCGAATGTCGCGCTTGAACGGGCGCGAGAGCAATACGGCGAAAGGAATGGCGAAATGAAACAGCACCAGAACCAGCCCAACCCAGCCCCATCCGCCATTCAAACGCTTCAGATAAAAACTGATCTCGGCGGGAAGATTGCCCGCCCAGATGATGAGCCACTGCGAGAACGAGAAGTATGCCCAGACCATGATGAAGGTCAGCATCCACTTGCCATGGTCGTGAACGAAGGTTGGCTTCAACATCTCCGACATCGGCTTGTAGTTGAACAGGATACGCTCGACGACCACCGCGAAACACATCGCCGAGAGCACTTGGCCAATGAGGACAATCAGGCCGAACATGGTCGACATCCAACTGGGATCCATGGACATGATCCAGTCGATGGCGGCGAAAGAGGTGGTGAACGCGTAAAGGATGAGTCCGGGGCCGGCGACCGCTTTGAAGCGGGCGCTGTTATCGGGAGGGTTGGGGTGGTCGGTTTGCTTCGACCATTTCGAGAGCAGAAACGAGAGCAGGTTCCAGATCGCGAAATAAAAGACGGCGCGGATAATGAAGCCGTTCACCGTCAGGTAGGTCTGCGTGATCTGTTGGAGGTGCTCGCGGAGATGTTTGTCCGTAATGTTGCTGAGTGGCTGCGCCCAGATGTAGAGGCGGTGAATTCCAAAGATGACAGGAATAAAGAGAAGCGCTAGCAGCGGCAGCGTACGCATGGCCGCACCCAGTACGCGGCGGATCACCGTGCCCCATCCGCCCCCGGTGAGGTGACGAATCATGAGGATTGCCATCGATCCCAGGGCGACGCCCAGCCAGCACATGAAGCCGAGAAGGTAGCCGCGATAAAACTCGTCAGGGCGGTGGAAGGCCAGGACAACGGCGATTACGGCAAACACCCCGCCGACCAGAAGCGAGCGCTGCGCGATTTTCTTTGCCACCGGCGGCGCGGTCAGATCGAGATGTGGAGTGGCCACGGCGCTCATTTGGGTCCCTCGGGCTGAGAACTGGTTTCCGGTTCGATCACCGGGAGGGTTGCGCCCGAACCCGGCTGGCCGCGGAATTGCGGCGGCCGCGAGGGCACGGCCTGTCCGGCGGGCACGTCCGCCATGGTCGCGTTTTGACTGAGTTGCAACGCGCGGATGTAGGCCACGATGTTCCAGCGGTCCTCGGGAGGAATCTGCGAGGCGTAGTCGGGCATGATGCCGAAGCCATGGGTGATCACATCGTAGAAGTAGCCGACCGGAGCCTTCCGCAGACGTTCAATGTGATAGGAGGGCGGCTTGCGCGCGAAACCACGCGAGGGGATAAAGCCGTTGCCGTCTCCAACCCGCGAGTGACAGGGTGAGCAGAAAATATTGTAGCGCTCGCGTCCCCGCTCCAGAACCTGCATGGTCACCGGGAAAGGCATGTAGTCGCCGGGATTATTGCCGATCTTGCCGGTGTAAAAGTATGTGTCGGCGCGCAGCTCGCTGCGCGCCACCGTGCCTTCGACCGGCGGACGCTCGGAGCGCTGGTCGGCGAAAAAATCGCTGCGGGAAAGCGGATTCTGCTTGGGCTGGACCTGCATATCGAGACGGCAGCCGGCGAACCCGGCGATCGCTGCCAGCAGACCCGCGACCGAGATTTGGCGGAGGCGCGGCATCCTAGCTGGGCACCTCCGAAAGCGATTTCGGCTCCAGCCCTTCCAGAAAACTGCGCACGCCGGCCGCATCGTATTTGGGATCGGAAGAAAACACGATCAGAAAGAAGCGGTCTTTCGAAGCCAGCGCAAAGCGTGGCACGTTGAATACAGGATGGTAGGGCATGGGCAGGCCGTTCAGCGCGAGCATGCCGAACACGGCCGAGATCCCGGCAAAAAGAATCGTCATCTCGAAGGTGATCACGATAAATGCAGGCCAGGAATGAGGCGGCTTGCCGCCCACGTTGATCGGATAACTCACGGCTGACATCCACCATTGCATGAGGTATCCCGTGAGACCGCCGACCATGCCGCCAATCAGCACCACCAGCGGAACCTCGTCGTGATCAAAGCCAATTTCCTCGGCGAGACCCTCGATCGGAAACGGGCTGTAAGCGTCGATCTTCTTATAGCCCGCTTGATGCGTGCGGCGCGCAGCCTGCACCAGAGCAGTAGCCGAATCAAACTCCGCCATCATTCCGTAGATGGGATCGCGCTTCATTCCTTCACCTCCGCTTCCGGCAGAAGGGTGCGCATCTCAAAGATCGAGATCATGGGCAGCAAGCGCACGAACAGGAAAATGGCCGCCAGGAACAGGCCTAGCGTGCCCACGAAGGTCATCCAGTCCCAGCGCGTGGGATAGTACATGCCCCACGAGGAAGTGAGGAAGTCGCGGCTGAGGCTGACCACGATGATGATGAAGCGCTCCAGCCACATGCCCACCAGGACCACGAAAGAAACCAGGAACAGCGCCACCGGCTTGGTGCGCACCTTTCGGATCCATAGCAACTGCGGGATCACGATGTTGCAGGTGAGCAGAAAGTAATAAGGAATCGCATAAGGCCCGTGCAGCCGGTTCCACATGGTGAAGGCGTCGTAGCGGTCGCCGCTGTACCAGCCCATGAAGGCTTCAATGCCGTAGCCGTAGGCCACGATCCATCCCGTCGCCAGCATCACTTTTGCCGAGTTCTGCAGATGGCGCTCGGTGATGAAATCTTCCAGGCCGTAAATTTTGCGGATCGGAATGGCCAGCATCAGCACCATGGCGAAGCCAGAGTAAATCGCGCCGGCAACGAAGTATGGCGGAAAGATCGTTGTATGCCAGCCCGGAACAATGCCGATGGCGAAATCGAAACTCACCACCGTGTGCACCGAGAGCACCAGAGGCGTGGCCAATCCGGCAAGCAGCAGATATGCAGTTTCATACCGGTGCCAGTGCCGCGCCGATCCCCGCCAGCCCATCGAGAGCATGCCGTAGATGATCCGCAGCGCCGGCTTGTCGGAGCGATCACGCAGCGTCGCGAAATCCGGAATCAGACCCATGAACCAGAACAGCGCCGAGATGGTGGCGTAAGTGGAGACGGCAAACACGTCCCACATGAGCGGGCTGCGGAATTGCGGCCACACTCCCATGGTGCTGGGATACGGGAACAGCCAATAAGCCAGCCACGGGCGCCCCACGTGGATGGCGGGAAAGATTCCGGCACAGGCCACCGCGAACAGCGTCATGGCCTCGGCGAAGCGGTTGATCGAGTTGCGCCACGACTGCCTTAACAGAAGGAGAATCGCCGAGATCAGCGTGCCGGCGTGGCCGATCCCGATCCACCACACGAAGTTGATGATGGCGAAGCCCCAGCCGATAGGAATGGTGTCACCCCAGATCCCGATGCCTTTCAGAAACAGATATCCGATGGCATAGAGCAGCATCATCACCAGCATGAAGCCGACGCCGAAACCGATAAACCATTCGTTGGAAGCGGGACGGGTCAGCACAATCGCGCTGATTTTTTCCGTGACCGTGGCGAAGGTGTAGCCCGGTTCCATCACCGGAACCCGGTCTGCGCCCGCCGTCATTTTGTATTGCTCATCCATAATTCTTGCGTCTTCAATTTTGCGTCTTGCGCCGGCTTCCCGTCAGGGGCGAAAGCCCGGTCTGCAAATCTTTCTTTCACGCCTTCAGCGCCGGATTCGGATTGCTCACTTCCGCCAGATACGTGGTCCGCGGGCGCGTGCCCAGTTCGCCCAGCAGGCTGTAGTTGCGCGCCTGCGCCTTCAACTTTGAGACCTTGCTCTCCGGATCGTTGATGTTGCCGAATATGATCGCGTTCGCCGGGCAGGACTGCTGGCATGCGGTTTGCAGTTCTCCGTCGGCGATTTTGATTTTCTTGCCTTCACGCACCGAAGCGGTTTCGGCGTCGATGCGGTGCTCGGTGATGCGCTGCACGCAGTAGCTGCACTTCTCCATCACCCCGCGGCTGCGCACGCTCACGTCGGGATTGCGCATCATCTTGTATTGCGGCGTGGTCCAGTCCTGAAACAGCAAAAAGTTGAAGCGCCGCACTTTATACGGGCAGTTGTTCGAGCAATAACGCGTGCCCACGCAGCGGTTGTAAATCATATCGTTCAGGCCTTCGCTCGAGTGATTGGTTGCGCCCACCGGGCAGACCACTTCACAGGGCGCGTCTTCGCATTGCTGGCAGGGCACGGGTTGGAAGAACGCTTTCGGATTATCGCGGTCGCGGGCTTCCTGATCCGGATACTGGTAGTAGGTATCGATGCGAATCCAGTGCATGTGGCGGCCAATGGCGCATTGCTCCTTGCCCACCACCGCAATGTTGTTTTCCGACTGGCAGGCGATCATGCAGTTGTTGCAGCCCACGCACGAGTTCAAATCGATCGCCATGCCCCAGGAGTAGTCCTCTTCCTTATAGGGATAAGGTTTGTAAAGCGTGAGGCCGGGCCCCGGATCTTCGCCTTCTTCTTTCGCGAAGTTGGGATCTTTGCGGTATTCCTCAAGCACGGTTTCGCGGACCAGCGGCCGATGATCGCCATTCGGCGTATCCATCGACTGGTACCCCTGCGTCGAGGCCAGTACGTATCGATTGCCAGTCTTCCGGATTTGCAGACCGGTCGCGAACCACGGTGCGGCGCTGGTGCGCAGCCCATAAGCATCGAACCCCTGCGCAGTTCCCACCCGGCCCGCGCGCGTGCGTCCATAGCCCAGAGTCACCGTGACCGAATTGTCCGGACCCCCCGGTTGAATCCAAACCGGGCCGGTGACTTTCTTTCCATTCAAATCAAGTTCAACCATGTCGCAGGTCTTGATCTGCAACCGTTCCCCCATCACGGGGCCGATGAGCACGGCGTTGTCCCAGGTGAGCTTGTTCATCGGCTTGGGACATTCCTGCAGCCAGCCGTTGTTCGCGAATTGTCCGTCGTAGATGGTGGGGTCGCGGCGCAGGTTGAGCTCCACCGAATTAGCAGCCGCGACGCTCGAGGGCGCGAAATTCGCAGCCTTCACTGTCACGGATCTTGGAGCGTAGGCCGTGTCTTCGATCCATCCGGCGTACAGCGACTTGCGCCAGAACTGTTCGAAGTCCGCGCCGGCGTGCTGTTTCTGCCAGTAGGCGCGCACCAGATCATATCCCGTGGCATCGGCTTGACCGGAAAGCAGCGCCACCAATTCCAGCGCGCTCTTGCCGCCATAGAGCGGCGCGATCAGCGGTTGAATAATGCTGACTGTTCCGTCATAAGCGCGGGCATCACCCCAGGATTCGAGCTCGTGGGTTTGATTGATGTGCCACTGACAAAGCTGGGCCGTCTCATCCTGATAGAGCCCGAGATGCACGCGCAATGGAACTTTGTCGCTCTTGATTACGCTGGCGAAATCGAGGTCGGCAGGCGCGTCGTAAACCGGATTGCCGCCGAGAATGACGAACATATCCACTTTGCCCGCATTGATGTCGGCAACCAGATCTTTGATCGAATCAGTTTGGTTGAGCGGGTTGGCATCGACGGGATCGGTATAGAAAACCGTTTTGCCGACGTTGCCCAGCGTCTGGTTCATCGCGTGAGCCAAAGCGTGTACGACGGCAGGCTGATGGTCGCCCACGACAACCACGCTGGATCCGCGATGGGCGAGGAGGTCCTGAACAATTGGCTCTGCAAAACCAGGGTTGTCCCCGACTACACCGCCGCTTGGTGGATTGACGGGCAAGTGGCTCGAAAGGTTGTGCGCAAATCCTTCGATTTCACTCGCGCGCATTGGCCAGCGATGATCCGCCTTTGCCCCCGTCGAAGTCGTCGTGCTCTCGACCACATACAGCCGGTTCATATCCCCGTGGGGGCTGCGGCGCGTGGCGAAATCGCGAATGTAGCGGACGTTTCCCGGAAAACCCGCATACAGAAAATCAGCGTCCAGCGAGACGATCACGTCGGCTTTCGAAAAATCGTAGTGCGTTTCGACCGGCTCGCCGAAGGCCATCTTTGCGCCTTCAAGAACGTTGTCGCGGTTGACCGGCTCCCACACATGCCACTTGGCTTGCGGATAAATCTTCAGCAGGCCGCGCATCCGATCCGCCAGCGTGGGCGAAGAAATTACCGGAGTGAGAATACGAATGCCCGCGCCTTGCAGCGCCTTCTGCGCGCTGAGCGGCCCGCGAATCGCATTCAGAAACGACTGCCATGAGAGTTCATCGCCCATCGACAGCACACTCTGCGAGCGGTCGGGATCGTACATGCCCAGAATCGAGGCCTGCGCAAAAATGTCGGTGCCGCCAAGCGATGCAGGATGCAGGTTGTTGCCTTCGATCTTGGTTGGACGGCCGAGATGGCTCTCCACCAGCAACGGGTTGGCGTATCCGCCCAGCGTCATCGCGGTCGCGTAGAACATCGGTCGGCCGGGAACCACGTCTTCCGGCTGCCGCACATAAGGAACAATCGGCTCGAGCGGCAGCTTCACGCAGCCGGTCATCCCGGCCAGCGCCATCGACGCGCCCATCACTTTCAGGAATCCACGGCGCGAAACCGAATCGATCCACTCCGATGCACCCTTGGGGAATTCGCGGTGCAGCGCCTCCTGAAACGCGGGACTGCCGGCGAGCTCTTCGAGGCTGCGCCAGTACTCCGGGCCGCTGATCTTCTCGTTCGCCTCGTTGATCTCGGCGCGAAGGGAGTCGAGATCGAGTTTGCCCTTCTTGCCGGGACAAACCTCTTCGCGCTTGCCGCCGCCGTCTTGTTCTTCAATCTTCATTGGCCCCACATAACCCTTTTAGACACTGTCATCAATCGTTCTCACCTGTGGCACGTGTCGCAACTGGTAATGTCTCTTACGCTGCGCACCTCGTACTTTTTCACCAGTGCCAGGCCCAGTGCCATCTGATCGGTGTAACTGTGTCCATCGACCACCACGGGGCTGGCGCTCGTGGGCGGCAGGTAGCGCATGTTGAACACCTCATCACGCGGGCGCAGATGCTTCTCCGGAGCGCGATGGCAATCCAGGCACCACTCCATCTGCAGCGTCGCCTGCTGATACATAAGCGGCATCCGATCCACCGGACCGTGGCAGGTGTTGCAGCCCACACCTTTCGTGACATGAATGCTGTGATTGAAAAAGGCGAAGTCCGGAATCTGGTTCACCCGCGTCCATTGCAGCGACTGGCCGGTGCGGTAGCTGGCCCGTACCGGCTCCAGCAACTCGGCGTTGGTCCAGATCTGCGAGTGGCAGTTCATGCAGGTCTTGGTGGGCGGGATGCCGGCGAAGCTCGAAGTCTCAACCGAGGTATGGCAGTAACGGCAGTCGATGCCCAGTCCGGCAACGTGGTGCTGGTGGCTGAAAGGCACAGGCTGCGGCCTGCGCACTCCGGCGTAGGTAACGTAAGGCGAGCGCTGAATCTCCATCGCCACCAAGCCGAGCGCGGCAACCATGAAGACCGCGCCAAAGATTGTGGCCCGGGACAGAGTGTTGGTGCTGCGATGAAAAATCTGCGACATGCTTGCGTACGAACTTCAGAAAGTACGAACCAAGACCCAGCAGACCTTAAGTTTTATGGAAGCGTAATGGTTACGACGCAAAGGAAAATACCCGGATATTCTTTCGCGTCACTATAAGAACCGAGGATTATAAATATTTCGCACGCCGTTGTCGCGTATTTTCCCGTGGGAGCGGAAAAAAATCCCGAGTTGGACCGGGTTGAAAATTAACCTTGCGTTTACTGAGGAGCGTCGCCGGCGTCCTTCTGGGGCTTTCTACCGCAGATTCATCACCAGCAGCTTCGGTTCGGTCATCTCTTCGATGGCATAACGCAATCCCTCGCGGCCCAGGCCGGAATCCTTTACGCCGCCGTAAGGCATCTGGTCGATGCGGAACGAAGGGATATCGCCCGCGATCAAGGCGCCCACTTCGAGTTCGTCGTAGGCCTGGAAAAGCAGCTTTACATCGCGCGTGAACAGGCCGGCCTGCAGGCCGTAGCTGGAATGGTTGATTCGCCGCAATGCTTCGTCAAAAGTCTCGTAAGGCTCCACGGTCACGACCGGGCCAAAGATTTCCTGGCAATTCACTTTCATTTCCGGCTTGGTGCCGGTGAGCACGGTGGCATCGACGATGGAACCCCGGCGGCGGCCGCCGCACAGCAGGCGCGCGCCGGCGCGAACCGCGTCCTCAACCCAATTCGCCACCCGGATGGCATCGCTCTCGCGAATCAGCGGACCGATATCGGTTGATTCCTCCATGGGATCGCCGGTTTTCAGTTTCTTCACGCCTTCCACCAGCAGGTCGGTGAACTTGCCGTAGACCGATTGCTCCACCAGAATGCGCTGCACCGAGATGCAAGTCTGCCCCGAATAGCCGAACCCTCCGGTAACGCAGCGCTCCGCGGCGTAAGCCAGATCGGCGTCGCTGTGCACGATGGCGCCGGCGTTGCCGCCCAGTTCCAGCGCAACTTTCTTTTTTCCGGCGCGGCGCTTGATGTGCCAACCCACGGGCACGCTGCCGGTGAAGCTGATCAGCTTGATGCGCTCGTCGGTCACCAGCAGGCTGGCGTCTTCGTTTGACAGCGGCAGCACGTTGAACCCGCCGTCGGGCCACCCTGCCTGCTGCACGCATTCGGCCAGCAACAGCGAGCTTAGCGGAGTTTGCGGTGCGGGCTTCAGGACCATGGGACAACCGGCGGCAATCGCCGGCGCTACTTTGTGCGAAACCAGGTGCAGGGGAAAATTAAAAGGCGTGATCCCCGCGATGGGACCGAGCGGGAAACGCTTTACGATTCCCCAACGTCCCGCGGTGAACTCCTGCCAGTCGAGGGGAAGATATTCGCCGTAGATGCGCGTGGCTTCTTCCGCGGCGACGTTGAAGATAAAGACGGTGCGGTCGACTTCGATGCGAGCCAGCTTGATGGGCTTGCCGGCTTCCTGCACAATGGTGCGGGAAAATTCATCGCGGCGCTCGGCGATCGACTGGGCCACGCGGCGCAGCACGCGCTGGCGCTCGAAGGCCGGCAGACGCCGCGTGGTGCCGAATGCTTTCACCGCCGCGGCAATCGCAGCCTCGGCGTGCTCGCGCCGGGCTTGAGTGATTCGCCCGACTACGCTGCCATCGAACGGGGAGTGGACCTCGACGAGGTCGCCATCTTCCATCCAGCGGCCATCGACAAAAAAACCGTGGGTTGCGACTGGGGCAAGGGTCATTTCCCGCATGTTTGCCTCCCGTGAGCAAGCAGCGGTTTTGATTATAGGCCTTGTCTGGCGGTTGCTTTTTTCCCCGCAGACAAAAAAACTGGGCCACAGAACACGCGGGCAACAGGAAGTTTGACTCCTCTCCCATACAATGAAGCGGTTAATGACGATGGCTAGTTTGGAAACTATCGTGGCGCTGGCTCCGCGACTGCGGCGGAGGGAAGCTTCTCCGGTCGAGCTGACGCGCGCGTGCCTCGATCGCATCGAGAAACTCAATCCCACGCTGAACGCCTTTATCACGGTGACTGCCGAGTCGGCGCTGGCGGAAGCGCGGGTTGCCGAGAGCGAAATTGCGCGCGGCGAATGGCGCGGGCCGCTGCACGGAATTCCCGTGGCGGTGAAGGACCTGATCGACACCGCGGACACGCGCACCACTGCTGCCAGCGCGCTTTACCAGAACCGGGTTCCGCAGGAGGACGCGGAAGTGGTGCGGCGGCTGCGGCTTGCGGGGGCGGTGATTGTTGGCAAGAACAATCTGCATGAGTTCGCCTATGGCGGAAGTTCTCTGGTGAGTTTCTTTGGCGAGGTTCACAATCCATGGAACGCGGCGCATATTGCGGGAGGATCGTCGGGAGGATCCGCGGCCGCGGTTGCGGCTGGGCTTTGCTACGCGACGATTGCGACCGACACTGCGGGCTCGATTCGCGAACCGGCTGCGCTGTGCGGATGCGTGGGAATCAAGCCGACTTATGGACGCGTTTCCGCGCGGGGCGTGATTCCGCTGGCGTGGTCGCTCGACCAGGTTGGTCCGCTGGCTGCGACGGTGGGCGATGCGGCCGCGGTGCTGCAGGCGGTCGCGGGATACGATGCGCTCGATGGGTGCAGTGCAAATGTTCGGGTGGGCGATTACGTTTCGGCTTTGCGGGAAGGGAGCGAGAAACTTCGCGTGGGAATTCCGCGGGCGCATTTTTATGACGATCTTGATGACGAAGTGGGCGCGGCCACGGAACGCGCCCTGGCGGCGATTGGGCCGCTGGTGGCGGAAGTGCGAGAGGTGCGGATGAATGTCTCCACCGACCGGACGGTGCAGGCCGCAGAATCCTTCGCCTACCATGCGGAGAATGTTGCGCGGACGCCGGAGCTGTATCAGGGGGAAACTCTGCGGCGAATTCGCTCCGGCGAAAAAATTACGGCGGTGGAATATATTCTGCGGCGGCGCGAACTGGACGAGGAACGGCGACGCGCGCAAAACATTTTTGCCGAGGTGGATTTGCTGGTCACCCCCACGACTCCGATCCCGGCGCCGGCGATTGGCGATCTGACAAAAAATCCTGACGCGCTTCGCCCCGCGGAACTTACCCTGCTGCGCAACACGCGGCCGTTCAATGTGTGGGGACTGCCAGCGGCGTCGGTGCCCTGCGGCTTTACCAGGGGTGGGCTGCCGATTGGGTTGCAGATCGCGGGGCCACAGTGGAGGGAGGATCTGGTGCTGCGGCTGGCGTACGCGTACGAGTCGGCTGTGGATTTCTCCGCGAAATAATTCGCAACGGGCGGCTGCCGCAGATCGCCAGGGGCTTGCCTGGAGCCGAATTCGACGATACCCCCTCCCCCCTGGGTCTAGTGGAATCATCGAGTTAGCAAGAAATTCCTTGTAAAATCCGGATGTCAAAGAACTTAGGTACTAAAATCGGCAGAACAAAGGACTTACAGGCGTGACCATGTGGGCTGACCCGACCGTCACGGCCTCGACCATGATTGCGCGATTTTGTTTTGAACACAAGGTCAGATGTCACATGGGGCTGTGGAAATGTTTAGCGGCAGTGGGGTGAATGAGCACAGATGCTGGGTCCGGGGCGCCCGGCTTTGCAGAGCCGCAAAGCTGGGACGGCCTCAATTAGTATGGTGCCGAAAAGGATGGCGAGCCCCCACGGGTGAGGATCAAGATGAGGCGATCAATGCACCGTTATTGGTACATCGGGATAGTGGTTGCCGTCGTCGCCGTGTTGGGTGCCGTAGTAGCACGCCTACAGTGGGCAGCGTCGGTTCCCTCACGGCCAAAGAAGTTGCCCGCAACAGCAATCTGGATACCAGCTCCTCCTGCACCACTGGATTTTTCGCCAAGAGGCTACTGGCTGGCATGTTGGCTCGATGGCACTCGCAACGTGAACCGATGCGAGCTGACGGACTACAAAGGACATCCCAACTTCGAGGCGGACTACTCGCCTCTTGCTGGCCCGACTCCTGTGCCGGAAGCTCGCTTGCATCTCCAAGCCGTGAGTTCAACGACAGGGTTGTGGGCATCGGCTGGCCAGGACTTTGTGCCTATTGCTCGTCTCGAAGATGGAACAGTTTTGGTTCCTACTCAGGACTTGTCCCAGTTACGCCAGCGCTACTCCCCTGATATGGTGTGACCCTGTCAACATCTTCGAATCGTTGGGGTGGTTTTTGCATTTGTTTTTTCGAGGACAGGATCGGCAGCAGCCGAGGCAGGTAATGGCGACGATTGATCAAGCTGATATTCG
>JBARJF010000007.1:0-34456 GCA_049800135.1 Candidatus Sulfotelmatobacter sp.
CGATTTTTACGAACACTGGGTAAGGCGGGCCCTGCAGCGTCCCGGTCTTACGGTGCTGTTGTTAAGCGGCTTGTTCCTGTTGAGCCTGGCGATTTATCCCCTGCTGGGCCTGGCGTTTTTTCCCAAGACCGATGCCGGGCAGTTCACCATCAACGTGAAGGTTCCCACCGGCACCCGCATTGAAGTGACTAATCAATACATCGCAAAAGTGGAAGACCTGATCCGGCGCACCGTTGAACCCAGGGACTTGAAGCGAATCGTTTCCAACATCGGCGTGGTTCCGGATTTTTCCTCACTCTACACCACCAACTCCGGTCCCTATACCGCGACCGTCCAGGTCGCACTCAACGAACCGCACCGGCTTAGCAGTTTCGAGTATATGGAGCGGATGCAGAAGGCAATGGCCAGCCAGTTTCCCGAAATCCGGACGTTTTTTTCCAGCGGCTCCATGGTCGATGCCATTCTAAACATGGGAATGCCCGCGCCCATTGACGTGCAGGTCAGCAGCCCCGACCTCAACCAGATTTACGGCATCGCGCAAAACTTGGCCGCCCGATTTCGCGAGGTGCATGGCGTCGGGCAAATCTACATTCCGCAAGACATGGACTATCCCGCCCTGCGCCTCGATGTCGACCGCATCCACGCCGGCGAGCTCGGCCTGACCCAAAAAGATGTGGTGGATAACGTGATCACCGCCCTCAATTCCAATTACATGATCGCCCCCAATTATTGGGTGGATCGCAAAAGCGGGAACGACTACTACCTCACCGTCCAGTTCTTCGAACATGGCGGCGCCTCCATTCACAATCTGCTCGACCTGGGACAGATTCCGCTGCGCGATCCTTCCAGCGGAGCGGAAATGAACTGCGGCCCCGCCGGCCCGCCGCAGCCCGGCATCTCGCGCTCTTCCTGGGCTTGCGGAGGACAGGGCAGGCCGATTACGGTTCTCAACAACGTTGTCGATGTGAAACAGATCCTGACCCCGACTGAAGTCGACCACTATCAGATCCAGCGCGCCATCGATATCTACGTGACTCCCAGCGGCGAAGACCTCGGCCGGGTCACCAGCGCCGTGCGCGGCATTCTCGCCAAAACCGCTATTCCTGGCGATGTGCGCGTGCACCTGCGCGGCATGGTGCAAGGCATGGAAGCCTCATTCAAAAGCTTTGCCCTGGGCTTTCTGATTTCGTTGGTCCTGCTCTTCCTGATCCTGACCGCTCAATTCAAATCGTTCGTCGATCCCCTTCTGATCATGCTTGCCATACCCATGGGAGTGATCGGCGTGCTGATCATCCTGCCCCTCACCCACAGCACCTTGAACGTAATGTCGCTGATGGGCGTGCTGATGCTGGTGGGGGTCGCGGGCTCGAACAGCATTCTCATCGTCGATTTTGCCCACAATCTGGAGCGCCAGGGAATGTCGCCAGCGGATGCCGTCATTAACGCCTGCCGGGTCCGCCTGCGGCCAATCTTAATGACTTCGCTGGCAACCATTATTGGCATGATTCCCATGGCGCTGAAAATGGGCACTGGAGCCGAGCAATACACGCCCATGGCGCGCGCCATCATTGGCGGCCTCACTTCCTCGGTTCTCTTGACTATTTTTATCGTGCCCGCGGCTTATCTGCTGGTCTATGGCAAGCGTGGGGCGAAAGACACGGCCAGCCAGGCCCCGGAAGCCGCTCAATGATAATGATAATGATAATGATGCGCCGGACGGCGGAATGCGCCCCAACCGTGCCATACCTTGTTCCCTCGCATTCGTGGGCCCGGATTTTAGGAGACTGCGGCAAGATGAAAAGCCTGCTACCAATCTTTTTGGCACTGCTCATGCCCGCATTCAGCGGCGCGCAGGGAAAACCCTCGGCGGCTTCATCAACCCTGCCCTCAGCTCCCATGCCGCAGCAGGCGACTCCGCAAAACAATCCCGGGACGCCAACCCTGCTCTCGCTAAAGGATGCTCAGGCCCTGGCGCTCAAGAACAATCCGCAGATTTCCGTTGCCCGGCTCACCGCCCTGGCATCGCGGCAAGTGACTCGGCAAGTCCGCTCCAATCTCTGGCCCACCGCGGCCGTCGATCTCACCGGAGTGGATGCCGACCCCGGCTCGCGGATCACGGCGGGGCTGCTCAACAATCCGAGCGTCTATCAGCGCGCCGCCGCCGGAGCCGCCGTCACTCAACTCCTCACTGATTTCGGGCGCACCACCAACCTGATTTCGAGCGCCAATCTTGCCGCCAAGGCCGAAAACCAGAATGCCCTCGCCACCCGAGAACAAATCCTGCTGGCCGTGGATCAGGCTTTCTACAATGCTTTGCAGACCCAGGCCGTGCTGACCGTAGCTCGCCAGACCGTGGCCGACCGGCAAACCGTCGCCAACCAGGTGGGAGCTCTGTATAAGAACAAGCTCAAGTCGGAACTCGATTTCAGCTTCGCCAATGTCAATCTCGCGCAAGCCAAACTTCTGCTGCTCGACGCGCGCAACAACCAGGACGCCGCCCTGGCGTCGCTTTCCTCCGTACTTGGGTTTTCCAACCTGCAGAATTTTCAGTTGGCGGAGGATACAACCCCGATCACTCCTCCCCAAGCCAACGTGGATGATTTAATTTCCACCGCCTTTGCCATGCGGCCGGAAGTTCTGGCGCTTGAGTTTCAGTCCGAGTCGGCGAAGAAATTCCAAATCGCCGAACGCGATTTGCTCCTTCCCGATATTCGCGCCCTGGGAGCCGTCGGAGACACGCCCGTACGCAATCCTGTCGTCTCCAGTTGGTACGGCGCCGTGGGCGTCAACATCGAGATCCCCGTCTTCAACGGCTTTCTCTTCAGCGCAAGGTCCCGTGAGGCGCTGCTCAAAGCGCAAGCCGCGCAAGAGCGCCTGCGCGATCTTCGCGACCGGATTTCGCGCGACGTGCGTACCAGCTGGCTCAACGCAACTACCGCCTACGATCGATTGGCCGTCACTCAGCAACTGTTGGAGCAGGCCAATCTGGCCCTGAATCTGGCCCAGGCACGGTACAAGCTGGGTCTAGGTTCGATTGTCGAACTAAGCCTGGCCCAGCTTCAGCAGACCCAGGCCGAGATCAGTAACGCGCAGGCGGACTACGATTGTCGGCTCTCCTTGGCCGTCCTGCAATATCAGACCATCGGCTTCTAAAAAAGCTGTTCCAGAAACCGCGTGCGATATCCGCTTCCAGCAATGTCGATGCTTCTTCTCCCCATTCATCAGAAATTCACCCGTTTGTAACCGTCCTGTAACACGGCGCCGATAGAACCAGAACATCTATTCGCAACAGGAATCTATCCGGCAATGGCCGAATTGTGCTCGCTACCGCCGAGCGCCGTACCGGAAGCGGAAGAGGTCCTCAAACAAGAATAAAGAAGCTCGTGAGAACTCCGGTTGATCGTGCAGATCCGGAAAACTTGTAAAAATTCAGTTCAAAAAATGAGGAGAGTGCAATGAAATCTGCGTGGAAGTTATGCGTAATCATGTTTCTGGCGGCGGCCCTGGTAGCGCAAGACAGCCCGGCGCCTAAACACAAGAAGGCCAAAGCTGCCACGATTACCGCGGCCGATGTGCAGGCGTTGAAGGACGCGATTGCCGCACAGCAAGCCGCCATCGCCAGTCAGGAGCGTCAAATTCAGGAATTGCGCGACGAACTCCACCGCAAGGATCAAGCGGTGCAGCAGGCCCAGAGTGCGGCCACCGACGCAGCCAGCAAGGCCGATGCCGCCCAGGCGCAGGCCGCTCAGCAGCAGCAGGCTGTCGGCGAGCTCAAGACCGATGTCTCTGACCTCAAGACCAGCGTGACCAACACCGCAGTGACCGTCCAGGAGACGCAAAAGAACGTCAAAGCCGCCTTGGATAATCCGATCGCTCTCCACTACAAGGGCATCACCATTACGCCCGGCGGATTCGCCGCGGCTGAAACCGTGCGCCGCTCCCGTGCCCTCGGCGGCGACATCAACACTCCCTTCAACTCTCTGACCATGCCCGGCGCTTCCCAGAGCACCACTTCCGAGTTCTTCGGGTCGGGCCGCCAGTCGCGCCTTTCCCTGCTGGCTGAGGGAGAGGTAAGGAACGCCAAGGTCAGCGGCTATTACGAGACTGACTTCCTCTCCGCCGGCGTCACTTCCAACAACAACGAAAGCAACAGCTACACCCTCCGCCAGCGCCAGGCCTTCGCCCAGGTCGCCTTCAACGACGGCGTTAGCCTCACCGGCGGCCAGATGTGGAGCCTGGTCACCGAAACCAAGCACGGTGTCGACAATCGGACCGAGGCCACGCCCTTGACCATCGACCCGCAGTATACGGTCGGCTTCAGTTGGGCTCGGCAGTATGGCCTTCGCCTGGCCAAAGACTTCAACAACAAAGTATGGTTGGCCGTGTCCATGGAAAACGCGCAAGCCACGTTGACCACACACGGCAACGCCGATAACTTCCTGGTCGGTTCCGCCGGTTCCGGCGGCGGCCTCTACAATTCCGCCGTCACCGCTTGCTCCACCAGCAGCACCGGCGTCACCACCTGTTCCCCGGCGGCCAGCTACTCTTTCAACCCCTCCCCGGATATCATCGCCAAACTCGTCTTTGAGCCGGGCTTCGGACACTACGAAGTCTTCGGCGTTTACAGCCGCTTCCGTGATCGCGTATTTCCCTGCGCAGAAAACTTTGCCAGCCCTGATTGCGGCAGCCTCGCCGCCGCCAGCGCCCTGCAAGCCTACAACAGCTCCAAGAATGGAGGCGGCTTTGGCGCCAACGCCCGCTGGTCCTTCGACAACAAACACCTCGACTTCGGCCTGCATGGCTTCGGAGGCGATGGCGTCGGCCGCTACGGCACCGGCGGCCTTCCCGATACCTCCGTCCACGCCGATGGCACCCTGAACCTCATCCACAGTTACCAGGGCCTGGGAACTCTCGAGTGGCATGGACGCAAGCTCGACATTTATTTCAACGCTGGCGTTGAATATGCCGGCCGCGCCTGGGATTACGATCCCATCTCCGGAAAATACGTCGGCTACGGTTCGCCCTTCTCCGGCAACTCAGGCTGCTATATCGAAGTCGCGCCCGTCATCAATAACGGATTTACTCCCGCCGGCCTTTCCGGTTGCACCGGCGACACCCGTTCCCTGATGGAAGGCACCGTTGGCTTCTGGCACAGGGTTTACGACGGTTCGCACGACCGCATCAACCACGGCCGTGTGCAGTGGGGCCTGCAATACTCCTACGTCGACCGCAGCACTTGGAGCGGGGATGGCCTGAGCCCCGAGGGCTTAGACAATATGATCTTCTCGTCCTTCCGCTACTACTTGCCCTAGCACGCGTGGCAAGTCACAAGTCAACGAGCGTGGAGCTGCATCCAGAAGATGCGCTCCTCGCTCTGGCCTGAGCAAACCCGCCGGCGCCTGCGACAGCCTATCCCGCTGCCTCAGGCGCCGGTTTTTGCATTTGGTGCAGTTTGCTTGTCAGTTTCGCGTTTGGCCCGCAATTGCAATCAAGGTATAATAAATTTCGAACTTTTAAGGACCTCCCGCTTCCATGATCATTATTCTTGTCACCATCGTTCACGTTATCGACTGTCTGTTTCTGACCGTGGTTGTTCTGCTGCAAAGCGGCAACGCCGGAGACATCTCCGCGGCCTTCGGCGGACAAGGCAGCCAGGCCGCCTTCGGCCCCCGCGGCGCCGCCACCGCGCTCTCCAAAGCCACCACGCTCTCCGCCGTTCTGTTCATGTTGACCTCCGTAACTCTCTCCATCAACGCCATCAAGCACAGTGGCCCAACCTCGGTGTTGCAGGGCCTGAAATCGGCGCCGGTCAAGACGCTGCCCGCAGCCCCCGGCTCCACCAATCCTCAGCCGCGCAAGTAGCCGGCCAGCAACCCTCAACCCGAACTTTAAGCTTCAAACCGCGCCCCTCCCGCACTGCGCTGCCTAAGCCTTTAGGTGGTGGTGCAGCCTTTTTGCCGGAATTGTATTTCCCTCATGCCGGTGCTACCATCCGATTATCGACACTTATCGACGGGAGGTATCTGCTATGTCGGATCGGGAAAGCAACAGCTTCGGGTGGTTCTTGGCTGGCTTGGGATTGGGCGCCTTGGCTGGGATTCTATACGCCCCGCGCTCCGGCAGCGAGATGCGTGACGTGCTCCGCGCTCGTGCCGAAGAAGGACGCGATTACATGCGCAGCCGCGCCCGCGAGGCCCGCGACCAGGCCTCCGGTTGGGTCGATCGCGGCCGTGAGGTCGTGAATCAGCAAAAGGATCAGTTCCGCGCCGCCTACGAGGCTGGCCGTCAGGCTTATCAGGAGGCCACCACCGAGGCAGGAGCTCCTAAGAATCTCTAATCCTCTGCCGCCGGTCGATCCGGCTCAGCCGAGCGCTCTATGGAAAATCTTACTCCACTGTTCATCGCCCTCACCGGAGCCGCCGTGGTTCTGCAAGCTGGCATCCTCGCCGCTTTCTACCTCGCCCTCCGCAAGAGCACCGCCCGCATGGAGGCGCTGGCCGTCGAAGTCAAGACCAGAGCCCTGCCCGCTCTCGAAACAACCCACGAGATTCTCGCCGAGCTTCGCCCCAAGCTCACCGTGATCGCCGATAATCTGGCGGAAACCACTCACTCCGTCCGCTTCCAGGTCGAACGCATGGATGCCACCGTGAATGACGTCGTCGATCGCGCCCGCCTGCAAATCATCCGCACCGACGAACTGCTTACCCGCACCCTCGACCGCGTTGAAGAAACTTCCGACATGGTGCACAAAACCGTGGTCTCGCCCGTGCGCCAATTCTCCGGCCTGATCCAGGGACTCACCGCCGGTTTCGAATTCCTGCTCGGCAACCAGCGCCGCAGAAACGGCGGCAACCGCGAAGCCCGCCGCCCCGTCCCGCAAGACGAAATGTTCATCTAGAAGTCATCTCATCAATAGTCTTGGGAATAGAAGTCATCGCATCAATAGTTCCGGCAAGGCCTCCCCCCTGAGCGACCGGCGAGGTAACTTCAATGAGAAACGAAACAGCCAGTTTGGATTTTCTTAGAGTGTTCTACGCCAAACCCTCGCAGAGAGGGCATCCACGCGTTCTTGGTGGTGGTGCAACTGTCCTGCTCACGCTGCTTATGGGTGCTTCGGCTTCGGGCCAAACCGTAAAGGATATTTACAGTCACGCCCGATAATGTCGTCGTGATTGTGGGATACAACGGCTTCGCGAAGAGGATGCCGGACGCGGAGAAACATTATGCGGATCGCACGGCAAAGTATTCCCGCATTTGTCCACGCTGAGACGAATGCCATTCTCTTTGCTCGGGGGAGATGTGCGAGGCCTCACCCTGTACCGTACATTTCCCCCTTGTGATCGTTGCTCCGTCCAGATCATCCAAGCAGGAATTGTTCGCGTAGCATGTCCACGCGTTGAGGGTGAGGCGGCAGGGCGATGGCGCACCTCGTTTGAAACAGCATGGCAGTACTTCGGCGAGTCGGGTGTTACTTTCGTCGAAGTGTAGACTGCCCGAAACGCGGTCTTTACTGAATGATTCTTAAATCATTGCGAGGCTTTGACGGTTCAGGGTATACGATTTTTCCCCTAGCGTTGAGGATTTCTAGTCTCTTGCCGACGGCTTTGCCAACCGTTAGAGTTTCATAGAATCGGTCGTTCCTCGTATTGATCTGAATGTAATAGGAGCCTTCTGGCACGATAATGTCCGTGGCGAATCCAAGGAGCCCCTGCACTCCCGCAATCTTGCCAGGTGGAAGCGGACCCAATTGTCTGTCGTAGAGCACTTGAAATGCACGTTCGGCATCTGCCTCGGATTTTATCTGCAAGTTTTCATGTACGAGAATGTGACAAACCTCCAGCGGAAGAGATCCAGAGTTCATCTTGGCCAAGCGAAACATGGTCTTGTTCCCGACAGAAACTGGCATTCCTGTTGGCGTGAGATAACAAAACTGACCGTTTCCTGTTACCTGAGCCAGCGATTTATTCGCGGTGCCTACCAATCTCTTCATGCTCGACATCGTGGCATCAAAATGCTGTTGGTCAGCAGCGATGTTGGCGTTTATTCCGCCTGCTATCTCATTAAACTTTCGTAGTTGCTCTGTTCTCGCGTCCGCTTGTTCTTTGTCATGGTTCGCCCTGTCAATGCCCATCATCCAGATTTCAGCGACCACCAGCATGAGAAAAACAAACGTCCAGATTGCCTTCTCGATTCTGCTTGCTTTTTCGACACGAAAGGCCACAGCTCCCGCCACAAAAGCGAGGATGGCAATGAATACACCAGGGCAGAATGGCCAATGGAGACAGTTCCATATCTCACTGAACACGTTGTCTTCCTTTTCTCGCTTCTACCAAGCGGGACGAGCGGGAGTTTCCGGCATTTTCCCGTCGTGGTTTTCCAATGGTAGGACATGCACAGGACCGGACTCCCCCGGGGCGAGATATACCGCACCGTGTTCTCCGCAAAACTTGCGCAAACTCATAGCAGTTGCCTCCACTTGCTTGTTATTTCCTTCAATGTAGATTCCAGATGCGTGCCGAGTTTCGGGTTTCATCCCAATCTCCTCGCGTGCCACCCTCAGCGGACCAAGCCAGATTCTCTAAATCGTACGCCTACGCTCGAATTATGCGGGTTCTCGAAAAAAGGCCCGCCCCCTTTTTGGGCGGTGACTTCGGTACGGCCGCCAGCGGAACGATTTTAGGAGGCGGCGCGTTTAAGACTTCAGCGTTTAAGGGGGGCTGGCTGCCAGCTTTGGCCAGCACCATAACCACTGAGCGTGCCCCAGCTTTGCTGGTTTTGCAAAGCTCGGCGCCATGGACCCAGAGCGTATGCCGCTCTCGCCGCTGCTCCCAAATATTTCCACAGCCCCCATGTGACATCTGACCTTGTGTTCAAAATAAATTCGCGCAATCATGACTGAGGCCGTGACGGTCGGGTGAACCCCCATCGTCGCGCCTCTAAGTCCTTTGTTGTGCCGAATTTAGCATCTAAGTCCTTTAGGCTCCGGATTTTGCCGGGAATTTCTTGCTAACTCGATGATTCCACTAGAGGGTAGGGGGAAGGGGGGTATCGCGGGCCGAGCCTTCCCTGACGTCCCAGCACCGCGCTGCGCGAGCCCGATTCCGAATTTTTTTCGGAGAGATATTCACAGTCGGTCAAGAGGCGGGGGCGCCCACCGTGACCCAACCTGGGCCAGCTCGTGTGTGATTTTTATGTTGAAATTTGCGAGATTGAAATCTACGCGATCCAAGCTCCGCCAACCACAAGCTCGCCGTCGTAAAACACGGCAGCCTGTCCCGGCGTAATAGCGCGCTGCGGATGATCGAAAGTAACCAGAACTTCATCGTCGGCAATCTTCTCCAGCATTGCCGCAGCGGGTTCATGGCGATGACGAATCTTCACCGAAACGCGCATGGGCTCGCGCAATTCGTCCATGGAGATAGAGATAAAGTTCACGCGCCGGCCGCGCAGCGTGTGGGAATAAAGATGCTCTTCGCCGCCGACAATTACCTGCTTCTCCGCTCCGTTAAGCTGGATCACGTAGAGCGGCGATCCCGTCGCCACGCCCAACCCCTTGCGCTGCCCCACCGTGAAGTTATGAACGCCGCTGTGCTCGCCGATCACTTCTCCGCTCGCGGTCACGAGCTCGCCCGCAGTGTCGGGCAACGATTCCCCACTCTCGGCGAGATACGCGTCGATGAAGCGCTTGTAGTCGCCGCCGGGAACGAAGCATATCTCTTGCGAGTCGGGCTTCTCCGCCAGAGCCAGCCCTTGTTTGCGGGCCAGCTCGCGAACTTCGGGCTTGCTCATTCCGCCGAGCGGAAACAGCGTGCGGCCGAGCTGCTCCTGCGTGAGGCCAAAAAGGAAATACGTCTGATCCTTGCTTCGGTCAGCCGGACGCTTGAGCAACCAGCGCGCGCGCGCGTCGTCGTACTCAACGCGAGCGTAGTGTCCGGTGGCCACGCAATCGGCGCCAATCTGCCGGGCAACGACAAGCAGTTGGTCGAACTTCAGGTGATTGTTGCACAGGCTGCACGGAATCGGCGTGCGTCCCGAAAGATATTCGGCGACAAACGGACGAACCACATCGCGCTCGAAGCGCTCTTCATGATTGACCACGTAATAAGGAATGCCGATGTGCTCGGCCACGCGGCGAGCGTCGTAGACATCGTCGAGCGAGCAGCAGCGTCCGGTTACCGGTTCGGGCATGCCTTCGTGTCCCGCCAGCCGCCGCTGGTTCCAGAGCTGCATGGTCAGCCCGATGACGTTGTGTCCATCGGCGCGCAGCATGGCCGCGACGGCCGAGGAATCCACTCCGCCCGACATGGCTACCGCGATGGTCTGGGAATTCGTCATGCTAAGAGCTGACAGTTTGCCTCTTGTACGCCGGCGACAACTCTCGCAACCGCGCCAACGTTTCCGGCACCAGCGCCAATGCGAGATCGATGTCTTCTTCCGTATTCTGCTTGCCCAAACTGAAGCGGATGCTGGCTCGCGCCCGGTCACTTCGCAGCCCCATCGCCATGAGCACGTGCGATGGCTCAATCGCGCCCGACGAACATGCGGCGCCCGTGGAAACCGCCAGGCCTTTCAGATCGAGGGCTATGACCATCGACTCGCCCTCGATATGGTCGAAATAAATATTGGTCGTATTGGGGACGCGCGGCGCACCCTCGCCGTTCACGCCGGACTCGTCGGCTTGAGCCACGATTCCCTGCTGCAAGCGGTCGCGCAGCGCGGACATTTTCTCATTCTCGCCGCGCTCGAAACCTTGCATGGCCAACTCCGCAGCCTTGCCGAGAGCGACAATCCCCGGAACGTTCTCGGTTCCGGCGCGGCGCGAGCGTTCATGCCGGCCCCCGTAAAACAGCGGCTGCAGATGCGCGCCCTTTCGCACGTACAGCGCACCCACGCCTTGCGGCGCGTGCATCTTGTGGCCGGAGATGGAAAGCGCGTCGCAACCGATCCGCTTCACATCAATGGGAACCTTGCCCGCAGCCTGCACCGCGTCGGTATGGAAATAGACCTCGGCCTCGGCGGCGATCCTTCCGATTTCCTCGACCGGCTGCAGCACTCCGGTTTCATTGTTGGCCATCATGATCGAAATCAGCCTGGTGTTGGGCCGCAGGGCACGGCGCACATCCTCGGGATCGATCAGGCCGCGATCATCCACCGGCACATAGGTTACGTCGCAGCCCGTCTCCTCCAGATGCTTGCAGGCGAGGAGCACGGCGTGGTGCTCGACGCTGGAGGTAACGACGTGATCTCCCGCGCTGGTCAGTCCCGCAATCGCGAGATTGTCGCCCTCGGTCCCGCCGCTGGTGAAGATAATTTCCGCGGCGCGGCAACCCAGCAACGACGCGAGCGAATGGCGTGCGCGCTCCACGGCAGCCCGAGTCTGCTGACCGTGATGGTGGATCGAAGAGGCGTTGCCGAATCGCTCGCCAAAACACGGGCGCATGGCCTCAAACACTTCCGGCAGGACCGGCGTGGTGGCGTTATTGTCGAGGTATACGCGAAGCATGGAACAATTCTACCTGTCCTTCAAATATGTTGTTGGAGTTTCCAATTCAAAAGGCAAGAGTTGATTAGTACAGCGGAACCTTTGCATCCACGCGCCGCGACCAGGCGTCAATGCCGCCGCGCATGGATTGCGCTTTATCGAATCCCTGCTTGCGCAACCACGCGGTCACATTCATCGAGCGCACACCGTGATGGCAGACCACCACGATGTGATCTTCTGGGTCCAGTTCCTGATGCGCGCGAGACGGGATATCCCCCATCGGCACCAGCTTGGCTCCGGCCATGTGCGCAACTTCAAATTCCCACGGCTCGCGGACATCGAGCAGGATGAAATCCTGCCCCTCGTCTAACTTCATTTTCACTTCTTCGGGCGTGATCTCGTAGTCCATGTGGGACTTGCGCCTACTTCCCCATCCACTTCGGCTCGCGCTTTTCCATGAACGCCCGGATGCCTTCCTGCGCGTCCTCCGTCTTCATCAATTCTTCCAGGTAAATCTTCTCGGCGCGCGCCAAGCCTTTGTCGAAGTGCATCGCATCCCATGCGTAGAAGGCTTTCTTCGTCACGTTCAGAGCCGCAGGGCTAAGCTTAAGCAACTCCCGGATAGTCTGATCAACTGCGGACGCGAGTTCGGCATCGGGCACCGCGCGATTGGCCAGACCTATCGCCGCTGCATCGCTCCCTCTGATCGTACGTCCCGTAAGAATCAATTCTGCAGCCCGCTTCTGGCCCACGAGCGCAGCCAGAGCCGTACACGCGACCGGAGGATAACAGCCGAGTTTGATCTCTGGAAATCCCCACTGCGCCGACGCCGCCGTATAAACCGTGTCGCACACCAGCGCCAGCTCCGCACCTCCGCCCAGGCAGCGCCCGTGAACAGCGGCAATTGTCACTTTCTTGCAGGTAACCAAGGCCCGAACTACGGCGTGAAACTTCACCAGCATCTCTTCGACCTTGTCGGGAGTGTGGGCTGCTACATCCACTCCCGCCGAAAAGCTTTTACCCGCGCCGCTCAACACGACTACAGAAACGTCATGACGCGCTTCGATGTTCGCAAGAGCCTGCGCCAACTCCTCCATCATCGGAATGGCAATAACGTTCAGCGGGGGATGACGGAGTGTGATTCGTCCGACCGACGCATGAATCGTCACATCGACACGGGCAACTGCGGATTCCACTAACGTTGACGCCATGATCTTCTCTTTGTCTCTGTGGTGAACCGCCCTGGCTTACAAATTGATCGCCGACTTCCGGACTTCGCCGATGCTGGCCAGGGGATCGCGAGCTCCCGCTTTCTCGGCAATCCACTTCTTTTCGGTCTCAATAATGTCGAGCAGCAGCTTTCTATCCGCCGGGCCCGGCATATATTCCTTCAAATGTTCCTGGTAAGCGAGGTCGTCGAGCGCTTCGCCGGTCTGCGCATGGAACTTTTGCCCCGCCCAGCGCCCGATCTCACGATTAAACTTGATGTGAGGGGCGTAGAGCTTCGGCTGGCCTGGCTGCAAAGCGCCGTTGAAGCGTTCAATCAGGCCCGAGACTTCGTCACGATAGAGGTTCCGGTTGTAGTCGTTCAGATCGTCGAGGTCGGGTGCGCGTTCGTTCTTGGGCTCATCGTAGCGTCCCTTGACGCCCCAAACGTAAGCCCAGTGCGCCGACGAAGAATGGTCGGTGCCAAACAGGTCGTAGGAACTTGAAATCCATTTGTTGAGATACTTCTGAATCAGCCAGCCGGGAATCACTCCGGCCTCCACAATGCGGCGCAGGCCGTCGTTGCCGGTGCCCATGTGAAACGCCTCTTCGCGCAGCATGTACGACATCGACCGACCGAGCGGCGCGAAGGCGGAATACTTGAGCATCTGCAACTGAAATTTTCCGTCGCGGTCGACGAAGTCGGTGTAGGTGAAGAAGTCCATCCAGTTATCGACATCGACGTTGAATGCGCCCAGCAGCCGCTTGTTTTCGAAGGCGCGGCGCTCGAGCATTTTCTGCGCTTCGACCTTGCCCGAATATCCGAAGTGACCGACCAGCAGCGCGCACATTTGCCAGCCGTGGCGCATCTCTTCAATCATGACGCGGGTGATGGCACGGCGGTCCCAGTCGGTGGGAGCATTTTCCAGAAGATTGCGCTGCTGCTCAACGCTGGCGAACTCGGTGTCGCCCTGATAGACGATCATGTTCATCAACGCGTCGCGCATCTGCTGCGTGGGCATCTGGCGCAGGTTCTCCCACTTGCGCCGGCCTTTGTAGGAGCCGAACTCGATTTCCTCGGTATCGATTGCGCCGTAGAGCGTGTCGAAGTGGAAGGCTTCGATATCGGCGGTGTTGACGCCGATATCTTTGCGCCAGTCGTTGAACATGCCTTCCCAGTCACTGAAGGTTCCGATTTTTGCCACTTTGCCTGGCATGGGACGTATACCTCAGGGCTAAAGCCCGCATCTTTACTAGCTACTAACTCGAGCAAATCAACTCGAGCAATTAACTGGAGCCGGCATGACTAAAGCCATGCCCTTTCGAAGCGATGCCGCACGCTATTTCGCTTTGAAAACCGCAGGACGCTTTTCCACGTACGCGGCCAGCCCTTCTTTTGCATCTTCACTCTGGAAGAGAATTTGCTGATTCTCGCGCTCCACGGCCAGCGCCGACTCCATGGGAATCTCCCAGCCGGTCTGTACGGCGCGCTTGATCCGTCCCACGGCTTTGGCGGCTTTATTCGGGGGACAGAATTGCCTGGCGTACTCCATCATGTTCTCCATGAAGCCGTCGCGCTCGTAGATGTCATTGATGATGCCAAGTTCCTGCGCTTCTTCAAACGAAAAAGTGTTGCCCGTGACCATCAGCTCGATGGCCTTGCTCTTGCCCACCAGCCGGGAGAGCCGCTGCGTGCCGCCGGTGCCGGGAAGCACACCGAGGTTCACTTCCGGCAAGCCGATCTTGCCCGCGTCCTTGCGGGCGATGCGGATGTCGGCGGCCATTGCAATCTCCAGGCCGCCGCCCACGCAGTGGCCATTGATGGCCGCGATCACGAGCTTGGGGGTGTGCTCGAGGCGCAGCAGCATTTCGTTGGCGTGCAGGCAAAAGTAATATTTGAAGGTGGGATCGACGCTGGAAAGCATTTTGATGTTGGCACCGGCCGAGAAGAACTTGTCGCCCGCGCCGGTGAGCAGAATGACGTAGACGTCGTTCTCCATACGCGCGCGCAGGATGGCCTCGTCGAGCTGCCGGTTCATTTCGTAGGTGTAAGTATTGGCCGGGGGATCGCACATTTCGATCACGGCTACGCCGCCATCGGTGCGGTAGTTGACGAGCTGCCTGGTGGCTTCACCGGCCGCCGGATGTACTGTGGTCGCCATGTCTATGACTCCTTTGTCTTCATGATCTTGAAACACACCTTGGACGCCCAACACTCACCTTGATCTTAGTCCTCCAAACCGTCCATTCCTAGAATCAACCCTGCTTCCCGGCCTTTGGTCGCGTGGTGGCCCTGGCCGAGCCAATCCAGGTCATCGCGCAGATTGGTGCTGGTCGTCGATTCAAGGGTGTACCAAGGAGCCGCCGACCAGGCCTGGATTCCTTCGGACGCTTAGGCAGCTGGGCCTGAAACTTTTCTATCATGGATGCGGCTGTGCAGGCTGTGCAGGCTGCGCAGGCTGCGCTGCCTGCGGTTGCTGGACCGGTTCTCTCTCCACCAGCATGATTCTCTTTACTTGGTTTCGGCCATACGAGATGTCTTTGCCACCTACTCGGATCACTACGTCTGTGGCCGAAACGGATTGCAGATCCCCACTCACTACAGTCCCATCGCGGAGTTCGATCGTGTCGTGCGCCGACGCCCCGAGCTCATAGCTGACGCTACCGCCGAAGGTATCATCGGGGCCAATCTCCATGGGAAATGTACCGGCATCGAAACCTTCCTTGCTGAACTCCAACATATGTTTGCCGATGCCTAGCTGGACAATCTTGGGTGTCGTGCCGGCTTCGTTCCCATCGACCTTGAGCACCGCCCCTTGCGGGACTGAATTGACGGTCATACAGACGGTTCGGGGAGGAAGAGCGGGTTCCAGCTCAGGAGGCCAGGTACTTGGCCACTAGCGACACCGACGCGGGCGAGCCAGAAGCAGCAATGGTGGTCTGGAACTTAACGGTTTGTCCCACGCCCACGTTACTCAACGTAATGACTCCCTCACCGATCCGCACTTTGTTTTTGTCGAACAGATAGAGTGAAAAATTGGCATTGGAGATCGACTTCCGCCACAGGTTCTCCGCCGTCGTATCCGTCACGAAAGTGCGTTCGCTTCCGATTGAGCCGACCTCCCTGAACTTACCGAAACTGAAGCGCACAACCGGCATACCGGAGCCCGGCCAGACGATGACCTGCATAGGCCTTTCTTTGGCATAGGCGGCAGAAGTCACCAGAAGAAGCACGGGAAGGAAGAGCAAAGACTTACGTCGCGACATATGACTGCGTAATGTAAGACAGAAGCAAAGTGAAAGCAAGCAACTGCTTCAGTGGGTAGTGTCCTAATAGCGTGTTGCTGACCGTATAATCAAGAAAATGAAAAAGCCCGGATGCCAGTCCGGGCCCCTCAGATTCTGTCGCGCTCAGGCAGATCATGCCATAGGAGCGCTCTCAAATGCAACGATCGTCTAATTCATCTTCGATCCGGCAGTGGCCCCCATTATATTTGGCGGTGGCGTTTGTCCCTGCTTCAACATGCCAAGCGTCATTGCCAGTCGAATGGTATTTCCGGCCTCATCTCGAAAGCCCCAAGCGCAATTCTCAAAAGAGGTATTCTGCCACTCGAAAGCTCCGCCATGATAATAAAGGCGGCAATTCTTGAGCTTGCAATTGATAAAAATGTGTTCCTCGATAACAAAAGTGGAACCGACTATTGTGTCGTCTTGGTGAATTGTAATTGGCATGAATGCTTCTCTCCTGCTATTTGGGTGTACTTGTTGCTTCTCTGTTCACCACAATTTCTGAGGCATTTGGCGGGGGAGTTTGAGGAGAACTCTTTCCCTTACGCAGGATGATTAGTTCCATGATGCTTAGAATAACCACAGCGAACGCAGTAACACCACCGAATACGCCCTTCAGCCAATGAATGATTTGGGCTTGGGTTAACACGTCTGGGGTGCTAGGAACAAACATCTCATTCTCCTCCAATTAATCCCAAGATCAGCCCCACAATAAACGCTCCGAGACCAATTTCAGTGCATCCATAAACCCATTCGCGTGTGAGAGAGCTATATTTATCAAGGATGCCGAACACCAGCACCAAGATGCCGCCATCTCGGAGGAAGGTGCCAAACATCTTAGCTACCGCCTTCATCGTACTTTTGCGGACTTGCAATGTCCAGTATTCGTCAGCCATATATGCGGTCTGAAATTATACGCCGCAAGTCAACAATTCGCTGAGAGTCCAGATATGATCGCTGAGACCTGCTTCCATTGCGGGGGTGCATCGAATCGTCTTATGCGTGCGACAGAAATTGTAGAAAGCGAAATGAAGCGCAATTGCGGCTTTCAGATTCTCCCATTTCTTACTGAATGCGTTCGTGAGCCGCGTCAGGCGGCGAATCTGCATTCGCATTGTTAAGTTCTGGCGTTCTACGTGCGACGTGCAGATACGCTCGTAGTCAGGCATTCCGGTCCGTGGAATGACTTCGACATCAACAACCTCAGCCGGAGAGTAACGCTGCTCGCCATCGCGTGCGGCTGCATAAACCTTGACCATTTGAGCGTAGTGGATATCAGCGCCGAAAACCCGTTCCACGCATTCGGGATAGCTAGGCCAGCCGTCAGTGGTCAATTGGAATTTTCCTTGAGTAGCGCGACGAAGTTTGGTGATGAAAGCAAGCGTGTCTTGCCTGTTGCATCTGCCAAGGTGCCACGCGAGAATCAGCTTTGAATTACGTTCGATTGCAACGTAGGTGTAGGCATCTCCGAGAGTTTCCACGTTACCGTGGATCGCGCCCTTCGCCTTTTCCTTCATTGCCACAAATCCCCACATTTCGTCGGCTTGTACGTCGTTCACTCGCAGATTCGTGATTGTATCGGCTAACAACTTCTCGCATCGCTCTCCCGCTTTTACCAGTAGAGCAAGAATCGTGTCACGATGCACCCCCGTGATTCTCTCTGTGCTCCGAATCGAATTGCCTTCCACGATGAGCTGAATGCAGAGAAGTGCACGATCTAACGACAGACGCATTTCTCCAAGAGGACGCTGAGGAATATCACTGAATGTTTTGGAGCACTGGCGGCAACGATAACGCTGGTGACCCTGGGGATTTTTGCCGAATCGCTTGCACTCCGTTTGGCAATTGTGGCACGTCATTTTGGCCTTGCTTTCTTCGGGCCATAGAGCCAAAATGACAGCGGGTTTCCAAACCCTGTCCTTGGCTCATACCCGAGGACGTTCCCCGCTGGCGGTTGCACCCGCTTGCGGGGAGATTAGTAAAAGGTGGAGCTAGTCGGAATTGAACCGACGCCGGGCCAGCTTGTCAGGGCGAGACCCGGCTCCCCGTGGATAACCCCACGAATCCGATACCGGGCCAGCAGAAATCCCTCCAACTTCGGGGGCGTTCTGCTGGCATTTTTCATTTGTATTCATGTACATGCAAAGTATAAGAAAAAACTTGTATTAAGTCAAGAAAATAATATAATATTTTTCTTGTCAAAGAAGGGATTGCGTGTTAGGGTTTACTAGCGAATGGGCGTTTCGGGATTTTCTGGACGGGAGAGGACTGAATGTCGTTCGCGAGTGGATTATTACACTCTCCCCTGCTGCACAGGCCAAAATCGACACAATTCTCCTGCTTCTTCGGGTCCAGAAAGTCTGGCCTCCGCAGTATGTCAGTGCCTTGCGAGGTTATAGCGGCATCTATGAATTGAGAGCTGGTTCATCGGGCGTGCAGTACAGACCATTGGGGTGTCATGGGCCGGGCAGAAAAGAGTTCACGATCCTCATCGGGACTGTGGAGAAAGGCGGAAAGCTTCCTAAGCGTGATTGTGAAACTGCCGTTGAACGCAAAAAAATCATTCTGGGGGGCCTAGGACGTACTTGTGAGCATGACTTTAGTTAGACAAAATCTTGCGGCGAAATTCACTGACAAGGCTTATCGCGATGCGTTCGTAGCCGAGCAGATATTTTCTCGTCTTCCCTTGAAGATTCGTTGCCTTCGTGAAGAACAAGGGATGACGCAGCGCCAACTCGGGGATGTGGCGGGCATGGCTCAGACTTGGGTATCAAAGCTTGAAGACCCCAATTATGGGAAGCTGACTATTGCAACCCTCTTAAAAGTAGCGTCTGCCTTGGATGTGGGATTGAAAATTGATTTTGTGCCTTACTCCGCAGTGCTGAGAGAGGCCGTGTATCGAACAGGAGCCTCATTTTCTGTCCCAAGCTTTAAAGTCGATGCAGGGTTTAGTAGTGCAGGTGTCGAGTATTTGGGTGCGGTCAATCACGCAACTGCCGCATTATCCGCGACGGTGATCAACTTTCCAAGTAACGCTTCGGTAGCGTCCGTATCAGCGCCCGCAGATACTCCGGCCCCCGAACGGGCATTGGTGTTAGCGCAAGCTGTATGAGGATAACTTATGCCAGACGATGAAGCGCCAAAACCACAGAAGAAGCTTGAATACCGACCGCCTCCGGGCGGGTACGTACCCCGCTTTTATTCCAATAATGTGCAGATGGCGACCACGAGTTTCGACGTTAGGATTGTATTCGGAGAAGTCGTCGAGGTGTCCGACGAAAGGGCTATCATAGAACAGCAAGTTCAGGTGACGATGACGTGGCTTGAGGCTAAAATCCTCGCTGACTTCTTGCAAGCCAATATAAAGGCACACGAAGAACTTAACGGTCCACTAAAACTGCCGAAGAATCCTGAAAAAATCATTGTGCCTGATACCTTTCAGATGCTCCAAAAATGAAAGGCGCTGACTTTCACCTCTCACTCTTTTTGTCCAGCAACACGCTATTAGGACACTACCCTTCAGTGCATCGCATTGAAATTCGGCAACGGAACCTTGGTGCGTGAGCTAGTTCCTTACATCCGCCAGCAACCGCTCCACTTCTCGCTTTACCTCGCCGGTAAGCGGCAGCAGCGGAAGGCGCGCGGGGCCGCCGAAGTAGCCGTTGAAATCCATGCCGTGCTTCAGTCCGGGGATGCCCAGCTCGCCGGCGACACGCTGCGCCACTTGAGCGATACGCTCCTGTTTCAGCCGGGCCAGTTGGGCATCACCTTCTTTCCAGGCGGCGTAAATCTCGTAACACGAAGTAGGCGCAACACAGGCGAAAGCGAGAATCGCTCCCACCGCCCCGGCATCGAGCGACGGATGCAGTTTATGCGGAGCACCGACCAACATCTGGAACCCGGCTTGCTTCTGCCGGGTTTTCATCTTGCCGACGACGGTGACCGCAGCCGAAGACGGCTTCCCCGCGGACGAAGAACCCGACAAGGCCGCCACCCGCACCAGTTCCCCGCCTTCTCCATTCGAGCCCGTGCTTGCGGCCGCGAGCATACGCGGCGTCACGGCTTCAAACGTTTCGGTTACGGTGACGCTGCGCTGGATGTGGCGTGTGCCTTCCACCATGCCGCGGACTTTTTCCACGTCTCCGCTCGATTCCTTGATGCCGATCAGGTTCGGATGGTCCGCCAGTTCCATCACCAGCTCCGCGGGAATGTCGTAGCCGGTAGCCTGGGGAAAGTTGTAAATGATCACCGGCAGCGGAGAGCGGTCAGCCACGGTGCGGTAAAACGCAAGTATGTTGGCCGGGTGCATCTGCTTTTTGTAGTAATGCGGCGTGCGCACCATGGCAACGTCGTAGCCCAGTTCGGCGGCGTATTCGGTGAGTCGCAGCGTCTCGATGGCCGACTCGATGCCGGTGCCGGCAATCAGCACTTTGTTGGGTGCAGCCGCTTCGCGCGCGGACTTCAGCACGTCGCGACGCTCTTGATCAGAAAGCATAATGGCCTCGCCGGTCGAACCCAGCACGACGATGCCAGCGCACGGGGTGCGTGAATAGCGCTCCACGTTGCTTTCGAGCTTTTTGAAGTACACGTTGCCGTCGGGATAGAACGGGGTGGTGATGGGAGGGAAAATGCCGTGCAGAAACATACGGAAACCTCGCGGACCAATTATTACATGCGCCGCAGCGCCAATGCCCCTTAGCGGCCCTTCACCGCACGTTCCGCGTGCAACTGCTGCAGCGCCCGGATGTTCAGTTCGCCACGCTGCAGCGCCGCAATTCCTTCCGCGGCCGCGCGCGCCGCCGAAAGCGTGGTGATGGTGGGAATGCGCGCCATCACCGCGGCGCGCCGGATCGCCTTCTCATCGAACCACGGCTCGAGCCCGGTGGGCGTGTTGACGATAAGATGAATGCGCTGGCCCTTGATGAAATCCACCACGTTCGGACGACCCTCTTTCACTTTGTAGACGCGCTCCACTTTCATACCGGCGGCTTCGATCACGTCGCCCGTGCCCGAGGTCGCGACCAGCTTGAAGCCCATATCCACGAACTTGCGCGCCACCTCGGCAACCGACCGCTTGTCGTGCTCGGTCACGCTGAGAAAGACCGTTCCTTGCGTTGGCAACTTCTGGCCCGCGGCTAACTGTGCCTTGGCGAAGGCTTCGCCAAAGCTGTCACCCACGCCCATCACTTCGCCGGTGGATTTCATCTCCGGTCCGAGCACGGTATCGACGCCGGGAAATTTATTCCACGGGAACACGGGCGACTTCACGTAGTAGCAGCTTCCAGTGTCGAGATCGGAGCGCCGGTCGATATTCTCCGGCAGAAATTCGCGCAGCTTGCGCCCAGTCATGAGCCGCGCGGCAATCTTTGCCAGCGGCACTCCCGTGGCTTTCGAAACATAGGGCACGGTGCGCGAGGCGCGCGGATTCACTTCCAGCACGTAGACCTTGCCGCCCTCCGCGCCGTTGCCCGACGCACCGCCGTTGCCCCGCGGAATGGCAAACTGAATGTTCATCAAGCCTACAACCTTCAGCGCCCGCGCCAGCTTGAAGGTGTAATCGCGCATACGATCCATCAGCGGTTGCGGAATATCCACCGCCGGCAGCACACACGAGGAATCGCCGGAATGAATGCCGGCCTCCTCGATGTGCTGCATGATGCCGCCGATCACCACATCCTCGCCGTCAGAGAGCGCATCCACGTCTACCTCTATCGCATCTTCCAAAAAGTGATCGATCAGCACCGGACGGTCGTGTGAGTACTCGACCGCTTCTTTCATATACCGCACCACCGATTCCTCGTCGTAGGCGATCACCATGGCGCGCCCACCCAGCACGTAGGAAGGCCGCACCACCACGGGATATTCAACCTGCTTCGCTCCTTCGATGGCTTCTTCGAGCGAAGTCGCCATCACGCCCGCGGCCTGCGGAATTTTGAGTTCTTCCAGCAGTTTATTGAAATGCTTGCGGTCCTCGGCCAGATCGATCGACTCCGGCGAAGTGCCAATAATGTTCACGCCCGCGGCCTTGAGCGGCAGTGCGAGATTCAACGGCGTCTGTCCGCCGAACTGCACGATAACCCCGCATGGCGCGCCTTTCGAAGTTTCGTGCTGATAAATCGCCCACACGTCTTCAAAGGTCAGCGGCTCGAAGTAAAGCCGGTCGCTGGTGTCGTAATCGGTTGAGACGGTCTCAGGGTTGCAGTTGATCATGATCGTCTCGTAACCGTCTTCGTGCAGCGCAAAGGAGGCATGGCAACAGCAGTAATCGAACTCGATTCCCTGCCCGATGCGGTTGGGTCCGCTGCCCAGAATGATGATCTTTTTCTTGTTGGTCGGAGCGGCTTCGTCTTCGTCTTCGTATGTCGAGTAAAGATAAGGCGTAAAGCTTTCGAATTCTGCCGCGCACGTGTCGACGCGTTTGTATACGGGAAGCACGCCATGTTTCTTGCGCAGGTGCCGAACTTTTTCCTGGCCTTCGAGCCGCCACACTCCGGCCAGGCGGCCGTCGGAAAAGCCCATGCGCTTGGCCTCGCGGAGCACTTCGGTGGGGATCGACTCGATCGGATGCTTTTCCAGCTCGAGCTGCATATCGTTAATTTCTTTGAGCTGATAAAGGAACCACGGATCCATCGAGGTCATCTTCGCGAGCTGCTTCACCGTGTGGCCCTGCCGCAACGCGTACTGCACGTACGCCAACCGCTCCGGATGCGGCGTTACCAGCCGTTGTGTAAGAATTTTTGGCTCTATCTTCCCTCCGCCCACGCGCTTGCCAGTATCGAGCGAGCGTACGCCCTTCATCAGCGCTTCTTTGAACGTACGTCCAATCGCCATCACTTCGCCGACCGACTTCATCTGCACGCCAAGGTTCTCGTCTGCGCCGGGAAACTTTTCGAACTGCCACTTCGGAATTTTCACCACCACATAGTCGAGCGTGGGCTCAAAGCATGCCGGGGTTTTGCGCGTGATGTCGTTGGGAATTTCGTCCAGCGTGTAGCCCACAGCGAGCTTCGCGGCAATCTTCGCAATCGGAAATCCCGTAGCCTTCGACGCCAGCGCCGAGGAGCGCGAGACGCGCGGGTTCATCTCAATCACCACCATGCGCCCGGTTTCAGGATTCACGGCGAACTGAATGTTCGATCCGCCCGTATCCACGCCAATTTCGCGAATCACCGCGATCGCGGCATCGCGCATGGCCTGGTACTCGCGGTCGGTGAGGGTTTGCGCCGGAGCCACGGTGATGGAATCGCCGGTGTGCACGCCCATGGGATCGAAGTTTTCGATCGAGCAGACGATGATGACGTTGTCTTTGGTGTCGCGCATCACCTCGAGTTCGAATTCCTTCCATCCCAGCACCGACTCTTCAATCAGCGCCTCGTGGACGGGAGACATATCCAAACCGCGCGTCAGCACCTCCACCAACTCCTCGCGGTTGTAGGCGATGCCGCCGCCGGTGCCACCCAGGGTGAACGACGGCCGAATAATTACCGGAAAGCCGATCTTGCCCGCGAACTCGAGGCCGTCTTTTGTGCTGTTCACCAGCGCCGACTTGGGCACGTCGAGCCCGATCCTCTGCATCGCGTCCTTGAAGAAGAGGCGGTCCTCGGCCTTCTTGATGGCCTCGACCTTGGCGCCAATCAGGATCACATTGTACTTTTCAAGAATGCCGCCGTCGGAGAGCTCAATCGCCAGGTTGAGCGCAGTCTGTCCACCTACCGTGGGCAACACGGCAAAACCCGCGCCCGGCGACAGTTCCCGCTCGATGCGAATGATCTCTTCCAGGTACTCGAGCGTAAGCGGTTCGATGTAAGTGCGGTCGGCAATCTCCGGATCGGTCATGATGGTCGCCGGGTTGGAGTTGGCCAGGACGACTTGATAACCCTCGGACTTGAGCGCCTTGCAGGCCTGCGTGCCGGAGTAATCAAACTCTGCCGACTGGCCAATGACGATGGGCCCGGAGCCGAGAATCAGGATTTTCGAGATGTCAGTGCGTTTGGGCATTTAGGAAGCAATCTCTCCGGATTTGTCTTGTGATAGCGCTTTTTCTACCGCACTCGGAGGTTTGCTTTGAAAGGGCGCGGCTTCAGACGCGCCGTTCAAGCCCTCCAGAACAATGGGCTTTAGCCCCTGAGGCGCCGGGTCCAGTTTTGTACCGGCTGCTGCCGACGAATACGGATATTCTTCAACACGTTCGCAAAGTTTCTTACGAACCGGATTCTGTCGAATGTAATCGACATGCCGCAAATAATCTCCAGCATCGCGAATGCGATGGTCCGAGAATCCCTTTTGCCAGACTTCCATACTTGAACCGAGCTCTTTCTTCGCTCGATAAGAAAATCCGCCCTTGGTGAATTGAAGGGCCTTCTCGAGGCTCGTCTTTGGAGTAAGCAGAATGTGAAAGTGATCCGGCATGATCACGAACTCGTGCAAGAGATAAAGCCGACTCGCGGTAGTGGTAAACGGTGTCGATAAATAGACGAGCCCAGCGCTCATTTCGAAAGAGAGGCCGCCGTTCCCAAGTTGCGGAGGTCACCATGTATGTTTGGCCAGTATTCGTGGCGTGCTCTCTCGTTGGTCTCACGACGGTCCCTCAGCGGCTAAAGCCGCACTCCTTCTCTTGCCTCTTACGGCGCGCCTTGAAGGTGCGCCCTTTCAAAACTCTTTATCCCGCTTAATTCTGGGGTGCCTTTCCGGAACAACCACGCCAGCATGCCACCGAATACCCCGGCCTCCACAACAGCGCAAAGAACAACGCAAATACCGTGAGCGAGGCGAACACCAAACCGATATAGAGCAACAGCAGTCGAACAACCCAACCGAGAGTTCGTCCCTTGGGCTCGGTATCCGCGACCGACGATGTACTCACCCTTTCCACTCCTCCATCATCGTCACGAAATCCTTGAACAGATAATGCGAGTCATGCGGCCCCGGCGCGGCTTCGGGGTGATACTGCACGCTGAACAGGGGCAGGTTGCGATGCCGCAGGCCCTCGAGTGTCTGGTCGTTCAGGTCGATGTGCGTTAGTTCGACTTCACTCTCGGCCAGCGAATCTGGATCTACGGCAAAGTTATGGTTGTGCGCCGTAATCTCGATCTTCCCGGTCTTCAACTGCTTCACCGGATGATTCCCGCCATGGTGTCCAAACTTCAGCTTGAAGGTTTTGCCGCCGAGCGCGATGCCCGTAAGTTGATGTCCCAGACAAATACCAAAAATAGGCATTCGTCCCATCAGGCGCCGAATGCTATCCACGGCATAGGTGCAGGGCTCGGGATCGCCGGGACCATTCGACAGAAACACGCCATCCGGCTTCAGCGACATCACGTCTTCCGCCAGAGTCTGCGCCGGAACTACCGTCACGCGGCAACCTTCGCCGCGCAGCTTGCGCAGAATATTTTGCTTGATGCCGAAGTCGTAAGCTACTACATGAAAGCGCGCAGGTTCGTCCTTTACTCCCACCTGCGCCACCGGCTCGTGCGAACGCTCGCCTACCTCCCACACGTAAGGCCGCTTCGTGCTCACCTCTTTGGCCAGGTCAGTGCCATCCATCTTCGGAATCGAGTTGGCTTTTGCCACCAGCTTCTGCGCATCGCTCTCGATGGTAGAGACCACGCCGCGCATCACGCCGTGATCGCGCAGATGCCGCACCAGCGCCCGCGTATCAATATCCGAGAGCACCGGCACCTTAAACTGCTCCAGGTATTCTTCAGCCACCTGCTGCGAGCGCCAGTTCGAGCTCACCTTCGAGAACTCGCGCACGATCAACCCTTCGATCCAGGGTCGCGTGGCCTCGTTATCTTCCTGGTTGGTGCCGTAGTTGCCGATTTGAGGATTGGTCAGGACAACGATCTGTCCTGAATAAGAAGGGTCGGTGAAAATTTCCTGGTAGCCGGTGATGGAAGTATTAAAAACGACTTCGCCGTAGCATTCGCCTTTGGCGCCGTAGCCTTTGCCTCGGAAGACTCGCCCGTCTTCCAGCGCAAGGATAGCTTGCATTCTCGCTCCGGTGATTAGATTTTTGAGATTTTATCAGGGATTGCTCCGCGCGCCAAGCACGGAACTGAGCATCAATGTGGAAATCTCGCGGCTCAAAAGCCGCAGCCCTCAGAAAACGAAGGGAACGAACCGCTTGGTCCGGCGCATGTATTCGGTGTAGCGCGGACCCAGGTTCGCCTGCAGCGCCTGCTCCTCTACGCGCACGCGGTACAAGTAGGCCGTGGCTCCCGCAGAGGTAATAATCAATGCGCTCAACCAGTTGGTCAGGGCCAATCCCGTCCCGAGATACATCAGCATGCCGCCGGTGTAAGAAGGATGCCGGACCCAACGGTACACGCCCCGTTCAATCACCGGTTGATCCGCCGACGCTTTCACGTCGCCGGTGAAATGCTTCCCCAACATGTGCCAGCAATGGCGCCGCAGCAAACTGCCACACAACAGCGTGACCAGGCCGGCAAAAAACCAGGTCTTCTGGCCGCGCGTGATCGTGAAGGCCCGAATTCCGGCAGCGGCAAACGCTCCACCCATCCCGACCCATCCCCCCAGCATGATCACCTTCATCGATCCACGGTCTGCCTTCTCGTCCGGCGCCGGACGCGAGCGCGTGACCAGCGCAAACTCCGGCAGGTAGGCAAACAGGACCACGCCCCAGAACAACCAGGCATAAGGCAACGTGTAAGCCAGCGGTTTCATGTGCAAGATCGTGCGCCCGCGCCGCCGGCTCCGCACTCAGTTCAGCGCCGCCCGCACGGCTTGGCGATTATAACGCTCGGCACTGCGAGGAAGTTAGGGTAACCGCATGATGCGAGAACGAGCCAAACGCACCGTCTAGCGCACTCGACCCAGCTTATCCATCGGCCAATATCCAAACACAGCCTTGCCGTAGATATAGCTCTGATTCACCGGGCCGAAGTCGCGGCTGTCGTCCGACATCGACCGGTGATCGCCCAAAACGAAGTAGGAGTGCGGCGGCACCACCGTCGCCGGATACGAGCGCGAGTCGGTATAGGCGGGTGGAACGTAAGTCTCATCCAGCGCCACGCCATTCACATAGACTTGACCGCCGTCGATGCGTATGTGGTCCCCAGCCACGCCGATCACGCGCTTGATGTAGCTTTTCGACGGGTCGCGCGGATAACGAAACACCACGATGTCACCGCGGGAAATCGGCTCCAGGCGATAAACAAATTTGTTGACGAAGATTCGCTCCTGGTCTTCGAGCGACGGCATCATGCTCGTGCCTTCGACCTTCACCGGCTGGTAAATGAACACAATGATGAAAGCCGAGATCGCCAGCGAGACCATCAGGTCCCGCAGCCACACCGCCAAAGCCGGACGCAGCGGCGCGCCGGAGTTTCCCTGGGTTGACTCCTGTCGCGGAAGCAGCGCCACTTCCCCGTCATCCGATCCAGTCTTCGGCATCTCTGGCATGCGCTTCCATTGTATACAGATCGTCTGCCCAGCAGCGAGCCGCGCGCAAAACTTCCTGAGGCGCTGCAGGCACTCTTCTCCTGCCGCGCAGCGCGAAAGCGGGTTAAAATAAGCAATCGAGGAGACCCGCATGACGCCGAGCCGCCTGCTTCGAGGCAAGTACGCCCACCGCGCTCTAACCCTGATTTTTCTTCTGACGGTGACTCTCACCATGTCGGCGCAGTGGATTGCTCAGGAAGATGAAGGCGGCATACCCGCCTACAACGCTGGTCCGCCGCCCAAGGGCACCAAGCTGCCTCCCATCCTGACCAAGGCCGATCTTTGGGGAACGGACGCGCAATATCCCTACCAGACCCATGCCTATGAACTGGCGGCGAAGATTCCAATCGTACTCCACCAGCAACCCTGCTATTGCTATTGCGACCGCATCGGGCACAACAGCCTGCACAGCTGCTTCGAAGGCACGCACGGTGCGCGATGCTCCACTTGCCTCAAGGAACTTTACTACTCCTACGTGCAGCATAAGAAAGGCAAAACTGCGGCCCAGATTCGCGCCGGCATCATCAAGGGAGACTGGAAGCTGATCGATCTGAATACGGCCGCCGCGATCAACTAGCTTTGAGCACGCAGTACCGAGCACCTGGTACCTAGAAAGCCAGAGCCGCCTTTTGCTCCGTACGGCGTGCTTGGTGCCGCTTCCAGCAATTGCCCTATACCCGCCCTTTGGGTGATACTTGTATGTCGGCTCTTCGAGTTTGAAGGCCCAGGAGTCCCTATTACGACGAGCGCAGGAAAAATTCTCCACATGGCTCAGAAGGCTAACCCAAGAAAATCATTCGTCGTGGACGACCCGCGCGTCACCCAGGCCTTGCAGAATTACGAGGCCGGGTTGCGTGCCTTGCAGGAGCATAAGTTCGAGAAGGCGAAACCGTTGTTTGAAAAGGTTCTTGCCGGTCCCAGCAGGGAGTTGACCGACCGCGCGGCCATCCATCTCAGCATCTGCAACCAGCACCTCGAGCGCTCGACCACCCAGCAATTCAAGAGCGTGGAAGAGCACTACGACTTTGCCGTTTCTCTCATGAATGTCGGGGACTACGTAACTGCCCGCGAGCACATCGAAAAGCTTCTCAAGCAGGCGCCGAAGACCGATTTCGTCATCTACGGTTTAGCCGCTCTCGATTGCCTCACCGGTCATGTGGAAGATTCTCTCAAGCATTTGGACGAGGCGGTTCGGCTGAATTCCAGCCTGCGCTACCAGGCTCGCAATGACTCCGATTTCCATAATCTGGCCGAAGACCCTCGCTTTACCGAGTTGTTGTACCCGGATCCCGCTGCCGACCCTGCTTCGCCGGAAAGCTCCTTCCGGGAAGACGAATCTTTTTAGATAGATTCTCGCATGGAAACCAGAATTGCCGATCTCTGATCTTTTGTCCGTGGAGAAGGTCACGCGCGAGCGCGGCCTCCGCGTGGTCGCCATCGGAGGCGGCACCGGCCTCTCCACCCTGCTCAAAGGACTGAAACGCTTCGCCCTCACTCCGGCGGAGATGGCCGCGGCCGCCCCGGGTTCGCCGGTCATTGGCGACCTCTGCGCCGTGGTCACCGTCAGCGACGACGGCGGTTCCAGCGGACGCCTGCGCAAGGAACTCAACATGCTCCCTCCCGGCGACATCCGCAACTGTATCGTCGCCCTCAGCGAGGATGAAGCTCTGCTCTCGCAGCTCTTCCGCCACCGTTTCGAGAGAGGCTCCGGTCTCGAAGGCCACAGCTTCGGCAATCTGTTTCTGGCCGCGCTGACCTCCATTACTCACGATTTTTCGGAAGCCGTGCGTCTGTCTTCGGAAATTCTCGTAACCCGCGGCCACATTCACCCCGCCACCACTTCCAACATCGAGCTCGAAGCCCTGATGGAAGACGGCTCGCGCGTCCGCGGCGAAACCAAAATCACCGCCAGCAAAGGCCGCATCCAGGAGCTCTTTCTCATTCCTCCCAACGTCGAGCCTCTGCCCCAGACGCTCGACGCCATCGCCCGCGCCGATATCATCAGCATCGGTCCCGGCTCACTGTTCACCAGCCTTATTCCCAATTTGCTGGTGCACGGCATCGCCGATGCCATCGTCAACTCCCCGGCCACCAAAGTTTACATTTGCAACCTGATGACCCAGGCCAATGAGAGTCTGGGCCTTAGCGCTGCCGATCACATTCGCGCGCTCAATCGCCACGCGCGCCGCCAGATCTTCGACTACGCGCTGATCAATCGCACACCCGTCTCTACCGAACTCAAGGCTAGGTATGCGCTCGAGGGCGCCTGCCCCATCGTTAGCGATCTCGAAGCCATCGAAGCTCTGGGCGTGATCCCCGTCCTCGGAGATTACCTGGAAGAAGCCGGCGTCGCCCGCCACAACACCGCCCGGGTTGCCCGCGACTTGGTCCAGCTTAGTCCCGCCGCCGGCGTCGGGCGCGAACGCCGCTCGGCCGCTAAGTCTTGATCCACGCGTCGTCACTTCTTCCTTCCCATCGTCGTTTCCACTCGCTAGAATGTCGATATGAAACCGGCAAAAGCATTAACGACGCGCCTGTCCTGCCTGCTTTCAACTTTTGCACTTCTGGGCGGAGCCGCCGCACAAAGGGACCAGACCCCGGACCCCACCGCGGCCATGAGTTTTCTGGTTATCAAGGATGACAACGGCAAACCCATACGCAACGCCGCCGTCATCATGCACGAGGTAAATTCGCACGGCAAGCAAAGCCGGGGCGGGCTCGAACTCAAAACCGATGCCTACGGCAAGACCAGCTATGACGACGTGCCCTACGGCACACTGCGCGTGCAGGTGCTGGCTCCCGGATTCCAGACTTTCGGCCAGGACTACGCCGTGAACCAGGCCAAGATGGCGTTGACCATCAAGCTGAAACGCCCGCAACCCCAGTACTCGACTTACGGCGACCAGCCCGCCGAGAAAAATGACGGCAAGGCACCGTCTCCCGATCCCAACGCCAAACCGCAGTAGGCCCGCCGTCTGGGCTGCGTAGCCGCCAATGTAATTTGTCGTGGAAGTCGAGTCTGGCTGCCGGGTAGAATCGTGCCCATGCCTTACCTTCTCAAGACCGAGCCTACCGTTTATTCCTTCTCCGATCTCCAGCGCGAAAGCGCCACCCTCTGGGATGGAGTCTCCAATCCCGTCGCGCTTAAAAACCTGCGCGGCATGAAGCCGGGTGACACTTTGATCATTTATCACACCGGAGGCGAGAAAAGCGCAGTGGGTACTGCGACGGTCGTGTCCGTAGACGCATCCGACGCCAAAAACCCTCAGGTGAAAATCAAAGTAGGTAAGCCGCTGGCCACGCCGGTGACCCTCGCCGAAATTAAGGCCAACAAACTTTTTTTTGATTCTCCCCTGGTGCGGCAGGGACGGCTGAGCGTCGTTCCCTTAACCGCCGCTCAGTACAAATTTCTCACCGGCCAGTAAGTTGCCCGGCTGCCCGGCGAAAGACTTCCCCTCTTAGGGCATTACTCCAGATTCGGTTGCGTGCCAGGATAGAACTTGGCGATCATCCGCCCCGTCATCAACCCGCCTTCGTATTCCGGAATGATCACTTCGTCCGCGCCCGAATTGCGCATGGCCTGCGCGTAGCGGGATTGCCCGGCCCGCGTTATGATCCGTGCCTTCGGGTTCAGCGCCTTCGCCGTTACCGTGATGTAAAGATTATCCGCGTCGTTGTCGATCACAATGCACACGCCGCGCGCGTACGCAATCCCGGCGGACCGCAGCACGTCGTGCCGTTTGGCGTCGCCCTGGATGGTTAGCACTTTCTCCTTCAACAGTTCGCGGCACAATCCTTCGTTGGTCTCAATCAGCACAAAAGGAATCTGCAGGTGGTTGAGCTGGTCCACCACCGTCCGGCCCACCTGCCCGTAGCCGCAGATGATGAAGTGATCGCGCAGCTTGTCGATGCTCACGTCGTTCACCATGGTTCTCCACGCCTCCATTCCCTGCCGGTTGAAGATCGTGACCGCCACCCGCTCCGCCACCCAAATCTGAAACGCAAACACGCCCCCGTACACAAACAGCGAGAAAAGCTTGGTCGCATTGCGTACCCGCCTGGCATCAATGGCGTGCGGATGGATCATCCAGAACAGCGCATCCTGCCAGCTCAGCCCTTCCAGCCGCTGGTACACCAGCACGCACACCAGGCTGAATCCTGCAAACACCACCAGAGGCAGCCACAACCGGCGCAGGAACAGCAGCAGGATTCGGAACATCGGGCAGTCATCTTACAGCAAGTTTACGCGCCTGGCAATCGCAGGCTGAGCTCCGAAAAACCGATAGCCTGAATCGTTTTCTTGCATTCGTTCGGCCCGCAACACTTAGCCCTCCCCGCCGCGAATCCACTGTCGCAACTCGCGCCGCAGAATCTTTCCTGAAGCCGTCTTGGGGATGGCCTCCACAAAATGCACTTCCCGAGGCTGCTTGTAGCGGGTCAGCCGGTCGGCAACGAACCCGCACAACTCGTCTTCCATCTTGCCGCCGGTCGTAAATCCCTCGCGCAGCGCAACGAACGCAACCGGAATCTCGCCCGCCGCCCCATCCGCCCGGCCCACCACTCCACACTCCCGCACCGCCGGATGTTCCAGCAGCACCGCCTCCACCTCCGCCGGCGCCACGGCAAATCCTTTGTACTTGATCATCTCCTTGCGGCGGTCCACCACTTTGTAAAAACCTGCGCCGTCACGCGTCACAATATCCCCTGACCAATACCATCCGTCGCGCAGCGCAGCCCCGGTCGCCTCCGGCTCTTTCCAGTATCCCTGCATAAATTGCGGACCGCGCATCACCAGTTCTCCAGGCTCGCCCTCTGCAACCTCAGCCGCATCGCCTGCGGAAACTTCCAGATTCTCCGCCCCAATCACTCGGCACTCGGTCTGCGCCACAGGATGTCCAATCGAATCGGGCCGGTATAATTCCGCCTCCAGATAGCCCAAATGCGTCACCGGCGAAGCCTCCGTCATGCCGTATCCCTGGCACACCAGAATGCCGGTCAGGGCGGTGAATCTTCGCGGCAGATCCGGCGCCAGCGGCGCAGCCCCGGACTTCACCCAGCGCAGGTTGTGACTCTCCGGGAACTCCCCTGCTTCCGCCGCCTGGCACAACGCATTCATCGCCGGAGGCACCAGCGGCATCATGGTGATCGCTTCGTCGGTCAGCAACTGAGTAAGTTGAGGGACGAAGAAACGCGGCATCAGCACCAGCGTTGCTCCCAATATCAGCGCCGGATTGAGCATCACATTCAATCCGTAAATGTGATAGAGCGGCAGGAAGCAAAGAATATTGTCGCCCGAGTTGAGCGCACTCGCATGCGGCCCCAGAAGCTGATACACATTGGCGATCAGGTTGGAATGCGAGAGCATCACGCCCTTGGGCAGCCCCGTCGTGCCGCTCGAATACGGCAGCGCCGCCAGAATCTCTTCCGGCCCCCGATGCGGCCCGGGCAACGACGCGCTCACCGGCTTCAGCAGTTCCGCAAACCGCTCGCCGCCGCTTCCCTGCTGCCGCGTGGTGTAGACGCTCCGCAGATTCGGCAACCCGGCAAGATTGATGCCCTCAATATTCGTCCCGTCCGTGATCAGCAGCACCGCGCCGGAATTCTCCAACTGATAGCGCACTTCCCGCTCGCGACACGTTGGATTCAGCAGCGTCGGAATCCCTCCGGCCAGCGTTGCCGCATGATAAGCCGCACAGAACTCCCACGAGTTGCACAGAAAAACCGCGGCCACTTCTCCCGGCTTCAGACCAGCCGCCACCAGCCCGCGCGCCAGCCTCTCCACTGTCTCTCCGTATTCCGCATAGCTGATCCGCCGCCCGCATGAAGTATCCAGCAGTGCGGTCTTCTCCCCATGCCGTCGGCAAGAGGCTAGAACCGCATCATGCACAAAAACCTTATCGGGGTCGGCATAGAGTTGCGTGCGCAACATGGGCGGGGATGATTGTAGCGGATAACCGCAAGCATTCGCCGGTTTCGCGTCAGGGTAAGGATTCGTATCGGGGTGGGGATTGGTATCAGAGTATGCCTTCAGGCAACCGCAGCTCGAGTTGTTGCCTGCGCCCTTACGCGCCGACCTCAGGCCCAGCATCTCGCCACAGCCTGCGAATGCAAAAAGACCACAACTCGCGTCGTGGTCTTTCCGCTTTGCTTCTCATTTTTTAATTCGAGTGAACCCGTGCAAATCCGCGGCGAAGCAATTTCTCCGCGCCAGGTTCCGTCTCCGTTACTTTCCTACACGGAACGGTTCGCTCTTCGCGCCCACGCGCTCCACATCTTCGTTCGTATAGGTTCGCGTCGCGTGCTTGCCACTCTTCGCCGCCGCCGATGCCTCGACCGGATTGGCGGTCTCCGCCAGTCCCGCATAGTACGTCCAGCTCGCCCGGCGTTCTTCCCTGGGCCCGCGCTCCATGCGTTCCATTTGTCCGTCGTGCATCCCCATCGGCTCTGGATGCGGCAACCAAATCCCCCGCGACACCGCCGGACTTCCCCCACCCGAATACCAGAACACCTCGGTGTGCACCGGGTCCGTGTTTCGCTGCGTCATCGAAAGCGTGGAATTTCGCGCCCCCGCCTCCAGTCCGCCGGTCGCGTTCGTCGCTCCCACCGGCGAAGACGAAACCGTCTCAAACCCCACGCTGGGCGTGGTCACCAGCGGAACATACGGCCCGCACCCATACGGACAATATCCTGCAATTCCTCGACTCCCAGCCTGGCCCATCGCCAACACCGAAAAAACCATCACCGCCAAACCCACCATGAATCCACGCATAACCCTACCTCCGGGAAACCTGTCTGGAATCATCGGAGCAGTTCGCGTGCCAGTGCTCGCAATCAGCGGAATTCTGCCGCGATTTGCGGCTTTTTCATGGTTTTCCCCGCGCAATCTGGATCGCATCGTTCACCCGATGCGCAAGAACCTGCCTACAATCCGCAGAACATTATCCAGTGAGCGCGAATGAAGACACACCTTGCCTTCGACTTTGCCTTTTGATCTTGACCGGGAAGGGCACGGCTTTCAGC
>JBARJF010000008.1:0-12927 GCA_049800135.1 Candidatus Sulfotelmatobacter sp.
CAAGAAGCGAGAGAACAGTCATTGCGAGATCAATCTGGCAAATCTACAAGCTCCAGCCGCCCATAAAATCACGAACCAAGTGGACCGAATCGCATCAAAGCACGATTTTTCAGCGTCCTGCTAGAAGCTTGCATTTGCTTTGCGGAAGGCATACGGCGAAAGACTCGGAGGTGACCCAGGACATTATGTCATCTCCGAATCTTGCATCTCCCGCCGTTAGGTCTTTTTGTGGGGAGGTCTTAGATGTCCACGAAGATAACGAACTTTACCAACAAAGTAGGGGAAACAACAGGCATCGTCTCTTTCGATGAAAGCGCCCACTCTTGGCGTATAGCCTCTAAAACCGAGCCGAGTTTCCAGCGGACGTTTCCCAGTGCGCAAGCGGCGTTTTATTTTTGGTATTCCAGGTTTGACCGACAGACGGGCAAGCTGAGGCATTTTCCTCCGGAGTAACGCACTGAGCTTAGAGGAATCGGAAGGAATCTCAGTTCTAGATGACGCATCCTTGAATTCCTTTAGCCAGACGAGTCTGGAGTCTCCCTCGGGACGACAACTGATAAAAGACTCTCCCCAAGCGGCAGAGCAGCGACGCTCCAGTAGCCCGAAGCGATGCAACCGCAGATAGGAATAAGCCACGGGCCACGGCGGAGTACGCGAGGATGCGGTAGCTGCCCGGTAGCCGGAAACAGTCGTTCCACGTCGCTTCCTGTTCACCGATTATTGGCGCAGGAAGTTCCGCTTGCCGACGATTCTGGGCGGATGACGGGCAACCCTTCGATAATCCGGTAAGGTAAGAGTTGCCGACCAACCGGGAGTTATCGCATGGCAGCTGGAATGCTGGAATCGAAGTGCCGAGTGGCGCCGAGGCTGACGATGTAGCCTTTGCCCGCTTTACGAAGCAACTACCAAAATCTGGGAGTGTCCTAGTTTGCTTTCCTCTTGGCATCAAGAGTGCGATCAACGTAGGAGTTAGTTTTATGGTTTGCGAAGAGTTGGACCAACTGGAATGGGACTTTATTCAGGCAAGGGCGGAAAGCCGGGACATAGACTCGTTGGGATGGACAGATCGTGAGTTTTCATACCTTGACGCGATACTGGATCACAAGCGGGAGGCGCATCAAGGCGAGACGCTGCCTTCGGGATTAAGTACCATTCAGGGGTATTATAGGACTCTTGAAATGCCATGCTTACTTTGCCGGTCTGCCGTGATGCAGGCATAGTGCGACCAGATCCGAGATATTCGCTTCGCCTACGCACATGACCGTGTCTGCGCCCCCCCAATAGATTTTCACGGTTCCATCGGACTCCAGAACGGCACCACAGGTGAAGACTACGTTGTGGACATATCCAGTTATTTCCCAAGGATCCTCCGGTTGCAAAATCCACGAGTCGCCCACGCCGATGACCTTTGCCGGGTCCCCGAGGTCGTGAAGAGCAACCCCCAAACGATAGACCGATCCATCCATGGTTTGGAAAACTCCGTGATAGATGGAAAGCCATCCCTGGTCCGTTTTGATCGGCGGCGCGCCGGGACCGATCTTCATTTCATCCCAGTGATATTGCACAGGCCTCATGATGAGCTGTGATTGGCCCCAATAGCATAGGTCCGGGGAATAGGAAATCCAGATTGACCAGGGGGCGATTTCCGAATGGGGACGGTCAAGTCGGGCATAGAGTCCATCAAACTTCTCGGGGAAGATCACCACATTCCGATAATCCGCCTCCGTGATGAGGGAGACCCTTTCCACCTGACTGAAGTCCTTCGTTTTGGCCAGGGCGATCCGCACTCCATTTCGTGAGTAAGCGCTGTAGGTGATGATGTACTCTCCCTCCAGCCGGGTCACGCGTGGGTCCTCCACGCCGAACTCTTCATAGGCAGCGAAAGGGCTGTCCCGGTCAGGAGTCAGAAAGGGCTGTGGATCGGCCGTGAAGCGGAATCCGTCGGGACTGCGTGCCAAACCAATGATGGACCGTCCGGTGCGGAGATGGGAGCGGAAAAGCATGATGTATTCGTTCCCGTGCTTCACGACCGCCGCGTTGTGAACGGTTTCCACTGGATAAGGGATCTCGGCCTTGGTGAGGATGGGGTTATGCCTATACCGCCTGACAATGTCCGGCTTCATGATCGTCTCTTCGCCTCCAGATCAAAAATCGTTGAGTAAACCCGCTCGTAGCCCTCCACCATGGTATCGATCGAAAAGTGTTGTCGGACACGGCTGCGGCAGGCTCGACGGTCGATTTCAGGAATTCGGCCAAGGACCTGGACTGCTTCAGCAACGTTGGAAACTAGAAACCCGGTCTCCCTGTCCTTGATCACCTCACGGCAAGAGCCGAGGTCCATTGCGATGACGGGCACACCAGCGGCATTGGCTTCGACCAGGACGAGTCCGAATCGTTCCGGGATGGTGTTCAGGTGCAGGAGAACTCGGGCTCGAGCAAACAGTTCGTTCTTTCCCGCTACGTCCACCGGTCCGATATAGAGGATGTTTTGATCGTCGAGGTGGGGTTTGATCTGCTCCCGGAAATAGGCCTCATCCTGGATAATACCAGCGATGATCAAACGCATCCCGCTCAGACGAGCAACCTCGATCGCCAGATGAACACCTTTATCCGGATGGATCCGACCGAGGAAAATCAGGTCATCACCGCCGGGTTCCTGAAGCGGGTACAACGAGAGATCGATGCCGTTGTAGACAGTCGCCAGGTAATTCAGCCCTGCGGCTCGATCGGAGTCGCTGACGGAAACGAAGTATCCGTCATGATACTTATGATAGATAGGCATGATTTTGGGTGACGAGAAGCCGTGGATGCTAGTTAGGACCGGTGTTCTAATCAGCCGAGTGTAGGTCAAGGCCATGAAGTCGTAGTGGCTGTGGATGATGTCAAACTCGGCGGCGCGCTCGAAAGCTTCCGAGATGTGAAGGTATTCGGCTACTTTCGCGTCGACGGTGGCATCCTCTTCATATCCCTTGTCCACCACACCATGCAGGTGAGCCCGGGTCACGGAATCCCTGCTGGCGAACAACGTCACATCCCAGCCACGGGCGACGAGCCCTTCAGTGATATTGCTAGCTACCGTTTCCCAGGCGCCGTATTGCCGAGGCGGTGTTCGCCAGGCTATCGGCGACAGGACAGCCACTCGTTTGTTGGGTCTTCTCATGCTGTTCGACGACACTTCTTATTGCATGGCCGCTAGCACTTCATCGAGGGGAACGGTAGCGAAACCGGTGGCATGGTCGGCCATGCCATAGGGAATGATCAGTTCGCCGTTGTGGACGAGAGCGCCACACGTATAAACGACGTTCGGCACATAGCCTTTACGCTCCTTTTCGTCCGGTTTGAGCAAAGGTTCGCGGAGGCGGCCGATCACTTTGCCAGGATTGTCGTGGTCGAGGAGGAACGCGCCCATGCAGTACGTTCGCAGAGGGCCGACTCCGTGGCTGAGGACTAGCCAGCCTGCTTCGGTCTCAATGGGCGACCCACAGTTCCCAAGCTGGACCAACTCCCAGGGGAACATCGGTTTAAGGAGAGCCTTGCTTTCATACCAGAAGTGGACATTGTCAGAAAGCACGAGGTAGATGTTCTCATTGTCCTGGCGGGAGAGCATAGCATAGAGGCCATTGATCTTCCGGGGGAAGAGAGCCATACCTTTGTTTTTGGCCGCCGGACCGTTCAAGGTGATGAACCGAAAGAGGAGGAAGTCAGAGGTCTCCACTAGCTCTGGCAAGATCACCTTGCCATCGAAGGCAGTGAAGGTGGCGTAATAAACGTAGCTGCCGTCATCGTTCTGAAAACGGACGAACCGGGCGTCTTCAATGCCGTTGCGTTGCGACGGCGTGGCGGGGAAGAGAATCCGCTCAGACAACGGCTGTTGGGGTTGAAACTGAACCTCATAATTGGACCGGGCCAGCATCAAAATTCCCCGGATGGCGTTCTGATCCGACAAGCGCGACTGCTTCATTTCGGCTTCGAGATTGGCGCGCAGTTCTTCCAATGCAAACGACTCCCCAAACTTGTCCATAACCCGGCGTGTGAATCCACTGGTCAATCCCAGCTCAAAGAGTTTCCGCTCGAAGAGCGCCTTCTCGTAACGGGGGTTCGGGATTTCACGCGGCTCGGTGAGGAAGCCGGTTGGGGGTAGGACCTCGATCCGATGGTCGACGTGGATGATACCCGTCCGAAAAGTGATGGAGGAAATGTGTCCCTCCCCGGTGGCGCGCAAGCTGAGGATAAAACGCAGAGCGCCGGGAGGCAGGTCAGACTGGTCAGGGTGCGGGACGATGGACGGGTTGAACAGGGCTGCGGATTCTAAGGAGAATTCGCAAACGAAATAGGAGCCAATCAACAGCTTTCTTTGTTCGGAAATTTTGTCATCGGTCAACAGGAGGTCTCGGACCTGTTCGAATCGTTCCAGAAAGGACTTGTGGATCTGCTGGTGTCGCTGGGAGAATTCGGCGGATATTTCGTCCAGGAGAGGGCCGACTCGCTTTTCCGGGAGCGACATGATCCTGGCGATAATCCTGCCGGCCCGCTGGGGATCCTCCGGACTGAACGGCCGCAGAAGAACGCGTGACTGGTCAGGCCTGAGGACCGTGCCCGTGCGTTTGATGTGAATCGAGTTGGCGTTCATGGACTGGTTATTCCACAGGAACAGGACCGGAAGCGGTGATTTTACTTTTAGACGGCGATCGGTTCCCTAAAACTCGTCAGCATATTTTGCGCCAAACGCATCTCCCCTAGCGAAAGCAAGAAGGCCAGGGTTGATTCCGCTCCCTGGTTCCGGTTGACCCGATCCACGTGGAGCCCATCGCGACAGCCGCCTGTTTTGGGAGAGCAGAGTTCCAACCCGAGATCGTTCCAGCCGATGAACCAGTCGAAGGCGCGTTGCGCCTGCTCGTACCACCAGAGGTCCGATGTGGCGCGATAGGCTTCAAGACAGGCTGAGACCATTGCTTGCGCCTCGATGGGCTGCTGGTCAAAGTTGGCGCGTACGCCGCCGCGGCGATAAAATCCGTTGCTGCCAATGGATCGAAAGTGACCCTTCTCGGAGATTTGCAATTCCGTCAGCCAGCGCAGGGCCTGCAGGCCTCGCTCAAGCACCGCTGGTTGTCCGGTTGCACGTCCGCTCAGAATCAAGGCGTGTGGGAGCTTTGCGTTGTCATAAGTCAACTCCTCTTCAAACCAGCACCAGTCCGGCTGGGCGGTCCTTTCGAAAAGTTCCATGAGCCGGGAAGTGAGTGCCTCACGCGTTTGGTTGACCAGGCTGTCACCGCTCAGCCGCCGCAGGTATTCATGAATGCCGATAAGGCCGAGCGCCCACGCCCGCGGCGAAGTGAATTCCGCTAGAGCTGGCAACGCCAGCGCGAAGAGTTGTCCAGCCATGATCTGGAAGCCCCGATAGGGCGAACGCCCCACGCCCACGCCCAGCGCCCAGAGCGCTCGCCCATGACAATCCTCTGACCCTTCTTCATCGAGCCAGCGGCGGTCGAAACTCATGTGGTTGTGGAAGCGTTTCACTCTGAGATCGAACGCGTGATGCAAGAACGCCGCGTAGGTCGTGGCCAGCGTCCGCACGCGCTCTGGCTCTTCCCCCAATTCACTGAGCAGCACCGCGAGGATGAATGCGCGAGCGTTGTCATCCGTACAGTAGCCTTCCGAAAAATTCGGGACGGTAAAAATGGCATGCTGGAAGATTCCCGTCGAATCGGTCATCCGCGAGAGATGACTCAACTTCAACTCCGGCAGTTCCCGCGGCTTTTGGTCGAGCGTCTTCCTGGCAAGAGATTTTCGAGATCGCGCCGCCCCCTCGATCCGCGACGACTCGAACGAGCGCATATAGAGCCGCGCCACGTTGCTCCAGACCATCTCACGGCCCAGCTTGTAAGCATTCTTGCGAATGGCATGCCGGCGGGTGTCGTCGCGCAGCAAACCAATCACCTCGCGGGCTATGGCCGGGGCGTCGCCGAACGGCACCAGCACGCCGTGGCCTTCCGCCAACAATTCTGCAGCGTGCCAGTACGGTGTCGAAATTACCACCTTGCCCGCACCAAACGTATAGGCTAGCGTGCCCGACGTGATCTGCGCTTCGTTGAGATAAGGCGTGATGTAAAAGTCTGCGGCGCCGATGAACTCCTTCAGATTTTCAAGTTCTACGAACCGGTTGTAGAAGATGACGTTCTTCTCGAGTTTGTTCTTTTTGGCAAGGATTTCGAGGCTGAGCCGGTAGGCTTCGCCATGCTCGCGTAGTTCGTTGGGATGGGTGGCGCCCAGGACAATATAAACAACGTCGGGAAACTCCGCTAGAATGTGCGGCAGGGCGTTGAGCACATATTCGATCCCCTTGTTCGGCGAAAGCAGCCCGAACGTGAGCAGCACCACCTTGCCTTCCACTCCGAACTGGTCCTTGAAATCGGTGGAATCGACAAAACCTACGTCGGGAATGCCATGCGGGATGAGATCGATCTTGGCCGGCGGTGCCTGGTAAATCTCCTGCAACATCTGTCGGCCCCGCTCAGCCATGACCACGAGCCGGGTCGAGAGCGCGACTAACTCGTGCATTACGCGCCGTTGGTTGGCTTTCGGCTCACGCAAAATGGTATGAAGGGTAATGACAACGGGCATTCTCAATTCGCGCAGGAGTGCCAGGATATGGCCGCCCTCCGTCCCGCCGAAAATGCCGAATTCGTGCTGCAAGCAGACGATGTCCACGTCGCTGATGTTGAGAAAGTCCGCAGCACGTAGATAAGACGATAAATCCTGCTCCTCAATCTCGAAGCGAACTACTTGCGGGTACTCGTAGCCACCCGGAATGTCATTCACCGACACTGAGAAACATTGGCTTTGGGGATGCGCAGCTGCCACGGCGGCAAGCAGGTCAGACGTGAACGTCGCAATGCCGCACTTGCGCGGCAAGTGGTCGCCGACAAACGCGATCTTGCGAATTTTAGAACCTTCCTCCATGAGGCAGTCTTTACATTCCTCGCGCCCAGCGCTGCTATGCACAAGAGTCTGCGCGCCAACTGCAAATGTGCCGCCTCAGCGTGAACTGGAGAAGGACTCCGGTAGTGTAGATTCCGTCCTTCGGGCGGTGGTTTTCAAGGCATGCGGCTCTACCGATCCGATGCGGGTTGGCAGGAGCGCGAGAAGGATATTCGCGCAGATGCAGTGATCGTCTCGATGAGCCCAACCGAGCTATCCCTCGGCAGGGTTGCATCCCTGCCGAGCCCGCTGCCGTTTCACCCGGCAAAATCATTGTACCTCGCATCGTGATTGGAGGAGTGATTCTTGATCAGCCTGCTGACGGCGGAATTGGCGCTGCGAGATTCTTGAAACGTTGAATCCAGCCCTGAAACTCGGGTGCGGCAACGGCGGTTTCAGAGAAAGAAGGAATTTGGTATTGGAGTCCCAGAAGCCTGCGAACGAACTACAAGCAGCCAAAGAAGGCTTATCGGGTGTCCGGCCGCGAGCGGCTCGGCAGGGTCGGTCTTGCAATCACCGTACCAGGGGAATCTAATTGAATGAGGGGTGCTCCCCCAAAGCCGTCGAGCTTCCTGAGGTCCGGCGGATGCTCAACGATCTTCAAAAGTTAGAACACGAGCTTCGGACGGTGCTTTGCAGTTGCAAGAAGGAACTGCACAAACGATCTGCTCGCTGCCCACTATTGCGCGCCCCGACACCTTCCCGGTGAACTTGGCGGGGAGAGGGCTTATATGTTCGAACGCTACACGGAACAAGCACGGCGCGTCATCTCCTTTGCGCGCTGCGCGGCCAGTCAGTCCGGTTCTCCTTACATAGAGACGGAGCACCTGCTGTTGGGACTTCTGCGCGAGGACAAAGCTCTTCTCACCAACAGGTTCCTGCGTTCTGATGCCTCGGTCGAGTTCATCCGCAAGCAGATTGAGGGGCACACCGCGATCCGGGAGAAGGTCTCGACCTCGGTCGACCTCCCGTTGAGCATCGAGTGCAAGCGGGTTCTGGCATACGCTGCCGAGGAAGCTGAGCGCCTTTCGCACAAGCACATTGGAACCGAGCACCTTTTGTTGGGACTGCTGCGTGAAGAGAAGTGTTTCGCCGCCGAGATCCTGCACGAACGCGGCTTACGCCTTCCGACCATCCGCGAGGAACTGGCCCGTACCAGCCAGGAAAAAGCTCAGCCGCAGCGTCACCGCGAATCTTCCTTGCTGAGTGAGTTTTCCCGCGATCTGACCCAGGACGCGATGGATACCCAGCTCGATCCGCTGGTGTGGCGTGAAAGGGAGCTGGAGCGCGTGATTCATATTCTCTGCCGCCGCACCAAGAACAACCCAGTGCTGATCGGCGAGGCGGGCGTAGGTAAGACTGCCATCGTCGAAGGACTGGCGCAGCGCGTCGCCGATGGCGAAGTTCCGTCGTTCCTGGCAGATAAGCGCATCCTGGCCCTTGACCTGTCATTAATCGTGGCGGGCACCAAATATCGTGGCCAGCTTGAAGAGCGCCTGAAGGCCATCATGAAGGAGCTGATGGAGTCGCAGAACGCCATCATCTTCATCGATGAGCTGCATACGCTGGTAGGCGCGGGTTCTGCCGAAGGTTCGTTAGACGCGGCCAACATCCTGAAACCGGCTTTGTCGCGCGGTGAAATTCAGTGTATCGGCGCGACTACGCCGGGCGAGTATCGCAAGTGGATCGAAAAAGACCGTTCGCTCGCGCGCCGTTTCCAGGCCGTCAAGGTTCCACCGCCGGATGGAGGTGATGCCACCAAGATTCTGTTCGGCATTAAGGACCGCTACGAGAGGTTCCACGCGGTCACTTACACCGACGACGCCATCAACTTCGCTGTAGCGCATTCCACTCGCTATATTCCGGACCGCTTCCTGCCCGATAAGGCAATCGATCTCATCGATGAGGCGGGAGCGCGCGTGAAGCTGCGCCAGACCTCATTGCCTGAGGATTTCACAGAGGTCCAGAAGCGGATCAAGTTCATCGTACACCGTATGGAAAACGCCATAGCTTACCACGAGTTCGAGAAGGCGCGCTTCTACTCGGACGAGGAACGCAAAGAGAGAGAGAACCTGCACGCCCTTCGCGAAAAATACCACCTCGATGCATCCTCCACCGGCGTTGTCGGTCGGGAGGACATCGAGGATGTGGTATCGCGCTGGACTGGCGTCCCCATCACCTCGATCAAGGAAGAAGAATCGCAGAAGCTGCTGCGCATCGAAGAAGAGTTGCACAAGCGCGTGATCTCGCAGGACGAGGCGATCACTGCCTTGGCCCGCGCCATCCGCCGCTCGCGTGCCGGCCTGAAGAACCCGAACCGGCCCATCGGTTCATTCCTCTTCCTCGGTCCCACGGGCGTCGGCAAGACGGAAGTGGTCCGCACGCTGGCGCAGTTTGTGTTCGGCAGCGAGAAGTCGCTGGTGCGCTTCGATATGTCCGAGTTCATGGAAAAGCGCTCGATCTCAAAGCTGATCGGTTCGCCTCCGGGATATATTGGCTACGAGGAGGGTGGCCGGTTGACAGAACGCGTGAAGCGCGCGCCCTACTCGGTGGTTCTGCTTGACGAAATCGAGAAGGCGCACCCGGATGTTTTCAACATCCTGTTGCAGGTGTTTGAAGACGGCCAGCTCACCGATGGTTTGGGCAACACGGTGGACTTCAAGAACGCCATCATCATCATGACTTCGAACATCGGCGCGCGCCACTTGCAAAAGCGCGAAGGCCTGGGTTTCCAGTCAATCAAGGAAGCCATGATCTCCGACAAGGTCGAGGATCTGGTAAGGAACGAGGTCAAGCGCACCTTCAACCCCGAGTTCCTGAACCGGTTGGACGAAATCATCCTGTTCAGCGCGCTGACTGAGAGCGACCTCATTCAGATCCTGGAGCTTATGGTCAGCCAGCTGAACCAGAATCTGGCGCAGAAATCAATCACCATGACCGTAACCGACGAGGCCAAGAAGTGGGTCCTCAGTCAGACACTCAGCGATCGCAGCTATGGCGCGCGTCCGCTGCGGCGTGCCTTGCAAAAGTACGTCGAAGATCCGTTGTCGGAGGCGCTGATCCAAGGCACCATCACCACGCGGCCGGCGTTCATCGAGGTCTTCCTCGAGGACAACAAGCTGTACTACCGTCCGGTGGACTCGCACGAAACCGAGGGCGTGCTGCTATACGAGAACTAGAGTTTGTAAGTTTAATTGGCAGAGGCGGACCAAGTGGGTCCGTCTTCTGCTTTTCTCGGCTCGCCGGTCAGTGATTCAGGATGCCATTTGACCGTTTGACCATGACTGCCAGAAGCACTTCGAGCGGCGTCTGCGCGGGCAACGACAGCACGAGGTACTTCAGGCAATCGCGCAGGTGGTTGCTGGGTTCAGCGCGCAGAGCGGATCGTGAGGAAAATTGATTGCTTATTTCCGAGAGAGGCTTCCGACGAAGATTTCCGTCGTGTATTGCCCCTAGAACCCACCTGCTCTGCCGCCCAGATGCCGAGAGAGGCACTTTCCCCACCTGCGGGACCCGTAACCGATGCATGTGGGATTCCACGGAGAGAGGACGCCGGGAGGAGGCGCGCCGACGATGGGAGAAATGTGAATGTCGGGGTCGGCATCTTTCTAGAGCTGAGGAAGTCCATCTCTGGTTACTTCCTGTTTTCCGACAAACCGGGAGTTATCTCGCCGCCTCCAGGGTTACCCCGTCATGGGTTCGACATGCTCCTGCCAGAGCGATCACCAGCCGTGAATTCCGTTCCGCCAGGATCGCACTCGCCATGAAACCTGAATCGCACTCAGCTACCACCGAGCCGCTCGCTCATTACTCTTTATCCCGATACTCGCCAGGAACATCATCCTGCGGCACCTCATGCGTGCGAACCTCCTTCTGGTCAGTTTCACCAGCGTGTTCCACGCCCGCCACTGCGTCGGCCTCGAACGCGTTTCCTTCCTCGATCAACTCGGCCACACTCTCCGAATCCGCACCTTCGATGTTGGACAATCCCTGTAAATCTCCCGATTGCCCGCCCGACCTCTCTCTCAGTGCTTCGGGTGCAAAGGCCTCCGTATCCACGCTCTGGCTTTTTCCCCGAACCAGTGTCCTGAGTGCGGTCGGCGTCCTCGCACTGGTTGTCTTCTTGCCGAGGGCCTTCGTTTTCACCGCCGCCTTTTTCAAAGCGGGCTGCTTCTTCGCCAATTTCTTCTTCGGAGTTACCCTCTTCTTAGCCAGGTTCTTTTTAACCGTCTTCTTCAGCGGCGTTCCTTTCTTCCCGGCAGATCCCTTCGGCTTCCTGAGCTTCTTATTAGTTTTCTTCTTGGCCATCCGCGTAGTCTACCACCGGCACATGCGTGCTCACGAAACCGAGCTAGACGCATTGCGAGGAAACCCACGGGACCAGCGACCCAGTTTCCGCCATTAGTAAGCGACGCAGGACCTGAGGCAACCATTCTTTTCCAACTGCCCACGGACCACCTCACCCTTCGGCAAACGTGGCATACGGCGTTCAATTCGCAGGCGAATGATCGAATTACTTCCGGCTTGCCGACCATCCGGGAGTTATCGCGTGGGTGGCTCGAATGGAAATGCCGAGTGCTGCCACTCGCCGTCCGACTTGGCGACGGTAAGTGTCAGTCGCTGCGGGGATTGCGCGGCTTCCCCTTTCTTGTGTGGAAAAGAAATCTTTTTCACACGCTACAAGTTCATAGGGGCTGGCCCGGTAGCCTCCCTTTTTGTTTCGCCCCACGGAGCCGAAAGGCATGGTTCGCTCACTGTCTGCCTGCAACAACACGGCAAACTAGTGTAGTGCGTCATAAGTAACAACCTTTATAGTTCAACGCCCGTCTAATAGGCAGGAGACCTCGTGGATGCGTATCGCCCCTGCCATTACCTTGCCTGCTGACCAGCGAGCCGCCTTGGAGCAATGGGCTCGTAGCCGCTCGCTTCCGGCGCGAGTGGTCGAACGTGCTCGGATCGTGCTGTTGGCCGCCGAAGGCCGACAAGACAAGCAAATCGCTGCCGCCATGAAGATCACGTCCAAGAAAGCATCGCGCTGGCGGAGCCGGTTCCTGACCCAGGGCATGGCCGGGTTGGAGCGTGATGCGGCTCGGCCTGGTCGTTCTCCCACGATCACTGCCAGTTGGGTGCGGCGTGTGGTGAACATGACGACGCGGCAGAAGCCGCCGAACGCTACCCACTGGAGCACGCGCACTATGGCCCGAGCGGTGGGGATCAGCGAGGCCAGCGTGCGTCGGATCTGGCGCAGTCACGGCTTGAAACCGCACCGGGTGGAGAGTTTCAAGATCAGCAACGATCCTGAGTTCGCGGAAAAACTGGAAGACATCGTGGGTTTGTATCTGAACCCGCCCGAACACGCTCTGGTGCTGTGCGTGGACGAGAAAAGTCAGATTCAAGCCTTGGATCGTACCCAACCCGGACTGCCGCTGAAGCGCGGACGCGGCCAGACCATGACCCACGACTACAAACGCAACGGCACCGCCACTCTGTTTGCCGCCCTCAATGCGGCCAACGGCGAGGTCTACGGCCTTTGTCAGGAACGGCATCGACACCAAGAGTGGCTCAAGTTTCTGCGCCTGCTCGATCAAACCATGCCAGCGCATCTCGACTTACACCTGATCAGTGACAACTACGCGACCCACAAACACCCCAAGGTCCAGCGCTGGCTCGCGCGTCATCCACGGTTCCACATGCACTTCACTCCCACCAGCGCCTCGTGGTTAAACATGGTGGAGCGCTTCTTCCGCGATCTGACTCAGAACCGGCTACGCCGTGGCGTGTTTCGCGATCTCGAAGAACTCATCCTGGCCATCGGAACTTACATCGATCGCCACAACCACGACCCTAAACCTTTCATCTGGACGGCTCGCGCCTCCGATATCCTGGAAAAGGTCAAGCGCGCTCGCCGCACACTGCATAAACGTCAATCTGCATGACGCACTACACTAG
>JBARJF010000009.1:0-9118 GCA_049800135.1 Candidatus Sulfotelmatobacter sp.
TGAATCAGAAGCGATTTTGCAGAAGCCGAATCTCCGCGTCCGTTGCCAAGTGCTTCGTCAGATCGCGTAGCCGACTACGTCGCCCGACTTGCAGGAAATCCGCTACTTGCACCCCGGGCTGCTAGCATCGTTCGGCCGCGCTCGTAAGGTGACGGTTTCCCGTGAATTCAGACCGGCCTGCGTATTCTGCCAAGGATGCCGGGATTGGTCGCCTGAGAAAAGGGGCTCCGGGATGAAAACCAAACTAACATTCTCTATCTCAGTGGTCTCGGAAAGGAGTTCCCGCCGCTCCGGCGAGTTGCTGGCATGGCTTATGTTGGTCTGTGTGATCGGTTTGTGCCACTCGCCGAGCTTTGCTCAGGAAGCACTTATTCTGGTGGGGTCTGGATCCAGTGTTCCCGCCCCCCTCTACAACAAGTGGGCGCTGGAGTACAACAAGCGCAACCCTGGGATCCAGATGAAGTACGTTCCGATGGGCACCGGCGAGGGCATAAAGCAGATTTCCCACGGCAGCGGCGACTTTGGGGCTGGCGAGGTCAAACTTACAGCTGCGGAGCGCAAGGAAGGGCAATTGATCGAACTGCCGACCGTGTTAATTGGTATCGTTCCGATCTATAACCTGCCCGGAGTTCATACCGAACTTCGCTTCTCGGGAGAGTTACTCGCCGAAATTTTTCTCGGGCAGGTAAAGACCTGGAATGCCTCCGAGATTGCGAAGCTCAACCCCGACGCATCTTTGCCGAGTCTGCCCATCAAGGTGTTTTACCGGTCAGGAGGGAAAGGCTCGAATTACGTTTTCAGCGAGTTTCTTTCCAAGACCAGTTCCAAGTTCCGCACACAGATCGGGACTAGTCCCTCTCCCAATTGGCCCGTGGGAACACCCGCCGAACGCAGTTCGGACATGGCCGACAAAGTGAAAAGCCAGAAGGGCTCGATCGGCTACGTGGAGGCTCAGTATGCTGTCAAGGCCAACATCCCGCGTGGCATGGTACAAAACTTGGCCGGGAAATATGTGGAGGCTTCGCCGGAAACGATCAAGGCTGCCTGCCACGGGGTAGAGGCGCCAGCCTGGGACAAGTTTTCACCTTCGTTGACCAATGCCTCGGGGGCCAACGCGTTCCCCATCACCAGTTTTACGTGGCTGTACCTGCGCACTACTTCATCCGATCCTCGACGCTCCGCTGCCATGGCTGATCTGCTGAACTGGATGTTCACCGATGGCCAGCGACTTGCGGCAGAGGACGGCTACGCAGAACTGCCGCCACCGTTGTTGGCAAAGGTCAAGAGTAACGCCAGTTTACTCCACTAACGAACCTGGAATTATCTTGAACACTCGTGTGACTCGGCTTCAAAAGGAACTGCGATCTCCGGGCTTTTCCATTGCCCTCTTAAAACTCTTAAAACGTCGGCTCTCCACTCCCCAGGCAGGTCAAATTCATCCCCTGCTGTGTAGTTGGCGCTATCGCCAAGGAGTCGTTGGCGAAACATCCCCATTTCATAAGAGCGGGTCTGTCCGCAAGTGGCTGCTGATCTTTGTTAGTTTCACTCACCGGGTGTCCTCTTTTGCGAATTGGCAATCTCCGCCGCAACAGCGTTGGCTTCTTTTATGATCTCAGGCATCTCCTTTTTCAGACTCTCAACTTCTTTCCGATGCGAAATTGCCGTTTGCTTACCTTTGGGCGTCAGCTTCAATTCTTTGAAATGGACGCCATCAGCACGCTTGAGCCGCTCTCCACGGACGAAACCACGTTCGATCAGCCGCTCCGTTGCGTCACAGGTTACCTTGAACGCGGTCTCCGCTTCAGGAGTGCTCATTTTGACTTCAGGGTTCATCTTCCATGCAAGGCTATAAGAATCGTAGTACCCGTTCGCTTCCTCATACATCGCAAGCAGGACGGCACTTTCCTTGTTGTCGAACACCGGCGGGAATTTCATAATTCTCTCTCCGGGGGACCCCTCGATTGTACTGTCTGGACGCTTAGGCTAGTGCTTTCGGCGAGGATAATGCCGGGGGCAGGGACGCCCTTTGCGGGCATCTTTGGGGTGTTCAAAGTGTTTGGGCTGTCCACCGGGTTTTTGCTTTGCGTGAAGATTTACAGTATCCCCGCAATCGGGACAGATGGCTCTTCCAATGTTTCTCGCCGACGAGCCTCCAAAGACCAGGAGCGCTTATGACCGGCAAAGATCGTTAGGATTTTGAACGCCGCGTCGATGGGTTCTTCACGAGGTGCGAGTGGATGTTGCTGCGCGCGTTAGTCTTCGTGTGCTTCGCACTCGAAGTTAGTGGGTCGCAAGTAGCCCACCTGGTGTGTGAAGGCCCAATCCATTTAACCCGAAGCCCGCTGCGGCTAAGGCCAGAGAAGCTAAAGCCGCAACCGTCGCGAGCATCCCGCGTAGGACTCCCTTGTTCATGGATATCCCAGACTACCGAGATCAATGCTGAAAATCAGAGCCGCTTGTCGCCTCATTTAGCAAATATCTATATGCAGACCCTGAGAATCGCATACTGTGGAGGCTGTAGGCGATGACAGGTTCGTATGCTAGGGCACCTGGCTGGTTTTGTTTCCTACCTGAGGAGCCCATTCTTCAACCTTGCCATTTTTCGAATTCCGCATTCTTCAATCCTGCCATTCTTCAATCCTGCTATTTCAATCTTGCCGTTTTCGACTTTGCGCTTTGTTGTGCTTTGCCTGAGGTTCAACTTTATCGGGAAGACCCGGACTACTTGCGTGACCATCGTAATTAAAACCGCACTAAATTCCTCAAGTCTTCACGCGTGATGCGCTAGATTTCGGGGATCGGGCAGCGCCAGGGCATAGGGTTTGCCGACTGCGCCTGAGTTTCCGTGAATCGATTCCTGTGAGCAAGGGGTGAGGAGCAATGACTTTAAAGCGAGTCTGTAAAGGTTTGGTTGCGGCTTCGATCTTACTGTTGATCTTGTCCATGACCGCGTGCAGTGGCGCAAGCACCAGCAATTCCAGCGGTAACGATACGAACGGTGGGAACGGAACTCCGCCACCAAATGCCGAAGGCACCATCGTGCTACCCAATGGCAGCAGCGGCGTCGCCGTTGTGCACATCGAGGACGCTTCGGGAAATCTGATGAGCACTCCAACGAGCGCGAACATCGCGGCTGCGGGTCCGGTCACCGTGCTGTCGGAGCCACCGGATTTCTCGCAGGGGATCGTTGCGGGCGGACAGACACTGCAAACGCTGAACACCGCCACGACGGCACCGCAGATCACGGATAACGTGCAACTGCCGTCGGACGGCACGCCGATTTCGGCGGCCGTGATCGCCGACACAACATTCTCCGTGGTGCAGATGTCGCAGCTCACGAGTTTTGCCACGACCTGCTTCACGGGCGGTCTCCACCTGGCGACCAACCAGTCGTTAGCGGCGGGCCAGCCAGAAGACCTTGCGTTCCTGGTCTCGCCAGACGGGACGGGCATGGTTGCCTCTGGAGCGGCGGGGACGTTCGACATATACGCTCTCTCCCCGGTGACGGGCGCGCACGGAGAAAACATCGATTGGTCGTTCTCGCTGCCGGGCCCGGTGCCGACGATCACGGGCCGGGGCGCAATGGCGTGGAACCGGGCTTCGGACACGGTTCTTGGCGGAGGACAGGATGGATCGCTCAATGCGATTTCAGGCCTCAAGAGCACGCCGGCGTTTAATGCGATTGATCTGCCGGGCAATCCCGCGGTGGCTTCGATCACCTTTGCACCGAGCGGGGAATACGCAATCGTGGCTACCGCCAGCGGACTGTTTACGGTTTCGGTGAACTCCTCGGGCATACCTGCCGTGGTCGCCGGTCCGGTCGACCTATCATATCCCGGGTCAGACGGCCAAACCTATCAACTCGATCAGGCTCAATCGGTGGCCATTACGGCTGACGGAAACTTCCTGGTGGCGCTGACCGATCAGCCGAGTGCGACGAACGGAACCCTGGTAGCCATGCCGATTGACGCCTCGGGCACAGTTGGTTCGGTCGGAATGACGGAAGGTGGGTTTCTCGCAATGCAGGGTGCTGACGTTCTGTTCGCTCACTAGTGCTGTGATGACGCCATCGAGTTTGAGAGAGCGGCACGCCATGATGGTTGAGGGCGTCAACCATGGTTCTAAGGTGGGGTGTTCTATACCCTATGAATGTTAGAAATTAGCGTTTACACTAACCCGCAGCCAATGTCGATGAGTGCTATCAGGATTTTATCGACAATCTCGGAAGAAAATAGTTCCAATATTTCCCAAAAGAGGGTCATAGATCGGTGTTTCGCACCGATATTCTAGTCCCATTAAGGCCCATTCCAGGGACAAACGACCATCTTTGTCGGCACTCCAGATCTCAACTGCGTCAGGTGAAGCTCGCAAAATCTCGGCACTCAACTCAGCCAAATTCTTGGGCACTGATGGTGCCGTGGCAATCAATCTCGCTTGACCAAAGTAGCTCGAATTGTACCCCGCTTCCCATCCAACCCCATACTCCGGGTACGGCCCCGATCCGATACTCACGACGGTTCGGGCGTAATGTTTTTTAAGGCTATCACCGGCTCTGTAGCAGAGAATTTGCCAGTCGCGCCTTTGCACCCGAAGAGGAGAAGCGTGGTAAACAAGCGAGAATACAACACCACTGATGACCAACACCCAACACGCAGCGCACAGCCGCCGGTAGTGCAGCCCAACATCTGGTAAGAGCAACCTTGTGCCAAATGCAAGCCACAGCGGTAATAGCGGCAGCAAATAACGGCCATCGATTGCCAACATTGAGTAGGCAGCCAGCAGGGCACCTGAACCGATTAAGATGGACGCGGCAAAAGCCCGGTCGGAGCTAGGATAAAGCGACGATTTTAAAACGACAAAGGTCATAGCAAAAAATGCGACCACTACCCCCGGAGTCAACAAGATCGCAAGTTCCTTTGCTGCCTTGGGAAAATTTCTTATTTCTGAATCCAAGATGCGTTGGACTGCTAGTCCTAACGGGGGATGGTATTTCCAAAGGGGCCAGCCGGGTGGCATTGGATCAGTAACCATGTGCTCATCATTTAAAAGACTAACGTCCGTGAGCACGCCGTATTCTGAGGGCGGCTTCGGGACAATCCCCTTCAGAGTCCACTGACACAAGTTAGCTTTGAACTGAGAGCCGGTCGTGAAAACGCCATACTTGCCATGCAGAACTGAAGCCCACACGACTGCCACAAATATTGGAATGGCTAGGGCAGACGCAATTCTCGCGAACGTTAGCCGACGACTGCTATTCGCAAACAAAGCCGCAGTGCAAGTGCAAACAGAAAGCCAAGGAAGCGCGATAGCCTTTGCGAGAAAAGCAATGCCATGCCAAAGGCCGATGCTCCACCAGTTTCTACGCTCGTCGCGCAGCGAACGCAGCAGAGTGATGAAGTAAGCTGCAGTCAGGGCCGTAAGGAGGAAATCAGGCGTAACAAACGCAACGGCGAGGACATCAAGCCCACGTGCCACTGATAGCAAGAGCACCGCTATGGCCGCTATTTCGCGAGAGTGCCATAAATCCATCGCCAACATGTAGGTCAAAAACAATACGGAGATGAATGTAAGAATGGAAATGAGCTTGCCCGCTTGGAACTCCGTGAGATAAGGGATTGCCGCGATCAGCCACGAGAGTAGAGGACTGCGAAAGGCATTGATAGATTGCTGCAGTTCGCCCGATCTTAGCTCGGCCGCAATCCCCGTGTACGCCATGCCGTCAAAATCGATCTGGTGGATTGCTTTAGTCCCAAACCAGATTAGTTGTGCCGAGGTGATAGCCGTCGTTAGTAAAATGAGCTTTAAAGACAGCCGCGAACGCATGGTGCCGTTATACACGACATCGCGCAAAACCAACCTGTTGAAAACAGATGGGATGAGAAGGGCGGCCTCCGGGCGGGTGCTCGAAGCACAGATAAAAGGAGACCAGCAATGAAGAAGGTTAGCACCAGAGCAGCAGCGCAGAGCAGAAATATTTCGCAGCAGAAACTGACCATTGGATTGGATATGGGAGACCGCAACAGTTGGTACTGCCTGGTGGATGAAGGCGGCCAGATTCAACGGGAACAACGAGCGCTTACGAGTGGGAAAGCATTACAGGAAGCCCAAAACCGGGCAAAACCACGTCCATTCTGACGGAGTTAATACCATTTCGTTTCGGCGAAGCGCTTTTTCCGACGCCGGCAATCAGAAAGCGGCGGTCGGTCACAAAATCTCGAGCCATCCGTTGATACTCGCGTCGCGACAGGGCGAGCTCCGGCAAAATGATCCCGTCAATTCTTCCTACTTGCTGTTCCGTAGCCTTGATGATCCGCTTTACCAAATTGTTGGGCGGACCGGGAGCCGCCTGAAATGTAAACAGACCGTACGCACCCCGCTTAACCGAATCGCTTAACAAGACTTTTCTGTTTGCCAGCAATTGGTTCGGGGCGATGCGGGAGGGCCAGGGAATGAGCAAGAGATTAAGGGCATGCTCCTGGGTGTCGGCGCCGAAACTGTACCACTCCGGTCTTAAGTCGGTGGCCGGGCAGTATGCCACATAATGGGAAAGAGACCGGATCGTCATCCCGTTTTGTGGGGGTATGCATTTTGGGCAACACGCGCGCCCGCGCAGGATCAATCTCCTTGCACATCGTAGAACCTTCGAGGATATTGAAAAACAGACGTTCTTCGGCATCCCATAAGAACGGATCTTTGGGGGTTGCGCGCGGCCGGCTTGCGACATGTGAGATGGACGTCCCAACTCCAATGCAGGCTCCATCCGAACATGCCAGCAGGAAAAGAATCGACGCAAGACACTCACGCTTTGCCCGCAATTGTGTTAGAGGCGACATCGACGCCTTGACGATCCGGTCCAATGTTTTTGGACTTCGGCAGGAAGCTCGAGTGCCGTCGTCGCGTTGTTTCTCCACTCGTTTCCGATTCGGCGTACGTAGTCTGGCCACTTCTCGCCCTTGGGCAACTTGATTCGTGGCGGCAGATCATCGGTGACTGCGGTATAAGCCCCCGAGCGATGGAGAACCGCCGCCATCAGGCAAAACACATCGGGCGGCCATTTCGGGATCCTTCGTCCAACCGTCCCGATAAGGTACTTGATCACGTCCTCAATCGTCTCTGCCCGTGCCGTCACGGCGCAATCCTACACCGTGCGGTGCGATTGAAAAGAAGTTTCTGACTCACGTTGCGATTCCGCGCCTGCCGGATTGTAAACGGGCTAGCCTAACGGGTCGGAATTCGATGCCCCGCTTCTCACCATCGGTGTCTCTACCGTATCGAACCTCGGGTTGAAAATGAATTTGCGAGATTCGTAGTCACTCAAACTAAAGTAGATGATCCCCTTGAGAAGTCGCGTGCTAGGATCGTCGAAAATTGAGTTCGACCAATCGTAACCACTCGACACCGCCTTATAGTTCTGAACGTCCAAGTTCGACCCCATGCCTTGAAAATCCCCGCCCGAAGGGCGGAATACTCACTAACGGAGAACGTCGCTTCTCCGTTTCCCGCTGAGCCAAGACATGTCCACAAGATGCCGCCTCAGGATGGCTATTTTTTCTTCTGGAGTGAAATGCTTCCGTTCCTTCCTCATAGGTTCGCTCCGTTATCTCAACGGACGAACGCTGTTCTCCATTTCCAACTGAGGCAGGACAATAGAGCTCGGGTGGAGCTGAGTAAAGGGCCTCCAATGCCTCGGGAGTGAGCACTTCTTTCGGTGGGCCAAAACAAGGCTTCCCCTTGCCAATACACAGGACCATTGTGGCGTGGCGGTAGACGACACTCAGGTCGTGTGAGACAAGAACCACGGTTATGCCTTGCTCTTCTTTAATGCGGTTGAGCAATTCATAGATGCGCTCCTCGGTGAGTTCGTCGAGGCTGGCTGTCGGTTCGTCGAACAGGATCACGTTCGGTCGCCCTAAAAGTGCGGCGGCAATCAGTATTTTTTGAAACTGCCCACCCGACAGGATGCCGATGTTGGTGCTCAGCAGCTCAGCGGTAAGATTGGTTACCGTGGACGCCCGCTCTATCTCCGCCTGGCTCAATTTAAGGAAACGGGCCTCGGCATTCAGCAAGTCACTTGCCGACAGCGGCAGTTGCCGGTCAGCGGCCACCAGACAAGAAGACATCGCCGACGGGATAATGCTTAGAAACTTTTTGTCAATTGTTACGCCGGACTGGGGAGGAGTCGCTGAATGAGCGGGACGGAGCTAACGAGGCAAGAGACAACAAGGCAGCGACAACAACGATTGCGATTAACCACAACCGCGTCAACAACGACAACGACCGCGATGACAGCGACGGCGACGGCGATGGCAACAACGGCGGCGGCTTGTAGCCGCTACCTTGGTCACTTGGATTTGGTGCGATGGGACAAAAGCTCCGAGCGGCCAATGACAGTTCGCGGGTGTTTGAGTTTCGGAGGCTCAGAGATTCCCTCGAAAGCTGCGGACGACTTCCACGGGCTTAGGCCGTACATTCGGGAATCGCGCAGAACACTCACTCCCTCACTCCATGCGGTCAGCATCCGCTTCCCCGTGTCCTTGAAACCTGCTAGTCCCTTCATCAATTCACGGACGGCAGGCGCAGTGTCGGCGACCGCATCACTGATACGCTCCAGGATTTCCTTCTGCTCGCGTTGAGAAATGCCAAAGGTGGAAGCAATAAAGGTGCCCAGAGTCTTTCCGGGCAACCATGTCTTCCTCCCCATGAAACTGATTCCCGGAGGATTGTTCTGGTACCCCTCGTAAACGGAAGTGGTGAAGAAATCGTACACGGGCGCGAGGCGTGCATCCGCCCGTGAAGTATATAGCAATGCCAGATTCTTCGAATGGCAGTCCGCGTTTCGCAGCGCGTGCGTCAACAGCAAGACTGTGGTCAGTTTCTGGAAGGTTTCGCGCTGATCTCCGCCCGGTACATAAGTTCGAACCGCCTTCGCAATTCTCTCCCATGTGGTTTCGTATTTCGCGGACGGCCGAAGGCCGAGTAGCGCACAAAAATCTTCTAGCAGGACGCTGAAAAATCGTGCTTTGATGCGATTCGGTCCACTTGGTTCGTGATTTTATGGGCGGCTGGAGCTTGTAGATTTGCCAGATTGATCTCGCAATGACTGTTCTCTCGCTTCTTG
>JBARJF010000010.1:0-13380 GCA_049800135.1 Candidatus Sulfotelmatobacter sp.
TGCGGTACTCGTTTGTCGGGTGAAATATAGCTGAACATCCCGTCTTGCCGCTGATCGTCTCCACGCATGCTGCCACTACTAACACGTCTTCCTGTGGATTGGGAGTCGTTTTTCAGCATCCTGCTAATGCACTACCGTTGCTGGCAGACTTTGCAGAGCCTAGCGCCCTGAGTTTTCCACCAACGCACTTTTCAGAGACTACCAAAATGTCATCTCGGATTTACGAAACGGTTCCGACGCGGTAAACTGAGTTTTACCGGGAACGGCTGAAGCACGTCACGCCGCCATCGCCATGGCGAACAAAAGGCGAAACTAGATTTACAGGTGACGTTTTACAGGTGATTTCCGTTTTCGGCCGTTAGCAAAAGTTTGCTAAACTATTGAAACGGCTCACTGTAGGCGCGTAGCTCAGTTGGTTAGAGCGCTACCTTGACACGGTAGCGTGGTGGGTGGTTTCCTGAATTGCGGGCACTGTTGGTAGCAGAAGCCGCAAAGCACGTATAGGCCCGTAGCTCAGTTGGTTAGAGCGCCTCCCTGACACGGAGGAGGTCGATGGTTCGAGTCCATTCGGGCCTACCAACCATTTTTCTACCTGTGATTTTCTACCTGTGATCGTCATTGAATCAGCCTTGACTCGTATTTTTCCAGCGCGGCTCTCTTCGCTGCGCCCTGAGCGTGGGTGTAAATGTCCATCGTGATCGCGCTCGTAGCGTGACGAAGCTGACCCTGTACGGTTTTGGGGTCCACACCCTCTTCCGTGATGAGAACGGTCGCCAGTGAGTGCCGGAAAGCGTGCAGCCCAGCGCGGCCCGTGTAGTCGGCATCAATGAGGCCGTGCTCCACAAAGCGTGGGCGCAAGTAGTCCTTCACGAACTGACTCCCGCTGATCGGGCGTGCTCCCTTCAACTTGAAGGAACCGAACACCCAATCGGTGTTCCCTGCGTAGCAGGTTTGCCGATGCCACTCGCGCAAGGACTCAGTCACACGCCCGCCCATCTCAACAGGCTTGCGGGATTCTTCGCTCTTGCCCTCACCGATCTCACCGTTCAGCCAAGTGCGATTCAAGCGAATCTTCTTGGCCTCCCAGTCAATGTCGCCCCACCGTAGTCCGAGAAGTTCGCTGATGCGCATTCCCGTTCCGGCCGCCAGCAGTACCAGCGTCCGGTGATGGATGGGGAGCGCCATAGCTATGCGCCAAGCGATCTCGGTCAGCAGGGCATACGCACGCTCACGGATTTCGGACTGGTGCGTATAGTCGGCACCCCCTTTTCGGACGTACCCCCTCAAGGAAGTCGCACGGAATCAACCACATCACTTGCTAGAGAAGAGAAGAGTAGAGAAGAGAAAGAAATAGACGTAGAAGAACCAACGCCCGCTTCAACGGCATCTGAGACGTCCCCAGTTGATACGGAGACAGATCAACCCCTCCCGGAGACTTCTGACGGTGAACGGAAGGTCTTGACGAGGTTCTCCGAACTCTCCGGAACCAAGCTCGGTTTGCTCACCAACAACCCAGAAGTTCGCAAGTGCGCCGCACTTCTCCTCGGTCAGCACAAGGTTGACGAGATTATCGCCGTCATGAACGCGGTTATGAATGAAGGTTGGTTGGCCGACAAAATCAGGACGTTTCCGTTCTTCTACGAACACTTCGAAGAGAAGCTCCTCCTCGAGTACACGGCGCTGGCTCGCGCCAAGAAAGCCAAGGTCAAACAGGAAGTCAAATCTGCTCCCGGCGCTCACGGGAACAAGTCAGGATTCAAACTATGAACCCAGAACTCCAGAAGTATCTCATCGCCCACCTGCTTCGCAACATCCCCAAGAAGTATCAAGAGTTTCGATTGGACGATGTTCAGCCCAGCGACAAGTCCCGTCTCCCGTTAGAAGAGCAAGCCGCTCTCTTCGCTGAGATGAAGGAGCACACACTTGATGGTTGGGCATTCTTTGCCCCGGCTGGATACAGCAAGACGGTCTGCTCCACGGTCCTATACCGCCGCGCTGTTTGGGCCAACATGATCAAGTGGTGGAACGAATTTTACATCAAGAACCATTTTCAGTCGTTCGAGTGGCCTCCACACGCCGGGGACTTCACTATTCGGGATCCGGAGATCCCTCGTATCTTCGTCTGGAAGAAGTCCGTCCCCGATCTTCTTCAGCAGCATTTCGATATGTTCAATGCCGAGGACCGCGAGGTCGCGACTAAGCCCGACATCACAGCGGAGAAGATTCAGGAAGGCATCGACAAGGGATTCACGCCGCGTGTGTTCCTCGAGGAGATCGACAAAGTCAAGCCCTCGGAGTTCAGCATCAATCAGATCTTCCGGTTGTTCGATGTCATCGACCGCAACGGGTGCCAGCTTGTCATCGATACCAATTTGTCTACGGCGCAGTTCACGGACATGTTCGGCGAGCCTATTGCCCGGCGTGTCAAAGAGAATTGCCGCATTAAGGAGTATGGATTTTGACAGCCATGGGAACCTGCCAACTGCCATACGCGATTCAACGGGGCCGGATACTCCGGTCGGTTCTGCGGCCAACCTTGTGCGATTGAACACCACAACAAGTTGCTGATGAATCAGAGAACGTCGCGTCAGAACAATCTCGCGACCTTCCTCGCGTACCTCAAATTCTGTCGATGGCACCCTTCCTACCACGCCTGCATCGCAAACCAACTTCGCATCTTCGACTGGATCGATGAGCGCCGGGTGACTGGCGCTAAGGTGCGATTCGACTGCTCTGGCATCTCAGATACCCTTTCTGCGTGCAATACGCTGAGAATCGAAAAGTGTCCTCTTTTTTATTGGCTCATTTCGGATGATGCAATTGCTCGAGAACCTGCTACGCCGGATTGCGCGGCCCGCGACGGCCTTGACCCGCAGCTACCTATTGGTAATCAGTTCCAAAAATGCTTCCCGCAAACGCGTATCATCAGTCTAGCAGCTTCGTCCTTGAACACACTCGGAGGAATCTACTGTCAACAGTGCTCGGCAGCGCTCTCTGAGTGGGAAATCAATTTATCCTCACTGAAAATTAGCACTCATCGTGCCATTGCCAAACCCGCCGTCCATTTTCATCATGCACTTTGAGGGCTTCTCCGTGCGCCACTAGTCGGTTCAGCACCGTGGTAACGGAGGCAGCAGGATCCTTGTGGCGGAGCATGACGAGCGGAATGCGTGCCTGAAGCTGCTCGTATACTTCCTGGGCACGGAGTGGGCGGTTAGCCTCCTTCAACACCGTGCGGCAAGACTTAGTCAATCCCCGTTCCCGCGCTCCGCCTTTCCGACCGACCAATTTCCATTGCTCTTCGCCCAGACAATCATCGCCAAATAGGTTGGCCAGTCCCACAATTGTTTGCTTTGTCGTTCGGATCCGCTGCGTAATGTCAGCCCGCTGCCGCAGGAGTTGTCGCAGATCTTCTCCGGCAACCTTCACAACTTCCTGAACGTGCACGTTGCTGCTTCCCACAAACTCCTCTGTTCCAGGGCTCATTGCCGTTTTGGCATCTGAATTCCTAGTCTGCAACAAAACCCTCCATCCCGATCCACAACTGCGCCAAGACTGGCAGATTCTTCCTGTAAGTTCGAGTGACTGTGAACTCCCTTCCTCCCCGCACCCGGAGCACATACTCGCCAGTCGACAATGGATGCATCTCTTCAACCATTGCCACGTTCACCAGCACAGATCGATGAATTCGCACAAACCCATGCCGATTGAGCTTTTCCTCCATGGTCGAGATAGACTCTCGCAGCATGTACGAACTTGAAGTATGCAGCAACAAGACATACTTTCCTTTGGCTTCCACCGCGATAACGTCCGCTGCATCGATGAAGAGAATTTTCCTCTTGGCTTTGATCGCAATCCGCGCAGACTTCCCCATCGCAAGCGTCCGTGTCTGGGGTGAAGCTTTGTTGAGGCTTGGTGAACGCCCGGCCGACAGCCGGAAGCCGATGGTAAGAGGCTCCCGAACGCGCTCGTCCGAGGGTTCGACCGCCTCATCAAACGCGCTTTTCCCAGAAATCGCAATCGCATGTTCACGGTTTGCCCTCGAAGGAACGACGGGCCGCGTAGGCAGTGGCAGTTCGTCACACGCTGTCTTCACGACTTCACGAGAGTGTAGATCGCCGCTATCCAAAAGACCTCCATCGCCGTCGATGATTCTGAGTTGGGTCTCTTTCACTTCACGTACGTACGTCACTTGTCTGATACTCGACGCTATTGAACTGCCATGAGCCTACAAACTCGCAAAACATCATGAGCTCATCGTGATGTTCAGCAGCACCTTGTTCGGCCAACAATGCGCCGAAAGCTACTTTGCTCCGCCCTGCCAGTACCCACTAACAACCAGAAAACCAACATAAACGCGCTTATTCTTGCCACCTTGCATTTCGCCTGCAGTCAATCTAGGGCGCGAATTCGTTTCGTGAAGTAACACGCAGATCAGATTGCATGGCCTCAACGCCCCGCGGTGCTCAGTGGCGATGGCGTTCCGTCTGACCACCGGCTTACCGGAACGTCAACTGTGGTATAGCGGCCGATTTTTTCTTCGTGCGCGTCCAACGGCACGTCATCCCCCAAGTCGGATCCCAAGGCTTTAGGGTCGATTTCGGGTACAAAAAACATCACGTGGGGAAGCCATGGTCCTTTGATGCCGGCATTCAAATACCCTTGCTTTGACAACATGTAGGACACCGAACCGGGTTCGGGAGTGGGCAACTCACCTTTCGCGATGCCGTCTATTATTGTGTCCTCTATCTGAGTATTCGAACGTCCGGCAATCGCGAGTTCGGTCTTCTTGAAGTAGATCGGAAGAAAAGACCGCGCTCCCGGGGCGCTCAGGCAGATCGGACCGTGTATTTTTGGATCCCAAAAAGCCCGATTGTTTTTCGGCAAATCCCATGATCGTCCCACCAGGCATACGAAACCGTTCGTCCCCTCCACGGCCGTTTCATAGCCATGCCGTCCAAGGACCAGCACCTTGGCGCCGCTCGAGACAGAGTTCGGGCCGGCGCTGCGGGCCATCGCAATCTCCGTGCCGCGGTCCATCAGATATGGATCGATTGAGGCCATAGTGGACTGCGCTGAGTTGTCTTGCGCTCGAGACGCTGCGGCAAAGACAAGCGGGAGAGCGAATATCAGAAAAGTGACTACTGAGCGTCTAGTTCTCATTTACGTCCTCCGAACCTGACATGAAGTAAGAAGTAATTGGTCTGACCTTTTCGGGGCAGTACCCCTATGGCACTCGGGCACGAGGCGTGTTCTTGCGCCGCGAGCTACGAGCACGACAAACAGCGGGCGATTCAGAAGCAGAGTACCCAACGCAAAACATCTTCACCACCTGTAATCGCTCGTGATCGCGCGCTTCGACATAGCGCTCAGGTCATGCTCAGTCATAACGAGGCGTACCGTTCGATGAGTTGAGCCACGCCCTCCGGTTCCTCGTCTGCAACGTAATGCGCGCTGTTCCTGATGACCTCGAGCCTCACATTTGTGCAGCCATGGGCCCGCAAATCCTCGGCCAAGCGCGGCATGAGCTTCTCGAAAGGCGAGTTTTCGCCGGGAGCGGCGAGCGAAAGCATAGGCAACCATGCCACCGATGTCGTGACCCACAACGTAAACCTGCTCCAAATGCAGTTGTTCCGCCAACTGGTGAATATCTTCCGCCATATTCGCAGCGTCGTAGCCGCCGGGACTCGCGGCGGAACCACCGACGCCGCGCAAATCCACTGCAATGACCGTAAACTGCTTCGCCAAGTGCGGCATGACTTGATGAAACTCGTACCAGTCTTCGGGAAAGCCATTCAGCAAGAACACCGCTGGTCCGATCCCGCCGCGCACGAAGTGGAGAGTTGTCCGTTTACTTGTGCGGTAGCAGAAATGAACCCGCCTCCCAGCGTCGCGAGCGCCGGATCGGGCGGCTGTTTTGATAGCGACCGACCAGCCATGGCTGCGCATGCAGCCACTACACTGACTGCCACTATCCAGATAACCGATGTTCTTAACTTCCAGCGATCATTCATACTAGTAGGCTTGGCATAACGTCTTCGCATGGTTGTGACTCGAATTGATGAAGTCCTACATAACCGGTGCAGCAGTTCCATCCGACCATTTGCCAACCGGAATCACGAATTCGGTGATGGGTTCCGGACCGCCCTGAAACTGCGGATTCAGCGTGACCGGCGAGTCGGGCAGATCCGCACCCCACGAGGCTTTGTCTGTCAGTGGAAAGTAGAACATCAGATGAGGTACGTAGTGCCCGAGGCCGTCATTAAGATAGCCTTCCCGCGACATCATGTAACACATCGCGCCCGGCGCTGGTACCGGAAGCTCTTTATTGTCGAATCCGGCCTTGATGCTGTCGATCATCTGAGCTTTCGACAGCCCGGCTAATACCATTTCCGTCCGCTTGATCGTGAGAGGCAGAATGGATCGCGCGGCTGCCGGATTGAAGCATAGCGGCACTCGCACCTTGGGGTTCCAGAACTCCGCGGAGTTGAACGGGGACATCCATGATCGTTCCACCATACAAACAAAACCGTTCCTTCCTTCGATGGCGGTCTCATAGCCCCGCCACCCGAGGACTAGGATCTGTGCGTCGCTGGATATAGCTGCCGGGGCAGCGCTTCGCGCCAACGCGATCTCGGCATTGTGATCAGGCATCAGGTATTGCTCGATCGAAGCCATGCTCGGATACGTGGTCGAGCGAACCTCATTCCGAGTGCGGCTGGTCAGCATCAACGTCAGTCCCGCAGCCACGCAGAGGATAGCCAAGGTTCCGGCCCAGACCCAACGGCTGATCCTCACTGTGTTTTCCAATCTCGGCCAGTTGATCTTTGTCGTTTCCCGCTTCTGGAAGCGCTCCGCAAGCGCCGCGTTGATCTCTGGGCGGATGCCTACCTCTGGTGACTCAACTTCCCAGGCCATTAGTTCTTGGGAAACACGCCGGAAATCGGCAACGACGGTCTGGCACTCCAGACACAGCTCCAGGTGCGACAAGGCCTCGGTGGCTTGGTCCGTGGGCAGTTCGCCGTCGAGATAAGCCATGAGTTCTTCCTGTTCGATCGGATGTCTGTTCGTGCTCATTGCATGCCTCGTCTTCCTGGGTGCGGCTGCCGGGTGCTCGCTCTCAGGGCAGGATTGGTTTTTGCCTCCCACTCTAAGTAACTTTTCAATGCGATACGCGATCGAAAAAGCCTGGAACGGACCGTATTTACGGGAATTCGCAACAGCTCCGCAATGTCGGAATAACTCAGCTGTTCGTATTCGCGCAGCATCAGGATTTCGCGGTCCGGCGCATCCAGCCTCTCGAGGGCTTGCCGGACCCAGAGCGCGCAATCGGGAGTTCCATCAGTCTTAGGCTCCGGAGTAAACTGTCCGGATGTGCTACTCGTCAAGAATTTGCGCCGTTCCGCGGCCAGCAGCTTCAACGCAATGCCATAAAGATATGTTCGAACCAAGGCTCGCGGCTCATAACGGGAGGCTGCGCGGATTACCGCAAGGAAAGTTTCCTGGACGAGATCATCCGCCCGCTCGGGGTTGTTCAGCCGGCGCCCGAAGAAGCCGTACAGTGGCTTGCGATAACGGGCAAACAGCTCCTCGAAGGCTGCGCGTGATCCGCCCTGGAATTCCAGCATCAAGGCTTCGTCGCTAGTCATAGTCGGAGTGCCAGCTCAATCCGCGCAATCCTTCTGCGGCGTCTTTCACATGGTTCATGCTTCTTTAATGTCACGAGAAAGCAAAAAGTTCCCGCTCAGTTCCACTCCTCCTGTGTTTTGTGGTTCTCATCACGTGATCTCCACCGGCCGGGACTGGGCAAGGAAACTTGCCCAGTCCCCTAACGCCAGCCGCGGCCAGAATGGCATCCAGATCAGCGCTCCTATAGCCAGAGCGGTATATCTCTTGAAAGGCAGCCTGCAACAGGAGTTCTCGTGTGCCTTCCGGATCCCGCGAGGTCGCCCGCCAGCGTCGCGGTCGTTTTCTAATAGCTGACATACCAACCAGTTTGAATGGTCGAATAACCAGGGTCAAGCTCGCAAGGAATCTCCGGAGAACGGGATTCTCGGAAATTCATCTCCTGTTTGGAGTAGTTCTACCAGTCGCGGTCACAGTTCTACATAAACGCGACCTCACGCGCAGGACCTAGGTCGTGAGCACTGTGCAGTTGACATCCCGCATTTCATAATCGCAGATCCGAGCATTGATGTAACCGATTGAAAACGCGACGGCCACACTCTGGTTCGCTAATTGCCAATACTCAACGTGGTGGAGGTGTTTAGTGACTCCATCTATTTTTCTCGGTTCGTCGCGACACTCAATCTCTTGGTCGGAGGAAGCAATGCAAATCCGCAGCGTGAAGTTGGCTCTGGCTCTGCTCATGGTAGTTTGTCTGGCTTGCACCCTACCGGTTTGGGCGCAATCGACGTCTTCGGGGACTGTCGCAGGAACTATCACTGATCCCAGCGGCGCCGTGGTTGCGGGAGCGACCGTCTCATTGACCGACACGGCCACCAACGTCAGCCGAACCGCGACTACCAATGCTACGGGACGGTACTACTACGCCGACGTTACGCCTGGGACCTACACGGTGACGGTTGAGAAGGCCGGGTTTACCACAGCGAAGGCTGAGCACCAAGTGGTGCAAGTCGGACTTGCCCTCACCGCCAATCTGGTTCTGCAGGTCGGCGGCACGAACGTGGTTGTCGAGGTCTCGACCGTTGGCAATGAACTGCAGACCATGAACGCGACCGTGGGCAACACGGTGCCGCAGATCGCCATTGATAACCTGCCCAGCATTGGCCGCGATGTAAATACATTCATCGAGCTGCAGCCGGGCGTAAGCGCCGGTGGCGATGTTGGGGGAGCGGTGAACGACCAAAGCTATTTCTCGCTGGATGGCGGCAACAACACCAACGATATGGATGGCAGCGGCGGTGTGTATACCGCTGGTCAGCAGAATCTGGTTATCGGCGATCCCACCGGAGGCATGTCGACTCAATCGTTTACTTTTTCCGCCCCGTCGGGCGTATTGCCTACTCCAGCAGACAGCGTCGAAGAGTTCAAGGTCAACACAGCCGGCCAGACCGCAGACTTCAACAGTTCCGCCGGCGCCGAAATCCAGATTGTTACGAAACGCGGCACGAGTTCTTTCCACGGCACCGCGTACGAATATTACAAAGATAACAATTGGTCGAGTAATGCCTGGGGGAACAACGAATTTAACTGGGAGGGTGTAGCGCAATGCGGAGCACCAAACTGCGGGCACATCGACCTTCCTTCTTATCATTACAGCCGCTTTGGGGGCGCGCTCGGAGGGCCGCTTACAAACAAAGAGGTTCTCGGCGGCAAGACCTTCTTCTTCTTCAACTATGAGGGCTTCCGCTATCCAAACTCTGAGACCATCACCAGAAACGTTCCCTCCCCGGCCCTGCGTTTGGGACTGTTAACAAACGCTGCCACCGGTGCGATCGCTTACAACCTGAACAACGCTCCAGTGAACTACAAAGGCGTCACGTACCGGGCGAACTACGGCTGCAGCGGCGCACCGGGTGGCCTCTGCGATCCGCTTGGCCTCGGTCTCAACCCGTTGGTTTCGCAGATATGGAATAAATATGAGCCGCAGTCGAATGCCACTTGCGCGGGCGGCCAGAACCTGTGTGACAACGCGAATGTTCTCGGATTTGCGGCCAACCTGAGTTTACCCATCACGAGCAACTTCGACGTAGCACGAATCGATCACGATTTCGGTTCCAAGAATCATTTCATGACTAGCTGGCGTTATTACAAAATGAACCTTGCTTCCGATGACCAGGTTGACATTGGGGGCTTTTTCCCTGGAGATACCTTGGGCACACCCGCGTCCCAGTCAGGCAATCCGATTCGAGATTGGTATTTGGTCGCGGGTCTGACCACAAACATCACAACCAACACCACGAACGACATTCATTACAGCTACCTGCGGAACTGGTGGGCCTGGTCCCGCGCTGGGGCTCCGCCACAGATCGCAGGGCTGGGTGGTGCGCTTGGAATGGATGACGCACAATCGCAGACTCAGGATCTCGCGCCGTTCAACGTCGACAATCAGAGCATCCGCCGCCGCTTCTGGGATGGTCATGACAACATGTTTCGTGACGACATTTCCATGCTGAAAGGCAACCACCTGTTCCAGTTCGGTGGCACTTATCAGCATAATTTCGACTACCACGAACGCAACGACAGCGGTGGTACCATCAACGCTTTTCCGGTGTATGAGCTGGGCAACACAACTAACGGATCGGGCATGGGCACCCTCGCATATCCTTGCGCCGCGACCTCGACCATTTCCACGGCTCCGAAGACCTGCGATTCCCTTTACGCTAACGTCCTGGGAGTCGTTTCCGTCGCGTCGCAGATGTTCTCGCGCAGTGGTCCAAACCTTAGTTTGTTACCTCCTCTTTCCAACGCATTCGACAAAAGCACCATCCCTTACTACAACGTCTACTTCAGCGACACCTGGCATCTGAAGCCAACTTTCACCTTGACCTACGGTTTGGGTTATGCACTGGAGATGCCGCCGGTTGAGCAGAACGGAAAGCAGGCGGTATTAGTCGACGCCGCAAATGAGCCGGTTTCGACGGGGACCTACCTCAACAATGACAAAAAGGCCGCGCTCGCGGGCCAGGTATACAATCCCGAAGTCGGGTTTGCCCTGGTGGGCAACGCCGCCAACGGGCTGAAGTATCCCTATAACCCCTTCTACGGCGAATTCAGCCCGCGCGTTGCCGTGGCCTGGAATCCGCACTTCGACGCCGACACAATGGCTGGCAAGATCTTCGGGACTCAAGATACGGTTCTTCGGGGCGGTTATGGCCGCCAATACGGTCGCACCAACGGCGTTGTGCAGGTGCTGGTGCCGCTACTGGGACTCGGTCTCGAACAGCCCGTGGCGTGTAACTCGAATCTCGCCAGCGTCGGTTCGCCAGGGAATTGGGCCTGCGGAGCCTCTCTTGCGGGCACTTATTCAAACGGATTTCGCGTGGGGTCGGCGCTTTCTTCTATGGGAGGCCCGACCGTGCCCCTAGTCTCGAATGTGAGCGCGACCTTGCCCCAGCCTGCCTATCCAGGGTTCAACAACACCTTCTCCTCGAACCCCGAGGGTTTGGATCCGAACTTCCGGGCGAACGCGATTGATTCGGTCGATGTCACCCTACAGCGCCAGTTGAGCCACAGAGTTACCTTGGAACTGGGCTACATCGGGCGCAGAATCACCCACGAGTACCAACCGATGGAACTGAACCCAGTTCCCTACATGATGACGCTTGGCGGCCAACAATTTAAGCAAGCCTATGCGAATGTGGTGCTGCAATATTGCGGAGGTCTTGCGGGTTTGGCGGGTGGCGGTTGTGGAGGCTCGGGTGGACCCAATGCTGGCGCGGTCACACCACAACCTTTCTTCGAGCATGCGTTGAAGGGCACAGGCTACTGCAATGGCTTCTCCAGTTGCACGGCTGCGGTGGTAGCAAACGAGGGTGCCAGCGGCACAGGCAACCTCACTAACGCACAGGTTTGGGGTCTCTGGAGTGATTTGGACAGTGGCGTCGTGGGATGCCCGGCGGGTGGGTGTACGGATGTCAACGGAAATGTCGGTGCGTTCAACTTCCCTCGAAGCCTGCAAAGCACTCCGATTCCAGCCACTTGCGCGGCGCTGGGCGGAATTGGGAATAATGGCTGTTCCGGCGCATTTACTGATGGTGCCTTTCAGAACGCCAGCATCGGTTACAGCAACTACAACGCCGGTTTCGTTTCCGTCAAGACGTCCGATTGGCGCGGAGTGACGATGCAGTCCAACTTCACCTGGTCGAAGGCTCTGGGCGTGGGAGCGCAGGCGCAGTCCTCGAGCGTACTTACTGCCCTCGATCCCTTCAACCTGCAGGAACAGTATGGCAGACAGGCATGGGACCGCAAATTCATCTATAACGTGTTCCTTGTGTATCAACCCCCTTTCTTCAAGGGACAGTCCGGATTCATTGGACGAGCCTTGGGCGGATGGACGTTCTCGACCATATTCGCTGCCGGTTCCGGGGTTCCCACGCAGGTCGCTACGACCTTCGCAGATTACCAGGGCTTTGGTGCATGCGATGGCCTCGGCTGCGGCGATTACGATATGGAGAACGCCGTACCCATCGGCCCCGTTCCACACACTCATGCCAACTATTGTCCCGGCAACACCTACTCGGGCTTCTGCTCGACTCAAACCAACGGGTTCCCAGTGAATTATTTCCCGAACGGGGTCCTCCAAGCCTCGAACTGGCGCAACCCAATTCTCGGGATCGATAACCGGGATGGCGGCTCCGGAATTCTCGGCGGGCTGGCCTACTGGAATATGGACTTCAGCATCAAGAAGAGCATCCGAGTGACCGAGGGCGTCAACCTGGAATTCCAGGGGGTCTTCGCCAACGTGTTGAACCATAATCAGTGGACCGATAACTACCTCTGTCTCTGCAACACTGCTGGCTTTGGCTCTCTCGGGCTTAATACAGCACCAGACAATGGCATTGGAGTCAACGGCGAGGCAGAGCCGAGAAACATCGAACTCGGCGCTCGCGTTCGCTTCTAACCTGGAGAAATTCGAGGCGCCCCGCGGGGTGGCGCCTCGAACTCACCCAGTCCCCTTTGGCATCGAAGGGATCATCAAACTAGATCCGTATCGCCCGGAAGTGGAGCACCAGAGCCGAAGAGCCTACGTTTTTGCGCGGAAGCCGGGGTTCGTAGCCCAACACAGCCAGGCGTAAGCCCTTGGCGAAATCGGCGTCCATGCCGCTGCAGTTGCAACAGGATTCTACAAGACGAGCTGGGGACAATTCACCGAGGATTATGCGAGTCCTCTGGACCCGCTTTTTCGCACGGACTCGAGATGAATCGAATGCGAACCACCGCAGGATCAGATAATCGGCCGGAGTGGGAGCCCTCCCCCAACACTCCGGCCGGTTCCGCATCAACGAGGGAGCGCCGGATGCCGTATCTTCAATGTCCTTATTGCGTCCACGAAAGGCAATTCCGCCTCATGATCGAACTGCGGAATGGGCACTACCGGTGCGAGAATTGCGGTCACACAGGCGCTCCCGACGAGCCAGGCTTCAAATGCAATTGCAAGAAGTGTCTGAGGTGGCGCAAGACCTTTTCTTATCGTTACCGTCACGCAGTGAGATAACCTGCGATTAAATTTTCTCTCTTCAGAAGTCGAAATGTCCCAATTTGAAAATGGATGGACAGCGCCAAGTCCATCAATGAGCGCTAACGCCTGTGGGTGTTGAAAAAGTCGGTGGTCGGAAGGAACTCTTCGCCGCGAATTATCGCTGCTATCGAGTTTTTCCTTTCACTTCAGCTAAGAGGTGGCTTCCATAGCCGGGG
>JBARJF010000011.1:0-22836 GCA_049800135.1 Candidatus Sulfotelmatobacter sp.
AGCCGCCCATAAAATCACGAACCAAGTGGACCGAATCGCATCAAAGCACGATTTTTCAGCGTCCTGCTAAGTCGGCTTGTAGGAAGTGATCGCGACTGCAATAATATCTCGTTCATTATTATCTTCCGTGCAATGCTTTCGTACTACCCCTGCTTGAGGGAAGTGGATTCTCAAAACTTTTCCAAAATTTCGTTCTCTCTAGCGTTATCCCTTTGAGAATCCCGACGAACACCTTGTGCGAGCCCGTTGAGCCCGACGGTTCATCGAGCGGGTCTCGTAAAGTCCCGCTGAATCACTTCACTTCAAAGTTGTAGGAACCCGAGCCAATTTGGATTACATAAGAGCCGCTCTCTGGTTGGGCCTCCACGGGATTCCCATCTTCTGTCAGGTGCGCACCCGCAATGGCGGGCAAGACGATCTTGGCGGAGGTATTCGCCGGAATAGTGACATTCAGAGAAAATGGTCCCGTAGGAGTTCCCTTCCAATCGCTGATGATCCTGCCGTAGATCGAGTCATACTCTGCGCGCGCCGAGGTCATGCGCGCGTCGAGATGTGGATGAATGACAATCTCTTTGAATCCGGGAGAATTCGGGAACGTGTCAATGCCAGCAACGGAACGGTAGACCCAGGCAACCACTGAGCCGAACGCGTAATGGTTGTAGGAATTCATCGCGGGATCGCCGGTGTCTCCGTTCCAGCGCTCCCACCACGTTGTCGCGCCTTTCGATAGCATGTAGCCCCACGATGGATAAGTATCGTTCAGCAACAGGCGGTAGGCAACGTCGCTGCGTCCGTGATCGGCCAGCGTAAACAGAAGAAATGGCGTGCCCAGAAATCCTGTGGAGAGATGCCAGTCGTGAGCTTCGATGTCTTTGACTAATTTGTCGACCAGGGCCGGCTCCAGCGCTTCGGGAGCCATCTTGGTGTAAAGGGCAACAACGTACGAAGTCTGGGTTGCGGTTCCGGTTCCGACTGTTCCATCAGCACTGATGTAGGCATTTTGGAAGGCTGATCGAATATGCTGCACGAGATCTTCATAGCGTTTCGCGTCAGACTCTTTGTCAATAGCGTGCGCCATCTGCGCCATCATGTTCGCGATTAGGGCCCAGTAGGCAGTGGCCAGCAGATCCTTGCTCGTATTCTGGTCCGGCGCCAGCCAGTCCCCAAAGTTCGGACCAACTCCGTTTTTGCGGAGGAAATTGGGATTTCGGCTCTGGATGAAGTCCATCCAGTGTTGCATCGCTTCCCAGTTGTCCTCGATGACAGCTCTGTCACCATACTGCAACCAGGTCGTCCATGGAACGATCACACCAGCATCGCCCCAGCCGGGGGCGCCAATCCTATCGCTCTCCGGCGGAGGGTCTTCGGATTTGTCGGCGCTGGAAGGAAGCGTATTGGGGGAAACATTCGTAAACGCACCTTGCCGATTTTGCGCGTCGACGATGTCTTGTATGAATTTCTGCGAGAACGCCGCGATGTCAAAGTTGTAGCTTCCCGTTCGCCAGAACACGCCTGCATCTCCCATCCAGCCCAAACGTTCGTCGCGTTGCGGGCAATCGGTCGGAATGCTGAGGAAGTTGCCGCGTTGTCCCCAGGTGCCAATCGTCCACATTTGATTGACCAACTCGCTCGATGTAGTGAGTCTGGCCGATGGTTCGTCGCTAACGCTGCTCACTACGTTTCCCTTCAACGCATCCAGGGTCGGCGTTCCAGGATAGCCAGTCACTTCCACATAGCGGAAACCGTGAAACGTAAAGTGTGGACTGAAAGTCTCTTCGTCACCGCCTCGCAAGATATAAACGTCGGTGGCGTCCGCGTTGCGGAGATTGGCGGTATAGATCGTCCCATCCGGGTTAAGGACCTCGGCGAAACGCAGTTGGACTTTCGTGCCAGAGCTACCTTTTACCTTCAGCGTGGTCCATCCCACCATGTTCTGCCCCATATCGAAGATGTAAGTCCCGTTTGCCATGGGAGTAACTTTCTTGGCGTCGAGGGTGGCAATAACTCGTGCGGGCGCTGTTAATTGGCTGGATACAGCAATGGAAGGTGGATCCATGACCACGGCGGACTCCCACTTGGAATCGTCGAAGCCAGTATTTTGCCAGCCTGGCTGTTCCAAGCGCGCGTCATAGATTTCGCCGCCGTAAATTGAAGATCTAATGACCGGCGATGCCGTTCCCTTCCACGATTGATCGGTTGCAAACGTTTCGTGAGTGCCATCGGAGTAATTGAGTTCAAGTTGCGCCAGAAGACGGTCTGGAGCCGGGAAGAAATGCATTCCGGCCCATGTCAGAGGACTGCCATACCAGCCATCTCCCAAAAGTGCACCGATTACATTTTGGCCATTCACTAACAAGCCGGTCACATCGTAAGACTGATACAAAACGCGTTTTCGGTAGTCTGTGAAATCCGGCGTCAGGACGTCGACTCCCACGCGACGCCCGTTCAAAAACATGCGATAACTTCCGAGTGCGGTGACGTATAGTCTGGCAGTCCGTACGCTCTTTGATACGGCGAGCACGCGTCGTAAATAAGCGGCTGGCTGAGGAAACGGCCCTGGGTTCCCGAGTCGTTCATCCGTCAGATCCGCTACGACTTGGGCAGGCCGCCAGCTCGGCGTGCTGTCGGCGCTCGCTTCCCATTGCTCTCCAGTCGGAAAGCGCAACGTGGTCCCGTCGGGCCTGACAATCCTGACTAATGCGGCCAGTCCCGCTACGGTGGTTGTGGCCCCTGCATCTCCGAACCGGGGTGTCGGCGGCGTTACAACCTTCACTTCGATGGAGTTCATTCCGACGATAAGTTGTTCGGAAATATCACGACCCTCGAAGGCACCCCACTCTTTCTTGGCATCTACTTCGTGACCGTTTACTGTCGCGACGAAGTTCCCTCGCGCCGCGAGCAGCAGCGTTGCATTTCGTGGTTGTGCGGAAAGGGTAATGTTGACGCGAAACGTCGCAGTAGTTTCGGAGGGCACAGCCAATGCGTCTTGACCTGCTACCCAAATCCAGCGGATTGCCCGGCGCTCCGCTTCATCGCCGGACCGGTTCGAGCTTATCCACTTTGCCTTCCAGTCCGTGGCGTGAAGCAGGCCCATCTCCCACCAAGCCAGTTCTTTCGACTCGGATTCTTGCCCCCCTGCATCCCACACGCGGACTTCCCAGTAGTATCGTCTTCGTGATTCGAGCTCAGGTCCGCGATAGGCAATTCCAACCGAATCCGCGGACTGGATTTTTCCGCTGTCCCAGATGTCGCCATTGCCGGCGCGCAGCAGTTCAACACTACTCGCCACTAGAATCTCGTAGGACACCTGCCTCCAGTTGCGCTCGACATTGTCGCTCTGCCAAGACAAATGAGGGGACGCCTTGTCGATGCCCAGAGGATTCTCCAAGTATTCGCAACGCAGGTGCACCGGCGTGCCGAAAGCGACCGGCGTCAGCACGCCGACGACGATGAATAAGCCCCATAATTTGGTGTGCCTCAAATGGCCCTCCTGGAAGGATGGCAGGGTGCGCGCTTTTGGCCTTCAACTGGTGAATGTTAACGTCCCTGGCGCGCCCCTTGCGAATTCTCGCGGACGGCATGGAATGGTCGCAGTTGGGCAGCACGGGCGTCAACCTGCGAATTTCTAATCGAGGAAATCTAGCAGTTCTGGCAACTTCGAGAAATCAACAACTTATGTGCCTTCAACACGCCGGGTAGTTCGACTCACGCCGCTTTCACCACTATCACGTTTAGTATCAATTTGTTACGGACATCTTTTAATTTCGTACAATAGCATTTGCAGAGACCGGTTCTCCGCGGGCTTCTCTCACCGTTTTCCTTCTCGCTGCCACTAACCAACCGAACGACCGATTATTCCTGGCAGGAATAGGAATAGGTGGGGAGAATATGGATGGCCTGGTTTTCGCATTGCCATTCTCGGGATGATCTATTTATAGGTTCCTGTTTGCTGACCATCCGGGAATTCGCCGATCGAACCCCCAATCGCGGACAATTCTTTCGCGGCGAGATTCGTTCTTGAGAGGACGTATCCTCCCCGCCGAGCGATGCGTAATAGCAGACAGAAGGACAAAGATCGAAAGGAGAACGGTATGAATATCGAAAATAAGACAGTTTTGCTTCGCCCGGGTCCGCCGCCCTGGGCATCTTCGATGGGCTGGAGAACAGCGAAGAGGATATTTTTTTTCGATCCTGTGTCCCGATCGATTGCGGAGTCTTGGCGTACCGGCCCAGACAAGGCGCTGGAACGCCAGTTCGCCGCTTTCACGCCGCAAAGTGCAGAGAACGTGACTGCCGAGAACGCGGCCTGAACTACGTCGCACGAAGTCAACTGAGGAGCGACGCTAGCGATGCTTTTGCGGGAAAGGAGATCACGACCCATGACTTTCGAGCGAACCTCACAGCCAGCTTTCTTCGGCACCTCAGCGCTGCTCTTCGCCGCAAGCGCAGCGCTGACGACCGTCTGGTGTGGCTCCATGTCAGCAAGGGGAGAAATGCCGATGCCAGGCGGTTGGGCAATGTCGATGGCGTGGATGCCGATGCCGGGCCAAGCATGGCTGGGCGCCGCTGCATCGTTCATTGGCATGTGGGTCGTGATGATGGTGGCGATGATGCTGCCCTCGTTCGTGCCCACACTGTGGCGCTATCGCCAGGCGGTGGGCGAGACCAGCGAAATGCGTCTGAGTTGGCTGACCGCGCTAGTCGGCATTGGGTACTTCGTCGTCTGGACGGTCTTCGGAATCGTTGTTTTCCCACTGGGCGCGACGCTTGCCGAGATCGAAATGCGTCGGCCGGCGCTGGCGAGAGTTGTTCCGATCGCGGTCGGTGTTGTCGTCGTGATCGCCGGCGCACTCCAATTCAGCGCGTGGAAGGCGCATCACCTTGCCTGCTGCCGGGAGACATTGCGACGCACGCGTCTTTTGCCGGTGGACGCTGCTGCGGCTTGGCGACACGGGCTGCGACTCGGCCTTCACTGCATTTACAGCTGCGCTGCCTTTACGGTGATACTCCTCGTCATCGGAGTGATGAATCTGCGGGTGATGGCTCTTGTCACGGCGGGAATCACTGCCGAAAGGCTCGCATCGAATGGCGAGCGCGTCGCCCGAGCCATCGGGATTATCGTGGTCGGGGTAGGGCTGCTCTTGATGGCGAGGGCGGCAGCCGGGCTCGGCTAACGCGCGGCATTCTGGCGCATCATGCGCAACCGTGCCAGTGGATCGAGTAGGCACACACATGTTCCTAATTGCGTTTGGAGCGCAAGGATTGGCAAGCTGGGAACCGTGCCGGCTGCGAATCAAAGGCGTGAGAAGCAAAGTCGAAATATTTCGCAGAAACATTTCCGCGGAAGGAAGAGGCGCATGAATACAACACAAGCATCAAGAATGGCCTCTTCCATCTTCATCGGCAGATGGACACCCAGGATTTTGTTTTCGTTAGGAGACAGGCCTTACCGCCATGGCCAGTTGCGCCGCCGGCTTGGAAGCGTGTCCCAGCGGGTGCTGACCAGAACCCTCCGCAATCTCGAATCCGCGGGTTTAATCTCCAGGCGTGTGTCCCAATCGAAGCCCCTGGCCGTCGAATATTCGCTGACCAAACCGGGAAGGACAATCATCGCTCCACTCAGAGGCATGTGCCGCTGGGCAAAGCGATACCACAGGGACGTGAGTGCGGAAGTGCGACTTGGGGAAGAAACATCGCAAATGTAAATCTTTGTGGGACGGACGTCCCCCACGGCAAGCGCTGCGCAACCAAGAGCACAGAGAACAACCATTAGAAAGGAGAAATAATATGGTAACAAGCAAAGAGAAAGACAATCAGCACGCGAAAGGACACATCGCCATGAACACACCCCCGGTCGTATCGCAGCAGGAGTGGGAAGCTGCGCGCCAGCAACTCCTTACAAAAGAGAAGGCCCTGACCCGCTCCCGTGACGCGCTTGCCGCCGAACGCCGGCGGATGCCGTGGATTGCGGTAGAAAAGAAATACGAATTCGAGGGACCCAAGGGCAGGGTAACCCTGCTAGATTTGTTCGAGGGCCGCCGGCAGTTGATCCTCTATCGCGCCTTCTTCGAGCCCGGGGTATTCGGCTGGCCCGAGCATGCGTGCCGCGGCTGCTCTCTGGGAGCCGACCAGGTTTCGCATCTGGCCCATCTGAACGCTCGCGACACTACCCTCGCCTGGGCCTCACGCGCGCCGCAGGTGGACATCGCGCGCCTGAAGGCGCGGATGGGCTGGAAGATGCCGTGGTACACCATGATCGATAACTTCGACAAAGATTTCGGCGTCGATGAATGGCATGGCCACAACGTGTTCTTCCGCGACGGCGACAAGGTGTTCCGCACGTACTTCATCAACAGCCGCGGCGATGAGGCGATGGGGAGCACCTGGAACTACCTCGACCTCACGCCGCTCGGCCGTCAGGAGACCTGGGAGGACTCGCCAGAGGGTTACCCCCAGACCGCGCCATATAAATGGTGGAACTGGCACGACAACTACACCGCCGAGCCAACGCCTCACCCGAAATGGGTCGATATCTTAACCGACCCTCAAGGAGCTGCCCGAAGGCGCGCCGAAGAGGAGAAAGCGAGCTGAACCGGCGATTACTTCGTCGCCTGGAGGAACTGGAGAGAACCATGACAGACGTCATGCGAAAAGAAGTTGGAGCTCCTAAAGTAGTCGATCGAACTACCTTCGATGCGCAGTTGGAGGCATTGCGGGTTCGAGAGAAGGCTCACACTCACGAAGGCGACGCCATCGCAGCCGCTCGCCGACGGCTGCCGATGGTAGAGGTGGATCCCGCCATCACACTGACTGGCCCGCGTGGTGCGGTGAAGCTTCTCGACGTGTTCGAGGGACGTCGACAGCTCATCGCGTACTACTTCATGTGGCATACTGGCCACCCTGCGCCGGAGCAGTGCGAGGGATGCACGTGGGTCACAACCCAGGTCGGGGAGCTGTCCTACCTTCATTCTCGGGACATTACATACGCGGTCCTCTGCCAGGGCCCTTACGACGAAAGCAACCGCTACCGCGACTTTATGGGCTGGCAAATGCCGTGGTACTCGGCACTCCCCTCCCTCGACAGGCTCCTCGTCGGGCGCCAGACCGGCTTGTTTCACCTCGTGTGCTACCTTCGGAACGGCGACCGGGTCTTCGAAACTTACTGGACGAAACGCCGCGGTGCAGAGGCAATGGATTACAGCTATGCCCTCATGGACCTCACCGTGTACGGACGTCAAGAGCCATGGGAGGACTCTCCGGCCGGCTGGCCGCAACAATGCACCTATACGCGAACGAGTGCCGGTTCGCCCACTTGGGAACCAGCGTGGCCGGGCGGGCGTCCCATCGCTCAATGGCCGCGACTTGAAGCCGGACGCTCCGATGACCTGGGTACCGGCAAGCGCTGAGCCGAGGACCGGTGGACACCATTGGCTTCAATGACCGGAACTACGTGGTCACCCTGATTCCGGCTATAGTCGTGAAATGGAGGTCGATGGAAGGGTGATGAACAGCACCGATCGCCGTGAATATCTCGATGGCTCCGGCCGGGTCGAAGCGCGCTATCTGGCCTTCCTTGAGACGGTGTCCGCACTTCGGCCGAACCTGCACCGCTACTGTGCCCGCATGACGGGTTCGATCATGGACGGCGAAGACGTTGTGCAGGAGGCCTTGATCGAGGCGTATCGAAAGCTGGACAAGTACGATGAAAGCCGTCCTCTGAAGCCCTGGCTGTTTCGGATCGCTCACAATCGCTGCATCGATTTCCTGCGACGCAAGGGAGTGCGGGATGAAGCCGAGGCGGCCGCTGCCATGCCCGAAGCAGTCTCACCAGTCGAACCAGCCGCACTAGGGATCGGTAAAGCGGTGGAACACCTGGTCGCGTCCCTGCCTCCGAAGGAGCGCGCCTGCATTCTGCTGAAGGACATATTTGATTACTCGCTGGAGGAGATTGCGGAACTCGTCGATTCCACCGTTGGGGGCGTGAAGGCGGCGCTCAACCGCGGCCGGACGAAATTGGCTTCGTCTCCTGCTTCGTCGCCTTCAATCCGAAGTGCGAATCCCGAGCTGGCACAAATCATGCAGCTTTATGTGGATCGCTTCAATCGACGAGACTGGGATGGAGTGCGTGAATTGATCAGCGCCGACGCCCGGCTCAACGTTCTCGATAAGTTTGCCGGGAAGTTCGCGGACGCACCATATTTCTTTAACTACGATCGCTGGCCGTGGCCCTGGAAGCTGGCGCTGGGCGAGGTGGATGAGGAGCCGGTGCTCATTGTTCTCCAACGCGGTGCTGACACCTGGACATCATACTCGGTCATTCGCATGAAGGTAATCGGCGAGAAGATTGAACGAATCGTAGACTACATTCACTGCCCGTGGATGATCCCCGCAGCCAGCTCCATCTCGCTCGTTGGAGGTCGCGAGACCCACGCGATTTAGCCCGGTGCCCTCCGCCCTCGTCGACTTAATCACGGTGTGGATGGCGATCCATCAGACCCGCGCTTTCTTCACAAACATTCGTTTCGAGCCGGAGAACATAAATCTGACCTGGCCGGGACTGTTTTTCACGCGTTGGATCGTGAGCTTTCGGCAAGCCTGCGCAAGCCTTGCGGGGACGAAAATGGCATACTGACCAAGTTGGCGGGTTGGCGCGCCATAGGTACCGGCGCCACTCGCACCCGACACTCGTGCGATTAGTTATTGAACAGAATGGAGACCTCGAACATGAAGCCAAATGAGCCCAGCCGCACAGCCCTGATACCCGCCCGACAACGAGCTGCTCATCAGGTGCTCGATCATGGCTCAATCCTTTATGACACATTTGCGATGAAGATTCTGCGCGAAGACGAAAAGGACGTGCTGCGATTTGCGAACGAACACCCCTTGGCCAGCATCGGACGCCTTTTCACCACCGCACGCAGCCGGATTGCGGAAGATGCTTTGTCAGGAGCTATCGAAAGAGGGATTCGGCAGGTCGTCATCCTCGGCGCCGGACTCGACACTTTCGCTCTCCGGAGCCCCCATGGCGCACGACAGATCCGTATCTATGAGGTCGACCAACCCGCCACGCAGGAATGGAAGCACCAGCGCTTGGCCGAAGCGCAAATCGCGCTTCCGCCATGGCTTGTTCTCGTGCCAGTCGATTTCGAGCGGGACGATTTAGGGGAGACACTTGTCGCCGCAGGCTTTCAGCAGAACTCGCCCGCGTTTTTCACCTGGCTCGGCGTTGTGCCATATCTGACACAGAAGGCTATCGTCAGCACTCTGGACTACATGGCGTCAATCCAGAACTCGGAGGTGGTGTTCGACTACATGGAACCCCCCCAGGCATTCTCAGAAGAGATAAGAGAGTTAGTAAAGCAGCGGACCGAACAGCTCGAGAAAATGGATGAGCGCTGGGCCAGCCGTTTCGAGCCGGCTGACGTTGCAGCGATTCTTCGCTCGCACGGATTCTGTGACATCGAAGACATCAATTTCCAGGAGATCAGGTCCAGATTTGGCCGCGCCGTTCAAGGGCTCGCGCCCGGACACGCTGGTCTTCATGTTGTCCACGCTAAACACTAGCCAGGCTGCGCGCGCAATCTTCAGGATTCTTCAGACGCAAAGCGAAAAGCAAGACCTCTGCAACGCTGCGAGTCGCATGGTAGCCGGGATAAACCGACGCCATTGCTTGGAGGAGTTGCTGACCATATCTGGCCCTTAAGCGGGCAATGATCTTAGGACGAATTGTGGTGCGTTGTAGACCACTACCTGTCCCGCTATTGGACTGTCACTGTAAACGAGCTGACTTGTTGAACCGTGCCTGACGTCCCTAAGACCGTAACGGTGTAGGTGCCCGTCGGAGTGCCGGGGGCCGTGGTTGTGGAGGTCGAGGTGCTATTGCCGCTGCCGCAGGCGACCGACAATGTAACCAGCGCGAGCATCAGCAGGCACAACACCGCCCGCAGGTGCCAGCGGCGCTTCCGTTCCGTCGGTATGACAAAAATCGCGCCGATCAGGCCCAGTCCAGTCGGTCCGCTGAGATGGAGCCAAAGCGCAAGAACTGGGGCAGCGGAACCGCGTGTGGAGTTCAGGCCGATGGTCTTGGCCGCTGCGGTCGTAATGGTCAGGGTCGAAGTTTGCGACGTCGCGCCGGGTGTAACCGTTACGGGATTGAAACTGCAGGTAGCCTGTGCAGGCAGCCCCAGACAGCTTAGTGAGACTGTTCCACCGAACGTTCCACCCACCGCAGCCACTGTCACCGTGCTTGTGGTCGAACCGCCGGCGGTCAACGTCGCCGAGCCGGGGGCAGCACGTACGGTGTAATCGACACCGTTGCCGGAGAGCGATACGGTCTGCGGGCCCCCGGGCGCGTTCGAGCCAACCGTCAGTGCACCATCACGTGCTCCGGGCGCTGAGGGGGTGAAAGTCACATTGATCGTGCAGGAGGAGCCCGCCGAAACCGAACCGCCACAGTTATTGGACTGGGCAAAATCGCCGGTTGCCGAAATTTCCCTGATGGTCAGCGCCACGCTGCCACTGTTGCTAAGCATAACGGCCTGCATGTTGCTGGTGCTGCCCACAGACTGCGCCGCAAATGAGAGCGAGCCGGTTGAGAGTGATGCTGCCGGAGCAAGTCCGACGCCCGCAAGTGCGACCGTCTGCGGCGCTCCCAGGCCATCATCGGCGACAGTGAGCGTGCCGGTGCGCGCGCCCGCCTGCGACGGGGTGAAGGTTACATTCGCCGCGCAACTGGCGCCTGCGGCGAGAGTCGCGCCGCATGTGCTCACGGCGGAGAAGTCGCCGTTCGCCGTAACGCTCCTCAGGTTGAGCGTCGCGGAACCTGTATTTTGAATCGTGACTGGCTGCGCCGTGCTGACGATCCCGACCACCTGATTCGCAAAATTCAAGCTGGCGGGCGCCACAGTGACGCTGGTGCTGTAGGAGCTGCCGGTAAGCGCGATGACTTGCGGACTATCGAGCGCGTCGTCGCTGACGGTAACCGAGCCCAGCGTATTGCCGGCGGCCGAGGGCGCGAAAACGATCTTAAGCGTGCAACTGCTGCCTTCAGGCATGTCCGTGGCGCAGTTGTTGCTCACGCTGAACGGCGCGCTCGTCCTAATGCCGGTGATGTGCAGATCCACATTCCCGACGCTGTCCAGAGCGACGCTCTGTGCGGCGCTGCTGGTGCCCACCTGCTGCGGAGCAAAGGTCACTGCTCGCGTGGAAAGCCCAACCGCCGAAGCTCTTCCCAAGCCGTTGAGCGCGAGACTTTGAGGACTGCCGGCAGCGTTATCCGTAAGGGTGAGCGTCCCCGTCTGGGTGCCGGTTGCGACCGGTGAGAAAGTGAGGGAGAGCAGACAGCTCCCAGCGGCACCGACCACGCCGCCACAGCTATCCGTTTCGCTGAACCCCGGGCTGGCCACCGGGCTGGAAATATTCAGTGCGGCACTACCGAAATTGTACAAAGTCAGGGACGTCGCCTGGGAAGTTTGACCCACCAACGTGGGTGGAAACGTCACTGAGGGAGATGAAAAAACAGCAGCCGGCTGATCGGCGGGGCTGATCTTGAAGATAAATTGGCCCGAGCCCGAACTTTGATACGCCCCAGGAGTGGTGGGAACACCGACTCCGTCAGCCGCGACGTAAGCCGCGCCGGCGGAGTCAACCGCAATCGCGCTGCCGGTGCTCCCAATGAAGAACGTGTTATAGATGCCCGCGCCGATGCTGTTGAGCGCGGTTACGAAAACGATGCCGGTATTTTGCTGTGGATAAGAAGCGTCGATGGCATTGACAAATGGAAAGGTGCTCAAATTGCCGCTGGAATATGCCTCTCCGGTCACATAGGCGTTTCCCGCGGAGTCCAATCGGAGCGCCTGTGCATACTCCTGATCGTTTTCATTCGCGGTGATATAGGTCGAGTAGACCAGTCCGCTCAGCGATGGATTGAAACGGGTGGCGAAGGCACTGTTGTAGCAGTTCTGCTTCGCACCGTAATTGGGCGCCAGCACCCCGCTGGTGGTGGGAAGATTGTTCGAATCCGTGTACCCGGCGATGGTTACGTTGCCGGAGCTGTCCACCGCGATGCCCGCCGATGGAATCGCATACGGCGTCCCTCCGCAGAAGCTTAGGGTGGTGCTGCCGCTAAAATATGTGGAGGCCACGAGGGCGCTGCCCGAAGCGTTCAACTCAGTGACGAATGTGGACCAGTCGCCGGGTTGGGTGGTTTGATAGGCTCCCGGTGTCGTGGGGAAGTCGCTGGTGCCACTGTAGGCAATACCGGTGGCGTATGCATTTCCATTCGATGCGGTGATGTGGTATCCGGAGCTCTCGTCACCCGAAGATAGGCCACCGAGATAGCTGGAATAGGGGAGGGAAACGCCATTCAAGCTCATCTTGGTAATAAAAGCAGTCTGGCCGCTGTCAGCCGTCGGCTTGGTGCTCTGGAACGCCCCTGGCGTGGTGGGAAAGTCGCCTTCGTTGGTGGAGCCGGTCAGATAGATGCCAGTCGAGTCCAGCGCCAGTGATTGCGGATTGAGAGACAGCCCGCAGCCGTTGCAGCCGATCACGCTGGAGCCACTTAGGAAGGTCGAAAAAACCAGACCGGACCCGCTCGAATTTAGCTCGGTCACAAAACCCGCGCTATTCGCATTGTTCGTGTTTGTCCCAAAAGAACCCGGCAGTGCAGATTGATATGCGCCTCCGGTCGTGGGGTAAGTTGGATCGGTGGTGTAACCGGCAATGTAAGCGTCGCCGTTTCCATCCAAGGCAATGGCGATCGGGTATGTGCTCGCCTGAAATGCGCAAGTTCCGCGGATGAAGGTGGAGTACACGAGTGCTGTGCCTGAGGCGTTCAGCTTGCTCACAAACCCACGAGTAGAACACCCATCTGTGCCGGTGGAGTAACTGCCCGCGGTGGTCGGATATGTGAGATCCGATGTCGAACCGCTGATGTAGGCGTTATGGTTGGCGTCCAGCACGATTCCCGTTGTATATGAACCGCTAGCGGAGCCACCCAGATAAGTCGCATAGGACAGATAGGGGTCAATGACCAACTCCCGGGCCGGGTCGTAGTTGCCAAGATCAAAAGCAACTCGGTCCTTTCCAATTACAACCAGCTTCGCAGCAACGCTGCGGCGCCCTTCCTGCGAAGGCTGATACGCGACTGGCGCGTGCAGAACAATCGTGCCGAGGGCAGTCCGGATTTCCAGATTACCGGCCGGGGTGAGTTTTAGTGAGTCCGCACCGGAGATCTGCCACTGAACTCGCTTCGGGTCCGCACCCGGGGCCAGCAGGAAATCGTGCTCCAGGCTCCCCGCGTTGCCGTAGTAAATCACATCTACCCCGGGATACACCCCGTGATAGGCCACCTTGCGATAGGCGGAGATGTCCGTCTGCCAGCCGCTGGGATCAGAGCCGTTGATGTAATTGAATCTGCCGGGAAGATCTTCCAGGCCTTCGATTCGAACATTCGATTGCGCACCGACGAGTTTCAGCCGGACCGCGATCCCCCGCGACGGGAGCGGTTGCATGGTGTCGCGAGGCACACCCACGTCGGCGCGCACGGGCTTCGCGACCAATGCTTCCCGCAGCGCCAGCACAACTTCGTCGCCGGTGAGAAACACGTCCAAGCCGGCGGCACCGGCTTGGAAGCGGACATTGGAATCGGTCTGCCCATGGTTAGGAATGAACGAAAGCGGCAGACGGCCGTACTCCTCCAACACGCGCCGTGCGCTGCCATCCGCTGCTGGTGAAACGTGAGACACCCGGGTGCCGCTTTGCTGTGGCTGGGCCAGCATGAAAGGCATCGCACAAAAACCGATGGACAGAGCTAGGCCCATGCGCCGAATTGCGGACATTCGATCGTCTCCGTGAAACAAATTGTTGATTGGTACGGAGGGCAGCTTACCTTAGTAAAGAACGCCCATCAAAGTTACCGGGGTAACGACCATGTAAAGTTTTTGATTCACAACGAAATGAATCGCGTCCGCACTGGTCTGTTTCGATCTTTGCCGTCGCCGAGAAACGCTGCGAACGTCGGCGGGTCTCTATGTTCGATGTCGATCGGGCATTGCGAGTGAATTCAATCAGGTTGGAATTGTCGCGGGAGCATGGAGTGAAAATACATCCCGGTTTTCGCCATCGTCCAGGATGTGCTGCCTTTGAACAAAGTGCCGGCAGCTTTACGATTCTCCACTTCTCCCCAGAACTCCTGTAAAAACACTCCTCCGTTTATGAACGAACCATCCCCGCAGGTCTCCGTTACTCAGGGTTCGCAGTTTCGGACGAAGAGAGTCGGTTCCCCGCACCCTGAGTTGGGACCGATGCTTCCTGTGCTGTCTGCGCGCTGGGCCCTTAACCATGCGCAGGCAGGATATCTCTTCACAGCGCAGCTCAGGGGCTCGATCCTCACCCAAGTAGCGTTCTGCGAGAGCTCTCAGCGCGCTTAACTGTCGCAGCCATCATGTACGACTGACAAAGCAGCACGAGTTGCTCTCGCGATTTGCGGACGGTGGCAGAGGTTGGTTCAGCCTCCAGCAGGGAGCGCATCGTCCCCGCCATCGCTGCAAGCATAATATCAATCGCGAATTTGTCCGGCGGCGCCTTAACATCTGGCGCTGTCTGAAGCATCGCCTCAACGGCTTTCCGCGAGCGCTGACTGATCCGCTTGATCAACTCGGGCCCACCCACGTCAGCCGAGACTCGGTAGAGCGCCACCGAGATGTCGGCGCGTTCCATCTTAGCGTCTACGAACCCCTCTACCATGTCTCTGACCATTTCGGCTAACGGCTTATGACACCCGCTTTCACAAGCAGCTTCAACCTTTGCTGCTACGCTATTCATATGCTGTTCCACCACCGCAAATAGTAATGACTGCTTATTGGGGTAGTACTGATACAAGGTGCCTACCGAGACACCGGCACGGTCGGCAACGCGCGTGGTCGTCAATCGCGCTGCCCCATGGCGCAGCAAAACCTGAATAGTCGCCTCAGAAATCGCCTCAACCGTTACCGTCGACCTCGCTTGAAGGGGCGTTTTTCTTGGTTCAAATGCAACCAGGACATCAGCCGGCATATGCGAACTCCAAACCTGAAGAATGCTTCATCCAATGATTGTAGCAAGGAGAAACCCAATGATTGATCAAACTGATCTCGCGGGCAGTTTCACTCTGCCTGGCGCATCGATAGCGGTAAACAGGATGGGTTACGGTGCCATGCAACTTGCCGGACCTGGCGTCTGGGGACCGCCGCAGGATGTCAATGCCGCCATTGCTGTTCTGCGGGAGGCGGTCGAATCCGGCGTGAACCATATCGACACCAGCGACTATTACGGTCCGCATGTGACCAATCAGATAATCAAGCAGGCTCTCCATCCGTACCCGGATGGTCTCGTGATTGTCACCAAACTGGGCGCCCGCCGCGGTTCAGACAAATCCTGGATTCACGCTCTCTCCCGCCAGGAGCTTATCGACGGCCTTCATGACAATCTAAGAAATCTCGGCCTCGATTCCATCGATGTCGTAAATCTTCGTGTTGGAGGCGTGGCGGAGCCGTCCGAGGGATCGATCGAGGAACCGCTCACTGTGCTTGCCGAACTCAAACGTCAGGGACTGATTCGTCATATTGGACTAAGCAATGTGACTCCCGAGCAACTGTCGGAGGCTCAAACTATTACCGGGATCGTCTGCGTGCAGAATTTTTACAACGTGGCACACAGGAACGATGACGCCTTCATCCGTGATCTTGCCACCCAAGGTATCGCTTACGTTCCATTTTTCCCGCTGGGAGGCTTCACACCGTTACAGTCGTCGGCACTGGACTCGTCCGCAGCATCACTCGAAGCCACACCCATGCAGGTTGCGCTTGCCTGGCTTCTGCAGCGCTCGCCCAACATCCTGCTGATTCCGGGCACATCTTCCATCGAACATCTTCGCCAGAATCTTAAAGCCGCGACGCTGCAGATTCCGGCTGAAGTCATTTCCAACCTCGACGCAATAAGTGGATATAAATAAGGAGAATTGATATGCGTGTCTTTGTTACAGGAGCAACTGGATTCCTGGGTTCTGCAATCGTCCGAGAGTTGAACGACGCGGGCCATCAAGTGTTAGGTCTTGCTCGCTCGGATGCGGCTGCCAAGTCTCTTGCCGCCGCTGGTGCCCGGGTGCAGCAAGGGGATGTCGAAGATCTGGACAGCCTGCGGAGCGGAGTCGCCACCTCGGACGGCGTGATCCACACAGCTTTCATCCATGATTTCGCAAGATTCGAGGAAGTCTGCGAGATCGACAGGCGAGCCATTGAGGCTCTCGGCACAGCTCTGGCCGGCTCTGACCGCCCCTTGATCGTCACCTCCGGGACCGCGATCGCCTTCACGCCGGGCCGCCTTACCACTGAAGAAGATGCGCCCAATTCCCCGATTCCGCGGGTAGCTTCGGAAGAGGCGGCAGCATCAGTGGCGACGCAGGGCGTGCGCGTTTCGGTGATGCGCCTTCCACAGGTGCACGACCCAGTCAAGCAAGGACTCATCACCTACATGATCGCTCTGGCTCGCGAGAAGGGCGTCTCCGCGTATGTCGGCGACGGGCTCAACCGCTGGCCCGCGGTGCACCGGCTTGATGCCGCGCATCTCTACAGACTGGCGCTTGAAAAAGGTTCAGCGGGAGCCCGCTATAACGCGGTCGCAGAAGAGGGCGTGCCGCTTCGAGAGATCGCTGAGACAATCGGCCAGGGCCTGAAGGTGCCGGTCGTCTCCAAGTCTGCTGAGGAGGCAGGCGAGTACTTTGGTTGGCTGGCGCATTTCCTGGGTGCTGACGTTCCGGCTTCCAGCGCTCTGACGCGGGAACGGTTGGGATGGCGACCAACAGGTCCTGGCCTCATCGCCGATCTGAACGCGATGGAATATTTTGAACACACTGCGGATGCCGTGGCTTCGCGCGGCTGACACGCTGACCACACCTCGATGCAACAAGGAGGTCACCATGCAGGACAAACCCGTCGCCCTGGTCACCGGGGCTAATCAAGGAATTGGTCTTCAAATCGCAAAGGATCTCGTGGCCCACGGTTTCACTGTGCTGGTCGGGTCGCGCAATCTCGAGCGCGGCGAGGCTGCGGCCAAGGAGGTTGGGCCGGACGCGCGCGCGCTCCAGCTCGATGTGACGGATCGGGCTTCGATCGCGGCCGCGGCGGAGCGCATCCGCAAGGAGCTTGGCCGCCTCGACGTGCTCGTCAACAACGCGGCTGTTTCGAACACGAGTAAGCTGCCCGGCCAGTCCATTGCGGAGTACGCGAAGACGACCCGCCCGAGCAACGTGTCCCTCGACGAAGTGCGAGCAGTGTGGGAGACCAACGTGTTCGGCGTCCTCGCCGACCAGGCGATGCTGCCGCTGCTGCGCGAGGCGCCGGCAGCCCGCATCGTCAACGTGTCGAGCGGCTCCGGCTCGCTGACGATGAACTCAGACCCCGCCCACGCCCACCGCTCGGTCTTCGGCCCCGTCTACCCTGCGTCCAAGACGGCTCTCAACGCTATGACGCTCGCCATGGCGATCGAGCTGGAATCGACCGGGATCAAGGTCAACGCCGCTTCCCCGGGCTTCACCAAGACGAACCTCAACAACTATGCGGGCACGGAAACTGTCGAGGAGGGTGCCCGCGAGGCGGTGCGCCTCGCGCTGCTCGGCCCAGACGGCCCGACAGGTACGTTCTCGCACGCGAAGCTCGGACGGCTACCGTGGTAATCCGTCGTCCGGCGAGCAGCCGTTTTCGGCTCGATTTTTCGGGGCGGCTTATTATAATCGAGCTGAAATGCCCCCTTTCGATTTCTCTGCGATGCTGGAGGTCGCGAAAGCAGAAGCCCGCAAAGGGCTGGCTGAGGGCGGCATTCCCGTCGGGGCCGCGATTTTTGACGGGAGCGGCAAGCTTGTCGGCGCCGGCCACAACCGGCGCGTACAGAACGGCGATCCTTCGTTGCACGGCGAGACTGACGCCTTCCGCAATGCGGGGCGCCAGCGTAGTTATCGCCGGCTCATCATGGTCACGACTCTGGCGCCCTGCTGGTATTGCAGCGGGCTCGTCCGGCAGTTTGGCTTCGGGACCTTGGTCGTCGGCGAGAGCCACAATTTTCAGGGCGGGATGGAATGGCTGCGCTCGTTGGGGGTGCGTGTGATCGATCTGAACTCCCAGGAGTGCATTTCACTACTGGCCGACTACATTCGCGCTAATTCTGCCGTGTGGGACGAAGACATTGGACAAGATTAAGCGATGGCGAGAGCACGCCCTCGGCGACGAAGACCGGACCTCGAGCAAAGCTTTGGCGGCACCTTTCGGCTCCGCTAGGGCAGGCTCTTGAGATCTTGCCATATTTCGCTCGCCATGAAACTTGATCGACAGTTATTGAAGAGCCTTCCCAAGGTGCTTTTGCACGAGCATTTAGACGGCGTACTGCGCCCACAAACCATCATTGAGTTGGCTGCAGACGCGAACTATACGGACCTGCCAACTAACGACCCCGAAGCGCTATCCCGGTGGTTTCTCCAGGGAGCGAATCAAGGGAGTCTCGCGAAAATATCTGGAAGGCTTTGCCCACACCATTGCGGTTATGCAGACCGAGGATGCTCTGCAGCGCGTCGCCTATGAACAAGCCGAGGATCTAAGCCGCGATGGGGTTGTTTATTTCGAGACTCGTTTTGCGCCCGTCTTTCATACGCAGAAGGGGTTGACTCATCAGCAGGTGGTCGGCTTCGATCTGGCGGGCGAAGAAGCACGTGGGTGCTTTTCACTACATCCAGCGCGAGAATTTCAACATCACGATTCACGCCGGCGAAGGCTACGGAAAGGAATCGATCTGGCAGGCGATTCAGTATTGCGGAGCGCACCGCATCGGGCACGGGACCCGTCTGATCGACGATATGGCGGTTGTGGGCGGCAAGGCGGTGAAGTTGGGCGATCTGGCTCAATATGTTTTGGATAAGCGCATTCCGCTGGAGATTTGCCTGCTTAGCAACGTTCACACTGGCGCCACGCCCAGTCTCGCGGAGCATCCGTTCAGGATTTTTTATCAGGAGGGATTGCGCGTCACGCTGAACACGGACAACCGGCTGATGAGCAACACCACTATGAGCCAGGAATTTGAAGCAGCCGCCGACGCATTCGGCCTGTCGCTCGACGACTTTGAGAAAATCACGATCAATGGAATGAAGAGCGCCTTTCTGCCGTACAAACAGCGCTGTGATTTGATCTATTCCGCCATCAAGCCTGGATACGCCACGATCCGCCAGTCAACCTCATCGAGCTGACCTCCTTTAACCAATATGGCGGCCGGACCCGGCATCAAAGTATTTCACGAATTTCCGAGTCTCGGCTTATACTCGCATCTCAATCAAGCGGCCGCGAAAGAGTCCATGACGACTGATTCGCTGGTTCGCGGGTTGCCGATGCCGGCATAGCCCCGACAATTACGCCTCGACAGAGCGAAAGCATGGACAATCCTTTCATGGCCCGCGCCATTCAGCTCTCGATTGACAATGTTCGCTCGGGCCGCGGCGGTCCTTTCGGCGCGGTCGTGGTGAAAGACGGCAAGATTGTTGCCGAGGGAACGAATCAGGTCACCTCCAGGAATGATCCCACCGCGCACGCGGAAGTGCTCGCCATTCGCGACGCCTGCAAGAAGCTGGGCGCTTTTGATCTTGCAGACTGCGAGATATACACCTCATGCGAGCCGTGTCCCATGTGCTTGGGGGCAATCTACTGGGCCCGGGTGTCGCGCGTTTATTTTGCCAATGCCGATGCGGATGCGTCGATGATCGGATTTGACGATTCGTCGATCTACCGGGAACTCGCGAAACCGCATGCGCAGCGCGAAATCCCCATGATTCAGATGATGCGCGAGGAGGCGTTAGCGGCGTTTCGCGAGTGGCAAAGCAAGCCCAATAAAATCGCGTATTAAGTCGGTTCGAGCACCCGCCAATCTGAGACTCGAGGGAATGATTGATCGATCGTTACTTCAAACTCACCGAGAATCAAACCTCAGTGAAGCAGGAGATGCTGGGCGGCTTCACCACCTTCGTCACCATGGCTTACATCATCGTGGTGAACCCCCAGATTCTGGCGCAAGCCGGGATGCCAGCCGAGGGCGTTGTGTTTGCGACCTGCGCCTCCGCCGCCGTGGCCACGCTGGTAATGGGACTGTACGCGAACTATCCCATCGCCTTGGCGCCAGGGATGTCTCTGAACGCCTACTTCACCTACTCCGTTTGCCTCGCCATGCATGTCCCCTGGCGTACCGCGCTGGCGGTGGTGTTTTGTTCTGGCGTCCTTTTCCTGGGGTTGACGGTGACGCGGGTTCGCGAGCAGATCGTCAACGGCATGCCCGACTGCCTGAAGCACTCGACCGCCGCGGGGATTGGAATGTTCATCGCGTTTGTGGGGCTGCGCAACGCGAAACTCGTGGTGGCAAATGCGGCTACGTACGTGGGTCTCGGCAGCTTCGCCGATAAAGAAGTGCAGACTGCCTGCTTCGGACTGGGGTTGACGTTGGTCCTCATGTCACGAAAGTTCCACGGCGCTATCCTGATTGGCATCTTTGGCACGGCGCTTCTGGGAGTTCTTCGCGGCATCACGCACCCGCCAACCGCGATCTTCGCCATGCCTCATCCCTCTTCCACTTTCTTGCAGCTCGATTTTCGCGGCGCGAGCCACCTTGGCTTACTCGAAATCCTGTTCGCATTCTTGTTTGTAGATCTCTTCGACAATATCGGCACCCTGGTGGGAGTCTGCGAACAGGGCGGCTTCGTCAAGGATGGCAAGATTCCCCGCGTAGGCCGGGTCCTGGTTGCAGATGCCGTGGGAACCATCTTCGGTTCCTTGACGGGAACATCGACGGTGACCAGTTACATCGAAAGCGCCGCCGGAGTTGCCGCCGGGGCTCGTACCGGTCTGAGCAATGTCGCCGTCGCTGGGCTCTTCTTGCTGGCCACGTTCTGCTCACCGCTAGCGGTCGCGATTCCAGCTTATGCAACGGCCCCCGCGCTGATTTTGGTGGGCGTCCTGATGGCGCAATCCATTGCCCAAATCGCCTGGCACGATTTCAGTGAGGCGGTGCCGGCATTCATCACCATGCTGGCCACGCCGCTTACCTTCAGCATCGCGACCGGCCTCAGCCTCGGTCTGATTTCCTACACCGTTGTAAAAATCGCGGCGGGCAAGATTCGCGAAGTCAACGCGCTAATTTGGATACTCACGATCCTATTCATTCTGCGTTACGTCTATCTGGCCACGGCTTAGAAACCTGTGGCGGGCTGCACAGATTTAGATGGGCCTGGCTCCGGAAACTTCCGGCCCATCCACTTCAACGCGCCGCGCACGAGGAAGACGTTTATTAATATCGAAATCAAGGACGCTGCGATCACCGTGCTAAAAACGTTTTCGGCTACGATCCCCGATGATCGCGCGACCTGCACCACCACAAACGACAACTCGCCGATCTGCGTCAGGCCCGCGGCTACTACAATTGCGGTCTGGAAGGGATAACGGAAGAGCCATACGATCAGGGTCCAAACCAGAAATTTACCGACGACGATCAGCAGAAGCATCAGTCCGAGAAGCGGCAGGCTGCTGAGAAGCACTTTGGGATCAATCAGAGCCCCGAGCGAGACGAAGAAGAGCGCCACGAAGGCATCACGAAGCGGAACGAGTTGCGTATGGGCATCGTGAAGATCCGGCAACCCGCTAATGGATAATCCGGCAAGAAACGCACCCAGAGCGACGGAGAATCCAACCGCTTGCGCCAGCGCAGCGGTTCCGAGGCAAATCGCGATTGCTACCAGCAGGAGAAGTTCCGAGTTACACGTCAACTTGACTCGCCGCAGCAGATGCGGGATCACCTTGATCGCGAGTAACACCAGCGGAACTAAGAGGATCAAGGCCTTGCCGAGAGTCCATGCCGCCTTTGCGAAGCGGCCATCTCCGGAACCCCCAAGTGCCGGAAGCACTACCGTCATGCAGATAACAGCCAGATCTTCAACTAGCGTAATGCCGATCATGACGCGGCCGTAGGTTGTGGCCAACTTTCCGCTGTCGCTCAGCAGGCGCGCCAGCACCATGGTGCTCGCGACCGAGATCGTCGCCCCGATGACCACTCCCTCTGTGAAACTCCATCCCAGGAGCTTTGCTGCACTGGCCGCGACACCCACCATCAGCAGAATTCCAATCGGCGCGCCGACCAGGGCGACCCATTTCACACGCATCAAGTCCGGAATGGAGAACTCGACCCCGATCGAGAACATCAGCAGAACCACGCCAACTTCGGCAAACACCTCGAACGTATGCAAATTAGAAAGATGAGGACCCGGGGTGAAAGGGCTGACTACGATCCCGCCAAAGATGAACCCCAAAATCAGAGGCAGACGAAGGCGCCACGCCACCAGCCCTCCCAATACGGCGGCCACGAATATGTACGTCAGATCGCGAAATAGAATCGGATTCGCTTCCATGGTTCAAACCTCCAGGCAAACGGACAATCAACGGAAATCTCCGGGTCAGCGCAGGACCCACCGTTCCGCGGGCGAACGTGCATTGAAGGCATCGTCGATCAACGTCCAGTCCGGATCGTACACCGCCATGAACTTGCTTTACTGGCCGTATAGGAGACGATTCGAATGCAAAAGGTGCCTACAAAAACGTATGCAAGAGTTTCCCAGTGACGCTAAGTATCTGATAACATGTGAGACGCTCGCAAGACTAGGCAGACGTTTTATATGATCGTAAGTTATTAATTCTAAAGCGGAAGTGGTGGAACTGGCAGACACACCATCTTGAGGGGGTGGCGCCGAAAGGCGTGGGGGTTCAAATCCCCCCTTCCGCACCA
>JBARJF010000012.1:0-21837 GCA_049800135.1 Candidatus Sulfotelmatobacter sp.
CACCAAAACCGACTTGCCACCACAGGAGGCGGCAGGGTAGAACATTCTCAGTCCCGGACGGCCAATCCGGTTGGCCGGTTTTGAAGTGATAACTGTTGGCCGCTTTTGAAGTGATCACTGAGGCCACGATGACAACAAGACACCCTGAGTTTTGATTCATCTGCCAAGCGGCTACCAATGCGTGCTTGAGAAGACATTCTCCTAGGCGCTTCCCTTTGTGCCCTGCGTCTACACCCATTTTCGCCAATAGTAGTGCAGGAAGTCTGTTTTTGTTTGAGATTCGCTTGATGGAGGGTGGAACTTCTAGGAGTGGAATCTCTGAGCTTACCAATGTCACGTAACCCACGATCGGGCACTCGCCCGCTGTATCAACGTTCTCAATTAGGACGTGGGTGGCCGACGCATATTTTCCCTGAGCTTGCGAGGCTTGAGTACGCAGGAAAGTATCGAGCGCCTCTTTTCCGGAAGAAAACTCTTTCCGACTGTGACGTGCAGTGTCGAGGCGCTCTAATAAATAACCGTCAGGTACGACGATTGTGGGCACTTGCTATTTCATAAAAGCACGGCGCAATGCGTCGTTTGGCTCATCTGGAGCCAACAGAGATTCGAGCAGAAACTCTTGGTCCCTTTTGCTCAATAGGATGAGCGATGAGTCAACTGTCTTGAATGCCTCGGAGTGGGCGATTAGATCACGATTGGACGCTTCCAGCCTATCCACTCGCGTGTAATACAACTTCCTCCAAAATCCGAGATCCATTGACCTTATCTGACAAACGACGATACGTACCTTTCCCTGCACTTCGTGCAATTTTGAACCAAGGCGATTCAAGTCCTCCGACGTGCAGGATTCCAAACACGCCGATGCCTCTGGGGAGTGCAAATATCGCAAAAGCTCCGCCATTTTGTCGCTGATGGTATTCAGGTCAGTAAGAGTTCCGTAATGACGGAAAGCCATCTTTGAATGCCGGGCGACGGTCGAAATCATCTGCCCGGCGGATGCCTGCACGGCATCAGCGCGCCATTCCAGCTCATTGAATTTCATTGTCGCGGTCTGCATTGTCTTAATCTCCAGCGATGGACTGTTTTTTCCATCGCACCTGGCTAGCCTTTCGAGCGATCTCGATTCGCCGTTCCCGACTGATAGACCGCGCACGTGATGGGCCACCCTTCAGCCCACCTTTTCTAGCTGAGGCTTTCTTGGCGTCGGGAGCGGAAGGGCCGTCGATGGCGGCCTGTACCACTCGGAACGCCCTCACGTTCAGGTCCATCAGTTATCCTAGCCACTTAGTTAGACGCATTAGACGACAGCGGGGGAATAGTTTTTTTCTTCGGTCTGAGATGGTAGCACGGCCTGTCAAGACGACGGTATAGTACTTTTTACCAGTGGTTACTTGTTACCTGAGGGTAACAAGTAAAAATAACATTTGTCCAGCCGCTATTCCGATGGCTATTGAAAAGGACAGAATCACAGAGCAGAGCAGAGCGTTAGCTCTGCTCCTGTGTGTAGTTGTTGCCAACAACAACTGTTTTTCCTAGTTGGGTGGCAAGTTGCCAGTCCGGTTTCCGGCCTTTAACCGGCGCGCGGGCTCCGATTCTCGATTTTCAGGTTTAATTGGCATTAACCATTTTGTTACCAACGAGATAGCAACTGGATGACCCTCGCAGACAGTCTGTAAATCTATGATTCCATTGACCTTAAAATCACTGCCAAAATGATGGTTTTCAATAGAATCAACAACTTAGCTCGCTCCAAGGCAGCCGAATTGCACCATGTTGTGCATCTGAGCGCAAATTCCGCCCGCCGTGAGCCGAAACCCGGCATTCCGGCATTATGGTTCCTATCGAGCGAGTCAATGCTTGGGAGTCCGCGCGTCCAGGTGCCCGTTTCTTGCGATTCCTAGCCGGTTTGTGGGCTTTGAACATCCCTGTGTGAGCCAACCATCAGGATTAGGGGGCCGCAGACGGGGAGCTTGCAATCTAGGGGCTATCGAAATGGACTCAGTACAAATCGCTCAATGCGCCACTCACGGCCTTTGCTGCCTGCGAGTCCGTCACAGCCGTGTAGCGCAATGTACTCGAAATGGACTTATGCCCTAGCGCCTGCTTAACGAGCGCCAGATTCGTATTCCGCTGCACCAGATGCGTGCCTAGCGAATGTTTCAGGCAATGCGGGTGCCGCTTCTCAACTGGCAGCCCAGCTTCAGTTGCTAACGCCTGGAAGATGCGAAAGAACTGCGTCCGGTCCAAGCGGCCGCCCTTCTGTGACGTGAATACGTAATCGCTGCCATCATCGGATCTCTCACGCAACCACGCTTTCATTGCGTGGATTTCATCTAACAACGGCTGCCCCCGGTGCCGATACAGCGGCTGCACCGTCTTGAGGCTCCCCTTGAGCCTTCGCAGCGTGATAGATTCGTTCCTGATGTCCACGTCGCTCAGCTTCAGCCCACAGACTTCACTCGCTCTCAGCCCGTGCCGATACGCGAGCAGTACCATTGCCCAGTCCCGCGTCGAGTGTGCTTTGGATTTCCTCAAGACTGCCTGAATCTCGCTTGGCGTCAGATGCTCCATTGTGTCCTCCGAAATGCAACATTACGTGTGACTATGCCGCTTTCCGTCACCCTGCTACCGCAGCGACTTAGCTCCGGTCACTCCTGCAATATAGCAACAGAATAATCATTTTGTTGCATTCATGGAATGGCACGTTCGTGCTACTCGCTCGCCCCCGACAGCCGATGCTTGGTAATTGGCGCTCAATGGTGTAACTCCGGGCCTTATGGGCCGGAAGCGTGCAGCATCGAGCTAGCGGAAGATTTGGTGACCGGGGGCTTCAGAGCGGGGGTATGGTTCCGGCTAATAGAATCGTAATGAGCCTCACCGTGCGGGGTAGCCGCTATCAGCGGCGATTTTTTGATGCCGGGGGGGCTCTGGGAATTCAGGAAAAGATGGCCGGGGCCTATTTTCCGTTGTGACTCCGGCAGAAAAAATCGGGACTCCATTGCCGAACCCCTTGACAACTTAACATAAAGTTAAGATAATTAGGTAGGGCTTCGAGTGCCGTATGATTCTTGTTGGCCGGGACGTTCTCGACGGCGCTGGGAAAGCACATCGGGGACAGCGGTTAGATAAGGCACTGGCGGTTTGGGCGAAAGTCGTCGAGGAAGCCCGTTGGAAGCATTTCTCTGATGTGCGCCAATCGTCGCCGAGCGCGGTGAAAGGATTTGTGGTATTCAACATCAAGGGCAATCAGTTTCGATTGGTAGCCAAGATTAACTATAAGAGTGGCGTTCTGACCGTGGAAAAGGTGATGACGCACGCGGAGTATGACCGATGGAGCGAAAATCTCAAATGATGCACTTTATGACTGCGGCCGCGCCAAGCAGAGCTGCGTACGAGAAAATAGCGGTTGACCGTCCGCCTCGGGCGATACGCAGTGCGCAGGATTACCGCGATTGGAAGTCTGTTCTCGACAAGTTCATGGCGAAGCCCGAAGCAGAAATGACGGACGCAGAGGCTAGGTATGTTGAAACTGTCGCACTACTCATCGAAGCCTTTGAGAAGCATCGCTATCCTCTGCCGCAGGTATCCCCCGCAGAGGTACTGGCTGAGTTGCTGGCCGCACACAATTTGAAGCAGAAGGAATTGGTTGACATATTCGGCTCTGAGGCGGCTGTTTCCTACGCGCTGAACGGCAAGCGCAATCTCACGGCAGAGCAGATTCGGGGGCTTGCCGCGAAATTCCACGTTTCTCCGGCAGTGTTCTTCTAGTGGCGCGGACATTGCTCCCAAACTTCGGCATTAGTGCTGTCCTGCTTTCCAAGCCGCGAAATCGCTGTATTTGAGAGCTTCTTTTTGTTTCTCCCAGCTCTTGATTGATTTAGGATCGCCGCCAATATATTTGTAGCGTCCGGTTTTACCGGTATAAATCTGCCCAATTTTGTATTGGTTGGATTCCCCTGGAGTGGATGTATCGCTTTGCCCTTGGATGGTTACGTCGAAACGCTTCTTCCCAGTGGGGAATTCGACGCGCTTCACCTTCTCGGTGCCGTCCTGAAGCCTAGTCTCCTCAAACCACTTCTCCCCGTCGGGGAATTCGACGCGTTCCGCCTTGTAGGTACCGTCCGGCAGCGTGATCGTGTTGAAGTCTTTCTCTCCGTCGGGTGCTTCGATGCGCTCCACCTTCACCGTGCCATCCGGCAGCCCGGTCACGTCGAAGTTTTTCTCTCCGTCGGGCAGTTCGACGCGCCCTACTTTCCTAGTGCCATCCGGCAGCCTAGTCACATCGAAATCTTTCCACCCGTCGGGGTGCTCGACACGCTCCACCTTCACGGTGCCGTCCTGCAGATTAGTTATGTCGAAGCCTTTGTCTCCGTTGGGCAGTTCGACGCGCCCTACTTTCCTAGTGCCATCCGGCAGCCCGGTCACGTCGAAGTTTTTCTCCCCGTCGGGGTATTCGATGCGCTCCGCCTTCTGGGTGCCGTCCGGCAACGTGTGCTCTCCAAAGACATTCCCAGAAGGCACTTGCTTGTCCACTAAACCCAAGCGTTCAAGATAGGTGCTCAAACGCGGGGAGTGCCGCTCCAGAAACTGCGGGGAGTTTTGCAATGCAAGCACTCCAACGGTGCCCCACAGGATGGTTCCATAAAGGACTTTGAGTATCAGGCCACGACTCACGCCGCCCCTCGAAACATCGTGAAGAGGCACCGGAGCGTTCATTGCCGAAATCGTCAGCTCGGGCAAACTCAAACATTTCACATAAGCGCGAATATTTCCTAAAACCAAGAAGGGAGTCACGACGAACGAGATGACGCCCCACCAACCGAGGAAAAGCGTCGTCAAGGTACATGACCAAAATGCTTTCCGAGCACACCTTCGGCACAACTCGCCTTTGATTTCTCTCTCTTGGCGCGTCACGAACATCCCGATATTCTGATGAAAGCTCACCATCTTTGTCGGAGCGTTAATTCCACAGAGCACACAATGCACGGTGTCCCCCCGCTATGAGCCAGGCGTCTGAATTACTGCTGATTCTTCACACGCATTCGCCTCTAATCCTAACGTGCAGCCTCTTGAGAGACTCCATTACCTTGGTACCCTGGTTCGGACAGGCGTTGTAAGGGATGCTGCCTTACGGCCTCTGTCGCACCTGAACAATTGAATCGGCTAGCAAGTGGCCAGCCCGCACTTAGGCAAGAAGATACGGGGGATTTCGTTGTGGCAAGAGAAGTGAAAAAACCGCCCGATCCGCTGTGGATCCATTTGTACGATCCGAACCAGTCCTGGGTGTCCCGTTTGACAAATTTGTGGTGGCCTGACGTATACGACCTGCCGAACGCGGAGAAAGCAATCAGGAATGGCTTTTGGGCGGCTGTGTATGTGGCGAGCGTAACGGCGATAGTCGCTCTGCTTGCTCTTTTTCTTCACAAGCCAATTCTCGGCATTGACGGGGCCGGGCTTGTCGATGCTGAAATAGAAGGAACCCGATGACGTTACACAAATCCCGTTTTACCGCGTGCCTTACCGCCGATTCCCAACCACCCGTGCGTCGGCATCCGGCTATCGAAAACCGGGAGCAAGCGATATACGGGTCCGCGTGCCTGACTTCGCCTCCGGGAGATTCCAACCCCTTGCCAGTCGGTCTCAGTCAATGACTTTGGTAATTGGACGGAATGACTGTCCAGTAGTTTCATTTGAAAGTGAGTTCTGACCCATCGAGAAAACATTCAGCGCATGGGCGACAGATTCATTTCAAGCAAATGGTATTTAAGTGCCAACTTCACCCCTCGGAGGAATCGTGCGCCCACTTCTGTTGGTTCTATTTGTTTTCCTCCTCACTCTGGCCACGCCCTACTCAGTTTCTCAACAGAACGTGGCGGATGTCGTCAAGCAGAGCAGCGACGCCGTCGTCCTGATAGTCATTTCCAACGCATCGGGAGAAGAGACCGCACTGGGAAGTGGCTTCCTCATCTCTGCTGACGGAGAGATTGTGACCAATCATCACGTCATCAAGGACGCACATTCCGCAATCGTGAAATTGTCCAATGGAGCGTTCTTTCCAGTAAGCGGGGTTCTTGCTGACGACTCAGCCAGAGACTTGGCCGTCATCAAGGTCAATGGTAAGAATCTTCCGTTTCTTTCGCTCGGTGAGATGGACAACATTCGCGTCGGCGACCACGTAGTTGCGATTGGCAGTCCGCTAGGTCTTGAGGGTACGGTTTCCGACGGCGTTGTTAGTGCAGTCCGTGATGTCGATAACAAGAAGTGGATTCAGACAACCGCACCCGCCTCGCACGGAAATAGTGGGGGGCCGTTGCTGGACATGAACGACCATGTCGTCGGGGTCATAACTGCAGGTGTAAATCCTGAATTGGGTCAAAACCTCAATTTTGCGGTTCCGTGCAGTGAAGTGGCTTCGTTGCTCGTAACTGCCCATCAGCATGCAGCACCTTTGGCGTCTGTGGCCGATAAAACGGAGTCAACACTGTCGAATGGGACAGTTTGGACTTCTCTGACGACAGGACGTGACTACAGCATCAGACAGGATGGCGACTATCTATACATGGACTGGATTAGCATCCCGGCGGAAATCAAGAATGCTGGTGGATTCAGTCGTAGCGAAATGAGGAAGGGGGCCGATGGAAAGTGGCACGGCAAGGCTCGCATGCGCCTCCCGTGTCGGTACACGAGAGGTTTGGGTGCATATGCCCGGACTGTCACGAACTGGTGTAGTCGTGAAGATGATGCTGAAATCGACTTCTTGTCAGACAAGCGCATTGAGGGTATCTCTATCGGTTGGCAGAAATTTGACTGCAGGAAGTGCGAAGCGAAAGAGGAAGAACGCAAATCGTTCGCCCTCATCCCAAAGTGAACAGAGATAAATGCCTCAGTGATGTGCCAGTCTCAGAGATTTCGCCTCTCGCCGCTTGCTTCCAGAATCGACTCCGGCAGTTCCGGGAGTCGTCACCCGATCTGCAAGCGCCTGTCTCGCTTTGGCGCGGTTAACGACGCTTGTCCAGCGGGTATGGTCATTTTAGGGGGTGTACGTGCCAATAGGCAAAAACCGACGGGTCCTCCGCCTGCCCCCAAGCACAGTAGCGCAAAGTTTTTGAAAGACGGGGTGGGTCTTTCGCTTCCCGAAAATCGACCCCCAGGACCTCGAATCGCTATCTCCGGCTGAAAAAATTCTGGCCCCTTGTACCGAACCGGGCATTAGTGCTGGCTCGCTATTGGCGCAGCCCCAGTTTGGGTTTGTTGGTTCTTTGGAAGTCGCTCGGGGTCTGCTCGTGGGCGCTGAGTCACTGTCCCCTTAGAACCTTAAGCTCGTCTCTCAGATCAAGACCACGAACACTGACGCCGCATTCGACCAGGAACAGAACATCTTCTGGCGTGAGGTGTGGCGTATCGGTAGTTGGCTCCGCTGGTTGTCGGTTTACGTCCATGGAAAACCATACCATCCCTGTGTGTGATACTGAATGGCACAAACGATGAGTTACCTAAAGGTGCGACGGCGTCACCCGTTTTCCGATGATGCGCCCGGTTGTTGTGATCCCCCAGACGGAACACTACCATATCAATAGCCAATAAACCAACTAAAATCAACAACTTAGACGGGTTACTCCGATGACATACACCTAGCTTTTTGGACAACTGAAGGTGTTCAGAACCTCTCGATCCGGTCGCGTAAGTGCTAACGGTAATGGAAGTTCCTCCAACGCCCGCAGCGGTGACGGTAGCAATGCCGGGGCCCGAGGACGATGCGCCGCTCACCGTGGCGATACCGGTGCTCTGCGATACTAACCCCGTTTGGGTGGAATTTGAGAGGTATAGTTTGGTCCCATCCGCATACGTGCCAAAGACGTGAATGGGCATCTGACTTGCTGGCCGATAATTTGTTGGCCGTTCCCCTTGCTGCAACAGCCGGAGCTGATGCCCAAGTTTTGCTTCACCTGATCGGGGAATCCGCTAATGACATCTAGCGAATTTCCTTCCCAAGCAAATCACGGCTTGCTGGGGCTGCGAAAGCTCGTATGCCAATCTCGAAAGAGTGTACCCAAAAACTGCCAAATATATAACATTTAATTTTATATTTATTGGAGTTTGCCAACCTGTCCGCGTGGGAACAACCGCGGGAACACGAGCCTTCCAAGACAGCCTAAATGCGTGCCTCAGCGTTCCCGTCTGTAACTGCTAACTCCCGTATTTTTCCGAAAGAATTTACGGGGGGCCAAATATGGGGGCCAAGGAAAAGCAAGTTTTGCGTGGATTTTTCCAGCTAAGCGCCGCCGAATCAGTGAATTTCCACTGTGTCCCGAACCAGGTGCTCTACCAGGCTGAGCCACTCCCCGACGGCGCGGCGGGCGAACTAAAATGCCATCCACCCCTGCTTGTTTACTTCGTGGTTGGTAGGGAGATTATAACATTGCGGAACTGGATGGTTCTCTCCCGCTTGCCCCCACACATTTTCGCGCTACACTGGGGATGCATCGGGACCGAACGTTCTCGGAAGAACTCAATATGATCGTCTTGTCCGCCAATCGTCTCTACACCCCACAGGAAGAAGTACAGAACGCGCTCCTTTTTATCGAAGACGGCCTCATCTCCGCCGTCTCCTCGCGGGCTGAACGGGAAGTTCCGAATAATGCCACCGTAACAGATCTTGGCGATGCCATCCTCGCGCCCGGTTTCGTCGACATTCACATGCACGGCGGGGCTGGCCTCGATGTCATGCGTGCCACTTCCGCCGAATTGCCCCATCTCAACAAATTCCTGACCATGCATGGCGTCACCGGCTACTTTCCCACCACGGTCGCAGCCCCGCTCGATCAAACTTGCGCCGCCCTGGAAAGCCTCGCCAGCAGCATCGAAGCGGCTCACGATTTTCCCGCCGGCAACAGCGATGGGGTGCAGGCCCGGCCGCTCGGCATCCATCTAGAAGGTCCGTTTCTCAGTCACAAGCGTCGGGGCGTTCATCCTCCGGAATACCTCGTCGAGCCTACGCTCGAAATCTTTGACCGTCTCTGGCAGGCCGCGCGCGGGCACGTACGCATGATGACCATCGCCCCTGAGCTTCCCGGAGCGCTCGAAGTGATCGCGGAAGCGGCGCGGCGCAAGGTTTGCGTGAGCATCGGCCACTCCGACGCCGTGCTGGAAGCCGCCCGCGCCGGGGTCCAGGCCGGCGCCCGCCACGCCACTCACACCTTCAACGCCATGCGCCCGCTTGATCATCGCGCCCCCGGAATCCTCGGCGAAGTTCTTACGGACCGCCAACTCACTGCCGACATTGTGGTCGACGGTATTCACGTCGCGCCAGAGGTCGTGCAGCTTTTCCTGAAAGCGCTGGGTCACGAACGCTCCGTCCTCATCACCGACGCCACGGCCGCGGCGGGCATGCCCGATGGCACCTACCAACTCGGCCCCATCCAGGTGGAGGTGAAAGATGGAAAGTGTACGAAAGACGGAAACCTGGCAGGCAGCGTCCTCACCATGGACCGCGCCGTTGGCAACGTAATCCGCTTCGCTGGCTGGAGCCTGCAACATGCGGTTCGCGCCGCCACCTTGAATCCCACGCGCGCCGCTGGCCTTGCCCAACACGGAGAACTCGCACCCGGAGCCGAGGCCGATCTGGTGGTTCTCAGTCCTGTCGGAGAAGTGCGCCAGACATTCGTTCGTGGGCGTGCGGCCTAAATCGCCTGAGGAATGTCGCGGAAAATATTCCCGGCCACAGACAAATCTGCCGCGCTCGATTGTCATACCCTTGAGACCTCAACGTGCAATCCCGCTCCAACGACGACGAAATAGAGTTGCTCTACCACCAGCACGGCAGGATGCTCCTGCTCTTCGCCCTGGCAATCGCAGGCGACCGAGAGCGCGCTCAGGACGCGGTTCATCAGGTGTTTTTGAGAATGCTCGAAGGCGGGGTCCTCGGCCAGGTTGCGGATGTAAAGGCATATCTCTTCGCCTGCGTGCGCAACGCGGTTCTGAACAGCGCCAAGGTTCAACAACGCAGCATCGCCCTCGAGGAAGATTCTGCTTGGTTCGACCCTCCGCACCGGGACTATGCGGCGGAACTGAACCTGCGGCGAGCCCTGTGCGCTCTCCCTGAAGATCAGCGCCACGTGGTTGTCCTGCACGTGTGGGGAGAATTCACCTTCCTGCAGATCGCCGAGATTCTCAGCATCAGCTCAAACACCGCGGCATCTCGTTACCGCTACGCCCTCGCGAACTTGCACCAGGCGATGTGTAGCAAGGAGAACTCTTGTGCCAATCCATGATGATGAGCAGTTTGAAGGGTATCTGAAAGGGTTTCGTCCGTTGGCCACCGAGGCCCTTCCGACTGAAAAGCGAAAGCATAGGCGCGCTCGGAGCAAGGCCGCCTCCCAGTTCGCGTGGGCTGCATCTGCCGCAGTAATGCTGGGCGCAGTCATGCTCACGATCTCCTCCGGCCTTAAACATATTCACTCGTCTCAAAGTAAGCAAAGTACGGAGGGACGCCAGCAGAGCGTGGTCACCCCCCAGCCCGCCAATATTCAGCCGCTGACAATTCGCAGCGCAAATGCGTTGCTGGCAACCGCGCCTTCGTTTAAAGCAGCCTTGGACGAGATGGCGTTTCCAGGCCAAACCACTCCAGCTTCAAAAGGCAAACGAAGCGCGCTTGCTGAGCTTACCAAGGAGGATGAAAAGCTATGAGAACCCTTCGACTGATCTCATCGATAATCCTGATCGTAGCCCTGTCGTCCGGCGTAGCGTCTGCAGCGACAATTAGCCGCAATGCCGCCTTGCGCTACTGGACCGCTTTCGCTCAAATGCAGGATTCGGCGATTACAGTCATGCAGGCGAAAGAATTAAACGCGATCCTCGACGGTACGGCTCCGTACGACGACGCGAAATACAAAGACCTGGTTGCGAGGAACAGGCCGGCCCTCGAAACCATGGCCAGTGCGGCCGATTTTCCGGCCTGCGACTGGGGTTTGGACTACAAACTTGGGGAAGACGTGCCCGTCGACTACGCTCGCAAGGGACTGGCCCTCGGCCGCCTCAATGTTCTCTATGCCTTCCATCTCTTGATCGCTGGTGACAAGGATGGAGCGGTGAGCACACTTGCAGCTGGAATGCGCTTCTCGCGAGATATCGCGAATGGAGGATCGCTTTTCGCAACGCTGGTTGCGAAAAGCCTTCTCATCGCCCACCTCGGGGCCGTAGGCTTCTCGCTCCGTATGGCAGATCTGTCTGCCGCACAGCGGTTGGCTCTGCAAAAGGCCATCGCACGACTCGGACCGGATGGTCTTGACTGGCCGTCAGCCGCGAAACGGGATCTGGAGAGCCTGCGTGGGCGTTTCTCGGGCGACCTAGAGGCCTCGGAGTCGCTGACACGGATCATTTCGGCCTACGTTGCAGCTATCAACACGCCAGCCCATTTGTCGATATTGAAAGGGATGATCCATAACGCGCCGCCGCAGCTCGCGGCCGTGATTCCCAACCCCACGCGTGTGCTGGAGGAAAAGCGCGATTTGACCAATAAACTTCGGGAGACACGTTCCGAGCTGCAATAGGAAACCGACCGAGGCGCTAATTCGGTTTACGCTCTTTCGCATCCACCAGGTAGCGCAACAAGACGGCCTCATCGACTCCCGTGAGATGATCGAGGAAGGAAGTATCCACCTTGCCGTCTTCGACTGTCTTCAATCCATTCGACTGGCGCAGCTTGTCGCCCAGTTCGGGCTCATTGCTCATCACCTGAGTGTAGAACCACAGGAAGTGGCGCATCTGGTCGAGCGACTTGCACAGCACCTGGATGGCTTCGGTCTCCGGCAGCGCGCTCAACGCCTCCATCAATTCCGGGTCACTGGGCGCCTGCATCGCGGCGTAGTTCAGCTCCCGCTGAATCGCCCGCAGATCTTCCGTGACTCGCACCATGCGCGTATGAAGGTCGTCCATCTGACTATCGTTCCCCATGGTCGCCGTGCTTCAACATCTCATCGGCACCGGGCAGCGGATAGATGTCCCACGATCATGCGCTTTCGTAATTCAAGCCATTACTTTGGTCTGGCGAGTAACACGCGCCACGTCATCAGGCCGAACACCGCCACTGGCAAGGCTCTTCACGTCATACCCAAAGAGATCCGGATTCGGTCGAACGGCCCTCGTTCGGCGCGTCGAAAATCCACCACCGCCAATAGTGCAGTCGCTATCGGCTCCAAAGTCACCACCGACCCTGTAGAGACAACTCGGCTGTCCAGGCCTACGCCTGCCCTGAGCAAGCGAAGCGCGCCGAAAGGCGAAACGCGGCGCTCCGTAGTCCGGTCGTAGGTTCGTATAAGATACCAACCCACCGCCCAGTCCCGGCTGGTTATCCGAGTCTCCTCCGCTTGTGATACAAACGCGCGATGGAACCCGACTTGCCAAACTCTCCAAACCACGATCTCATCCGCGCTATCGGTCGCTGGAGCCTGGTCGCGCTGGTCGTGAACTCCATCATCGGCAGCGGCGTCTTCGGCCTGCCCTCCGTCGTGGCAGCCCTCATCGGCAACTTCAGTCCTTACGCCGTGATCGCAGCCGGCGCCGGAATGTGCGTGATCATCGGCTGCTATGCCGAAGTCGCGTCGCGCTTCCAGCAAGCCGGCGGGCCTTATCTCTACGCCCGCGTCGCCTTCGGACGCCTCATGGGCATTCAAACCGCCTGGATGCTCTGGCTCGGCCAGGTAACCGCGCCCGCCGCCAATGCCAATTTATTTGTAATTTACCTCGGCGAATTCTTTCCCCAGGCCAAAGATCCCCTGCCCCGCGCTCTCATTCTTACGGCGTTGGTAGGTCTTCTAGCGCTCATCAATATTCGCGGCGTCCGCGCCGGAACCCAAATCAGCAATCTCTTCACCGCCGCCAAGCTCGTCCCGTTATTCGCCGTAATCGTCTTCGGTCTGTTCGTGCTTCAGCACCAGCACTGGGTCATCGCGACCGCGCCCATCGCGCCTCCCCAACCCAGTCAGTGGTTGAAAGCCATCCTGCTTCTCGTCTTCGCCTACGGTGGATTCGAAACCGCGCTCGCTCCCATGAGCGAAGCAACAAATCCTCGTCGTGACGCTCCCTTCGCGCTCTTCACCGCTCTCGCGGCCTGTACCGTGATCTACGCGTTAATCCAGTGGGTGGTCGTCGGAGTTCTGCCCAATGCCGCGCGCAGCCAGCGCCCTCTCGCCGATGTGGCGCACCTCGCGGTCGGTCCCATAGGCGCCGTGCTGGTTACCGTCGGCGCGCTGATTTCCTTCTATGGATACCTCAGCGCAAAGATTCTCGCCGTGCCCCGCGTCTCCTTCGCCCTGGCTGACCAAGGAGACTTCCCCAAAGTCTTCGCCGCCGTTCATCGCCGCTTTCACACGCCCTACGTCTCGATCCTCGCATTCGCGGCCCCAGTCTGGGGATTCGCCCTCATCGGCGAATTCAAATGGAACGTCACCCTCTCCGCGGTAGCACGGCTCCTCTACTACGGTGTAGGCTGCGCCGCCCTGCCCATCCTCCGCCGCAAGCAGCCCAAAGGCGCAACTGCAATGTTCCGCCTGCCCGCAGGAAATTTCCTTGCCGTATTGGGCGTGATCCTCTGCGTGATCCTGATAACGCGGGTAGACTTCGACCAATCCCTGATCCTGGTCGCAACCATCGCGCTGGCGTTCGTGAACTGGACCGTCGTGGTTCGACGTAGCCACGCGAGTCAATGAAGCAGGTGGTCCTCGAAGAGCGAAGGCGCCCGAAGAATTTTTCTTCGGCGGAATCCGCAGGCAAAACCAAGCCTTCACTGAGATGTCTGCGGTGAAAACGATTCTGTCGCATGATATGCTTCGTGTTTTCCTACAGGTTGGAGGAACTGATGACATTCTCACGCCGTGATTTTGTGAAGACGTCTGTTCTCGGAGCAGTCGCTGCCGGAGTCGGTACACCGGCCCAGGGAGAAAACTCGAAAGCCAACGCCGCCCCGCAAGAGCACGTCGCTGACGACCAGCAGGCGCGATCCGGATCGTACAAGCGCCCAATCATCATCTGCGCCAATAACGGCTTCAACTATCTGGACGACGGATTCGCCCTGCTGAAAAGCGGCGGCGACACGCTTGACGCCGCTCTCAAAGTGGTCAAGGGACCGGAGGACGATCCCAACGACACCAGCGTGGGCCTCGGCGGGATTCCCAATGAGGAAGGGGTGGTCGAACTCGATGCCTGCTGCATGCACGGTCCCACGCGGCGCGCGGGTTCAGTCGGCGCCGTGCGCAACATCAGGAACGTGTCGCTGGTCTCAAAGGCCGTGATGGAACACACCGGCCACGTCATGCTGGTCGGCGAAGGCGCGGAGCGCTTCGCCGTGGCCGTCGGCTTCCCGCGCGAGAACCTGCTCACCGATCATTCTCGCAAGATCTGGCTGCTGTGGAAGGAATTTCACTCGAACGATGACTGGTGGGGACCGGGACTCGCCGATCCGCACTGGCAGCCTCCTGACAGCGGCAGTGACGGCAAGCCGCAGGCGCAGTTGTGGCAAGAACGCATCCAGAACCTGCTGGCGCGCGCCGCCGAGCTGGGCATTGCGCCGGAACTTCGAGTGGCCGCGGTACGCAAGGTTCTGTTTCCGCCGACCGGCACTATTCACTGTTCCGTGTTAAACGACAAAGGGGAAATTTCCGGCTGCACCACCACCAGCGGCCTGGCCTTCAAACTTCCCGGGCGCGTGGGTGATTCGCCCATTATCGCGGCGGGTTGCTACACCGACCAGGATGTGGGCTCAGCGGGCGCGACTGGCAGCGGCGAGGAAAACATTATCGTCGCGGGCGCGCATACGGTGGTCGAGAACATGCGCCGCGGCATGTCGCCGCACCAAGCCGGCATGGACACGCTCAAGCGCATTGTCCGCAACTACAATGGCGACATGACCAAACTGCACTTCGTCGACATGACCTATTACATTTTGCGCAAGGATGGCGCCTACGCCGGCGTTTCCCTGTGGGAGGGATACTCGAAGGATCGTCCTCACAAGATTGCGGTTCATGACGGCAGCCGACGCTCGGAAGCGACGGTGAGCCTGCTCAAGGGGTACTCGCAGGAGTTTCCGCCGTTCCCCGAGATTCCCGACGATTTGAAGAAGGAATATATGAAATAGGGAGGGCCGAACCGCTTCAAGGGAGGAGTTCAACTGCGGCCCTAGCGGCGGCGCTCAGCAACTGGCGGTCGAGCGGATTTTTCTAGATGGATACTCAAATTTCAACTGCATCGCCTACGCGAACCTCACCTTCACATCCGGGCCTTTCTCCAAGTGGATGCTTTCGATGAAGCGGACTTTGCCGGTCTGATGAGTGAGGATCACCGAGGAGGTGCGTGTGCCTTCGCCGAAGAAGCGGACGCCTTTGAGCAGCGCGCCGTCGGTGACGCCGGTCGCGGCGAAGATGAGTTGCTTGCCCGGAGCAAGGTCTTCGGCTTCGTAGATCTTGTTCTTGTCTTTAATGCCCATGCGGGCGAGCCTCTCCTCCTGGTCGGTCTTCACCACCAGGCGGCCGAGCATGTAACCGTTGAGGCAACGGATGGCAGCGGCGGTGATCACGCCTTCCGGCGCTCCCCCTGAGCCCATCACGGCATGTACGCCGGTGCCGATCACGGCGGCCGCAATGCCGGCCGAGAGGTCGCCATCGCCGATCAGGCGGATGCGGGCGCCGGCCGCGCGAATATCGCCAATCAGTTTGTCGTGGCGCGGACGATCGAGCACGATGACCACCAAGTCCTCCACGTCACGATTCATCCGCTTCGCGATGTTTTTCAAATTGTCGTTGACTGGAGCATCCAGGTCGACCGCGTTCTTGCAGGAAGGTCCAACCACAATTTTATCCATGTAGCAGTCGGGAGCATTGAGCAGACCTCCGCGCTCGGAGGCGGCGAGTACGGTGATCGATCCGGGAGCCCCAGTGGCGCAAAGGTTGGTGCCTTCGAGAGGATCGACTGCGATATCGACTTCGGGCACTTCGCGGCCGTCGGTGAATTCGGCGCCAACTTTTTCACCGATGTAAAGCATGGGGGCTTCATCGCGCTCGCCCTCGCCGATCACGATGGTGCCGCGCATGGGAATGGAATCCATCGTCTTGCGCATGGCCTCGGTGGCCACCTGATCGGAGAGTTTGCGTTCGCCCTGGCCCATGGTGTGGGCCGAAGCGATTGCGGCCACTTCCACTACGCGCAAGAACCGCGAGGCCAAATCGCTTTCGATGTTTTGCCCGAAACTGCGCGCCTTGCCTTCCGGGCGAGTTTGCGTAGCCATAAGAACCTCTGAGCAGGAGATAAATAGTAGCTGTGTGCCGGGTTGAGACTATATCTCAATCCAAGGGAGATTGAAAGAAATCGCCCGGCGCAGTGGGGACACACGATATGTTTGTCCGCAACCCACGATATTCTCTCAAACCTGTTAGAAAAGCGAATCTCATGCCGGACCCGTGCCCACTGACTTTTTTGTGCAGCCCCTACGAAAAGGGGCAGGAGTTGGTGCGCGAATCAGGCGGCACATGGGGCATGACCGAGTCGTGCCTTACCGAACCTGATCTCCTCTTCCGCAGTCTGCAAGTCAATGGTGACCCCTCAGAATGCATCAATCCCGGTTACACTTTGCCCGATAATCAATGAATGCACATCGTGCGTACCTTCGTAGGTCTTCACTGATTCGAGGTTCATCATGTGGCGCATGATGGGGTAGTCATCGGCGACGCCGTTGGCGCCGAGGATGTCGCGTGAGAGCCGGGCGCACTCGAGCGCCATCCAGACGTTGTTGCGCTTGGCCATGGAGATGTGCTGGTGCTCGACCTTGCCTGCATCTTTCAGGCGGCCGACCTGCAACGCGAGCAGTTGGGCCTTGGTGATTTCGCTGATCATCCAGGTAAGCTTATCCTGCACGAGCTGGTGCGAGGCGATGGGCTGGTCGCGCCACTGCTTGCGCAAGATGGCGTATTGCAGAGCGCAATCGTAGCAGGACATGGCTGCGCCAATCGCTCCCCATGCGATGCCGTAGCGCGCTTGATTCAGGCACATAAGCGGCGATTTCAAGCCGTCGCTTTTCGGCAACAGGTTCGACTCGGGAATGTAAACATCCTGCATCGACAGGCCCGAAGTAACCGAGGCGCGCAGCGACCACTTGCCGTGAACATCGTCTGAGCTAAATCCCTTGCGGTCCTTCTCGACAAGAAATCCGCGAATCTTGTCGTTTTCATTTTCCACCTTGGCCCAGATGACCGCGACGTCTGCGATGCTGCCGGAGGTGATCCACATCTTCTCACCGTTGAGAATGTATTCGTTGCCCACTTTGCGGGCGCGAGTGCGCATGCCGCCGGGATTCGAGCCGAAGCCGGGCTCGGTAAGTCCGAAGCAGCCGAGCTTTTCGCCTTTTTGCATGGCGGGCAGCCAGGTCTGCTTCTGCTCTTCGCTGCCAAAGGTATAGATCGGGTACATCACGAGTGCCGACTGCACGCTGACGAAGCTGCGCACGCCGGAATCGCCGCGTTCCAGTTCCTGGGTCATCAGTCCGTACTCGACGTTGCCCATGCCGGCGCAGCCATAGCCCTGCAGCGACGCGCCGAAAAAGCCGAGATCGGCCATGGGCTCGACCAGTTCGCGGGGAAAGCGCCCGGCGCGGTTGCACTCTTCGATGATGGGGATGAGGTTGTCTTCGATGAACTGGCGCGTGGTGTCGCGGACCAGACGTTCTTCTTGGGTGAGGAGCGCATCGAACTGGATGAAATCAACTCCCTTAAATTTGATGGCAGACATACTGAAATCTCCGTGGAAAGCAAACATACGACGGTAGCAGGGGCGGGCGAGCGGGGTCAACGGCGGCGGACTCAGTTCGGGAGGCGTGGGATCCATCGCGGACCGCGCGCCGGAAGTCTTCGTGCGATGTCCAGAATTGGCGCGGGCGGGCGGCAGGACAGCCAGCACGGGCTTACGGTAAAATCGAATACGGCAAATCAGGAGAAACTAATCATGGCAATAGGCGCAAAAATAGCTAAGACGGCCGACCGCAAAAAAGTCATGGACACCAGCAAGAGCACGGACTGCCCCCAGTGCGGCAAGTCGACGCGCATCGTTAAGCGCGTGAAGGACCGCGAGCGCGGCGTCCCGGGCGGAATTTATATTTCGTGCTCGGCCTGCGAGTTTTTCGAGAAGCTGTAGGGAGAGCTTTCAACGGCCGGACGGCGGGGGTCGGCTTCCCTGCTCCGGCCTCCTCTTTTGTTTAATTGTTTAATCTGAAAAAGGGCGGGTGTCCGTAGATAGCCCTACACCGCGACGGTAACCGACGTCTCTGTGCGCGTCACGGGCCGGTACAGCGTATCGCGCTCGATGGGTTCACGGCCGGCGGCGCGGATCAGCCGTTCCAACTCTTCGCGACGCATGCCCTGTGGGGTAGTTGCGCCAGCGTCGTGATAGATCTTTTCCTCGATCACTGTACCATCCATGTCGTCGGCACCGAAACGCAGGGAGATCTGGGCGATCTTGGCCGTCATCATCTGCCAGTACGACTTGATGTGTGGGAAGTTGTCGAGCACGAGGCGGCTCACCGCGATCTGCTTGATATCTAACATGCCGGTTGTTTTCGGCAGATGCTGCAGCGGAGTGTTGCCGGGATGGAAAGCGAGCGGGATAAAGGTTTGGAAGCCGCCTGTTTCATCCTGCAGCGCGCGCAGCTTGAGCAGGTGGTCGACGCGGTCTTCGTCGTTTTCGACGTGGCCGTAGAGCATGGTCGCGTTGGATTTCAATCCGATCTGGTGAGCGATTTTGGCGGTGTCGAGCCACTGATCGCCATCTATCTTGTGGTCGCAGATGATGTGGCGAACCCGGTCGGCAAATATTTCGGCCCCGCCGCCGGGGAGCGAATCCACGCCTGAGGCTTTCAGCGCTTCGAGTGTCTCGCGAATCGAGAGCTTCGCGCGCTTAGAAAGATAAGCGACCTCAACCATGGTAAAGGCCTTGAGGTGCACTTGGGGAAAGCGTTGCTTCAGTCCGGAGCAAAGATCAAGGAAATATTGCAACGGCAGGTCCGGATGCAATCCGCCGACGATGTGAAATTCGGTGATGGCCTCGTTGTATCCGGAAGCGGCGGTTTCAAAGGCCTCGTCGAGCGCCATGGTGTAGGCACCGGGCGCGTCTTTCTTGCGGCCAAAAGCGCAGAGGCGGCAAGCGGCCACGCAGACGTTCGTGGGGTTAATGTGGCGGTTGACGTTGAAATACGCCTTGTCGCCATGCATGCGCTCGCGGACGTAGTTGGCCATCCAACCCACGGCTAAAATGTCGCCCGTGCGATAAAGGGCGAGGGCATCATTGGCATTGAGACGCTCGCGCCCCAGAACCTTGGCGTGGATCGGCGTAAGGCGCGGATCGGCGGTTTGAAATGGCTGAGAAGCAAGCATCTCTTGAATCATAGCGCAGGACCGTGCATGAAGTCACGGGATTGGGTAACCAACGCCTGAACCGATGAAAGACGGCTTGCCATGGCAATCTTGGGCACGTCCTGTACAATTTTGCTTCCGATGAGCCAATGCGGGAAATGTTTGCTGGGTGGGTTCGTTGCGCTGCTGCTGGTCTTGGCAGCGCAGGCCGAACCTGTCGCCGAGCTCAAGGCCACTGACTACGTGAACGATTTCGCCCACGTTCTGGACCAGAACACGATCGTTCAGATGGACGACCTCTGCCGTCAGATCGACGAGAAGGCGCATGCCCAAATCGCGGTGGTGACGGTGCGGTCGCTCGACGGCTCCGATATTGAAAGTTACGCGGTCGATCTCTTCCATCGGTGGGGAATTGGGAACAAGTCCACGGACCGCGGAGTGCTGATTCTGTATGCCATCGACGACCATCGCGCCCGCATTGAGGTGGGCTACGGGCTGGAGCCGATTCTGACCGATGGGGAGGTGGGTGGATTTCAGCGGGAAGCAGTCCCGCTCATGCGCGCCGGCAACTACAGCCAGGCGCTGCTGCTGGTTACCTCGCGAGTCGCCGGAGCGATCGCACAGGATGCGGGAGTGCAGATTACGACGACTTCTCCGCCCTCGCCGCCGACGGAACCGGCGCAGCAACCAAGCGGAGGGATATCAGCCGGTGGCATTATCCTGCTGATCGTCATCGTGCTCATTGTTCTTTTCACTCCACTTCGCGGCATACTTTTCTGGATCCTGCTTTCTGGAATGTCCGGCGGCGGCGGATCCCGAGGCGGCGGTTGGGGTGGGGGCGGGTTCGGCGGTGGGGGCGGTTTTGGCGGATTCGGTGGCGGTAGTTCCGGCGGCGGCGGGGCCAGCAGCAGTTGGTAGCGAGCGAGGAGACAGATGATTCCGGAAAAAACGATCGACGACTTTGTCAGCCGGCTCCGCGCAGCAGCTGGAGCGAACCTGGAGAGTGTAATCCTTTTCGGCTCGGCGGTGGCAGGGGATTTTCATCCCGAGTTTTCGAATGTGAATCTCTTCTGTGTGCTTCGCGATACATCCTTCACGGCCCTGCAGAAGCTGGCACCCGCCGTGAAGTGGTGGGGCCGGCAAAAGCAGCCGCCGCCACTGTTCATGACCCGGGAAGAGATTGAGCGCTCTGCCGACGTGTTTACGATTGAGTTCATGGAGATCAAGCAGCACCACCGTGTGCTTTTCGGCGAAGACGTTTTTCAGAGTTTGACGATTCCGGCGAGCTTGCACCGCGTCCAGGTGGAATACGAACTGCGGGAAAAACTCGCTTTGCTGCGCCAGAGCTTTCTGCTGGCCTGCGGCAAAGACGCGCGCGTGTGGGGTCTGCTGGTGCGGTCTGTCTCATCGTTTGCCACCCTGTTCCGGCACGCGTTGATAGTGCTGGGCTACGATGCGCCGGTAGGGAAACGCGAAGCAGTTGAGGCTTTGGGCGAAAAGATAAGGTTCGATACTTCAGCCTTTTTGCAAGTTTTAGATGTGCGTGAGCGCAGAGTGGACCGCAGGCAATTCGATGTATCGGACGTTTTTTCGCGATACCTGGCGGCGATGGAGCAGGTTACCGCCGCAGTTGATAAAATGCTGGACTCGGGTACAGTGGGCCCTTCGTAGAAATCGCGGATGTCTTTTTCAGGAGAATGTTATGAGCAAGGCAGTGATGGTGATTGTGGTTATCCTGGCATTTTTATTGCTGATTGCCATGCTTACGTTTGGCCAGTACGTGAGCGTGAAGAATACGCTGGTCAGCAAGAATGAGGCGGTAAAGGCAGCGTGGTCGCAGGTCGACATTGTGCTGCAACGCCGCGCCGACTTGATCCCTAATTTGGTGGAGACGGTGAAGGGCTACGCGCAGCAGGAAGTGACGGTCTTCGGCGATATCGCAAAGGCACGCTCGGCGCTGCTTTCCGCAGGCACGCCACAACAGAAAATCGCCGCCAACGGGCAGCTCGACGGAGCCCTGGGGCGACTGCTGCTGGTGGTCGAGAATTATCCGCAGTTGAAGTCCAACGAGAATTTCCTACGCCTGCAGGATGAACTTGCAGGCACGGAGAATCGCATCGCGGTTGAGCGCAAGCGCTATAACGATACGCTGCGCGATTACAACACCTACGTGCAGCAGTTTCCCAACAGCGTTTTCGCGGCGTATGCGGGATTCAAGCCGAACGAAGCTTATTTCGAAGCTACTGCGGGATCGCGCGAGGTGCCGAAGGTAAACTTCTCGAGTCCGGCCGCGGCGGCTCCACAGGCGATGCCGGCGCCGGCGCCGGCTCACTGACCCATCAAGGAGGCGTTCCGAGGGACGCCTACTGAGGTCCAACCGGCAGTTCCCAGCCTTCGTTTTTCATTTTGTTGTTGGTCCAGCGCTGCAGCTGTTCGAAGAGGGCAGGAT
>JBARJF010000013.1:0-4878 GCA_049800135.1 Candidatus Sulfotelmatobacter sp.
TTTGCAAGAAGCGAGAGAACAGTCATTGCGAGATCAATCTGGCAAATCTACAAGCTCCAGCCGCCCATAAAATCACGAACCAAGTGGACCGAATCGCATCAAAGCACGATTTTTCAGCGTCCTGCTACGGCAAGAAACACGGTACCGAGGAATTCAAATGGCGCGCCTGTCTCATTTCATGCAGGTTCGTCCTTGAAAAGGGCGACCTTCACATTCCCGTCTTCGACAGTTTCTTGAGACTAGAGTGCCAAAAGTTATTCGGATATCGAGCCTCCTGACGCTCTGTGCCTCGCAGGAGAGCATGATCCCGTGGCCTTTCTAATTATGACCTTGCCTTCTTACCAAAGATGACTATAATTGCACACGCTTTGGGGCGTGGGTGTCCTGGAGACCAACAGCACACCGGACCAGAAGACACGGGCCTTAATGGCCAAAATGAAAGAGCTGACGGCTACGCCGTTGGCCAGCTACTCACACCAATGGAAAGTCCTGCCGCAGCAGATCGTTCCAATCCCAGCGACGAAAGCTGCAAACAGTGCGCCTGCGGGCATGGTCAAGGTCCCTGAGGCGGATTTTCTTTTCAAGGTTTCCGGAATCGAGATTGAGGGCTTCGACGATATCGGCGTCGATGTCCAATATCCGTGGGAGGACTCCCCACGACGCTTTCACGAACATTCCATGCACCTCCCTTCTTTTTATATCGATAAGTACCCAGTTACGAACGCTGAATTCAAGAAGTTGAAGAAGGGTAAGGAGATGAGATGCGGCTAAGTCGACGGGATGCGCTCCGGCTTATCGGATGGGCAACGGCTTCCGGGTCTGTTTGGGGCAGCGCGCTCGGGGAGTCAGTTGCGGCGCTCAATCCATCCCTGCAACAAGACACTGCCGTGCCGATCAATACCCACCTCTTTAGACTTTCAGATGTCACGCTTTTAGAGAGTGCCTTTCGCCAGTCGCAGGATCGGAATCAGGAATATCTTCTTTCCCTCAACCCAGACCGTCTGCTCGCATGGTTTCGGCGAGAGGCAGGACTAACGCCGAAGGCTCCCGTATATGGTGGCTGGGAGTCGGAAGCTGTCGCCGGACCCAATCAAAGCCTACCTGGCGCTATCTGCGGCTTCTATCTTTCGTCGATGGCGAACTGCTATGGTAATACTCACGATCCGCAAATTCGCGAACGGCTGATCTATCTGGTCGCAGGCCTCGCGGAATGCCAGCAAACATTTGGTGACGGATATCTCCTACCTACGAAAAACGGCCACCAACTCTTTGAACGCGTAGCCAGCGGCGAGATCGTAACCACAAATGCCCTAATCGACGGAGTGTGGGAGCCCACCTACGTTCTGAATAAGATTATGCTCGGTCTCTACGCTGTCTGGAAGAGTCTGGGCATCGAGCAAGCACGGACAAGTCTGCTGCTGGTTGCAGACTGGTTCGGAACGAAGGTGCTCGACCCACTCAACGACGAACGGGTTCAGCGCCTGCTAGTGTGCGAGCACGGCTCCCTCAATGAATCATTTGTGGACTGCTTTCTGCTTACGAGGGACGAGAAGTATCTCGCCTGGGCGAAGCGATTGAACGACCACAACATGCTCGATCCCCTTTCGGCCGGCAAAGACATTCTGGATGGATGGCACGCCAACACACAAATCCCGAAGTTCACAGGATTTCACACGCTCTATCGGCAGACGGGCGATGTGCGGTTCAAAGATGCGGCTGTCAATTTCTGGACGATCGTGACCCGAAATCGGTCGTGGGTAAACGGAGGAAACAGCACCGGCGAACATTTCTTTCCCGCCGATCAGACGACTGAGCGAATGCTCGCCGCGGTAGGACCAGAGAGCTGCAACACGGTAAACATGCTCCGATTAACTGAGACGCTGTTCGAAGACTCCGCGAGCGCCGAGCTTGCCGACTACTATGAACGCGCTATTTTAAATCACGTTCTGCCGGTTCACGAACCGCATCGCGGTATGTGCGCTTATTTCACGTCGATGAGGCCCGGCCACTACCGCGTCTACAGCAGTGAGGTCGACTCGTTCTGGTGCTGCCTCGGCACAGGGATTCAGTCCGCCAGCCGCTACGGAAGATTCATCTACGCGAAGGGTGAAGACACTCTATACGTGAATCTTTTCATCCCCTCGGAAGTGCGCTGGCACGAGGCGAACGTCACCATCCGGCAGAAAACTTCTTTCCCCGATGAGGGTCAGTCGACGCTCTATATTTCTACCGCCAAGAGCCGCCGCTTTTCATTATTCTTGCGGCACCCAAGCTGGCTGGACACGCAGACCCTGACGCTGCGCATCAATGGCCAGGTTCAGAGACTCGCTTCGAAGCCTTGTTCCTATCTCGGGGTAAATAGAGTGTGGAACGATGGCGATCAGGTCGATATCGAATTACCCATGGACCTGCACCTGGAGCCGCTACGTGGTTCCAGTGAGTATTTCGCGATCCTGTGGGGTCCGATTGTCCTTGTCGGCGAACTCGGCACGAAGGACCTGGAAACGGAGGAGTTTTATAGAAAAATGGATCAGGTTCCGCACCGCTCCATATCTTTCTCAGAGACCCCACTATTGTCGGGAACCAGCACTCAGATTCTCCAGAGCATACGACGGAGGGACAATGGCCGCCTGGCTTTTTCGTTGAACTGTCCAGATCAAGGCACCGCCATCTCACTCTCGCCCTTGTTTCGGCTAGGGTTCCAGCGCTATATCATTTATTGGCGAATGCTTCCTAACGAGACGTCCCGGCAACAGCTACGTGACGCATTGACCAGCTTGGGGGCAAAGAGAACGGAGGTTCGCGGTCGCGCTATGGATACCGTGATCGCGGGCGACGCGACATCCGAGACTGCACACAAGTTTGAAGACGTAAACACGAAGATTGGCGTCGAGGAAGAGCAACCTTGGAGGCGTGCTACCTCCGGCGGATGGATGAGCTATCAACTGGCGGTTCGACCGTCCACGGATCACGAACTTTGGATTGAATATCATGGTGCCGAATTCGAACCCAACCGGTTCACGATACTCATCAATGGACAGCCTCTTTCGGAGGAAGAAGATCTCAAGAACTTCGATCTGCCGGTTCGCTACGTTAAACCTTATCGTATCCCTGCGAAGCTCGTCGGTCCGCTGGACAGCCTCACCATCAAACTCCAGGCAACTTGGCCCAGTGCCACTCCACGTATCTTCGCTTTGAGTATGGTTGCCCACAAGGGTTGAATGTCAACCGTGTGCTTCCTCTGACACTTAGCAAACAAGCGTGGCTGTTTTGGAGACCCTTGTGCGTGGCCAGAAAAGCCTAGGAAGTAACGCAGCCGATCGAAGATCCGCTTCGCAGTATGCCGCTGCTTGGGTGGTTTGGTCTTGTCTTCTCCGAGAATGACGTCGATCACGCCCGCCTACGGCCCTAGCTTGGGCCGCCTTCGCGAGCCGGTCCAAGCTCCCGCGGTACCGACCGTTGACACGCCCACAGATCAGGTGCAAAAGTCCGACATGAGATATTGGCCCCGGAACAGCGCCGAGACATCGCCCAAAAGGCCAATGCGTGCTCGATGGTCGAAGGCAAAAAAGAAGAAGGCTTCAAGTTAGCGTGTGTAAGCTTTGTGTATTATCGTCGCGCGCTGGCGGGGACAAAAAACGCTGATCCTTCGAGATTCCCCAAATTGAAACGAGATCGGCTTGGGTACCTTTCCCCTAAGAGGCATCCGTTACGTGCAGAGATTTGGATTCTCAAGGAAACAAAGAGCGTAACCTTCGCTCGCAAAACCCTGAGAGCGTCTGACAAAGCCTCATTTCTCCAGCAACCCGATCGTCTTCCGTCCCCTGTGCGGCTACCCGATCCCCAAACTCATAGGCCACGGATGCGGTAGCAGCAAGAACATCAACAGTGCCCCGACAAGCGCCATATTCTTCGTGAAGTTGATCATGTCGATCTGCTTCATTTGTCCGTCGTCCACCTTCCAGAAACCATGCATCTGGAACGACACGCCCAGCAGGAAGATAATCAACAGAATGATCCCGACCACAGGGTAGACGCCCAGCAACATGCTGAGACCACCCAGCAGCAGGATCACTCCGGTTCCTCCCACTGCCAGTTTAGGAGACGGCGTCCCCCTTGCCTTCGCGTACTCGCTCATGTAATTGAGGTTCTTGAAGTGGTTGAAACTTGCCATCAGCCAATAACTGCCGAAAATGATCCTTCCGATGAGGAAAGCGATGTTCATTTCCTTTCCTTCCTTTCCCTGCTTTGTGGAACCCACGGTTCCCAAGTATCTAAGTCTAGATTCAAATTTTACGGATGCCGATGCAACACATGCACCGCAATATCCGGCCAGAATTCCCGAAACACATTCGTCAGCACATCGCGCCCGATAGCCCATCCGTATTTCGAGGATAGCGCTCCCGCAGTTCGCGTGCCGCTAGGGTAGTACGCCAGAGAGATACCTTGCGCGATGCCCCTGCCGAGGAGCTCCGAAGTGTTGAAGCCGTTGTGTCCGTGATAATCGGGGGTGATCAAAATGCGGGAAGCGGCATAGATTCCGCGCTTCCAAATTCCGCCCTTGCCGAGCGCATAATAGCGCTCGTCCTGGTGGAAGACGCTGGGTAGCGCGAAGATCACCCAGTAATTGCCATCGGCTTTGTCCACAAGTCCGCGCCAATAATATCTTCCGTAGCCGGGCATACCTTGCCCAAGCTGCGGATGAGCATCAGTCCATTCGGCAAACGCGGATGTGATCCCCACAAAGATAAACGACGAGTAGTCGAAGCTGTTCTTCGTCGCGATCACGAACGCCTGCTTTGGCGTGGGAGGTGGAGCGATGGCACCAGCGCTCACTGCCCGGAAATTGGGCATGACACCGAGAATGCGTTTCGGCTG
>JBARJF010000014.1:0-49165 GCA_049800135.1 Candidatus Sulfotelmatobacter sp.
CCCTGGGTCTAATGGAATCATCGAGTTAGCAAGAAAATCCCGGCAAAATCCGGAGCCTAAAGGACTTAGATACTAAAATCGGCAAAACAAAGGACTTAGGGTCGTGACGATACGGGCTCATGCGACCGTCACGGCCTCGGTGATGATCGCGCGATTTTATTGTGAGCACAAGGTCAGATGTCACATGGGGGCTGTGGAAATAATTTGGGGGGCGTGGGGTGAACCAGCGCGCGCTCTGGGTGCGGGGCGCCGACAAAGATGGGCCATCCCCCGCGGAATTGCACCAGTGTGAGATGGCTGGCCCCACGCTGCATGGGTCCGTGGTACCCACTCGCCGAAAACCGCGGCGAGTGGGGCAGCCTCGATCATGGTAGTGCCAGGAGTTAAGAATTAGAATGTGTGGGCCAGCCCCCCTATTCACGACTCAATGAGGGAAAGCCATGTACGCACTTGCACAGGATATCCGCCTTGCATATCGCCAGCTGCGGAAAACACCCGGGTTCACACTCATCGTCGTTCTCACCCTGGGTCTAGGGATTGGTAGCACTACTGCGATATTCTCCCTCGTGCATGGCGTACTTCTGCGTCCTCTGCCATTCTTGCGCCCGGATCGCCTCGTGGTGTTGGGAGATCATCTGGGCGACAGGTCGAGTATTTCCGTTACTGCTCGTGAGATCGGGACGTACGGGAGTTCGACTGAAGCGTTCTCCGACACTGGAGGCTACATCGACGCAAGCTATGAACTTTCCGGCGGCGCAACTGCAGAACAAGTCAATGCTGCTCGGTTCACATCGGGCGTCTTCTCTACCCTCGGCGTTTCCCCGGCCCTTGGCCGCACGTTTACTCAACAGGAGGAGAATGGCCGCGAGCCGGTCGCAGTCATCAGCTATGGCTTGTGGCTAAACCGCTATCACGCCGACCCACACGTGGCCGGAACCTCGATCGGCCTCGATCGCAAGACGTACACGATCATCGGCGTGATGCCCCGCAGTTTTGAATTTCCCCCAGAGGCCGGACGCCTCGACCAGGCGCAGCTTTGGGTGCCCATGAGCCTGACACCCGAAGAACTGTCTGATGAGCACGCTGGATTCTGGGGGTACCATATGGTTGCTCGCCTTAAGCAGGGGGTTAGCCTCTCGCAAGCTGCCCACGATGCCGATCGTGTAGCCCGGCAGATCATGCGCAATCTACCAGTGGCCCAGTCCGCCATCCACATCCGGGGTGACGTCACACCACTGCTCGAATACGAGGTTTCAGAGGTTCGGCCGTTGCTGAGGATTTTCTTTCTAGCGGTTTCCGTTGTGCTGCTAATAGCCTGCGCGAATGTAGCCGGACTCTTACTGGTCCGGGCCATCCGGCGCCACGGCGAATACGCGGTTCGGCTGGCGCTGGGCGCCAGCGCCGGTGCAATCATAGGTCAGTCAGTATTTGAGGGCTTGTTGCTGGGCGTGACCGGTGGAGTATTGGGCCTGGTATTGGCGGCAACTGCCATCCGAACCACCCTAAGCGTCCTGCCTGACTCCATGCCGCGCATAGACTCCATCACCATAGATGCAACCGTCACTGGCTTCGCCCTTCTGCTCGCCGTAGCAACGGGCGTTCTGTGCAGCCTTGCTCCTGCGTTCGCTGCTCTAAGAACGAACCCGGCAGAGAGCCTCAAGTCGGGACTCCGGACCGGCACCGGCAGCTCATACCATACTTGGTTACGTTCAGGCCTGGTGGTCGCTGAAATCGCCGTCACTCTGGTGCTGCTCGTTGCGTCCGGTACTCTCCTGCGCAGCTTTCAGAAGATGCGCGCCGTCAACCCGGGATTTCGTCCAGATCATGTCTTGATCGGTGGCTATCAACTGCCTCTCGCGCAATACCCCACCACCGCTTCTGCCGATGCCTTTAGTCGCGAGGTGCTGGCCAAGCTCTCGAACAGACCAGGCGTCCTGGCCGTCGGCATTACGAACGCCGCACCGGCAATCGGCTCATACCCAGAAACCGCATACACGGTGGAGGGACAGCCCGCAGACAGTTGGAAACCGGAGTTCGCTGTATTTGGGGCTATTTCCGGTGGCTACCTTCGCGCCATGGGTATCGCGCTGCTTGATGGTCGCTACTTCACCATTGACGACCGCTCGGGTTCAGCCCCGGTTGTGATCGTGAATGAATCTATGGCGGAACGGTGCTGGCCGGGCCAGCGTGCCATCGGCAAGCGTATCCACGTCGGCGGTCCGCAAATGAAACTCCCGTGGGCAACTGTTGTTGGCGTTGTTGCTGACACAAAAATGGGTTCGCCCGACGAACCTAGCGACGAGCAGTGGTATACGCCCATGGAGCAGCCCGAAACCATTTACGGCCCGGATCAAACCGGAAAGCTCAGTGACCCTGCTGGTGGATATATAGCCGTACGTTCCGCACTTCCACCCGAGCAGATGATTCATACCCTGCGGTCAACCGTTTCTGAAATTGATCCTCTCCTCGCGCTGCAACAAGTACAGTCGATGAATGAAGCGATCTCAAGTGTTGAGGCGCCGCGGCGATTCAATACCGGCCTCATCACTGGTTTTGCCCTGGGCGCTCTGTTGCTTGCCCTCACGGGGCTGTATGCGGTGATCGCCTTCTCGGCATCGCTGCACACGCACGAGATCGCAATCCGGATGGCGCTTGGTGCCCAGCGCAACGGGATTGCAATGCTCGTTTTGGTTTCGGGCGCCAAGCTAGCGTTGATCGGGTGCGGTCTCGGCGTGCTGGTCTCCCTGGGAGTGTCGCGAATTATTCAGTCCTTGCTCTTCGAGGTCAGCGCAACGGACCCGATCATCTACCTCGCGGGTGCCCTGATTATGACGATCGCGGCGCTTCTCGCCTCGGCGCTTCCCGCAAAGCGTGCCGCTTCCGTGGACCCGATCGTCTCTCTTCGCTCGATTTAAGCGTTCCAGGAACAATGCCCTTCGTGGATCGGATACGAGCGAAGGCGCGGGCCGCTCCTTATTGCTGACGCCGGCGAGTTCAGAGACGGCGGCCACCCGCCGACAAAGATGGGCTATCCCGCGCGGAGTTGCACGGTGTGAGATGGCTGGCACTGCGCTGCATGGGTCCGTGGTACCCACTCGCCGAAAACCGCGGCGAGTGGGGCAGCCTCGATCATCCGATGCAAACATTAAACAGCAGGTCCCTCCACTCCGCCGATCGCCGCCTTGGCGGTGACCGGCTCCGGTCGGGATGACAGGATTGGGGAGATGGTCGGAAGATCCCCGATATCTGTATCTATATCTGTGCAATCAGCCGGCATTTGTAGAATGGGTCTGCGGCGGGGGGGTTGGGATGGTAAACTCCTAAAAGATTTCCGACCGGGAAAACCCAGGGTATAAGAGACAACCTTGATTAAGCTGGCACCTTCGATTCTGGCGGCGGACTTTGCCCGTCTTGGGGAGCAGGTGCGTGCGGCGGGGGAGGGTGGCGGAACCGTCATCCATGTGGATATTATGGATGGGCATTTCGTCCCGAACCTAACGCTGGGGCCGGCGGTGGTGAAGTCGCTGCGGCGGGTGACGGAGTTGCCGCTGGACTGCCACCTGATGATTGAGAATCCGGATGAGTTCATACCGGGGTTTGCCGAAGCCGGGGCGGACTGGATTTCGGTGCATCAGGAAGCTTGCCGGAACTTGAACCGCACGCTGCACCTGGTGAAGAGCCACGACTGCCTGGCGGGGGTGGTGATCAATCCGGCGACGCCGGTGGATGCGCTGGCGGAAGTGCTGGATATTGTGGACTATGTGCTGGTGATGTCGGTAAATCCGGGCTTCGGGGCGCAGCGGTTCATTCCGACTACGCTGCACAAAATGCGGCGATTGGCGGAGATACGCAGCCAACGCGGGCTGAACTACCGCATCGAAGTGGATGGCGGGGTAGGGCATGACACGGTGGGCGATGTGGTGCGGGCGGGCGGGGAAATCCTGGTGGCGGGCAACGCCGTGTTCGGAAGCGGCGATCCAAGAAAGAATGCGGAAGGGCTGCTGAAGGCGGCGACGGAAGCGGCGCTGTTGAAAGTGTAGCGGAGGCGGCGGGAAAGCAGGGCTTCGCTGGAGCGGACAGGCGAGAGCTTGGCTGGAGCGAAGGCGGACGGGGGATTCTCCCGAGATAATCGATTCGAGGTCTTAATGTCACGGCGAATTAGGTTGCTTGCGACGCTGGGCACGCTGCTGATGATCACGGCGGCCTGCACGAACAAAAAGTCCGTCAATCCGCTGGCCGACCTGGGGTCGAAGCAGCCGGATAAAGTGCTGTTCGACCGGGCCATGAACGCGATGAAGCACAATCGCTTCGACGTGGCGCGGATGACGCTGGAGACCTTGATCAACACCTATCCGGACTCGGAATTTATTGCGCGGGCGAAGCTGGCGGTGGGCGATTCCTGGTATGCCGAGGGGGGAGCGGCGTCGCTGGCGCAGGCGGAACAAGAATACCGGGATTTCGAGACCTTCTTCCCGAACCTGCCGGAAGCGGCCGAGGCGCAGCTCAAGATTGCCAACATCCAATACGAGCAGATGGAGAAAGCGGATCGCGACTTTACCCATGCCAAGCGGGCGGAAGATGAGTACCGGAACCTGATCATGCAGTACCCGGACAACACGAAACTGGTGGCGGAGGGAAAACAGCGGCTGCTGGAAGTGCAGGAAGTGCTGGCCGAGCGGGAGTTTGGGATTGGAAAATTCTATTACCTGCGGATGTCGTATCCGGCGTCGATCGCGCGGTTGAAGTCGCTGGTGGAGACGTATCCGCTGTACAGCCGGGCGGATGAGGCGCTGTATCTGCTGGGGCAGAACTATGAAGGACAGATTGCGCAGGTGCGGGCCCGACCCACGTGCGTGAAGTCGTCGCGCCCGCAAATCGGTTGCATTGGGGAAGGGCTGAAGGCCAACATGATCGGGGCGCTGACCAAGGATGCCGCGGCGGCGTATTCGCAGATCATCACGCGCTATCCGGTGATGGACCGCGAGGAAGACGCGAAGAAGCGGCTGGCGGCGCTGCATCAGCCGATCCCACGGCCGACGAAGGCGGCAGTGGCGCGGAACGGTGCGGAGGAGGATAGCCGGAGGGAAACCACCACGCTGGTCAAACTCATGAGCGTGGTGAAAAAAGGGCCGGACGTGTCGCAGGCGGCGAAGGTGGGTGAGCCGTCGCTGGTGGACCCCACGCCGATCTCGGCGAATCAGGTGGAACGAGACACCATCCGGGAGACGCTGGCGGGACCTCGGGGCACGCATAGCCTGAGCGTGGAAGCGGTGGCGGGCGGAACTCCGGCAGCCAATCAGCCGGCGCCGCGATCCGATACGGCTACGACCAATGCAGCCAATGCGGAGCCTTTCGCCCGGCCGAACTCGACAGTTCCGGGCGACCCCAATGAGCTGAAACCCAGCGGTCCGGCGGATGCGAACGAGTTGACGCCGCTGGCAGGAAGCCAGAGCGTGGGTCCGAGCGATGCGGCCTTGCCACCGCCAACACAGATCAATGAGATTCACCAGGGACAAAGGTCGTCGAACAGTTCGGCTGCTGCCAGTTCCGGCTCCAGCCTGGCCAGCGACCAGGACATTTCGAGCAGCAGGAAGAAGAAGAAGAAGGGATTAAGGAAGTTCATCCCGTTCTAGCCAGGAAATCCGCAGTGAGCCCCAGTCAAGTCCAAGGGTTTGGCGCGCGCGATAGGCGCTGACCACTAGTAACCAGGTAACATCCCGCCTGATCATTGACTTACGTCGACGGGCAGGTTACCTTCGCGATATCTCCCCGCATCAGAGGAATTTTCTTGGCCCGGAAGATACTGCTCGCCGACGACAGTGTGACCGCCCAGAACATGGGGCGCAAAATCCTTGCGGATGCGGGATATGAGGTAATTGCCGTCAATAACGGCTCGGCGGCGCTGAAGAAGATATTGGAGCTCAAGCCCGACCTGGTGATCCTGGATGTTTATATGCCCGGCTACAGCGGGCTGGAAGTGTGCCAGCGGCTGAAGGAATCGCAGGAAACGGCGCGCATTCCGGTGTTGCTGACGGTGGGCAAGCTGGAGCCTTTCAAGCCGGAAGAAGCGCAACGGGTGCGGGCGGAAGGCTTCATCGTCAAGCCATTTGAAGCCAGCGAGTTGCTCAGCACGCTGTCGAAACTGGAAGACAAAGTTGTGCCGCGAGCCGAACCGTCCAAGCCGGGGCGGTTTGCGCGGGCGATTGCGGCGGCGGAAGAAACTGGCCGTGGCGGGCGCAACGACGCGAACGAGGACACGGGATGGAAGAGCCGGATCGGGTTTCCGAAACCGAGGACGGAAGCGGAAGAGACGATTGCGGACGAACCTGCGATTTACAACCCCGTGAACCGGGATCTCCGCACGACGGTGGAAACCGCCGAGGAGAAAGCTGCCGGTAAAACCGCGAAAGAAGGGCCACGGCGGCGGGCTGGGGAAGCAGCGGAAACAAGCGTGGACGTGGCGGCCCTGGCGCCGGCGGGATTGCCCAAAGATGTGACGCCGGAAGAGGTGGCCGCGATTGCGGCCGCAGCGGCGCAGATGCAGATGGTAAGCGCTGCCATCAAGCCCGAGCCGCAGGTTTCTGAAATCGAGACTACAGGGACGACGAGTGCGGCGAGTTCGGAGCCGGTTTCCGACAAAGTCGAGAGTAATCTTCCGCGCTCGGAGGTTCGGGGCGACTCCGCATCCACGGCGGATGGGGAAGTGAAGACCGAAACGCCGCAAAGAAGCGGAACAGAAAGCGAAATCAAGAAGGTAGCGGGCGCGGCTGAAGCCGTTCTCCCGAGCCGCGAAGAGATTTCGGAAGAGACACGGGACGTGCCCGTGACGCTGGCGGCGACGGCAGAATCCGCGGGGTCCGCGAACCCGGCAGCTGGGCGCTGGACAGCGGTGGCGGTGGCGCTGGAGGGCGAAGAAGCAGCCATCTCGCTCCATCAGGAAATGCAGAAGGCGCATACGGACGTTGTGGCTCCGGAGGCTGACCCGACCGGCGGAGTGGGTGTTACGCAGGCCGCTGGAGCAGAGAATTCTTCCGCGGGAGCGGAAGCGGCGATGGAAGTGCCGGCCGCGGCGATTTCGACTCCAGAACCTGAACCTGTTCGAGAACCTGAGCGGGCCATGGGCGCCGCGCAGCCGGAAGCCGAAGCCGCTCCGGCGCAAGCAGATCCGGTCGCGCGATTGGAGGCGGCAACGGTGGCTTCCAGCGGTGCGGTTGCCGAGCCCGCGAGTCAGGGTGAGCCCGCCAACGCGTCGAGCCAGCCGCCCGAGGCTGTGGCCGCGACAGTTCCACCGGAAGTTGAGGCGGAACCACGTGCCGAGACACCCTCCGCAGCCAGTGACTCGGAGCCGCAGCAGGAGCCAGCGGCAGTTGCTGAGTTGGTGGGCGGGGCTGTCGAAACGGAAGCCGCGACAGCTGCGGCGGAAACACAGGAGTTGCTGCCTGTTGCGGAAGCCGCACCGGCGATGGTGGAGGCAGCATCCGCTTTGAGCAGCGCTGCCGCACCCGTTGTCCGAGATGCGGAACCCAGGCTGGATCCCGAGACGGTGAAGAGCACAGCGGCGGCGTGGGCGAGCTGGCAACAAGTCCGCGACACCGGCGCGGGTGGCGAAGTAAAGGAACCACGGCGGGGAGAGTCCGACGTGCCTGAAGCAGCGCGGGTGGAGTCGGCGGCCATGGCGGTGGCGGCGGGCGCCGAAAAAATCATGCAGGAAGCCTCGGTGGCCACGCCGAGCGGTGACACCAACAACGTCGCCAGCATCGTGGACAGCGTGCTGGCCGATCTTCGCCCCAAGCTCATGGAAGAGATCTCCCGCAAAATATCGGAGAAGAAGTAAAACCAGCGATCGGCGATCGGCGTTCGGCTCTTCTTTTTCTTCTGAATTTTCTTTTGAACCCCGGATATCAAGCGCTCGTGCAGCTCCCGTGTTTGACGGGGTGGGCAGAAGGGATGGCAAAACTGCCGCATACACTTGGTTTACTGCGCGGAAGGCTCGTGACGCCGGCGCAACTGGATATCGAGCCCAAACATGGGCCCGTAGACATTGATGCCATAGTTCGGAACCTGAGGTTCGGATAAGCCCGCATTCGATATGTGCATGTAATTCAGACCGGCTGAAATAGCGTAGCGCGGATTGAAGTTATAGCGCACACCACTCCCGAGGTTGCCGGTAAAAGTGAAGTCCTGTCCTTGCGCGTATCTCACCCCGTCCGGTCCCTTAGCGTTAATATCCCCGAGGCCGAGGCGCAGATCGAAGTAGGGCGCGACCCTCCAGTTACGTGGAACAAAATTACGGCGAATGCCCATGATGTATGCGAAATAGCGCGTCTCGGCTCCCCGCGGAATCAAGGTCGCGGACCCGCTGCAGGTAAGATCCCAATTGCCGCGCAGAATCCCCGGACCGGCTATATCGCTCATATGCCATCGAAGAGACGCTATGATGGGCACGAGCGTGTACTTGAGAGGGTATGCGTCGTAGGCATCGCCTTCGAATACGTCGAAAGCAAAGGGGATATTAATGGGAAGCCATCCCCCGTCCAGGGAGAATTCGAGCTTGTTTCCGTAATAGATGTTGCGGTTGAAGTCAGCTGGTTGGGAACCTCGTAATTTTGCATCCGTGGGTTGATTCTTTGAAGCTTCGGCGGGCTCGCTCCCTGGCGTTGCCGGTGGTTGCTGTCCACGGCGAGGGTTCCCCTCCATGGCACCGCCGTTCGGAGGACACGCATTGGGGCTAGCGGCATAGCAGTTGCTATCGGGAGTGCCTCCGCCGATGTTATCGGCGCGGAACTCGACCACATCGCCGTTGCCCGTAATCTGATCGCCGCGCCGCTGGGCACCAGCAAGAGGCGCGAGAATTGCGAGAGTAGCCAAGAGCATGGCAGAAAAGGCGATGATTTCACGGAGTTCTTTGCGTGTGAGGGTTAGCGCAAAACAGGCTTCTGCCTCGACGAGCGGCGTCATACGCGCTTTTCTTTTTCTGCGGCGCTCAGAGAATCGGATGGAGATACCCTTCGGGCGCTCTCTTTCGTTGACCTAGCACAGAATCCGGAGTACGACCGATTGGCGGGCATTCTGTCATAGCCCGCACCGCAGTGTCAACGCACTCCACCACCACCACAGGAAGTTGGCGAGGCAATCTCGCAACTCAATCACTGCACCAGGGGTGTTTGACAGGGAGTGTTTGACGGGGTTATACGCATTAAGGGGAAAATGCTACAAAATGCTACACCCCCCACACCACAGAACCTGAACCCAGGGCCCGCCCGCTGCGCTGCGAAGGATTGGAAGGTTTGGCTAGCTACGCAAATGGCGCGGCGCGTCGGGTTGGCCTCGCGCGGGAAAGACGGTCCTAGATCGCCTCAATGTAGGAACGGCACTTCCTTGTTCTTTTTTGCGAAGCTAAAACCTGCGCACCTAAAGCCGCCAACTTGCGAATGATCTCCTTACGCCGTTCTTCCCGCGCACGGAAAGCGGCTCTCTCGTATTCTTGTGGTGCTTGACTATGCCAGTATGCGGTGTTCCTGTCTTGGTTCAGCCTGAAATGGAGAAGCGACGTTCTCCGTTAGTGAGTATTCCGCCCTTCGGGCGGGGATTTTCAAGGCATGGGGGTCTCTCGATCCGATGGAGGTTGGGCGGCGCAAGAATGAGTGTCTCACGCCCCCTGTTCATCGGCTCGATGAGCCCACCGGGATATCCCTCGGCATGGTTGCGTCCCCGCAGCGCCCGCTTCCGTTTCACCCGGCAAGATCATTGTAGCTCCGCCGCGCCCTGCTGTTCTCAACTTCAGGTTTGCCCTCGACCAGAAGGAAATCAGCCGGGGGTTGTCGGGATGCGCGCTGGACAAACCCTGTCAATGAACTGCCTCCGATTTAGAGGACCCGCCCGGCCGCAAAAAAGGCAGGACTCGGTGAAAGAAACACGAAGCCAGGGTGAAGACGTCGATGAGTGCCTCCTCCCGCTGATCCGTCCTGGTCCGAAGATAGATCACTCCGATGGCGCCTCCCTCAATCTTGGCCGCGTTGTCGGGTAGTCGCTCAAACCCTACCTCGAACTCCGTCGCGTGAACGATATGGTTCAAGGCGTCCCGGAGAAGAGCCACCTTGATCAAGCCATGTGCAGGGGACCAATGCCGGAACGGTTCATCGAGCGTGAACTTGGTGTGAATGGCGCTGTTGTCCAGGATGCGTCGAACATGGATTGCAAAGGCGATGGCGGTATCGGTGACCAACTGCTCGATGTGGCCCTGGATGATGGCTCCATTGGCGAGCGGGAAAGGGGCGCTCCCGAATGCCCAGAGCTTTGCCGCTGCCACCTCGGCTTGCTGCAACGCGAACGCATTGATATCGGCCATCGTGTCTCGCCCGTAGTCTAACACCGGGGCATCAAATGCCGCCGTAAGCGGAACTCCTGTTCGATCGGACAAAGAACGGGTATTTGCCGTCTACTTCTCTGTTCCGGCCGGATCGTCCCCAAACCGGAAACTATCGCCTCCGCGCGGATGGTCGAACACTCTCCGATGTCGCGATACTGTCGGAACGCGCTTTTGAACCGCGTGTGCAGGTAAGCTCGGCGACCTTCCGCTACATTGAGATTGGCTCGCTCGCGATTGCCTCGCCATTGGTGCGCTTGCATGGCGTTACCAAATTCTGTTTGTTGACGCGGGTCTCCATGCTGTGACAGAAGCCGCACAACACGCAGCGTAACTTTTAGCTTGTCGGGTAGAGCGGGCTTGGTTCCGGGAAAACAATGCTCGATGACATCGACCGCATCGACGATAGCGTCTGCGCAGTGCTGGCCGTCCACGGTCGCGGCTGGGTTATTGTGCTGCATATCGTTACGGGTTTTATGGCAATCGAAGACACATTTTCCTAACCCTGCAGTAACGACATCGAATCCAATCGTTGCATGAGTCATCAAACCGTGAAAATTCATGTTCCCCAAATTGGGCACTGTCTGCTTGACCTTCTCACGGCAGCTCACCTCGACCAGCTCGTCGCATAGGATGAAGGCAGCTCGTTCCTTATGACGACAGTTGGAGAAATATACCGAAAGTACCGATTCCAGTGAGTCTATGATGTGCCGAGGGGCTGACATAATCTGACTATCGTCCCTTCCCAGCCTTTTTGTTCGCGATCAAGTCCTCCACAGTCTTCTTAGCCTGACTCAGTAGCCAAGTGGACTCGCGCCGAGCCTCGATGCTGGCTTGCACCTTTGCAGTTATTTCTTCTCGTGCGGTCTTGTCGGGGACGGATAGGCTAAATACGTTCGCGCTGGGAACCGGAACGCAAGTCTCAGGTGTCACCTACAATGCCGCGAGCCAGCCGACGAACATCGCCATCGGGACGGGAACGGATTATGACGGCTACAGCTATGATTCAGTCAACCGCATGACGAACTGGACGTTCCAGGTCAACTCGGTCACCGCGACGGGTGCGCTGACGTGGAGCCCGAACGGCACTCTAAAGGAACTGGCGATCACGGACGGGTTCAACTCCGAGGGCACGCAGACTTGCAGCTTCAATTCCTCCCTGGTCACCGGGACTGGCTACGACGACTTGGGGAGGCTGGTCGGCGGTAGCTGCGGATCGAGTGGCTCGCTTTGGAACCAACGCCCATCGGGGTCAATAATCTTAGATCGAGACCCGCTTATAGCGGCGATGTTGCTTTTCGAACTACATGCTTTCGCCCTATTTCTCAAGCATCCAAAATTTGTAGATGAAAAGGAGTGGCGGATCGTATCACGGGTAATGATGGACAACGCACCAGCCTTTGCCATTCCGACGGAGGAAGCAACCAGACTGGATTTTCGGGTTGGCAAGTCCATATTGATACCTTATCGCTCAGTCAGTTTGAAAGATGGCAATGGAAGTTTCCTGCTGAAAAGAATTATAGTGGGACCGACTGCAAATAAAACGCAAGCTCTTCGTTCCGTGCAAAGTTTGGTAAACAGCAAGCTGAAGCCTGAAGAGAGCCGCTCAGTCAAAGTTCAACTCTCTGATGTTCCTTATAGAAACTGGTGAAAGGACAAATCCTTGTAGTGTTTCGTGCTGTCCCACGCAAGCTCGGGCAATGGATTTGCCCCGTCTGATGGCCTTTTGCTTTGCACAGGACGTGACTGACGCTACCTACCGAGTTTTCCCGCTCACCCTTCCTGCGCAGACTTCCCATCCTTCCCCTCGCAAGGCAGCGGGCCCCTCTTGCGCCACGTGCGGGCGGGCCGGGGCCAAGTCAAAACCAGTTCTGCGGTGGGGGGTAGGGGGTGTAGCATTTTCCCCTCAATGCGTATAACCCCAGGGAGTGTTTGACGGGGTTATACGCATTAAGGGGAAAATGCTACAAAATGCTACACCCCCCACACCACAGAACCTGAACCCAGGGCCCGCCCGCCCGCAAGAGGGGGCGCGCTGAATGGCTAGGGGAAGGATACGAAGGCCGCACTAGGAAGGGGAAGTGGGGAATGGGCGGGGCCGGCGGGCTCGTCTGGCTGTTACTCAACAGGGGCCTCATCAGAATCGGTAGCTTCAGGTAAGCCACGGCTCACCTTTATATTCTGAAGTCGTCTTGCCGTAACGAATGCTAAGAGTGCGCTACTACCCAACCCTAAACATCAAATTGCGTTTGCCCTTGGTTGACCTCGCCGCCCGCGCTTCGTCGAACAGTTTCGCGTAGATAAGCTTGAAAACCTCTTCGAAAGCATCCACTCCAGCATTGGCGAGGACTAGATCTTCCATGTCGAGGATGACGTCTTTAAGGCTGGTTCGCTCTTGAACAAGGATGTTTTCCTTTTCAAGGTCGTCCAGCGTCCACGGCTGATCGAGCATCTCCGCGAGCGTCTGGTTCGCCCGTGGTATGCCGTCGAGGTTCCGGAAGAGGTTCGGATCCTCGCGGTGGAGATAAATCGTTGCCCCTCCGTTGGTCCACACGCCGATGGGGGCCCCCTCGGCATTGCAGTAACTCTTTAGCTGCTCAAGTCCGTCCTTGCGCTTAGGCTTCTTGCATTCAACGATGATGTACGGTGTATCGGTTGTGCCTTTCTCCCAGACTACAATGTCAGCCGCCTTCTCATGAACTGACGAGCCGAAGTAGACTTGCTTCTCTATGGCAATACGATTCGGGGAGATAACCATACTCATTTATCAATTTGCGCAGATAGAGCTGCCTTACGATCTCCTCTGGCTTTGCCGGCCTCGGTTTGCAGGAAGCTACGCAAGTTAAGATATGGCTTGCCACTCCTATCAAAGAGTTCCAGGGATGCCACCTCTTCGGCGGAGAACAGCGTTAATGAGTACTCGGACCCGCGCAGGATCTCCGCGATCGTGAGGGCCCGTTGGCGCGTGCCTTTGGCAGCCTCTTTTAGTTCTTGATCTTCCATGTCGATTGTCGATTCTCGATTTGATTTTTGTTCCTGCAAAACACCTGACCTAAATAACTTTCAATACGAATTTGCTCGGGGCCGTGCGCTACGCCAAGCGTCCTGGAAATGCTTTTGACTACTCGGAAACCACGCCCGGTTATAAACAAATTCTCACGCTGGTGAACGACTCAATCGTCTGAGGTGCAAAGAAATAGAACCACTAAGTTAAGGGATCCAGCGAAGCGCATATCCGGGTCACGGTGCCAAATATCATCCTACTCATCCTCCAACACCAACCAGATCTGCCAGTGCCTGCCAGTGTCTCGGATGCGGTCGATACCCCTCCCGGATGCGCCCAGCATACCATCGCGAAACCGAGATTCGCCGCGCGATAACGGATGCCGACATCGTGGCGAGAACCGGATGGACTCTTTCAGAATAGAACGCACGAGTGAGCCACGCGGGCTGGCCCGACAGTCTCCAAGCATGCTGCGCTTGGGCGTTCTTGCGTTGAGTATTCGCACGCTTTACCTGGGCTTCAGGACCGTTCGCCGTCTGGCGTCCAATCCGTGCAGCGTCGAGCATGTTCTTGGTTGCATCGTCAACCGAACAAAGCGCACAGTTTGCGCGCCCGTCCTGGATCGTCTTTCCACAGCCGCGACAAAGATTGTCCCGGCGTGGCGCTCTACTCGGTGAAGGCATACGCTGTGCACCTATTGCCTCTCGCTTGAAACGCTGCGTTAGGCGCGTAGCCGGTACCGATTCACAAGCAAGTTTGGCTGAGCTTGACCACAGTGCGCGAGTAACCCACTCAGCGAAAGGTGCGACTGCACGCCCCCACATGGGGGCAGTCTCCGACAATCGAGCAGCGAACTCTGCCATCAACCGGCAATTTCCATCAGACCGCTCGAAGAGCCACTCCCGTTTGAGCGGTTCATTCATGATCCAGTCGAGCAAGAGTGCGTCAACTTGAGGCCGGACGGGTTCCATTAGATCGCATGCGAGACTGTCCCTTGCCTTCGTGTCAACGTGAAGCATCCCAAGACCAGGATCGAGACCGAGCGCGGCAGCCGCGAGACGTGATTCCGATTCGAGAAGACAGTAAAGGTAATTGAGAATTGCATTCGGCGGATTCACCGCGAGCCGTGGGGAGTTGGTTAAAGGTGAAACTCTTGTACCAAAGACCCGCCAATGTGCGGGAATTCGGCGTTGATCTTTCCTTGGAAAAATAATCGGCAATGTTCGCCACGCCGACCAATACGCGGCAGCCGCACGCGATTCAATCAGCCGCACTCTTTCGAGAGTGTCGGACTCAGCCAACTCGGAACGGTAACAATGAATCCTGTCGGCGCATTCGACTGCATGCAGCTTTTGACGGGCGACCAGTCCTTGTCCCGCAAGCTTCTGGTCTATGAGCTCTCGTGCAATGCGCAGGGCAGCACCCGATGAGTGAGCAAGGGCTTGCGCCCGACGCAACCGGACATCGCTGGAGGCGTTTGGTCCAGTCGCGAACAGAACTTTCCCAGTGCGGTTCAACATCACGAAGGACGCGCCAACATCCGCGATCCACTTCAACGCAGCGAGCGTTGCAAGACCATCTTCGGAGATACAGACTAGGCGTTTCAGATTGTGGCCAATCTTTGCAAGCCTGATCGTTCGACGTTCAGGTCCAATGCCGTCCTCGATTTCGAGATGACCGGACTGCATACGTATCTTGATTCCGAATCCGAACGAATCAGACTCAGCTAACATAAAGGTGTTTTCAGGTGATGAGTCGTTTCCGACGACTTCGGATGTAGTTGAAGACCCTGGAGATTGGTTTGCCCCGCACATAGCCTCTCTTATTACATCGGGTGGTCGTCTGCTGTTGGGAATGCTTGAAAAGTGCATAAAGGAGGCGGGCGGAACGTTTTTGTTTTGCGACACCGATAGTGCGGCCATCGTCTCATCGAAGCGCCGGCAACAGATAACAATGCCAGACCGCGCGGAGCCGATCACGGCGCTATCGCGGGCGGAAGTGCAGGAAATCGTTGACCGATTTGAGACTCTGAATCCGTATAACCGTAAATTGGTTCCCGGTTCGATTCTAAAGATCCATAAACTTAATTGGGATCGCGATAAGCAACGTCGTCAGCTATTCGGCTATTCCATTGCTGCAAAACGATATGCGCTCTACACAAAAACAGAACGCGACATTGACATCGTAGAACCGAAAGCTCACGGACTCGGCTACTTCTACCCGCCTGCGGATTCACCTAAAGGCTGGGATCACGAAACTCCACATTGGATATTCGAGGCGTGGGATTGGATTATGCGCGGCATTCTCGGATTAGAGCGAAACAAACCAGCTTGGTTCGATTTGCCGGTAATGATAAAGCTAACGCTCAGCACGCCCCATCACGCGCTCCGTTATCTCGCAAAGGGTCCGCTCACAAGGCCAAACAATTTCATGATGATTCCCCAAATTTACCGCTTTGGATACCCGCAAGGAGTTGATCCGAACAAATGCACATTCATAACGTCGTTCTTATCCGAGCGCGAGCAGTGGATGCAATCGAAGTGCATCAACATCCATGATTCCCAATCACCCATTTACGAACTGACCGACGAATACGATGGGTGCAAGGCAATGCCGAAAAACTTCTTTATGCTTTTGGATTCGTATCAGAACCATCCGGAAGCCAAGAGTTTAGGGCCGAACGGTGAACCGTGCGAATTCGACACGCAAGGATTATTGCAGCGGGCGCATATCGTCGCGAACTGGCCGCCGATCTACATCGGAAAGGAATCTGACCGGCATTGGGAAGAAGGTGAAGATTTGAGTCTGCTGGAATCCAAAACTATTCAGTACCAGCGCAGAGGCAGCGCGGTTGCAGATGACGCACAGTTGGCGCGGATCGCGAAAGTTCCCAAACGGGAATTCATGCGCCGGGGAATCAACCAGCACACGCTGGAGAAAATCTGTAGAAAGGAGGCTGTGCGAGCGTCCAAGATGGCTGGAGTTGTGAAAGTGCTTCAACAGTGGGAATCGGAGCAGCAGAGTAAACCATGACAACACTGGTGTCCGAAGGTGATGACCGAAGCAAAACACAAGCTTGACGCCAAAATCGGGAAGATGGTACCCGCCCGACGCCCCATTCCATGATCCATCTCGCCTGCGCCCCCGCGCTCCCCCGCGCGCTTCGTCACTCCGCATCGTGACGGGCGCGATCCCCACGGGCTCGCATCCCCACGAACCACCACCTTGAAGTACCCGCGGTCTTGCCATGCATCTCTGATTCTTTCCAGAACTTCGTCCCGCGCGCCATCCGGATCAGTGTCTGGGTAAGTTTGCTCTCCAATTGAGGCCGCGAGGTCCTGATCGGCAATCGAAATGTGTGTCGCGCCCTCGATCTTCAGTTCCGCGACCTCAACTTTGATTGCAGCGGGCGGTTTGGCCTGGGCCGCGACAGCAGCTGCCCTTCGAGAATTATTGGTGCCCTCCCTCCTCGCCAGGCGCGTCGGACGCGAACTCAACCGCGACCGTGGTGATGAAGTCGACCGCACTACCATTGACCAGGAATGGCTTGTACACGTAGCCCTTCACGGCATCGATCGCCGCCGGCACCAGCAGTGGATGCCCGCTGACAATCTTTATCTCTACCACGTGCCCATCGCCTCCGACCTGCACCTGCAGTTTCACCGCACCTTGTATTCCTGCGACTTTCGCTAGAGCTGGGTAAACGGGCTTCAGCGATTCCTGCAGGAGACTGGCAGCAACTCCCTCACCGATGCGCACCACTTGCGGGCGAGCAGTCGGCTCACTCTGCACCGTAGCCGAAGGCGGCCTCTCTACCGCAGCTCCGGGCAAGCCCTTCACACCTCCCATCAAATCAGACCAGCGGCCGTTACTTCCCACCACCTCGAGCACATGCTGGTTCTGGGGATCCAGCGTTTCGGCCCGCGTTACCAGTTCGGTCGCAATTGTCCGTAATGCAACAAGATCCCAACTTCCTCCTTCATGGCTTCCCGCTTTCCGAACCGCGAGTTCAACCAAATCGAAGGCCGTCATTCCAACCAGCCCAATATCGTTGGAGGTTTGCAGTTCGCTCCGGATCTGTGCCGCTAGCTCCGGATCTCTGAACGGGTTTCCAAGAACATTCGGCGTTGGCCCGACATCACCATCTTCCACCAGCACATATGAATAAAGGTAAGCAAGCGGCGTAGTCCAGTTCTCTCCATCCAGTCCTTGCGCGCGTCTCAGCAGATCAATTTCGTCCCGCATGCTGCCCGCACCAAGGGCGTACGCGGCATTCCCCAGAACTCGCGCATCCTGCGGATGCTCGTTCACTTGCTCCCACCAGCGCCCCCTGGCGTCCGCAAAGGCGTCTGGGTCACCTGGATGATCCTCAAGAGCATGCGGGAAAATACCAGTGGTCACCTCGCCGTGAAGCGGCGATTCCGGATGATGATCGATCAGCCAGAGAACCAAGGGAACGCGCTTCTCCTCCATCTTGTGTCTCCAGTAGTAGCGGAGCAATTGTCCCCGAGTCTGCTCATCCTCCGGATCACTAGCGAGCCGCTGCTCCATTGCGGAAGCTTGTTCCTCCGTGGTCGGATCAGGCGCAGGCGCATTCACGGGCTCAGTCAAGAAACCCAGGCGCGCTCCGTTGCCAGCGGACGCAGATCGATCGGCCTGGGCGCGCGCCAGGCTCTGAAAATCCGCTGCCGCAGCAATCCAGAGAAGAAGAGCGACACTCGATGCCAGCAGGACACGTGCCACCACGCCCAGCGGCTTCCCTCTGTCGTTCCTCGCGCGAGGGTCCATGACTCGCCGAATGCGACGGGCAATCAGCGGACCGTTCATCGCAGCGGCATGCCAGATAAGCCGCCCACTGTTCTCCTGCATCTGCGACGCGACCTCAACCACAATGCGTGCATAGCTTTGGGCATCATGCGAAACCGCCATCCCCGCATCATCCGCGACATGTTCCGCCAGCATGGCAAGTCGGCGCTCCAGCCACCAGGCCAGCGGATGGAACCAGAAGATGCATTTATTCGTTGCCGCCAGAAGAGCCACCAACGGGTCCCGCCGCCGCAGATGCGCCGACTCGTGAGCCAGCACAGCGCCCATCTTTTCCGCCGACCACGCTCGCCACTCAGCTGGAAGAATTACCCGCATTCGTGCCAGCCCCGCGGTTACCGGAACCCGAACGCGATCCGATTCTTCGATCTCAATCTTTGTTCCCGCAGCGGCAACCACACCGAAGTGTCTCCGCACCTCGGTCCCAATCGGTTGCGCGCCGCGCAGCAGACGCCAAGCCAGAAAAAGTCCCAACATCAGTCGCGCCAGGAAGATCAACACTCCCGCGAGGTACGCAATTGCAACATAACCCCGCCACCCGAGCGGAAAAGCCGGAGGCCCGGCTTGCGCCAACGGAATCGGGGCAGGTGTGCCGCCGGAATTCGTGGCCCAGTCAGAAATCGCCCCGATTGTGAAGGCTTGCAGCACGGCGGGTCGAGCCCAGTGCAGATGTGCAACAGGAACAACCGGGCGCAACACTGGCAACACAACCATCGCCAGCGTCACCAGCGCCCACACTGCGTGCTGCGCCGCAGGCCTTTTGCGTAGAAAAAGAACCAGCACTCCCGCTAAAATCCCCAGTGCCGCAGCGCGTATGGAGGCATCGCTCATTCGCCCCAGGAAATGCCCTGCTAACCCGTCCAGGATGTCCCAGTTCATCTCACGTTACCTCCTCCTGGCTTTTCTTTCGATCTCCTTGGACAGACGCCGCAGTTGTTCGGCGTCCAACACTTCGTTGTCTACCATGCCCGCAATCAACCGCTCCGCCGATCCCCCGCAGAAGCGGTCGATAATCTGCCGCACCGCCCGGATCGCAAAACCCTGCGGCCCACCGACACTCGCATACACATAGGTGCGCCCCTCGACTTTGTGTTTAAGGTAGCCCTTGTTCTCCAACCGGCCCAACAAGGTCCGGACCGTCGATTCTTTCAACTTGCGCTTGGGTGCCAAATCCTCCCGCACCTGTTCGGCGGTCGCGGACCCGCGCCGCCAGACGCTTGACATGATCGCCTGCTCTAGATCTGTGAATGGTGTACGCATGGGTTTATCCAGTTACTCGACGTAGCGCTACCATATGTAGCATTACACCCAAAACCCGTCAAGCAAATTGTTACGGGGGGCCCTCGCCCCCCTCCGCTCCCAACCATTGCCTATGCCGAGAAGGACGTGAAGCGCCAAAGGCTCCTAGAAGAGGAAGGGAGGTTCTAGACGCGGAGCCGCTTCACGGTATTCCTTTACGGCATCGGAGAATCTGCGCTGCGATGCAAGAACAATCCGCCTTGATAGTGATCAGCGGCAGAGCGGCTAGGCCCTGTTGCGTTATTCACGACGGCGGAAATTCTGGCGCGTTTCGACCAAACTGTTGATATCAGAGCCTCGCGCAACCAAACCCTGCGAGTTGCAACTTCTTGCATCTTGATATTCTGTCCGCAACAATAGAAACTCTGATTGTCCCACCGGCGCCAGCAGCCCGTACACCGCCGCTTCATCTTGAAGGAGACAGGTTCCATGAAAAGCAGGACGTTTTTCGCCCCGAGACTTTCGCGGCACGGCGCTCTAGACACGCGACGACGAAGGTGGCCAACGAACCTGTGGAAGCAAGGCTCTGACCAAATCTAATTCAAGAGGTAAGTTATTGACTGTAAAAGGAAAATCGAACACTCCTGTGGGAACGAAGTGGATCATTCTGTCCGCGCACGAACGTCCCTGTCCGGAAGTGAACATCAACAATCAGTCTCCTGGGGGATTATGAGACCGGTTGTAGAGTCAGAAGGCGAACACTTCCCTTCGTTTGTCCTCCGCACACACGTGCACGCCTCCGGCACTCCCCGCACCGGCACATCGCGGATGCCGCGCTCGCCGCTCGCACTTCCACTGGTTTAGCGAGAAAACCCAAGAACTGTACCGTGCAGTAGAATCACGATTCACTGAGAATTTTCGAGCACTATGGGAGAAAGTCATGCCACGGAGATCACGCCCACTTGCGCGCGGGCGGGCGGGCCCTGGGTTCAGGTTCTGTGGTGTGGGGGGTGTAGCATTTTGTAGCATTTTCCCCTTAATGCGTATAACCCCCAGGGAGTGTTTGACCCTTCTTTTCTCGCGCCTGTAAGATCAAACGAGCACTCAGCATTCAGCACTCAGCAGTCGGTCAGAAGCTGGCGCGCGCCATTGCCGCTTCTGAGGTGGCTGAGGGCTGACTACTGAGTGCTGACTGCTTTCCATGCCGCACGAATTGCCCAAAGCCTACGAGCCGGGCGCGATCGAGACGCGCTGGGCCGAATACTGGATTAAAGAAAAACTTTTCTCGGTGGCCACGCCGGCGGAGGGCGAGACGCGTCCGGTGTTCACGCTGCTGTTGCCGCCGCCGAATGTAACCGGCCGGTTGCACATGGGCCACATGCTCAACCAGACGCAAATGGACATTATTGCGCGCTGGCACCGCATGCGCGGCTTCGTCACGCTGTGGCTGCCGGGGACGGACCACGCTTCGATCGCCACGCAGATGATGGTGGAGCGTGAACTGGCCAAAGAAGGCAAGAAGCGCCGCGACCTGGGACGGGAGAAATTTATCGAGCGGGTGTGGGAATGGAAAAAGCTCTATGGCGGCGCGATTCTGGAGCAGATGAAACGCCTGGGGGCTTCAGTCGACTGGGACCGTCTTTACTTCACCATGGACGAAAATCTTTCGCGCGCGGTTCGCGAGGTGTTCGTCCGGCTTTACGAGGACGGGCTGATCTATCGCGGAAAGTACATTGTGAACTGGTGCCCGCGCTGCGGGACGGCGATCTCCGATCTCGAGGTGAAACATGAAGAGGTTGCCGGAAAGTTGTGGGAGATTCGCTATCCCGTGGTTGGCACGAACGAGTTCATTACCGTGGCCACAACCCGACCGGAGACGATGCTGGGAGATACGGCGATCGCGGTCAACGAGAAGGATGGGCGCTACAGGCATCTGCATGGAAAGCGTGTTCTGTTGCCGCTGATGAAGCGGGAGATTCCGATCATCACCGATGAGCTGGCGCAGCCGGAGTTCGGGACGGGCGCGGTGAAGGTGACGCCGGCGCACGATGCCAACGATTTCGAGGCCGGGAAGCGGCACAATCTGCCGCAGATCGACGTGATGGACGAGCACGCGCACATGAACCAGAATGCGGGCGCCTATGCCGGGCTCGACCGGTACGAGGCGCGCAAGCGCGTGCTCGCTGATTTACAGCAGCAGGGATTTCTGGTGGGCGAGAAGGATTACACGCTTGGTTTGGGCAAGTGCGAGCGCTGCGGGACGGTGGTTGAGCCGCGGCTTTCCCGGCAATGGTTCGTAAAGATCAAGCCCCTGGCGAAGCATGCCATCGAGGTAGTGGAAAACGGAGAGATCACCATCGCTCCGGAAAACTATAAACAGATGTACCTGAACTGGATGTACAACATCCACGATTGGTGCATCTCACGGCAATTGTGGTGGGGGCACCGCATTCCCGCGTGGCATTGCCAGAATTGCGACGAGGTTATTGTGGCCCGGGAAGAGCCGCCGCAGTGTAGTTGCGGCGGCAAACTGGAGCAAGACCCGGATGTGCTGGACACCTGGTTCTCCTCGGGATTTTTGCCTTTTACCGTGCTGGGCTGGCCGGAGAAAACTCGCGACCAGGAAGTTTTCTATCCCACAACGCTGCTCATCACAGCCTACGAGATTCTGTTCTTGTGGGTCTCGAGAATGATCATGACCGGTTGCTACTTCATGAAGGATCACAAACAGGATCCGGCGATCAAGAAGGCGAGCGCCTGGGGGGATAAGAAAGACGACAGCGTGCCCTTCCGGCAGGTGTACATTCACGCGCTGGTGCGCGATGCTGACCGGCAGAAGATGTCGAAGACCAAGGGGAACGTCATCGATCCGCTGGAGATCATCGAGCGCTTCGGAACGGACGCGACCCGGTTTACTTTGGCCGCGATGGCCGCGCCCGGAACTGACATTGCCTTCAGCGAGAGCCGAACGGATGGCTACCGCGCCTTCGCCAACAAGATCTGGAACGCGGCGCGGTTCATGTTCATGAATGTGGACAGAGTGGAGCCGGGCCTGCGGCCGGGGACGGCGCCTTCCACCTCGCTCAGCGCAGGCGAGGGCAGCGGTCACCACACGGGTGTGACCGCGTTCGGGGTTGGGGCACTGGAGGACCGCTGGATTCTTTCGCGCTTCAACCGCGTAGCCGCGGAGGTCAACGACGCGCTTGCGACTTATCGCTTCCATGAAGCCGCCAACCGCATCTACGACTTTTTCTGGGGCGAGTTCTGCGACTGGTATATCGAGCTCATCAAACCGCGGTTGAATTTTGAGGAGGGCGCTAACAAGGCTGACGCCCGCGTCGCCTGCGGAAACCTGGTCAATTTGTTCGATGCCTCGTTGCGGCTGCTGCATCCGGTGATGCCGTTCATCACCGAAGAAATCTGGCAAGCAATTTATGAAGGCCAGCCGCCGCTGAAGTCGATTGCGCTGGCGCCATATCCGCTGGCCGACGACAAACAATTCGACCTGAACGCCGAGACCGAGATGGCAATTCTGCAGGACTTGATCGTGAACGTGCGGAATGTGCGGGCGGAATTGAAGGTCGAGCCGAAGGTCAAGGTTCCGATCGAGTTATTTGCGCATGAGCCTGGCATTCGGGCGATGATCGAGCAGAATCGCGGAGCTGTGGAGCGGCTGGCGAATGTGGAGAAGATCAAGTTTGTAGAAGGATCGCTGGTGAAACACACGGGCGTGCGCAGTACGGCGCGGTTCGATGTTCACGTGGTCTACGAACGAAAGATCGACATCGCGGCCGAGCGCGAGCGACTGAAGAAAGATTTGGAGAAGCTGGAGAAAGAGTTCGCGAATAATCAGAAGCAGTTGGGGAATGAGCAATTTCTGGCCAAAGCCCCGGCACATGTGGTGGAAGCTTTACGCAGACGAGAGGCGGAGCTGACCGTGTTGCTGGAAAAGACGAGAGGTAAGCTGCCCGAATTGGGCAGCTGAACTGGCGGGCTTCGCCCCGCGGACAGCCGGGGCGGCTGTCCCCACATAAATCGGACTTGCAACTGGCGACTGTTTTATGGATTGGAATTCAAGGCGCATCACGGCGATTCTGGAGAACGCGTTGCTCGAAGACCGGGCCACGCGCGATGCGACCAGCTACGCCTGCATCGATCCCAACCAGCGGGCTTCGGCCACCATTCTGGCCAAGCAGGATTGCATTCTGGCCGGCATCGGTTGTGTAGCACGCATCCTCGACGTCTACGCCGCGCTCGATGGCGCGGTCACTTCGCATTACGAAGTGACCACGCATCCCGAAATTTTCGACGGGGTGCGGCTGCGCACGGGGCAGTCGGTAGCGGTGATCCGGCACAATGCGCGCGTGATCCTCTCGTGCGAGCGCGTAATGCTGAACTTCGTGCAGCGCATGAGCGGAATCGCAACCCTTACGCGGAAGTTTGTGGACGCAGTCTCGGGCACCAAAGCGCGCATTCTCGATACCCGCAAGACCGCGCCCGGACTGCGCGTAATCGACAAGTATGCGGTGCGCTGCGGCGGCGGACAAAATCACCGGCTGGATCTTTCCGACGGTGCGCTGATCAAGAACAACCACATCGCGCTGGCGGGTGGAATCGTGCCGGTGCTGGAGCGCGCCGCGCGCAACCGGCGAGGCACGCAGCTCATCGAGGTGGAAGTGCGCACGCTGGACGAACTGGAAGACGCGCTGGCTCACGGCGCGGAAGCGATTCTGCTGGATAACATGTCCCCAGAAGACGTGAGGCGCGCGGTCGAGCGCTGTGCCAGGCTGGAACACCAGATTCCGCTGGAGTGTTCGGGAGGAATCCGCCTGGAAAATGTTCGGGCTTACGCCGAGACTGGCGTGGATTTCATTTCCATCGGGGTGCTGACTCACTCGCCGCAGGCGGCGGATATGAGCCTGCGGGTGGTGGCGGCCTAGGCGGACGCATTGGTGAACCCGCGCGCTCTTCGGGTTTGATCATTGTGCTTTTCCATCCGCTCCCGCATAATTCCGGCATCAAGAAGATCGGCACAACTCGAAGCAGCCGGCTTTCGCGGGCGAGGGAGCCCGCGCCACACTCGCAAACCACCGACGTTCGCCTGGGGCGCATCGTTCGCCTGTTGACGGAGCACGCGACCGTGGTGGTGAGCGGAACCAAGATCGCACAGGAGATTTCCTCGAACCGCTCGGAAGTCTGGCGATTGATTCAGCAGTTGCGGGGGCTGGGCGTGGATGTGGCCGGCCATCCGGCAACGGGATATCAGCTCAAATCAGTTCCCGATCTGCTGCTGCCTGAAATTTTGGGCCCGCTGGTGCGCGGCACCATCTTCGGCACTCAGCTTCATCACTTCTACAAGATTGGGTCTACCAATACCATGGCGATGTCGGCTGCGGCGGAAGGCGCTCCCGAGGGCAGCGTGTTTCTTGCCGAAGAGCAGACGGCGGGGCGCGGGCGGGGAGCAAACTCCTGGCAGTCGGCGCGCTCGGCTGGGATTTATTGTTCGGTGGTGCTGCGGCCTGCGCTGCCGCCCTCGGAAGTGCTGGTACTCTCGCTGGCAGCCGGGTTGGCGGTGCGGGCGGCAATTGAGCAGATTGATGCGCGCGTAGATCCTGATTTGAAGTGGCCCAACGATGTGCTGATCGAAGGCAGGAAAGTTTGCGGCATTCTCACCGAGATGAACGCCGAAGCCACGCGCGTGCGCTATATCGTCGTAGGAATTGGCATCAATGTGAACCAGGCGAGCTTTCCGAAGGAACTCGAGGGTCAGGCAACTTCACTGCGGATGGCGACGGGGAGCGAATGGTCGCGAGTGGAACTGGCAGCAGCTTTGCTAAAATCGCTGGATCGGGAATACCGGTTGTTGGTGGAACAGGCGGAGGCGCGGCAGTCGATTCTGCGGCGCGTTGCCGAGCAATCTTCGTGGGTGCGGGGCAGGCAGGTTCGCGTCGAAGAGAATGGATCGAAGGTCGAGGGAACCACAGAAGGCTTGGATGAACGCGGGTTTTTAAGAGTCCGCACCTCGCAGGGGTTGCATACGGTTTTGAGTGGAACGGTGAGAGCGCGGTGAGACTAAAGCGGTTCGGAAAACAGGTACGGGAACGACGCCACGGGATTCGGGTGTCAGCCCGCATTGCGTAGAAGCGGACGATCATGCTTTTCGTACTCGATGTCGGTAATACGAATACAGTGCTCGGAGTCTTTGCCCGGGTTGCGAAAGTGCGTCCCGACGAAGACACCGACGAAGCTCCGCGCTACGAGCGGCTGGTGGCGAACTGGCGGGTTGCGACCAGACAGGGGAGCACCGTGGACGAGTATGGCGTTCTGTTTCGCAATTTGTTCTCGATGGCCAGCCTGCAAGCTTCAGGCATTCACGGCATCGTGATTTCGTCGGTGGTCCCGCCGCTCGATCCGGTGCTGCGGCAGGTATGTGAGCGCTACTTCAATTGCAAGCCCTTGCTGATCGAGCCGGGAGTGAAAACGGGCATGCCGGTGCATTACGACAATCCGGCGGAAGTGGGCGCGGACCGCATTGTGAATGCGGTAGCTGCATTTGAAAAGTACGGCGGCCCCTGCGTGGTTGTGGACTTCGGCACGGCCACCACGTTCGACTGCGTTTCCGCGAAGGGCGAGTATTTAGGCGGCGTGATTTGCCCGGGCATCGGCATCTCGGCCGATGCGCTTTTTCAGCGCACGGCGCGCCTGCCACGGGTGGAGATCCGCAAGCCCGAGCGAGTGATCGGCACCAATACCGTGGGCAGTCTGCAGTCGGGGCTTTACTACGGTTATCTCGGCCTAGTGGATGGCATTCTCGAACTCCTGTTGGAGGAGTTGGGCAAAAGCACGAACGTGATTGCCACTGGTGGACTGGGTCCGATGATCGGCACCGGATCGAAGTACATCAAGACCGTGGATGATCTGCTGACGCTGGAAGGCCTGCGGATGATCTGGGAGCGAAATGTACCAGCCAGGGCGGGACTCGTGCCCAGGGCCATGCACGACGTCCCATCCAAAGTGTCAGCTAAGACGAAGAACGGCAGTGAGCGCAGTTCCTCGATTTCACGTTCCACCCGCTGAGCTGCCGTGGAAAATTACTTCAATTACTTTACTGAAGTGGAGGAACACTTCCAGAGGCGGAGGGGTTCGCCTCTCATTGGCTCGCCGCTCGACTGGGATCAGATTGAAATTTGGAAGAATGCCGGCATTCCTCTCGAAGCGGTGCTGCGCGGCATCGACTGCGCCTTCGACAAGTATGAGCACCGCAAATCGAAAAGACACCAAAAGATAAACAGCCTGTTGTGGTGCGCGCAGGCCGTGCTTACGGCAGCCGAAGATATGAAGGAAGCTGCGGTGGGCGCCCCTGCTGAGCCTTCGGCACGGGCTAAATCAGGGACGGGGGAAGGTTTTGAGCGCGCAGCGATTGCGGCATTTCTGCGGCGGAATGCCGAGCTTCTGGAAGCGGCCAGGCTGCCGCAGACTGCGGGAATCTCCGTTCATGCGGTCGCCGCCGCCTCCGCTGCCACGCTGCGCAAGCTGGCGCAAGAGGCTGAAACCGAAAAGTCAGCGTCAAGGCTGGAAGACTTAGAACGCCACCTTACCGTGCTGGAGGAAAAACTGTTTGCGGCATTACTCGCCGCCGCGCCTGACGACGAGATCGTGACGGCGCGGGCCCAAGCCGATCGCGAACTCGCGCCCTACCGGAGCAAGATGACGGCGGCGCAGATCGAGCAACTGCAGAAGCAATACGTGCACAAGCGCCTGCTCGAAAAACATGGTCTGCCGCGCTTGAGCCTGTTCTACATGTGAACGCACGATGCTTCCATCACTGCGGTACCCAGGAATCGTTGTGGATTGCGGCGGGGAACGATTCCCAGTCGTGTCCTCAGGCTGCGCTAACCCATGACCCACACCTTCGACGCACTCATTCTCGGCGGAGGCGCTGCGGGACTGATGTGCGCCATCGAAGCGGGCAAGCGCGGCCGGCGCGTCGCCGTGATCGAGCACGCGGACCGGCTGGGCAAGAAAATTCTGATCTCCGGCGGCGGCCGCTGCAACTTCACCAACATTGATTGTCGGCCGGAGAACTTTCTCTCTGCGAATCCGCACTTCGCCAAGTCGGCGCTGGCTGGCTACACGCCGGCCGATTTCATCGCCCTGGTTGCAAAGCACGGTATTCCTTATCACGAAAAAACTCTGGGCCAGCTTTTCTGTGACCGCTCCGCCCGCGACATTCTCGGGATGCTCGAAGCCGAATGCCAGCACGCCGGAGTGAACGTCTTCCTAAATACCAAGATTCAGCAGGTCGAGCGAACGACTGAGTTCATCGCGCTTGTCGCGGAGGCAGAGTTTCGTGCGCCAGCGCTGGTGGTTGCCACCGGGGGCCTTTCGATTCCGAAGATCGGCGCAACATCGTTCGGCTACGATCTGGCGCGGCAGTTCGGGATCGCGGTTTGCGAGCCGTGGCCGGGACTGGTTCCAATGCTGCTGAACCGGGAAGACTCCTCCCGCTACTGCGATCTGGCGGGGGTTTCGGCCGGGGTGATCGCATCATGTGACGGCCAGCAGTTTCGCGAGAAGATGCTGATCACGCATCGCGGCCTGAGCGGCCCCGCGATCCTGCAGGTTTCCTCCTACTGGAAAAAGCCGCAGCCCATCCGGATCGATCTCGCGCCGGAACGCGACATCACCGCCGCGTTTCGTGATGCGCAGACACCAAGAAATCCAAGTGGGCTGCGGGCAGAGCTGCGAAAGTTTCTGCCGCATCGCCTTGCCGACCGCTGGCTGGATTTTCATGCGCCGACTTCGTTCACAAATCAGGCGCTAGCGGACCTGGAAAAGCAGATACATGCCTGGACAATCTTACCGGCGGGCAGGGAAGGCTACGAGAAAGCCGAGGTCACGGCTGGAGGCGTCGACACCGACGAACTCTTGGCCAAGACAATGGAGAGCCGCAAGGTTTCAGGCCTATTCTTCATCGGCGAAGTAGTAGATGTCACCGGCCATCTCGGCGGCTTCAACTTTCAGTGGGCATGGGCGTCGGGCGCGGCGGCGGGGCGAGCTCTGTAGGATTTACGAATCTATGATCTCCAATTGCCTGAAGAAGAGGCCCGCTGCCTCATGGCAATCGGCATTTGGAAATCGAGAATTGGCAATCCATCGCTGTCTCTCGCCATGCCGTAGAATCAAATCTTGCTCCTGAACATAGAAAAGCTCATCTACGGAGGCGACGGCCTGGCGCGCCTTCCTGCCGGATCGCCGGAAAACAAAGAACGCGGACGCGGCAAAGCTGTGTTCGTTCCCTTCGTCCTAACCGGGGAAAGGATCGAGGCGGCACTCACCGAAGAAAAGCCCGGCTTCGCGCGTGCGAAGGTCGATAGAATCGTAGAGCCTTCCCCGCAACGCGTCCCGGCACCCTGCCCACACTTCAGCCGCTGCGGCGGATGCCACTATCAGCACGCCGGCTACGAACACCAACTCGAGATCAAGAAAGAAATCCTGCGCGAGAACCTGCGCCGCATCGCCAAGCTCGAACTGGAATGCGAAATTCAAGCGCATCCCTCGCCGCCGTGGAACTACCGCAACCGTTCGCGCCTGCAGGTGCGGCCGCGGCCCGAGTTTGCGGCGGGATATTTCAAGTTCGCATCGCATGAGCTGCTGCCTATCGGGGAGTGCCCCATCAGCTCACCGCTGATCAACCGCGGCATCTCGGCCCTGTGGCAATCGGGACGAGCGGGCAAGGCTGTAGACGGCGTGCGCGAAGTTGAATTCTTCGCCAATGCCGAGGACACGGGAATGCTCCTCGAGTTGCTGTGTTCTCCTGAAGCCCGGCGTGCCGCGGTGCGGGCGTGGGCGGAAGAACTGTGCGCCTCCATGCCGGAGATCGCCGGCGTAGTCGCTTTCCGTGAGCCGCAGAAGGGCGTGCAGGAGCCACTGCTGGCGGTCGGCGCTTCGGAATTGAATTATCAGATTCGGAATAAGGCCTACCGGGTTAGCGCGGGGGCGTTCTTCCAGAGCAATCGCTTTCTTACCGATGGACTCGTCGACATCGTCACGAGGGGCCGTTCCGGGGAATTGGCGGTCGATCTCTATGCCGGCGTGGGATTGTTTTCCACAGCGCTGGCCTGTGATTTCCGTCACGTGGTTTCGGTTGAGTCGTCACAGACAGCCGCAAGCGACCTCAAATACAATTTGCCTGCTAACGGAAAAGCGGTTGAAGCGACGACTGAGCAGTACCTAAATCAGCTCGGAGAAAAAGGAAGGGGCGGGAGCGATTCTGTTCTCCCCCAATTGCTCCATAGGCCCGACCTGATCGTCGTGGACCCGCCCAGAAGCGGTTTGGGAGATCGCGCGGCGCGTGCGCTTGCGAGTGCGGACGCGCCACGCGTGACCTATGTATCGTGCGATCCGGCGACTCTGGCTCGGGATCTGATTCCATTAAGGGCCGCAGGTTATCGTGTCGAGGAGGTCCATCTGGTTGATTTGTTTCCCCAAACTTACCACCTCGAAAGTGTGCTGCAGTTAGTCCACTGATCCCGAACGCGCGGTTGAAGAATTCGAGAAGTTCTGCAAGAACACGGAAGAGCGGCGCTTCAGCGCCGCGTAAAGCGTCCGGAAACAATGCCGAGCTTCAGCCCTAATGGTCGCATCTGTGGTCGGGCTGATTTTCTCGGCGGCTTACTGAAGACCTCGCACCATGGGCCGGTCCACATCCACCCACTCTCCTACCAGGCCACGGAATGGTTCCCCCGCACCCGATCAAGCCGCCAGCTCCATCGCCTCCGCCGGCATTCCAACTCAAAGCCGCGCGGCGTTTCTGGCTGCCGGGTTGTACTTCGTGAGCAGGCGCAAATGGCTGGGGGTGGGCTTGGCTCTCGGTGCGTTCTTCCTGGCGGGCGCTCTTCATATCCAAGTGCTAGGTCGGGCAAATCCACCGGATTCCAGTCTTCAGCCCTTCGCTTACGGCCCAGAAGTCGAAATGACGGCACACGTCACTCACGAGGGCAGGTTGCAGGAGGGAGGTCAGGATGAAATCAGGCAGAATCTCGATGTCGAAACGGAAGAAATCGTCGCCGCGAACGGAACGCGCACTGCGGTGCATTCCGGTGTCCGGCTGGGCATTTACAGCCCCCGTCTGCACGGATATGCAGGCCGGCCGCCTGACCTGGCACGCGCCGCTTCGATGCGCGTCTTCCACTACGGCGAACGCCTGCGGCTCCGCGCAAAGCTGAAGTTGCCGCGTAATTTCCGCAATCCCGGGGCTTTCGACTATCAGGGTTACCTGGCTGAGAAGGGCATTTCGGCGCTGGGGTCGGCGAAGGCGCAGGACGTGGAAGTGCTGCCCGGCTTTGCCGGCACGCGTCTGGAACTGTGGCGAACCCGCATTCACTCCAGCATCATCGCCAAGGTCAATGCGCTTTGGCCGGGGCCACAGGCCGCGCTCATTAACGCCATGGTGATTGGCGAAGACGCCTTTATCGATCGAGACACGCGAGTCGACTTCCAGCGTTCCGGCACCTATCACATCCTGGTGGTTTCGGGGATGAACGTCACGATTTTGGCCTTTGTGGCGTTCTGGACGCTGCGCCGCATGCGCTGCGGCGAAATTCCCTCGACCCTGCTGACCATTCTATTTTGCGTCGCCTACGCTTTTCTCACGGAAGTGGGAGCGCCGGTGTGGCGCGCCACGCTGATGTGCGCCATTTACCTGGGCACGCGGCTGCTCTACCGGGACCGTGCCATGGTCAACGCGCTGGGCGCAGCCGCTCTCGGGCTGCTGGTATTCGATCCACGGCAGCTCTTCACCGCAAGCTTCCAGATGACATTTGTGTGCGTGCTTATCGTCGCGGCGATCGGGATGCCGCTGGTGGAACGTGCTTCCCAGCTCTACCGTCATGCGCTCAACCACTGGGACGCCGATGACTATGGCCCATCGCTGCCTCCGCGGGTCGCTCAGTTCCGCGGGGATCTGCGCTTGATTGCGGGACGGCTGGCGCGTTTTCTCGGTAGAACATGGTCGTTGCGCCTGGTGCGCGGCGTGACAATGCTTGGCCTGCGCACCTTCGAATTGCTTCTGGTGTCGGCGGTAATGCAGATGGGTTTGGCCCTGCCCATGGCGTATTACTTTCACCGCGCCACTACCATCGGCCTTCCCGCCAACGTCGCAGTCGTCCCGCTGACCCAACTCCTGATGCCTGCGGCGATCCTGACGATTGGGTTGGGATACGTTTCCCTGCTGCTCGCGAAACTTCCGGCGCTGCTCACCAGCTTTGCCCTGGAAGCAATCACCGGCACGGTGCACGGATTGGGCGGCCTGCGCCTGGCCGATCTTCGCGTCGCAACTCCTTCTGTGGTCATGATCACGGCAGCTTCCGGAGCGCTGGTTCTAGCGATGATATTTGCCCGGCGCAGGATGCTGCTCGCCGTCACCGGCCTGGTTGCATTGCTGCTGGCATCGCTGTCGCTGGCTTTCATTGCTCCGAGTCCAAAAACGCGACCGGGGCTGCTGGAAGTCACCGCGATCGACGTGGGCGAGGGCGACTCCATTCTGTTAGTGATGCCGCAAGGCCGCACCCTGCTCGTCGACGCCGGTGGACCCATCTGGGGCGCCGGCTCGCAACTCGACTTTGGCGAAGATGTGGTCGCGCCTTACCTGTGGACGCGCGGCATCTCGCACTTGGATGCGGTTGCGATTTCCCACGGCCACTCTGACCACATCGGCGGCATGGGGGCAGTGCTGAGGGATTTTCACCCGAAGGAGCTGTGGGTTAGCCTGCTGCCGCCGAGTCGAGAGCTCGAGAGCGTGATCGCCGAGGCGCACGCCCTTGGCATCAAAGTGGTGCGGCATTGGGAGGGAGACGATTTTGAAATGGGCGGAGCGGAAGTAAATGTGCTGTTTCCGCCACGGGACTGGCCGGTTGGGCTCGAGCCCAAGAATAACGATTCCATGGTTCTGCGCGTCAGCTACGGCAAGACTTCTGTCTTGCTGGAGGGCGACGCGGAAAAAGCAGTCGAGCGCCGCATCGCGCTTCTATACCATCCCAGGGCTGACTTGTTAAAGGTGGGGCATCACGGCAGCGCCACATCCACCACGCCAGAGATTCTGGCGACCGTGAGGCCGAGATTTGCCGTTATCTCGCTCGGGTTCCGAACGTCCTTCGGCTTTCCGAAACCCGCCGTTCTGGCCCGCTTGCAGGAATCCGGAGTCCACGTTTATCGCACCGATCTCGACGGCGCAGTCACGTTCTACCTTGACGGCCGCTCGGTCAAGCCTTGGCTGGCAGCTCTTCAGTAGAGTCGTCATCCTCCGGATCGTCGGCATTGCCGGCGGGAGGCTGCCGCTTGTACTCGGCGATCAGGCTGCGCGCCTTCTCCGCATCTTCTTCTCTCACCAGAATCATCATTCCGCCCAGGCCTGGAAACGCTTCCTGCAAAAAGCTGGCGGACGTGAGGTCGTTGTCAACGCCAGCGGAATCGAGCAAGCCCTTGACCACCAGCGCTTCCGACTCCTGCTCGCTGTCGAAAGCCTTGACCAGCTTTTCATTGGGATCAGGCCTGCGTAGTGATTTCGCCGCTGCCTTGGGCTGCTCTGCCATACATCTCCCGTTCTCGGAGCCGGCCAGGATGAGGCTCAAACTCCGCACTCCTAGGTATTCTAACTCGTGCGCCTAAGTCCCGGCACTTTCGGGCCGTTTGTTTTCCTGATCGATGGGAGCAGAATGCTGAAATCAGGGCGCAACGCGGGCTGCGTCCCGGCATCCAAAACCATAAGCCAGAGAAGCTTCGGGACGGAAAAGGGGCCAGGTATGAACATTGAGGAACCAGCGAACGGGGAGAAGAATCCGCCTCTGGCGGGAGGGAAAGTCAGAGAGGCGCAGGATGAAGATGAAGACGAAGCCCGCAGACTCAGGCGCCTGCAGGTAATGATGAGCATGGTAACTTCGGTGATCAGCCAGGACCCCGGCCTTACCGTCGAAGAAGCCTCGGAGCTGGCGGCAGGCGCCAAGCGCGCCGCCCTCGCCATGTTTCCCGACAAAGAACTGGCTTACGATCTTCTCTACAAGCCTCGGCTACAGCGTCTGATGCGAGAACGCTTCAGATTGCAATAGGGTAGTCGCCGACTCTTGACTGAAACCCCATCACCCCTTATTCCTTATTCGTCCACCACAGAATTCCGCAACGTACCCACGCCTTCCACGCTGACCTCCATTGCATCTCCCGCCACCACCGGCCCCACCCCCTGCGGCGTCCCTGTAGCGATCAGGTCGCCCGGGAAAAGTGTCATAACCTGCGCGATATAGCGAATGACCACGTCCAGCGCGAAGATGAAATCGCGCGTATTGCCCGACTGCCGCAGCTCGCCGTTGATGCGCGTCTCGACACCAATTCCAGTCCATGGATCAAGATCAAGTCCGTCGGCCACCACTGGACCCACCGGACAGAATGTATCGAAGCCCTTGGCGCGAGCCCATTGCCCGTCTTTATTTTGCAAGTCGCGCGCGGTCACATCGTTCAGGCAGGTATAGCCGAGGATATATTGCCGCACGTCTTCATCGGCTGCCGGCTGATAACAAGTCCTGCCCATCACCACGCACAGCTCGCCTTCATAGTCGACGCGCTGTGAGAGTTTCGGTCGCCTCACCACGCCCCCCGGCCCAACCAGCGCCGAGTTGGGCTTAAAGAAAAGAAGCGGTTCCTGGGGAACTTCATGCCCCAGTTCCGCCGCATGTTCGCGATAGTTGCGGCCCACGCACACGATCTTTGAGGGGCGCACCGGCGGCAGCAGTTCGGCCTCGTCCAGCGCAATCGGCTCGATCCGGCGCGTGCGCAGCCCCTCCACGTCACCATCCGACTCTTCTGGAGCGGTGAGCAGAATTCGCGGGATCGTCTCGCGTCCCGCGACCTGCTCGACCAGCCCGTAGTGAGCCTGGCCATTCAGTAGAAAGCGGCAATATTTCATCGCCATCCATCTAACCACGGGAAGAGGAAATCCCGCCAGAACTTTCCCCCCAAAGGTACCGGGGATCAGAGTCGCATCAGGCCATGGCTTCAGCCCCTGACGTACCCAGGGCAGCCCGAAGCCGCTTACGGCACGCGCTCGCTGGCTTCCTTCGACCGCGTACTTTCATTTCCGCGCAAATCGACCGCAGACACCGAATAAAAATAAGTGTTCCCCGCCGCCACCTGAGTATCGCGAAACGCTGGCGTCTTTACCGGCTCCGAATTCAGCTTCACCGGCGCAGCGCCTTCCTGGTGACGGTAAATGTTGTATCCCTCGAGGTCCGCATCCGTCACCGGGGTCCAGATCAGGTCGATAAACGGCGGCTGCCCCGGTCCGGAAAACACCGCCTGCAATCCCGCAGGCACCGCCGGCGGGAACACGTCATGCGCGAACACCTTCACTTCGGGCGTATCTTCGCCTTCCACCTCAACCGCAGGCCTTCCCGCCGTCTCCACCACGCTGACCACGGTTGCACGGTAGACATATGTGTCCTCCCAATCGAAGGTCTGGTCCAGAAAAGAGGTAACGGTCTTACCCTGTTCTTTCGGTCCACTCGTGGTTGGGTTGGAGGGCTGGCCTGGCGACGCCGCCAGCTCACTCAGCCCCAGGGCGCAGTCCGTGGCATCAATCTCGGCAATTTTCGTCTCGCTTGCGCTGGATTCCAGCCGGCGAAAGATGCGGAACAGATACTTCGTGCCTGTGCGGCTTCTGGCTGAAATGGGAGGACACTGCCACGAGATCAACACGCCACGCGCGGTAACTTGAGCGTTAAAAGCGCGGAACGGCGAAATCGTGGGCACCAGCGGCGCATGCGCTTGGTTGGAGATCCCCGCGCCCCGGTTCGCCGTGTTCAAAACTTCAACCGCGTAGGTGACAAAACCGGTGGGGTGTTCCTGCTCGAGTGCGAGAGGCAGAGTGTCGGTGAAGGTTGCGGTAAGCTTCCGTGCAGGCGCCTTTTTCCCACCCGTGAAATTTGCCGGCTGCGGCGCTTCTCCGACGGGCGTTGCACACTGTTTGAGAGCTGCATCGACCACCCGGCAGATTTCAGTCTTTCCCAGATACCGCACGCTCTGCCGGTCGGTAGTCCGCGACGGTATGGTCCAAGTCAAAGTGACCTTGTCACCCTTGCGCGTGGCGCGCAAATTCGAAGGCGGCCTCGGCAATTCCAGCGAAGGCGGCAGCGGGGGACCCATCGAGGCGCACCCCACCAGCCAGACCAATGCAGCAGCAGCCGGCAACAACTGTCCCGGTGGAATCTTCATGCGCAGAGACAACAGAGTACATCAGATGTCAGGTGATAAGTCAGTGCGGGAAGAACATGGCTTCCAAACGTGCCCCTGCCAGCCAATAACAACATGGGCCTGAGCCCCAAGGTCCGCTTGTCACACGTCCAGGCCGGAGCGACGCAAGTTTCGGTGCGGTTGCGGCCACCAAGGAACGAACTACCCCATGCGAGCCGATTCGCGGCCGCGGTTTAGCGCGACATCAGAAATTCGACTTCGTGTTCAATTTCCGAGATTGCGATGGGAACGCGATTTTCCTCGCGCAGTTTCCGGTTGAGTTGAGGCATTCTAGTTTTCTTGAATGTGGCCCACTGCGCGATTCTTGCGTCGACACCCGGGGCTGATTTCTTGTAGAGGGTGATGGCTTGCGAAGGCTGGGCACGATCTCCGCCTTCGACCACTCGCAGCGCCGATGCGACACCGCTGTAGGCCTCCTGCAGGCCGGGGGCCTTATCAGCGCCGGCTGCCCTATTGCTAAGAATGTTTTCTATTTCCGTTTGAGCATCGGCCAGAGCAGACTTGAGGCCAGCGTGGGTTTCGCCAAGCTTCCGCTGAACGTCCAGCTGAACATCCAGGAGCTGTTTCTGAACCGAACCAATCTCGGCCAGCGCGCGACGGGCTTCGATGGTTTCGGCGAACATCTGTTGCCCGAGTTGCAACTGCCGCTGAAGTATCTCCGGGGACGCAGCCGAACGCGGATCCATGATGATTTGCAGGGGCTGGCTCTGCGTCTGTCCATCTACCGTGAGGCGAACCCGGTAGACGCCGGGCACAGCCTTCGGACCGCTGGGATTGAGATACTCGGTATCTTCGTCCGCATCCGATCCGCCGGAACTGCTCCACGTAAGACTCCAGACAAAGCGGTGCATCCCGTGAGTCTTCTCAAGGACTTGGGGTTTCGGGAACCAACGCTCGGCAATGGCAAGCGGGGCGTGCGGCTCGGGATTTTTATCTTCGGAGGAGAATCCCCGCACGAGCTTGTTTTGGGCGTCGAAAATCTCCAGCTTGACGCTGATGGCCGGAGACTTAAGGAAATAATCGATCATGGCGCCGCTGGGAGGGTTCTCGGCGGTAGGTTCCTCGGGTGGAAGGGGCGTGCCGGGGAAAGAATCGTTGTCGATGCGATAAGCGGCCGCAGGATGATAGAGCCAGAACGCTTCCGCGCTTTCCGCCTCGGCCACCTGGCGAAGCGGAGTAATGTTATCGAGAATCCAGAAAGAGCGGCCGTGCGTGGCAATCACCAGATCGTCGCCGTGAATCGTGAGATCGCGCACCGAGGTGACGGGGAGATTCAGTTGCAGGGATTGCCAGTGGTCGCCATCGTCGAAGGATAGGTAAACTCCCGACTCGGTTCCGGCAAAAAGCAATCCCCTGCTCTGCGGGTCCTCGCGAATCGCGCGCAAAAAAGCAGGAGCTGCGATGCCATCGTTAATCCGCTTCCAGGTAGCGCCATAGTCGCGGGTGCGATAGAGGTAGGGCGACTGATCGTCAAGGCGGCTGCGATCCACGGCTGCGAAGGCGACTGCGGGATCGAAGTGCGAAGCTTCGATCAGGGAGATCTTGCTCCAGTCTGTCAACCCCTGGGGCGTGACGTCTTTCCAGGTTTTCCCGCCATCGCGGGTGAGGTGAATCAATCCCGTGTCGCTTCCCGCCCAGATCAACTCGCGGTTGAGGGCCGATGGCGCAATCGTGAACACGGTTCCGTAGCCGCGCTGCTTCGCATTCTCAATCGTTGGCGGTCCTGGAGTTTTCTTTTCTCCGGCCTGTTCCGTGGTTCCGGTAAGGTCCGGGCTGATGGTCTCCCAATGCAGGCCCCCATCCACGGTCTTCATCACATACTGCGTTCCGAGATAAAGCGTGCTCGAATCAGCCGGGGAAAAAACCAGCACCGGGGTCCAAGTCGCCCTATATTTACGCTGATCAATCTCCGAACCGAATGTGGGCACCGGCCACGGAGTAATGTCCTGGCTGAGGCTAGTTCGCCGATCATAGCGGTCCACGGTTCCATAGGTCCCGGTCAGATAAACGATGTTCGCATCCCTGGGGTCGGGCGCCATGTATCCGCTCTCGCTCTCGCCTGCCGGAAACCAGTCGCGCGGCGTGATCTGCCCGTGATCGGTGCGGTTGGGCACCGCAGCGCTCCCGCTATCCTGTTGCGCGCCGTACACGATGTAGGGAAACTGATTGTCGGTAATCACATGATAGAGCTGTGCCGTGGGCTGGTTGTACCAGGTACTCCACGTCTTACCGCGGTCCAGGCTGATGGTAGTTCCCTGATCCGTTCCCAGCACCATGCTTGCCGAATTCTTCGGATCCACCCAGATCTGGTGGTAATCGTCTCCCCCGGGTGCTCCCCGCACGATCGAAATCGTTTTCCCGCCGTCTTCCGACCAGTATAGCGCCACATTCGGAACGTAGATCACGTCGCGATTCCGCGGATCGATTGTGATGCCGTTGAAATACCACGCCCGGCTCGTAAGCCGCGGGTCAGCATTCTCCAGAACCCAGGTATCGCCTCCATCATCGGAGCGGTACAGTCCCGCCTTCTTTGCTTCAATCAACGCATAGACGCGCCTGCCGTCGGGCGCGACATCGACCCCAATGCGTCCCCAATCGCCCTCCGGCAACCCGTGACCCTGCAGGCGGGACCACGTTTTCCCCGCATCCTGCGAGCGATAGAGACCACCGCCAGGTCCGTCGATTGGGCCATAGACGCTCCACGGGGGCCGCCGAGTATGCCACGTCCCGGCAAACAGAATTTGTGGATTGTCCGAACAAATCGCCAGATCGGAAACACCGGTGTCGGCGCCCTCATCGAGAACCTTCGTCCAGTGCGTTCCGCCGTCGCCAGATTTGAAGACCCCACGCTGCTGGTTCGGCCCATACGCGTGCCCCAACGCTCCCACGTAGACGACATTTGCATCGTGCGGATCGACCACGATCCGGCTGATCTGCCGCGTGTCCTCCAAACCGATGTGCGTCCATGTCACGCCGCCATCCATGGACTTATAGACTCCGTTGCCGGAAGCCAGGTCAGAACGAATATCGGACTCCCCGGTTCCAACGTAGATGGTCTTCGGGTCGGACGCGGCCACGGCAATGGCCCCAATGGATGCGACCGTCTGGCCGTCAAAGATCGGGGTCCAGACCGTGCCCGCGTCGGTCGTTTTCCAGATGCCGCCATCGACCGCGCCAAAATAAAAGGTGGTCGAGTCGCCTGGCACTCCCGCCACTGCCACCGCGCGGCCACCGCGAAAAGGGCCAATGAGCCGCCATTTCAGGCCGTGCATCAGTCCCGACGGAACCGACTGAGCAGCCGCTGGCAAAGCAACGCAAAGAAGAAACAGTGTGATTATGGAACGGGAGAAAAACGATCTGAGCTCGTGCAAGTGGCAATCCCCGTGTTCGGTACCTTTAGTCTAACGGAAAGCAGCAGCTTTCTTGAAGCTCCCCCAACTCCCAATGCTTTCGGCCAACCGTGGCCGGGGAAAAAATCGCCGAATTACACACCAACTCCCAAGACCCTCGAACCTGTGCCAAAAACCCGCAAATGCACCAAGGCGCGCCTCCTCAATAGGGGATTATGTGCCCGGATGTCCTTCCGGCATCTACCCATCCCCGTCTGAAGCCTGTAAAGTTCCCAGTCCTATGCGGCCACCACGGTCGAATACCCGGCGATTATCCACGACCCCGGTCGTGTTGGCTATGCTGTTCACGATGCTTCCGGCGCGGGCGCAAGCAGCGGCGACACATCTGACCTGCTCGCCCTCCAGCGTGCGTTATGGCAATGTCTCCGTTGGCCAGACCAAAACTCTTCTCATCACTGTAACCAACAGCAACCAAACGAGCGTGACGATTTTGCGCGCAAGCGCCAGCAACAGCAAGTTCAAAATTTCGAACTTTAAGCTGCCGCAGGTCCTGACCGCCGGAAAGAGTGTTGTGGCGAGTGTGACTTTCGCGCCCACGGCGACAGGCACTGTAAGCGGGCAGGTCGTCTTTACCAGCAATGTCGTCAGCCAGAAGGCCACAATCGAGATGGGTGGCACGGGTGTGATCCGCGGCGCAGTAACCGCTAGTCCGGCGAGCGTGTCGTTCGGCGAAGTCTATTTAGGATCGAGTTCAACGTTGCCGGTCGTGTTGACCAACACTCGTCCGTGGAAGGTTACCCTGGAGAGCTTGCGAACCACGGGTAGCGCGTTCTCAGTGAGCGGCGCGAGTTTCCCTCTGACCTTGGCAGTGGGGCAGAGCGTGAGGCTGGATGCGACATTCAAACCACAGCGATTGGGCCAAATCGGTGGCAGCTCTTTCATCTTTGGTCCGGCACTAAACCTGCCGCTTAGAGGCACCGGAGCGAGCAAGCCGCGGCTGACCATCAGCCCCGCTACACTTGGCTTTGGGAGTGTGGGGGTGGGAACCACCGAGACACGGACGATCGATCTTAGCGCCACTGACGGAAGCGTGACGATTTCTTCGGCAGCCAGTAGCGGTTCGCCGTTTGCCGTGCCCGGCGTTGGGTTCCCGTTGACGATTCCGGCGGGGCAGGTCGTGTCCCTCGACGTCACGTTCACGCCACAGCGTGGCGGGACGGCGTCCGCAACGCTCCGGTTTTCCAGCGATGCGGCAAACTCCCCGACCTACGCGGCCTTGGCGGGTACGGGCACTCCGCCGCATGTGACTCTCTCCTGGGTCGCGAGCACATCGCCCGACGTGGCGGGATACAACATCTACCGGAAGACGTCTTCGGCTGGTTCTTACGCCAGGATCAATGCGGTCCTTGATCCAGACACCAGCTATACGGATGCAACCGTGATCGTTGGTACCACCTACTACTACGCGACTGTCGCGGTGACCGCAAGCGGGAAGGAGAGCCGCTTCTCAAACCAGGTGGAGGTGGTGGTGCCATAGAGTTGCGACGAGGCGCGACCCGGCAATAGTGAATGCCAACGAAAGTTGCCCCGACGGTCCCTTAGCTCAACTGAAACAATCGCGGCTCCCTAACGCCCCGGGCTGGTTCCATCGAGGGCCTGTCCGCGCGCCTTATGAACCGCCTGCACCAGCTCTTGAGCCGCTTGCGTGATCTTCGCCAGATTGCCGGCGCGCAGAGCAGCCGCATTCACCAGGTCCCCACCCACGCCTAAAGCGAACGCCCCAGCGGCAAAGTAGTCGGCGGCGTTCGAAGCATTCACGCCACCGGTCGGAATCAAAGCAGTATCGGGGAACGGTCCCTTCAAAGACTGTAAATACTTAGCACCGCCAAGGTTGCCGCAGGGAAAAATCTTGATGAGCTTCGCCCCATTGGCCTGGGCATGCATGATTTCTGTTGGCGTGAGCGCTCCGGGGATTGCCAGCTTGGAGGAAGCCTGCGCCACCGACAACACGGAGGTCGACAGTCCCGGACTCACCAGAAATTCGGCTCCGGCGCGAATACATTGCTCGGCCTGTTCGCCAGTCGTAACCGTCCCCGCCCCGATCAGCGCTGTGCTTCCATGTTCGCGGATGACATGTCGGATCACTGAAGTCGCGTTCGGAACCGTCATGGTGATTTCAAGAATCGGAATGCCTCCGGCACAGATGGCCTCGACGGCTCGAGTTGCGTCTTCCACTGTTGCCGCCCGCACCACGGGCACGATTCCGACTTCCCCGATCCTGCGAATCACGTCCTCAATGGTCATAGGGTTTTCTCGCGCGCGGTCTGCTCCAAGCTTTGTTCAATATGCCTTGTGTAAATGCGGAGCATTCAGCGCGCAATGCGCGCGGTTTGCGCCTTCATCGCCTGCAAAACCTCCTCCAGCGTCGCCATGGTGGTGTCACCGGGCGTGGTCATTGCCAGTGCGCCATGGGCTGCGCCACATTCGACAGCCCACTGCGCTTCCTTCCCGGATAGAAATCCATAAATCAAGCCCGAGGCAAATGAGTCGCCTCCGCCGACCCGATCATAAATCTCCAGATTTTCGCGAACCCGCGCCTGGTAGAAGCCGCCATCGCAATAGCACATCGCACCCCAATCGTTCACGGTCGCGCTCTTGGCATGACGCAAAGTCGTGGCGATGACTGCGAGCTGGGGAAATGCCTGCACCACTTCCTCAATCATCCCCTTGAAACCAGCCGGATCGAGCTTGGCATGGTGCTCGTCGAGACCCTTTACCTCAAAGCCCAGGGCGGCGGTGAAATCTTCTTCATTGCCGAGCATGACGTCCACCAGGGGCGTGAGACGCCGGTTCATTTCCTGCGCCTTGGATTTTCCGCCGATCGACTTCCACAGCGACGGACGGTAATTCAGATCATAGGAAACGACCACGCCGGCGCGCCGGGCTGCTTCCATGGCTTCCTGCGCGACGAGCGATGTGGTCTCCGAAAGCGCACAAAAAATCCCACCCGTATGAAACCAGCGTGCCCCGTCCTTGCCGAAAATCTGGTCCCAATCGATTTTGCCGGGTTGCAGTTGCGAAACGGCAGTATGGCCGCGATCCGAACAACCCAGCGGCGCACGCAGTCCGAAGCCTCTCTCGGTAAAATTCAACCCGTTGCGGACCGTCCGGCCAACTCCGTCAAAAGGCACCCAGCGCACATATTTCTGACTGACGCCTCCTTGCAGCATCAGGTCTTCGATAAGGCGCCCAATGGCATTGTCCGCGAGGGCCGTCACCACCGCCGAGTCCATGCCAAAGCAGCGTCTGAGGCCCCGGGCCACGTTATATTCCCCTCCGCCTTCCCAGGCGCGAAAATGGCGCGTCGTGGAGATGCGCTCGCCCCCCGGATCAAGGCGCAGCATGACTTCGCCGAGGCTGACCAAATCCCACAGGCAGCCGCTCTTCGATTTGATGTTTAGCTTCGGCATAATCCTGGAGACGATTTCATGAACTCACGCGGGCCCACGGGTGGTCCATTGACCGTTTGATCAGGCGTGCGCTTAGGGCTCTGAAGCTGCATCGGGTCAGCGGCCCGCGCAACCGTCAGATGTCGCGATGGATTCACGATCAACTCGCCGCACCTATCACGCACAGTCATTGATTCACCCCGCTGGCGAGATAGCCGCCGTCCACGGCCAGCAAAGTGCCGGTTACGAAGCTGGCAGCGTCAGACGCCAGAAAGATCGCGGCCCCGATCAGTTCCTCCAGTTCGCCGAAACGCTTCATCGGAGTGCGGACCAGCACTTCCTCTCCACGCGGTGTACCCAGCAACAGCTTCTCGCTCAGTTCCGTGCGAAAGTAGCCGGGCGCGATCGCGTTCACACAAACTCCATGCCGCGCCCATTCGACGGCCAGTGACTTCGTCAGGGCAGCCACGCCCGCCTTACTCGCGCAGTAGGCCGCCACTTCGTAAAGCGCAAGAAACGATGCCATGGACGCGATGTTAATGATGCGTCCATAACCTCGCTCGATCATCTGCCTTCCGAAAACCTGGCAAGCTCGCAACGTTCCCGTCAGGTTCGTATCCATAAGCCGATCCCACTCGGCCTCGGAAACATCCAGCGTTGGAGTACGCCGGGTGAATCCTGCGGAATTAATCAGGATATCCACTTTCCCGAACGCCTGCACCGAAGTCTGCAGCACTTTTTCCAACGACCCACGGTCGGCCACATCGCAGCTTACACGCAGCGACCGGCGGCCCAGAGACTCAATTTCGTCCGCCACCAAGTTCACCAGATCCATGCGCCGTGCGCTGGGCACGACATCGGCGCCAGCTTCGGCCAGTCCGCGCGCCAGCGTGCGGCCGATTCCAGAACTGCCGCCGATCACGACCGCCACCTTGCCCTCGAGTTCCAGAGGCTTATATCCCACGCTTCCTCAAAAGTGAAAACTCTCGCCTCGGCTACCGGTTAAACTCATCAGTTAAGCTCACCAGTTAAACATGGTCCCGTCCAGTTTCCGGTTCACGGGCAGGTACGCCCGCTCGTAAGGAAACTTTGCAGCCAGCTTTTCGTCATAGTCAACACCCAATCCCGGCGCCTCACCGGGATGCAGATATCCCTCTTTGAAATAGTAAGCATGCGGAAATACCTCATCGGTTTCGCGGGTATGCCGCATGTATTCCTGAATTCCGAAATTGTTTACCGAGATATCGAAGTGCAGCGCCGCCGCCAACGCCACCGGAGAAAGATCCGTTGCGCCGTGGCAGCCGGTACGGACATCATAAATCTCAGCCAGGGCGGCGATCTTTTTCAGAGGAGTAAATCCGCCTCCATGAACCACCGTCATGCGGATGTAATCAATCAGTTGCTCGGTAATCAGAAGCTGCGCATCCCAGACCGAATTGAAAACTTCTCCCACCGCCAGCGGCGTGGTCGTATGCCGGCGAATAATGCGGAATCCCTCCTGCAATTCCGCCGCCACTGGATCTTCCAGCCAGAACAAGTGATAGGGCTCCAGGCTCTTGCCCAGCCGCGCCGCTTCAATCGGAGTCAAGCGGTGGTGCGCGTCGTGCAGCAGGTGGATCTCATCCCCGTGTCTCAGCCGCAGCGCCTCGAACAGCTTGGGAATGTGCAGAAGATATTTTTCACTCGACCAGGCGTTTTCCGGCGGCAGTCCTCTCTCCGCCGGCTCGTAGAAAAGTTTGTCCTTTGCAACTCCGTATGTCGAGGGCAATCCCGGTACACCGCTCTGCGCCCGCACCGCCAGATAACCCAGCTCCCGGTACCTGGCCACTTGGTCCGCAGTTTCTTCGATGTCGCGTCCGTTGGCGTGCCCGTAAGCCAGCACGCCGGTCCTGCTCCTTCCACCAAGCAGGTTGTATACCGGCGTGTTGAGAGCTTTGCCCTTGACATCCCAGAGCGCCGTGTCGACGGCACCGATAGCGGTCATGGTCACGGGCCCGCGCCGCCAGTACGCGCCGCGATAGAGGTACTGCCACAGATCCTCGGTCTGAAACGGGTCGTGCCCAATCAGGCATGGAATCACGTAGTCGGTCAGGTACGAACCGACCGATAGCTCCCGGCCATTCAGCGTCGCATCCCCAAGGCCGTACACGCCCGCGTCAGTCTCGATCTTTAGAGTGAGAAAGTTCCGGCCCGGGGAGCAGACGAATACCTTGGCGCCTGTAATCTTCACGCTATCTCCTCAACCGGTTCCAGTGTATCTGAGCAGGTTCGGCGTTCCGGTAACGTTGCTCCCCTGCACGAAGCGCAAGCGCAACTCGCACAGTCGGTGAATTATATAAAAGAGTGAGGCCAGACACGCGGACACGGCAGCGATTTTGCATATGAGCTTTCCCAAGCAGCCAAACCAGGGTTTTTGCGCAGAGAATTGAAAGTGTTAAGGTAATCAAACGGAACGGTCCTTCAAATCATCGCCCCTTCTAGTGTTTTCCATTCTCGGCGCAATTTCCCTCGCGCTCTGGTGGGGCCCGCTCAAGTCTTCGTTCGCCCTGGCCCTGCGCAACGACCAATACACGCACATCCTGCTGATTCTTCCAGTTAGCGTGGCCTTGATCTTGCTGGATTGGCAATCGCCCGATCCCTTTACCGGGTTGAGTGTGAGCACCGGCTCAGTTTTGCTGGCCACAGCGCTTACGGCGGCTTCCGTTATGAGATGGAGAGCGGTTGCTCTGCCCTCCGATGTGCAGCTTTCGGTGAACATGCTGGCATTGGTGATCTGGTGGATCGCAGCATTTGTGCTGTGTTTCGGCACTCGCGCTTTCTGGCGTGCGGTCTTCCCTCTCTTCTTCTTGTTCTGGCTGGTTCCTTTCCCCGGCTTCGTGTTGGACCCGGTGGTAAGCCTGCTGCAGAGAGGCTCGGCCGCAGCTACTCGGTTGCTTTTCGTGGCGGCAGGTGTTCCGGTCGTACGAGATGGCGTGCTGGTACACATCCCAGGCTTGACCCTCGAGGTTGCCCGGGAGTGTAGCAGCATCCGTTCCAGCTTGATGCTGGTGGTTACGACCATGGTCCTGGCGCAGCTCCTCTTGCGCTCACCCTGGCGCAAAGCCTTGATTGTTGCCCTGGCAATTCCGCTCTCCGTCGCCAAGAACGGGCTTCGTATATTTACCATCGCAATGCTCGCCACCCGTGTCGATCCGGGCTTCCTAACGGGCAGACTCCATCGGCAGGGCGGAATCATCTTCTTTCTCATCGCCTTGGCCGCAATATTCCTGTTTCTTTGGATCGCGCGTCGTGGCGAAGAAGAAAAACCCGGAGGGGCAAGAAGAGATATTTTGAGAGGGATGTAGCTTATCGATGGGCGAGGTCAAACGTCACGGCTGCCGCCGAGGAACCAAGGTTCAACATGGAGACGACCCGCTCCAGTTTGTGGTGCCCAGTCATGTGAAAAAAGTAGCTGAGCCCGATCACCCCAGCGGTCTCACCGCCGAAGTTCACCGCGAGTCCCGCACTGCTGCTGCCGAAGGCGCGGGTCACGGGGTTCAATTCCTGACCGCCACCCCGCAGGTTATCCCGCGTTACGACGAAATCGGCAGCGCTGAAAGCGACATTCGCGGCAAACAAAACACCATTCTCACGGTCCCAGAATCGATGATGGCTGGGCGCTTCCGGCAGCGTTGTGGGTTGCACCGTCGTCACAATTGGGACCGGTTCTAACGAAGCGGGCCGTATCGCTTCAGGTCGAATCAGCGCGACCGAGACCTGTTGCGCCACAAGCGGGGCACACAGGCCTACAACCGCCAGGAGAAGCGCTACCCTCGGTCGAAAAATCTCGCTAAGCCAGTTTGTCGGCATGACCTTGGTGGGGCCCGAGCACTGACCACCTGTACTAGTACTAACGCAGATGTCGGGCCGAGGAGAATGGCCCCTAGGTGCCACCAAGATGTTCAAAACGATTGTTTTCCGGGGATAGGAGTTACTGAAGTCACTTCACCAGTGCGCAAGAGGTTGCACACAAATGCGCCTCGGTCGACCACTGGTACGCTTGCCTTTTGGCAGGTTTTCAGCGCACGCCTGCAGAGGCGGTCAATGCTTCCTGACTCCGAGCGGAGCGGCTGGTTTATTCCGGAAAACGCTGGTTATCAGCGTGCGAAGGAATTAGAAATTATGAAGATGCGACAGAAGGTGAAGATATCCATCCGAAGCTCATCGAACCCGGTCAGGATATCGAGGCGGTTATGGAGTTAGCCATCCTGCCAGGGGCATGAGCCATGCCAAGAACCAAGGGCGTGCTAAACCGAGAACCCATGGAAGCTGCTGGGCGGCTTCGCATCCAGAGGCTATCCGACTGTGCGCGGCTAGGGGACGATCGCCTGCACCGGGGGCGTCGAGAGGCCACTTTCGTCGCCGGCGGAAGTCACCGAGGTCGCGGCGTAATAGTATGTTTGGCCGGAGGCCACCGTGCTATCGGTGTAGGCGGTATTCGCATCCAGGGTGGGATTTATCTTGGAATATGCGCCGCTCGCGCTGGTGCTGCGATATACGTTATAGCCTGCCACCGCCGAAGTGCTCGCACTCCACGAAAGGTTGACGCTGTACTGGGTCAGGGTGCCGATTCCGGTCAGCGACTCGACCGCCTGCGAGTTGGACGCATTACTGGCAAACGAGAGCGCGCCGGATATCGTCCCGCTGCTTTGTGGTGTGAAGGCCACGTTGAGCCCCACGCTCTGGCCGGCGGGAATCGTCAACGGGAAAGAAGCTCCACCCAACACAAATTGCGAGCTGCTGCCGCTGGCGGAAGAAACCGTCACACTGGCGCCCGTGGCGCTCATCGTGATCGGCTCAGTCTGAGTTGTTCCCACCGCCACGTCGCCGAAGCTCAGCGGAGCCGGCGCTATGATCAATTGCCCCGTGATGGTTCCCGTGCCCGTGAGAGGTATGGCCAGCATGGGACCAGAAACAAACAGGCTATCTCCGACCTCGGCGGCCGATTTTGGAGCGAAGGTCACGTTCAACGTAAGGCTTTGTCCCGCGTCCAGAGTCAAGGGGAGTGAGACCTCGCTGATTGAAAATTCGCTGGTCTTGGTGTGCAGCGCCGAAACGGTCACATTCCAGGAACGATCGTTCGTAATCACCACGGGCAGGGTGGCGCTGGTTCCTACCGCCACTTGGCCAAACGACACCGTCGAGGGACTCGCGGTCACGGCCACGCTGTTCACGCCGGTACCCGCAACGGCAACCGCGAGCGTGGCGTTCGTCGCGTTGCTCGACACATTGATCGTGCCTCCCATCCACCCGGTCGCCGTGGGCGTGAAGCTCACGCTCAGGTCGACACTCTGCCCGGCAGCCAGAACCAGCGGCAGGGTCAGCGGGGCGGGGGTGAATTCGGAATCGCTCGCCCCGACCCCCGAGATCGTCACGCTCGTGCTTTCCTTATTCGTCAAGGTCACAAGCATGGTTTGGGTTTGGCCGACAACGATAGTGCCAAATCGAAGGCTCGTGGGCGTGCACGCCAGCTGTGCGGTAGCCGCGCGGGCGCTCACTGGAACCATGCCGAGGAGCGCAATCGCAATACCGGTTGTCAGAAAGTGGACTGTGTGGACGAGAAGAGACTGGTGGATGGACTGGGGGAGTCGCATGTCCAGCAGTTTGAAGCCTCGGCGTCCCCACGGCTAGATTCCGATGGTACAGCAACCCACTGACCTATAGGCCAATTGTTCCAAATTGGTATTTCCTCGGAAAATGCCGTGATCAACCATCCCTTTTCCGCAGGATAGGTTTCGTAAAGTTATGCAAAGATTGTGCAAATCCTGTTTTTCGCCGCAAGTTTAGGCTCATAATTCCATTCATAGAAGCAGACCGATCGTTTCGAAAAGATCGCTTTGAAAAGGAGAATCCCCATGCTCAAACAATGCCTGCTCGTTCTTGTCGCGGCCGGCCTGGTCGCCATCACTGCGCCGTTCGCGGCGGGCCAGGATAGTTCGCCCAACGATCAGCAATCCTCGCCCCCGCAGTACAACGGCCACCATCACCGTGCGCCCGATCCCGCCCGGCGCACCGCGGAACTCACCAAGCAACTCAATCTCACCTCCGATCAGCAAACCAAAGTGCAAGCCGCCCTTGAATCCGAACGCTCCCAGATGGAGAGCCTGCATCAAGACACTTCTCTTTCCCGCGACGACCGCCGCGCCAAGATGACGGAGATTCGCAAGACCACCGACGACCAGATCCGCGGGCTCCTCGACTCTACTCAGCAGAAGAAGTGGGACGAGATGCAAGCCAAGCGCGAGCAATGGATGCAAAACCGTCACGGTGGTCCGCCCAATGCCGGCTCCGGCGAGCAGGAACCGCCACCTCAGCAATAGCTATTTGTAAGGTAAGGGCCGGCCGTTTTCTCGCGTCGATACCGATGGCGATAATCGCGAGACGCGGCCGGTCGCATTTTCATCCAACCTCAGCACGCGGGGAAGCTTCCAACGGAAGGGATAGTCCTGCTTCAGGTTCTTTCGGTTCGCCCTAGCAGGATGCTGAAAAACGACTCCCAATCCACAGGAAGACGTGTTAGTAGTGGCAGCATGCGTGGAGACGATCAGCGGCAAGACGGGATGTTCAGCTATATTTCACCCGACAAACGAGTACC
>JBARJF010000015.1:0-22291 GCA_049800135.1 Candidatus Sulfotelmatobacter sp.
CAAGAAGCGAGAGAACAGTCATTGCGAGATCAATCTGGCAAATCTACAAGCTCCAGCCGCCCATAAAATCACGAACCAAGTGGACCGAATCGCATCAAAGCACGATTTTTCAGCGTCCTGCTAGGCAGCAGCATATCCAGCAAAATCAGGTCCGGAACCCTCCCTTGCGCCATCCGCGGGGCTTCTTCCCCGTCGCTGGCGGCTACGACTTCGTATCCCGCTCGGGACAGAGCCTTCTCATTCGCCGTTCGCATGAACTTGCTGTCGTCAACCAAGAGGATTGATTTCAAGGAGACTCCGCCTGTGTGTTGTCCGCACTCAGATAACCAAAACGTCAGCAAATAAGGCGTTGATTTTCAAGGGATTCCGATTGGTAAGTAAGTGTTCTCCGTACAGAATCTGGACAACCGTTCCTTATTTCAGACATTTGCACCTGCAGGTATCTGTCAGCAACGCGGCGACGAAAGCCATCCCGTGATGAAATCCGTTGCTGGCGACTACAATGTCGCGCGGACAAATGGATCGACGATCTGGCACAGATGTTCAATTCCATCATACGGGGTTGGCATAACTACTATGGTCGTTACAACAAGTCGACGCTTTATCCCATGCTGCGTCATCTCGACCGGCGCCTTGCGCACTGGGCGATGTTTGTTCAGTACTTTGATCGAGAAGATTAATAACGGATTCTTAATTTGGCCGGACGCTGATGAACCGCGAGCGATCCGGAGGGAGGCGATGAATTGCCGCTTCCGACCGAAATCTCAAACACGGTGCCGGCACCGCAGCCGCCGCCGCCCGCAGTAGTGCCGTAGAAGTTTCCGTCGCCGCCCTGCACCAGGCCGGCGCTAGGGCCCGAACCGTCGATTCCGCCGGTAAACGAGTAAAGCGAGGTCAGAGTGCCGCTGGGCGTAATGTTGAACAAAGTGCCCTGGCCGTATGTGCCCCCGTATATGGTGGTGCCGTAGAAGTCTCCGTCGCTGCCCTGCGCCAAGCTAGCATAAGGAAGTGAGCCGTCAGTACCAATGAAAGAGTGCAGCGTGGTCAGCGTTCCGCTGGGCGTGATCTTCAACACGGTGCCGTTGTTGCTCGCGCCGCCGGAGCGCGTAGTGCCGTAAAAATTGCCGTCGCTGCCCTGCGCCAAGCCGGCCCGAGGCACTGATCCATCCGTACCGCTGAAGGAATACAGCGTGGTCAGCGTTCCGCTGGGCGTGATCTTGAATACCGTTCCGTCGTTGCCTGTGCCGCCGCCGGCCGCCGTGCTGTAGAAATTTCCGTCACTGCCCTGCACTAAGCTGCCACTGGGACCTGAGCCGTCGGCACCGCTGAAGGAATATAGCGTGGTCAGCGTTCCGCTGGGCGTGATCTTGAACACGGTGCCGTTGAAGCTGCCATTGCCGCCGCCGCTCGAAGTGGTGCTATAGAAATTCCCGTCGCTGCCTTGCACCAAGCTGGCAAGAGGAACCGAGCCGTCGGTGCCAATAAAAGAGTGCATAGTGGTGAGCGTACCACTGGACGTGATCTTAAACACGGTGCCGTCGTTGCTGCTGCCGCCGGCGGAGGTGGTGCCGTAGAAGTCTCCGTCGCTGCCCTGCACCAAACCAGCAAGTGGGGTTGAGCCGTCGGCGCCGCTGAAGGAATACAGGGCGGTCAGCGTGCCGCTGGGCGTGATCTTGAACACGGCGCCTTTGTTGCTGGCGCCGCCCAGGTTCGTAGTGCCGTAGAAGTTTCCGTCGCTGCCCTGCACCACGGCGGCAAGAGGAGTTCCGCCGTCGGCACCCCCGGTGAAACCGTACAGCACAGTTTCCCCATTGTTCGACGAACCTGTGCCGAGCGTACTACAGGATGCGCCGGGGTTTGTTGCGAGGCCAGGGAAAACGCTTTGGGGTGTGTTATTGTTGCTCGCTGGGAGCGTCGCCGTGATGAGGAACGATGCATAGTTCGTTGTGGTTGAGAGCGGCGTTTGGGGCGCCGTGATTGTTAGGTGCGCGACGCTTCCATTCAGCCCCGAGCTGTGATCGAGACTCCAGGTCAGGGCATTGGTGTTTGCGCTGTTGGTATTCAGTTGGGATACACGGATGCTAATTGGCGCGGTCACTGGGCCATAACTAAAGAAATTGATTGGAATCGTGACGCTGGCACCCGGAGCAATGCCCACGGAAGCATTGGTATCGCCCGGCGTAGTGGATCCCAGATAGGTGTCCGGCAGAACCGGATAGGCGCCAAATCCAGATCCCAGATCCACGGATCCCGCCGTGGTGCATGGCGACTGACCGCTATTGACCGCTACGTCAGACCAAATGCCCTGCATCGACTGGGCGAAAGAAGGATCGAAGTACACGCTGAATCCGCGGCACATATCGGCGAGTTCAACTTCGTCGAAAGACCAAGCCGTTAGGTCATGACTTAGGCCAACGTATCCTTCGCCAATAATTGGGTCGGTCGAAGCCTCGGCAAGCTCATGGTATTGAACATAATCATCGCTTGCCTGGTTGTAACCCGGTATGACGGCATACGGAACTTGCTGGCTGGTACCAATGTTGGCGTAAGAATGGTAGGACTCGGTGTCGTCCGTGATGGTGGTTGATGTCGGGTAGTACAGAATAAAAATCTGAGACCCATTAAGCGTCGTCCACGAAGCGGCATTCGCCGCCACAAAGGAATCGATGCCAGCGATCGTGGTCGTGGTTGGGGCCGCGGAGGTCAAGTAGACGGGCGTGCCAACGGTGGCCGGCCAAACGCCATATTCGGCGAGCACCGACCACTCTGGCGCGGCAACTAACGCCTGCAAATATGCTACGGTAGCAGACTGATCTGGTATGTTGGAAAAAAATACCGGGATAATCACAGGACTGGCGATCACCACCGCAGGCGTTTGGCCGCTCACGACCAGCGGATAAGGCGCAGTGAAAGCCGGATACGAGGTAGACGGCTGCGACAGCGCACAGAAGACCGACACTACTACCGGACCAGTAACGTGGCCCGAGCCCCCCGAGACGGCGCAGTTCTCAAGGAAGGGCTGAACGCTGACCGTGACCGAGTACGATGCATTCAGAGCAAGCTGTTGCGCAAACTGCTGGGTTGAATTGGTTTGAAAAGTGAGACTGTCTGTGCCGTTATCGAGAACGGTGACGCTCGCACCCGACGTAAGTCCAGAAACCGTAACGGAAACAGGATAGGTTGCGGGACCGCTCGATACGACCAGCTTCACTGCAGAGCCGCTGGCCACGCTGGTGCCAGCGACTGGGCTCTCGCTGATAACATCGCCAGAGGCCACGGTGCTGCTGGACTGCATCGTGACCGTCCCGACGATAAGGCCTGCCCCGGTGATCGCGGCCGTGGCCGATGCCTGGGTCAGGCCCACTACATTGGGCACGGTGACCTGCGCGGGACCGCTCGATACGACCAGCTTCACTGCAGAGCCGCTGGCCACGCTGGTGCCGGCGATTGGGCTCTCGCTGATAACATCGCCAGAGGCCGCGGTGCTGCTGGACTGCATCGTGACCGTCCCGACGGTGAGGCCTGCCCCGGTGATCGCCGCCGTGGCCGATGCCTGGGTGAGCCCCGTCACTGCGGGTACGCTGACGGTTGTGGGTGTAACCTGACTGCTGGACCCGCCACCTCCACAGGCGGACATCGACCACACCAGGCAGGCCGTTGCCAACCACGCGCTCAGACGATGCATGAGTGACCCCTATCTCCGATTTCTTATCGTTTAACCACTGTTCTAATCCGAATACGACCCTCCCATCACAAACCAACGCCAGTGGAAAGGCGGCTAGCCTTGCCGTTGGCGCCCGACAGTATAGACCAAATTGTTAAAGGAGTGTTACAAACACACGATTCGGCAGGCTCTCGACCAACTCGCCGCGAAAGGGTCGGTCAGGAAAGAGGACGACGAGTTCATCGTCGAAGCCGAGACGGAAGATGGAAGGGGCCAGCTCTCTGGTCGCACATTCGTTGTTTAGAGGGCAGGAGAAGCGTACGATCCGGGGCAGAGGTGTAAATCGGAAATTCCGGCTCAGGAGGTGGTTATGAAACTTTCAGTCCTAGCGGGTTTGATGCTCTGTAGCGTGCTTTTGTTTGCTCAGGGCGTTAAGGCCCAAGAAGCTCCGAAAGTTCACAGCATGACCGGCTGTTTGAAGGCTGGACCCACACCCGGTTCTTACATGCTCACCGATCTGGCAAAGGGACCGAAGACGGTGGGAATTGTGTCCTCGACTGCGAACCTAGCCCCACACGTCGGCCATAAAGTGGAAATCACCGGCACGGCAGTTTCCGAGGAAGAAGCGATGAAGGAAAACAAGGACGTGCCAAAGGCCGCTCACTACATGAAGGTGACCGCGATGAAACATATCTCGACCACCTGCCCTTAAAAGCAACCTGCAATTTTTCGAGACCCCTTGAGTCAACCATGCGATATCTGGCGAAGGCGAGGAGTCATGAAGTCCGGGCGAAAGTGGATGCCATCTGTTGTCGATTCGAAACAGCATCCCAGATGAGCCGAGGTTAGCAGGCGACCAAGATGAAATTCAAACTCGGGGCACGCATCAACCGCTCGGATGGGTACGCTGCGTTGCGCTGATCAAGGAGAGCGGAGCGAAGGTACTGCACTCATGAAGAAGCGGGGAGGATCGATTGAATAACCTATTAGAGAATGCTTCCAGAGAGTTGGCGTCGGTGATACGGGGTCTCTCTACCGAGACCGATGTTAAGAATAAGCTCGTGGTCGCCAAGTCAGGAGCGAAGCTACTGAAGCGCCCGGATTTTGTCTGGTACGAACTGCCGCTCAGCTTTGCGACGATGGGCAATTCTCGCGGCGCTGAAGGCTTAATGCGAACTCCCGCAAACTACAGGAGGGTTACTTTTCCATCTTTGCTTAAGAAGAGATCGTCACGATCCCGCCTCGATGAGTTGAGGACCGTGCTTCATCTAGCGAAGGTGCGGATGCCGGACAAGAAGGCTAGTTTGCTGGCTGATGCCTTCGAGCGGATTAGGAGTGCTGGGGGGCCAAGCCGCGTCAAGAAAGATTTGCTGACCCGAAACGGACGTGAGGGCAAAATAGATTTCTGGCGCGAATTTAAGGGCATCGGGGAGAAGTATTCCCGGAACGTCATGATGGATATTTACCATCCTGAGTTTCGCGATTCTATTGCAATCGACCAACGCATAAAAAAGATAAGCCGAACTCTCGGGCTACGTTTTGGGACTTACGATGAAGAGGAACAGTTTTATCGCGATGTCGCAAGACAAGCGGGAGTGAACGGCTGGGAACTGGACCGGATGCTGTACGGTTTTCGCGACAGGATCATTAGTGAATTGAGAAAACATAGCAAAAGGGCTGCGTAGCTCCTCGGCGCGAACCGGAATTGAGGCACCGCCAAAGGTATTTCGATTACGTCCTGAAGAAGACGATCAAGAATTGATCAACCACTGCGCGTGATATTCCCCCGCAAAATAACCCCATGCACTGCTGCGTATTGCTGAAATCGAACCATCTCCATCGACGGGGGAACTTTTCTGTCGAAAACTCCGTAGAATAAAGTATGGAGTCTGAAGAACAACTCGATTTGAAAACAATGGAACATTTGAGGAAGCAGAGCGCCTTGCTGCTAAGCCTGTACGAGGCAGAACTTGCCAGTGACCCTACCAGTCACGCTACCGCATCTTCGCGTAGCAATCTGATAGCTCTGCGTCACACGATTGCGCAGTTGTATGGAGATGACGTCTGGGAACGCCAAAAGCAGATTGAATAGTCTTTTGGCACCGAGATACACAAGCTAACCCTTCTTTTGAGCTTTCCTCCACTTTGCCCAGCGTGCCTTCTGGGCTGCGGCAATCTTCCTTCGAGCGGCAACTGACATCGTCCTCTTTTTCGGCATGCTGACCACGTTCTGTTTTGGTCTAGTACTCCCCCGCACCTTTGCCCATCGCGCTCTCTGCGCCGCCGCGATCCTCTCCCTTGCTGCTGCCGACAAGCGGCGGCTGCCTGTTCTCTTTCGTGAGACGCCATTGAGCGCGGCGAGTACCGCATCAAGACGCTCGACCACTCTTGCCGCCCGATCACGTTCCTTTCGCAACTGCTGGACAACACCAGCCAAGTTAGCCATGAGTTCCCCCTCGGCGGGGATTGTATCAAGCCTCGCTCGCTGCAACTCGCGGTATAGTTGCCGCATGCTCGAAAGGCACATGCCGTTTGGGATCGCTGAACTCTGCGACAGGGGAGTTGAGTCTTGTCCGGTGCGGGGATGTGCTAAGGGAAACCCTTGTCCAGACCACCACCTTAAGGTTTGTGCGACTCGCGGTGGGCGCACCTATGTGTATGACGATCCCTATCACAACTTGCTGTGGGCTGACACGGATGATCGGCTACGCCTTGACGCCATCCTGCGCGGAAAGCGGGAGTCCCGCATGGGGAATGAGCATTCGGAAGACGCTGTCACTTGGAACGTGTTCCGCTTTCCCGCGTCAGCGGAAATGGGACAGTTTGAGAGCGGACGATAAGCTACACATCTGGGATTCAGTTCACCCGAAAACGGGAGTAGACTGGCGGCGACAGCGGGGTCCCAGCCAGCCCGCTTTTGGCTGGCTGGAGTGTCGCCTCTAGAAAGTTTGAAAAGCCGGGAAAAGTCTTTCCCGCCGAAGACGCTGGGAAGGTGATACAATGCTTACAATAGTTACAAGAGGAGAATCGATGAAGCAAGCGCGCTCAATAGTGCTCAGTATGCGCCTGCCAGTGGAGAGTGGAAGACGTTTGAAGCGGATCGCCAATCGGCACGGCTGGACACCGAGTGATGCTAGCGCTCGGTTAGTGGAAGAGGGCTTAAGGCGGTCGGAATTTGCCTTCTTGGATTTTCGCGATTCTCCGGCGGGCAGGCAAGCCTATATCCAGGGAAGTACCCTGGCGATATGGGAAGTCATGTTGCTTCTTCGGAGCTACAAAGGGAGTGTCGAGGACGTTGCCAAGCATCTGAAATGGCCCGAAGCGAAAGTTCGAGCTGCGCTTAACTACGCGGAGGCATTCCCCAGCGAGATAAACGAGGCGATGGCAGAGAACGATTCAACCGATTTCGAGGGCCTAAAGCGCATGCTTCCCCAAGCGGTCGACTTTGCCGTCAGACAGACCAAGCGGAGCTGAAATGCTCAAGCTGCTCCTAGACGAGCACATTTCCCCTGAAGTAGCGAATGGCGTTCAACGTCGGAATCGATCTCTAGTCGTCCACTCAATGGTGCAATGGGAGAGCGGAAACTTCCTTGGGAAGGAGGATTCTGCTTGCTTGCTGGAAGCAGCGAAGCAACGGTTGACCCTGGTTACGTATGATCGCAAGACGATTCCTCCATTGCTAAAGCTCTGGGCAGAGGAAGGGCGATCTCATGGCGGCGTTATCTTTGTCGACGAAAAAACGATCTCGCCGGCAGATATTGGGGGGCTGGTCCGCGCTCTGATTTCACTTGCCGGCGAGACCGCGGAGGTGGACTGGACCGACCAAGTGTACTTCTTGCGCAGCGGACGTTGAGACTGCCATCGTGATCAGACCACAGAGCTTGTGAACGATTTCTCGGATGCCATATTGTTGCGAGATCGTGGCCTGCTGTGTGCGAGTTGTGGGCCAGATTTGACCCTCGCAATTAGCACGATGGCTGACGGCCCATCAGTCGGTACGTCGCTGCGGCCTGCACGGAAACTGATTTCTCCCAAGTACAGGTGCGCCAATTGTGCTCCCCATTCGACTTTTCGGGAAAAAGGGAGTGCGAACGTTCGTGGAGGCAGGCTCGCCGCAGGGCGGAAGTGCATCGCCGCTGCTGGCGAATATCTACCTCCATTACGTCTTCGATCTCTGGGTCCAGGCATGGCGTAAAGGAACCCATAAGAGAAGCCGAGGAAGTCGGTTTCGTAGATGGCGTTGAGCACCTCCACCGTCGCTCTTTGGACGAGCTTGTCCTCGCGACGCATGCATGACCCTGTTCCTGAAGTTGGCGCGTGGTGTGAAGTCCGTCGTGGGTGGGCATGTTCGTTACTTCGGCGTACCGGGCAACCGCTACGCTCTTGCCCACTTCCGCTTCACGGTCAGTCACCTCTGGCACCACGTTCTCGAACGACGGAGCCAGAAGGGACGCGTCCAGTGGGAGCGTATGCAACGGCTCATCCGCCGCGGGCTGCCTCCGGCCCACATCTGCCACCCTTATCCCTCGCGCCGTCTGCGCGTCACCACCTGAGGCAAGAGCCGGATGCGGGAAATCCGCCCGTCCGGATCTGTGCGGGGGGTACGGCGAAAGCCGTATCCCTACCGCGACATGCGGGTGAGCTTGGATCGCTGCCCGGGCTTCATCCAGCGTGTTTCGAAAATATCGGTGTTTCGGACTCTCCCTTACCAATTCTTCCAGTATCTTCTGCGCTTGTTCAAGGTCTTTGCGGGCCAGGTCCGGCTGAGGCAGCCGGGCTTCAGTTCTTCCAGCATATATCAGAGACACAGCATGGCCGACTCCGTGTGAGAGGGAATCGGGATCGTGCACCGCAACATCGCGGTACATCAAGTCGGGCCGTCGCTCAAACGACAGGGCCTCTGGTAGCGAGTGCATAAGATAAAGGGCCAGACCCATCGTCATGTTCGAATTGGCCAGGTCCGCGCTGGCTTGTACATTGTTTTCACCGGCAGACGTTTCTGATGCGGGTAGACAAAAGCGACCAAGTTGTCCTTCGCCATCGCGTTCGCCAGCCGCACCCGCAGGTCATCGAGTCTGACGCGCCGGTCCTTGTATTCAGGTTCGTTCAAGCCATCTTTTTGGGCTTCTGCCGAGGCCAGGAACTTCTCCAGCGTAGGCTTGTGGTAATTGCCCGTGGCGATAAATTCCGCCAGCGAGTGCACCGGAGGGTTGGGCACGGCCTTGAGATAGTGATCGGCGAGATGAATCAGGCGGAGCGCAACGGCATCCTGGCCTCAATCACGGGATTTCCGGCGATCACGGTTCCGGCTGGATTCTCGACTCCAGCTGCCAGCACGCCGATCCGTGTACCAGTCGGGATTGAGTTCCTTTGGCCAGCCGTTCAGCGAGCCGCAGTTGCTGAAGATTGCTTACAGCTTCGAGCAGGCGACGCACGCACGCAAACCACCGCAATCTACGCCGCCGCTAAATGGCCGTTGAATTGAGGAAATAGGATTTAAAGTCTTTTTGATTTAGGCTGTGTTTGCGCGCCGCTTCCTCGGACAACCGCCGCCGGTGCTGTTTCCGGATTTCTTCGTTACCCTTCCAGAATCGTCGGCAAGCGTCACTTGGGCCTCCAACATCCCACAAAGCATGTGGGACGCCGCGATGAGATTCTGAACGACTCGTTGCAACTAAGCTTGAGCGTCGGAATTACTTCAGCTTTGAGTACTCCGCCTTGGCTTCCTTCAGGATGGGGATGTCTGGGTCGGCGTCCTTCCAGAGGGTGAGAAAATCCTGATAGGCAATCTTGGCTTTGGCGGTGTCGCCGGAAATGGCATATGCGCGGGCCAGTTGGAGACGTGCGAGCGAGCCGAGCAGGAAGTTCTGCACGATTCCGGGATGATCGAGAAACTTCTGGAATTCCGCGGCCGCAGCAGGGCCGTTCTTTTGGGCAAGATAAGCCAGGCCGCGAATAAATGGAGGATACATTGTGCCGCCGGGAGGTGGCTGGCCGAGTTCGTAGGGCAGCGCGGGTTCGAGCGCGATAACCGCCCTGTCGGGCGACTGTTGAGCCATCGCAATCGCTGCCTCGATCACGGGGAACCAGTACACCTTGAGATAAGTATTGGTGGGTTCGGACTTTTCGAGCCCTTCGAGGATTGTCTTCGATTGAGCAGTTTCGCCGGTGCGCGCCAAGGCCAAAGCGGAGAGGACTTTGACATCACGCCCGGGAGCGAGCGCTAGGGCGCGGGCGACGCCTTGCCGGGCAGCAGCTACGTTACCCATCTCAGCCTCGCGAACCGCCTGAAAGGCGAGCCACTGGGCCGCAGTTTCTTTGGCATCTGACCGCACGGCAGAGTCCGTGGCACGCCAGGCGAGGTCGCGCGCTTTTTCCAGACGTCCATAGTAGGCCTGAGTGTCGGCGTGGTTGTTGAGCATCTGGTCTTCCTCGCCGGGGCGGCCCGCCGCCCATGCCACGTCGCGCTCCATCTCAGCGGTGTCACCGGACAGAAATGCCAAACTGTAAAGATTGGCCCGAATGAGCAAGTCGTCGAAGTTTTTCTGCTGTGCTTCCTGGAGTGTCTGCCGGGCGTCCTTGACCCGATTGACGTTGAGGTAGAGGCCAGCCAGGTTCGCGTAACCGGTGATGGTGGGTTCCAGCTGCTGGGACGCTTGGGTTTCCACGATTGCTTTCTCGTATTGGCCCAGCGCGGCATAGAGAAAACCGAGATTGGCGTGCGGTACCATGTCCCGCGGGTAGCTTTTCGCCCAGAGTTCGTAGGCTTCCGTGGCCTTCTCTACTTCACTGGTGACGTTCTGAAAGTACAAGGCAGAGATGCGGTATTGCTCGCGTTCGCTGACTCGGTCGCGCAAGTCATAGGCCTTTTTGGCATAGTCCGCAGCCAGACTCGCCTGTCCAAGATTGGAGTAATTAACGGCCAGACCGGCATAGGCGATCGCGAAGTTGGGGTCGAGTTCGAGGGCCCGCTTCATGAACGGAATCGCTTCGGCGTCGCCCTTGGTGCGGTTAGTCGTGATGCCCATGCTGTAGGCTTTCAGGGCTTCAAGCGAGGGAGTGGTCGCCTCCACGGGCACATCGAACTTCTGCACCGAAGCGAGCGATTCCCCCAACTTGGCGCGCAGGCGGGTGGCCGCCGTGCCCAACGCCTTGAGCACGCTCTCTTTGCTGGCCGACTCCGCTTGCTCTTTGGCCAGAGTGTCTCCGGTGCTGCAAGCGACCGCCCCCAGACCAACTACGTACTGAGCGCCAAGGCTGGAAATCGAGCCGGTCAAAATCGCCTTGCTTCCCGTGCGCAGGCAGAGTTCCCTGGCTAAGTCGAGAGTGACATGCCCGGTGGGTGCGCGTCCCATCAGCTTCAACGTCTCCTCGGTCTTGCGGTCGGAAAGAATGTTGAGGAAGGGAGACTGCTCGAGATCAACGGCGAGAGCCTGCTTGAGCGTGTCGTCGAAAACCGGGTCGCCAGTTGTGTTGGTGAAGTCGGTGAGAACAACCGTGTCTTTCTCAGTGAGCGGTGTGGCGTTTGTCGTTTTCGTCGCCGAAGTCGCAGAATGCGAGCGGAAGTAAAGACTACCGGCCACCAAGGCGATCAGAACTATGGGCGCGACCGGAACCAAAATCTTCCAGCGCGAACTGGGCGGCGTCGCAGTTGGCGCAACCGTATCGGAAGACGAAGCCGGATGTGCCGCAGCAACGCTTCCTGAGGAGGGCGCCGCAGGCGTAGCTTGTGTGACCGCGACCGGTCCTGAAATGGCTGGTGCGCCGTGCCACGATTCTGTTTCCCGCTTCAGCCGTTTCAGGTCGGCCCGCATCTCCGCCGCACCTTGATAGCGGAGATCGCGATCCTTCTCCAGAGCCTTGTCGATGATCCGTTCCAGTTCGGCTGGCAGGTCAGGGTTCAACCGCATTGCAGGCGTAGGCTCCGCGTCCAGAATGGCTTTGAAGATGACGGCTGGACTCTCACCGCGGAATGGCAATGCACCCGTCGCCATCTCATAAAGCACCGTGCCAAAGGAAAACAAATCGCTGCGCGCATCCAGTTCTTTCGCTCGGGCCTGCTCGGGCGACATATACGCAACGGTGCCGAGTGCAGAGCCGGGGCTGGTCAGGTGCTGCTCGTCGATGGTGCCGGTAATGGTGTTTACCGACGGAACCTGGTTCGAACTGGCTAAGGGCGTCACTTTGGCCAGCCCGAAGTCAAGAACCTTGGCGTGTCCTCGCTTGGTCACAAAGATGTTCGCAGGCTTGATGTCGCGGTGGACGATGCCCTCTGCATGGGCTGCATCGAGCGCGTCCGCAATCTCGATGGCGAGCGACAGAATCAGTTCGGTTTCCATCGGTCGCCCGCCGATGCTATGTTTCAGCGTCAGCCCGTCCAGAAACTCCATGGCGATGAAGGCATCGCCGTGCTGGTCGTCAATTTCGTGGATGGTGCAGATGTTTGCATGATTCAGTGCGGAAGCAGCCTGCGCTTCGCGTTGGAAGCGGGCGAGAGCCTGCGCATCCTTGGCAATCTCGTCAGGCAGGAACTTCAAGGCGACAAAGCGATGCAGCTTTACATCCTCAGCCTTATACACCACACCCATGCCCCCACCGCCCAGCTTCTCGACGATGCGATAGTGCGAAATGGTTTGGCCGATCATTCGTGAGATGCCAGGCTTTCGGGTCGCTTCATCTTACGGACACGGCATCCGCGAGTCAACGAAAGACGACTATGCCGTGGCCGTTGATGGGCAAACGGGAAGTAATATCAAGGTAAGGTTTGTAAACCGTCACCGCCCAGATCTTAGGTGGAAGTCTCCAATGCCGAGGTCAGCAGACTGGCGGAGTCCTGGTCGAGATACACGTTGGCGTTGGCGTGCGTGCGCAGGATCGATGCGGGCGCCCTCGGGCTGATCTCGCCCTCGAAGCAGGCCTTCACGGCCTGCGCCTTTCGCGATTCAGGCACAACCGCCAGAATCTCCTTCGCCTTCAGGATCTGCCGCACCGACATCGAGATCGCCCGCTTGGGCACTTGTGATATATCGCCGAACCAGGCTTCTCCGACCTGTTGCCGGCGGCAGGCTTCGTCAAGATTGACGATCAGGTACGGCTCTTCGGTTTCGAAGTCTGCCGGCGGATCGTTGAAGGCAAGATGGCCGTTCTCCCCGACGCCCACAAAGGCGATATCCACCGCCGCAGATGCCAGTGCCTTGCCCACCTGGCGGATGACCTCGGAAAGGTCGCGCGCCTCGCCGTCGAGGGGATGAAACTTCACGATTCCAGTTTTGTTCACTAACCGATCGAGAAGTATCTTGCGGAAGCTTGCAGGATGGGTAGCCGGCAGGCCGATATATTCATCGAGGTGAAACAGTTCGACCAGTCCCCAATCGACATCCGTGGACTCGGTGAGAGCAGCCAGGAACTCCAACTGAGAGGTACCGGTGGCGGCAGTGACGCGTGCCTTGCCACCTTCCCGGATGGCGCTCCGGATCGCAGCCGCCGCCTTCTGGGCGGCGGCCTTTCCCAACGAAATCTTATTGCTGAAAACTTTTAACACCATCTCTTGGCTTGTTTCTCCAGTTACCCCGACCGCATTCCGCTATCAATAATAATGTTGGGATCGACTTCGAAATTTCGCAGTCTTAATCAGGGTTGTATCGGGTCGGCGGACCGATGGTCCACTGGCCGCTCACGAAGATAGTCGCGTGGTCCTCCGCGGGAATGCCGTCTATGCCCTCAGCCGTCAACCGAATCGTGTAGTTGCCAGCCTTCGTGTAAGCGTGGTGCACCTGCCGGCCTGATTCGCTGGTGCCGTCGCCAAAGTCCCAGCCATAGCTCAGAGCGGGCACACCATTGGTATCGGCACTTGCTGCGAGCCTCAAGTTTTCATCGACCAGCCCGTGGTTAGAGCGTGTTTCAAAAATACCTCCGAAGCGTAATCCAGAAGCACGCGAGGTAGAAGAAGGCGTAGTAGGTGGAAAGTAAATGCTCATGACGAACCAACAAGCGGCGAAACTGTCCGAGCCACGCGTTGGTACGCTCAATGATCCAGCGGCGTTTATAGCGCCGGAGTTTTCGTCCATCTTCATAGCGCCTTTGTTGGTTGTTCTTGCGGTACGGTGCGACCAGTTCAATGCCTCGCTTCTTCAGGCGTTGGCGCAGCGGATCGGAATCGTAAGCGCGGTCGGCAATCACCCGCTCCGGATTTTGCCGGGGTGGGCCTTGGGGCTGGGGGACGCGGACTTCCGCCAGTGTGGCTTCCGCAAGCGTAACTTCTGCCGGAGAGGCACTTTCCAGCCGAACTCCCAGCGGAATACCTTCACCGTCTGCCAGTACCATCCACTTCGTGCCCTTGCCGCGCTTGGTTTTGCCGACGGCGAGGCCCCTTTTTTTGCAGGAGCGAAACTGCCGTCGAGAAAGGTCTCGTCCCAGCGCAGCAGACCGTTTTCGTCCAGCGCCCCCAGCAAGCACGCCACGCTTCCAGCCACACACCTTCCTCCTGCCAGCGTTGCAACCGCCGCCAGCAGGTCGAGGGGGAGGGAAATTCGTCCGGCAAAAATCGCCAGGCGGCGCCGCTTTGCAGAATCCACAGAATACCCTCGAAACATCCTCGGTTCGCTGCCGGTGGCCGCCCACGTTGGTCGCGCCGTCGCCTCGGTTTGGGAAACAAGGGCTCGATCAGTTCCCATTGCTCGTCCGTCAACAGCTTCTGCCGTGGTTTCATGGCAGAAGCTCAACCCATAACCGCCTCATTTGTAAGTAGCTAACCTGAGGCCGAACCTATTTTTGAAACACGCTCTACGCCAAGGGGATCATTGTTCCCGCTGGGACTCCGGGCTACCCCGACAAACTTGCGACCCCCCACAAAGATAATTTCGCGCCACGCATCGGCTTGGCCTATAGCCCGTCTCCATCCAAACCGTTCGTTGTGCGTGCTGGATATGGGCGCTTCTTTGTTTTCTACGAAATTCGGACCGGTGATCCGCTGCAGCTGGACTACAATCTTCCATTCTTCTATGAGCCTACATTTAACAGCGATGGGATAACCCCTTCGCAAGTTACGCTCGCAACCGGATTCCCAGCCCTGAACCCCGCCAATGCACCATTTGCTGGCGTTACCAGCCAGGATTGGAACCCGGAAACGCCGGTTTATGACCAGTGGAATCTCGATCTCGAATATCAATTGCCCGGTCAAATTCTAATTACCCCTGCCTACGTGGGGACGAAAGGCACTCACCTTCAGGTGCTTCGCGACCTCAATCAGATTTCCACACCGCAGCCTACCTTCGATCAGTCCTTGGCGCCCTATCCGCAATATGGCACTTTCACGTCCATCGAGAATCGCGGAAATTCCACTTATCACGCATTTCAGCTCAAAGCGGAGAAGCGGACCGGCAATGGCCTCTATTTCCTGAGCGCGTTCACTTTCGGCAAAGCCATCAACGATCAGCCCGAAATCTGCTGCAATTCCCCCTGGCCCCAAAATAGCTACGATATCGCGGCCGAAAAAGGACTCGCAGATTTCGACAATCGTGAGCGTTGGGTTACCAGCCTGGATTACGAGCTGCCCGTGGGAAAAGGGCGACAATTCTTGAACCGCGGCGGCGTGCCCGACGCGATTCTTGGGGGATGGCATTTGGGAGGAATTGTCACCCTTCGGTCAGGCTTCCCCTTTTCGCCACAAATCGGATTCGACCCAAGCAATACAGGCTCTCCAGGGTTGCAGCGCTCTAATCAAATCGGCAGTGGCAGCCTCCCCAATCCCAGTCCCAGTTTGTGGTTTAACCTAAACGACTTTCCGGTCCCCAACTGCCCCCAGGGATGTTTCGGCAATGCCCACAAGAACGATCTTGAAGGACCAGGAGAGAAAACCGCGGACTTGTCGGTACGCAAACTCTTCGATTTGACCGAACGGTTCAATCTTGAATTTCGCGCCGAGTTTTTCAACGCGTTCAACCATGCTGTGTTTGTGCAGCCCGATCCCTTCATTACGGATGGACCCGGTGCTGCGGGCGTGATCACGTCGACGGTGATTCCACAGCGGCAGATTCAATTTGCTTTGAAGTTGCACTTCTAGTTTTGCCGGCGGAGGGCAAAGTCAAAATGCGGCGTAGAGAATTCTTGAAAACCAGCCTTGTGCTGGCGGCAGCTGCAGAACTCGGGAAGAACAAAGCGCAGGCGCTGGTGCGCGCGCATAACTGGGGCAAGTACGACTTTGGCTCCGGTCCCGAGGTGAAAGATCGTCTTAATCAGGGACCGTTTCCCCAATTCCCTCCCGACCAGGCAATTCCCAGCGATGAAGTGGTGATGACGACCATCCCGTCGGAAGAGATCGTTCCGAATTACGGCAAGGGGCTGGTCACCTACATTACCGCGGACATGGGGACAGAGGAGATCAAGTCAGACAACATTCCGCAAGCCATCGAGGATCTGATTCGATTTCCTTTGGGACAACAGCTTTATGTCCGCCCCACGTGGCGCGAAATTCAGCCGCAACCGGGGCACCTTCAGTTTCCCGATTATCTGAAACTGGTTTTCGATCTCGCGAAGAAGAACGACAAGCGTATCGGCATGCGCATTCAAATGAGCGCTCCAGACTATTGGCACGCGCCGGCGCTGCCGCAGTTTGTTCTCGACAAAGTGCCACTGGTTGACTTGGTCATGGACCCACACGAATCACCCGCCGAAGGTGCGAGATTCCTGAAGAACCCGTACTCTCGCTATCAGCCGCGGTATGACCATCCTTTTTTTCAGCAGTCATTCAAGGAACTGATCGGGCAACTGGCGGCGGAATTCAACGGAAACCCATCGATTGAGTTCATCGACACGTTTCTTTATGGATTCTGGGGCGAAGGTCACACCTGGCCGTTCGGCAACAATCCTTTCCCGGATTATCAAACTGCGGAACGGACCTGGATTCAGATGTGGGAGGTTCAGCAGGAACACTTTACCAGGATCCCCCTGCTGACCAACACCCAGCCCGATTACAGCCGTGTGGGTAATTCGGAGGTCTTGGACCGTACCGTCCGTAGCAATAACTGGATCCGCAGCGACACGATCTTCATCGAGAATGAACAGATTGAAGCATTGAGCAATCGCCCACCTTGGACGGCGGTCGCAATCGAACAAGGATTGCCGGGCCGGCCCACGGGCGAGGTCACTTCGCACGAGGGCGTTTCTCCTTCGGATGACATTATCGCGCACGTGATGGATGTGGGCGCGAATTACTGGTCGCTTTGGAATTTTCATGAAATCAGCGCCCGGAACCTGGCGAACTACTATCAGGCATTTCCGAAATGGTTCGACCGGATCAATCGCCGGATTGGCTATCGCGTACGGCCATCCTTCATCTGGAGCTATGAAGATAACGGCTACCTGGGACTGATCGCCGGTTTCGTGAACGACGGCATCGCCGGGGTCCCCGGGGTGTTGCGTGTGACGGTCGAGAGTGAAGATGGCAAGCCATTAAGGAGCGGCTGCCTGGATGCGGGATATCCCCTCCCCGGCAAAGTGCGGCAGGCGCAATTTGTGCTGCCCCAGGGAACCAAATGGCAGGGCCTAAGGCTTAAGGCAGAAATTGAAGTGAAAGGTATGCGCTATCCGGTGCGATGGGCTTGTCACCAGAAATTGAACGACGACGGCTCGCTTACATTGCGCCCGAACGGCCGTCACGCTTCCTGACGGCGAGCGTGGCGAGATAGCCGGCATCAACAACTTTTAGAACTTTTCCGCATGTCAAGAACAGAGGTGCGTATACGCAGGCGGGACTTCGTCAAGGCAGGCCTAGGGCTGACAGCAGCCACCACTCTCGCGACCCGTCGAATTTGGGCGGATGTGCCAGACCATCTCTGGCAAGGCTACGATTTTGGGTGTGCGCCGCCGGTAAACAACCGGATAGATCAAGGACCCTTTGGCATCAGCCAGGATGAAGGTTGGTTCACGATCTTCGTTACTGACCCTTCTCGCGAGCACATACGAAACTTCGGCACCGGACTCGTGGGCTACACGTGGGAAGAAAACGGGCCGGCGCTGGGTGTCATGTGCGGCAGAGAAACCCTCGAACAAGCCGTCGAAAAAATGGCAGCGCTGCCGTTCGTGGATGTTTTGTACATCCGTTGCGATTGGAGAGACGTTCAGTCCGGCCCGGGCGAACTCTCGCTCTCGCCGGTTTGGGAAGCCACTTTCGATGCTGCCACGCGTCACGACTTGGGCGTGGGATTTAGGATCCAACTCTCTAGTCCCAACCTTCAGCCGCAAAAGCTTTCCATGCCCGACTTTCTGCGCGAGAAAGTTCCCATCGTCAACATCGGCGGGAAGTCCAGAGAGCACCACACCAATTTTGATTTTTATGAGCCCCGTTATGACTCGCCTCAATTTCAAGAAGCATTTGCGGAATTAAACGATCTGCTCGCCCGGCGTTTCGATGGCAACCCACAGCTGGAATACATGGACCTGATGATGTACGGCTTCTGGGGCGAAGGTCACACCAACGACCTGCCTAATCCATTTCCCGATTATTTGACGGCAGAAAAAACCTTCGTTCACATGACGCAGTTGCAAATCAATGTTTGGAAGCACACCCCGCTGGCAGTGAACACACAACCTGACATCAGCAACGCGGGCAACCGTCAGGTACAGGACCTGGCAGTTCGTTCCGGATGCTGGTTGCGGTCCGATAGCCTGATCATGGATGAGCCCATCCAGATCGAGGAACTTGGGCATCGGCCTGACTGGCTCGCCACTATCATCGAGGACGGAGAGAATCGTCACTACGTTCTGCCCGACTACGCGGCCGAGGAGCAGGCCTGCTTAAGCAAACTGCCAGCGTCCATGCTATCGTACGTGGGACGCGACAATGAAACTCATCCGACCGATGACTATCCTCACCGGATTGGTGGCCCGATCAACGAGCCGTATCGTGAAACTGCGGGTTTCCACAGTCTCGATGTCGGCACAAATTATTTTGGTCTCTGGACCGAAGCGGATAACATTCGCCGCTATTACGAACAATATCCTGATTCGCTCCGCGCAATGGAGCAGAGGCTCGGGTATCGGGTTCGTCCGTCATTAATATGGCAAAGAAAACGCTACAGCACGATGGAGTTGATTCTTGGCATCGCCAACGACGGCGTCGCGGGCGTGCCTGGAGTGCTCGGAATTTACGCCGAGAGTGTCGATGGCAAAGTCAAAGTTGGAGGCAATCTCGATGCGGGCGAACCGCGCGCGGGCCAGATCCGTCAAGCCTCGATCATTCTTCCCAAAGGCATGGATGGAGAGCAGATCGTTCTGCGCGCTGAATTGGAAGTGAAGGGTATGCGGCGCCCGGTCCGATGGGCCTGTCGGCAGCCGACGAACCCTGACGGCTCACTCACGATTCGTCTGAAGAAAGGCACCGACTCCGATTGGCGAAAGGGAATATAGGCTTCTTTGAAGAAAGACAGTGGCAAACACATTGCTGGTATCGTTCCCAACCGCTGGGGACACGCATACGTGAGTCCGCAGCCAGGATTCTTTTTCGGCAAGGACGGCAATCCGGCTCCGCGCGCGATCCTGCGGGCCGCACCGTTCTGACGAATTGCATTTGCAAATACTGATCTGTCAGGAACTCCCGACCATCGCACCGCAATCGGAGAAGCGCACCGGGCGGTCAGCCAGCTGCTTGATCAAGTGTTGGTGGAATAGGGGCTGCATTGATCGAAATCTTTGCCCGCTCGCGAGAGTGACGTGGCGGAACGAGAATACTTGTGAAGCACGCTTCGGATCGATCCTCCCTCGGTTGAAGGTTCAGGGAAGGATTGCCTTGATGCCCGTGATCTCACAAAAATCGACTAATGCCGGATACAGCTCTTCCCCGTAGCCCAGGCATGCATATTCATTGGTCCAATGCTGGAGCAAAACCTCGATCTCACATCGAGCGGTCACGAAACCATGAGGCCAGAACGGGATGCCACATTCCTCGAGCCGTTTTTCTATCTGATCAGGTGCGGGCTCGAAAATGCCGGCTCGAGTAATGACCATTTGAAATTCGCCATTCACTCGGCCGAGCCGGGCCAAAACTCCTTCTCCCACTTTGCATATCAACTTTACAGAGAGGCCGCCGGCTTCACCTTCCGTAGGGATACCGTGTTCCGAGAAACCAGCCGGACCCAGTGTGCTCGCCAGGGACGGCGGGCAAGCGCCATCGCCGATGATCTTGATTTCTTTCGTTTTCTTGTCGATATGCTGAAGATCGCCGTAATAGACCCTCTCCTTGCTCAATTTGGTGAGCAGAAGCACGGTCAAAGCAGTATTGAAATCGCCCAACGTAGACGTGCCAATTCCATCCTCCAGCATCATGCTCTGGGCGAAACAAGTTGCCGAATAATCGCCGGCGAGACCAGGGAATGATTGAATCGTATAGAAATCAAAGCTTTCCCTCGCTACAACTTTTCTCAGGGCAAGATAGAGCCGCATCGAGCGCTCGGTCACGGGGTTTCGATCTGGTTGCGTGCCAAACAGCTGCTTCAGCCTTGGCTGCAGGTCATTCAGCTCGCTTGGCGAGATCGCTTCGGCGGCGTCCTTCAACTCTGTCGTGTCCCGGGAATCGATATCTATGCCAAACATCCTCATCCATTGGGAAGGATCGGCAGCGCCACAGGTCTGCCCCATCCCGCGCCCGCCGAATGTGCCGATGGTGGACATGTTTAAGAAGTTCTTCAAATGAGAAGCCTGGGCGTAGCTGACGATCTTGTTCACGGTGTCTGATTCCTCAAGATCTCCGTATACAAATTTGTGTGGGACACCGATTTCGAGCAAACCGCCGTGCAGCACCAATCCGCCGACCGGCCGCCAGCCTTGAGAGCCGGGGTGCGTCCATATGACTAAGCCCTTGCCGCTAGTGCAGTAATCGCGAATAGCGCCGACCAGGTGCGCCGCCCAAACCCAGGTCCCGGAAAACAGGACAACCGCATCGATGGCGTCGTCGCATTTCATTTTCCCGAAGGCAGTTCGAGCTTCTTCTTTGCCGGCGACGACGACACTATGCTCAACAACTTTCAAGCCCGCCGCAACCAGTGCACTCTTGGCGCGCCGAACCAATCCATCATCAATGAATGGTGTGCCCATCGGGTCTTTCAGCCCATCTTTGTGAACTCCAAAGACTATGAATGCGATTGTGGCTCGTATCACTGTCCCTCCCTTTGGTCTCTCGCGCTTTCAGCGCCTATGATCGCCGTGAGCGCTGAATGCAAATGACGGTATTTCTTGGCTTGTTGCGCGTAGGCCGCCGCGATCGCATCGTCGGGTGATACCACGGAAACATCGCGGACCATGAGTTCCACGGCCTCCCGCAAGCTACTGTGTTCTCCGGATGCGACTCCCGCGAGTATGGCCCCGCCCAGACACACTGCCTCCGGACACGTCGTTACATGCAGCCGCCGGCCCGATAAAGCAGCTCGCAACTGAAGACCCAGAGCCGACTGCGAGCCTCCGCCTGTGACATAGATGTCCCGAAACTCTCCCACTGCGTTTGCCAGAATGTCGGCCATCTGTGACAGTTCACAGGCGAGCCCCTCGAGGATCCCCTTGTAAATCTGGCCGCGGGTTGTGTTCACCCTCAAGCCGGACATGATTCCGCGTGCGTGCGCGTTGAAGTCAGGATTACAGGTACCAATCAAATTAGGAGTAATGCAAAGACCCGTTGGGCCTGCCGGGGCCTCTCGTTCCAGCGTCGCATAGTGGATAGACTCCGCGTGAGAGGGATCCCAGCCCTGAGCGTGGATGCCCTGACTGTACAACAGATCGTGGAACCACTTGGTCATAATTCCCGATGGAAAATACGCCAGCGTGACAAACTTGTCTGGAACCACGTGACAATAGGAGTTGAGAGACGCCGCCAGCGCCACAGCGGTTAAGCGGGGCTGGTCGGAAGCAGCCAACAGACATTCGTAAGTACCCATCGAGTCGGCCACGCGGCCCGAACCGGTAACACCAACTCCCAATGCACCGCAGGGTTGATCGTGCCCTCCCATCACCACAATCGTTCCTTCCGAGAGACCGAGTTGGCCGGCAGTGGCTCCGTCTAGTGTTCCCACAATCGTTCCAGCAGGTACAGGAATGGGCAGGCGTTCGGCATTTATCTCCGTGGCGGCGAGAATTTCTTCGGACCAGCGCCGCCGGCGTATATCAAATGCCAGATAGCGAGAGGCCAGGGAATAATCGATATAGGGGGGTAATCCTAGCCGTGAAAGAACATAGCCATTCACGGTAAGGAAACGAACCGAGGCAGCAAATATGTCCGGCCGGTGCTTGCGCAGCCAAAGAAATTTTGGAACCGGATACATGGGATGAGCGACCAAGCCCGTGATTTCGAAAAGCTGCTTTCTTCCGAATGTTTTTTCGAGCCACACTGTTTCCTCCGTGGCTCGATTGTCCTGATTGAGAAGGGCAGGGGCGATTGCCTCGTTGCGCTCACTTACCGGCACGAAAGTTTCGCCGTGCGAACTCAGGCACAGTGCTCGGACGGGATCTGAAAGACTCTTAGCAGGATGCTGAAAAACGACTCCCAATCCACAGGAAGACGTGTTAGTAGTGGCAGCATGCGTGGAGACGATCAGCGGCAAGACGGGATGTTCAGCTATATTTCACCCGACAAACGAGTACCGC
>JBARJF010000016.1:0-13859 GCA_049800135.1 Candidatus Sulfotelmatobacter sp.
GGTACTCGTTTGTCGGGTGAAATATAGCTGAACATCCCGTCTTGCCGCTGATCGTCTCCACGCATGCTGCCACTACTAACACGTCTTCCTGTGGATTGGGAGTCGTTTTTCAGCATCCTGCTAGGGCCGCCCAATGTACGATTACATACGGATCGCTTAAGAGCGCAATGAACGTCTCGTGGAGTAAGGGCGGCAGATCATCCGGATCTCGATTAACAACTTCCCCATAGGCTCTCGCAGCTGCTGCGCGGACACGTTGCGAATTGCATGTCATGGCACCGTAGAGCGACGGGAGAATCAAAGGCAGCGTCTCTCGATTTTGCGCCATGAGACCTAGCGCGGTGACGAGGGCAGCTCGAAGTTCGTCGTGGGCGTCCTCGATCTGTGTGATCGTAGACAGAAGAGCCTTACCGACAGTACCTGGACGCTCTTTGGCAGTGTCTCCCACCAGTTGGGCCACCGCATCAACCAGGTAATGTAAATTTTGCTTGCGATGACCGGCTTCTAGGGCCGCAAGAGGGTTCGGAGGAAGATGCAATTGGAGGGGGGACGACGCGCTCACCTTCTCATTAGCGAGAATTGCAATTGCACCCAGTAGCCCATCGACATGCATCTCAACAAGATCTGGGTACTGCTGCGCGTCGTGCCTAAGAACGTCTAACAAAACCCCATTTCTGTAGCAACCCGTGGAAAGGTTTGAAACATCGCTATGTACGGGAGTTGTCCAAATGGACATCGAACTCCTGCCTGACCAGTTGTGGAAACTGGTCGAACCGGGATTGCACTTAATGCACGGCAAGGGGAGCCGTGTCATGCGGGAGAGCTTGGATCGCTGCCTGGGCTTCATCAAGCGTGTTTCGAAAATATCGGTGTTTCGGACTCTCCGTTACCAATTCTTCCAGTATCGTCTGGGCTTGTTCAAGGTCTTTGCGGGCCAATTCCGGCTGATGCAGCCGGGCTTCAGTTCTTCCTGCATATATCAGAGACACAGCGTGGTCGACTCCGTTTGAGAGGGAATCGGGATCGTGCACCGCAACATCGCGGTACATCGAGTCGGCCCGTCGCTCAAACGACAGGGCCTCTCGTAGCGAGTGCATAAGATAAAGGGCCAGACCCATCGTCATGTTCGAATTGGCAAGGTCCGCGCTGGCTTGCACATTGTTTTTGTCGGACTTTACCATCCCCTCGTTAATCGTAATCGCCTTTCGGCAAAGGCTCCGCACTTCCGAAAAAGAACCTCCATAAGCCAGGCACTCACACAAGCTCTGGTTATCGGCGATGCGATATCGTTGAAAATCCGAATTGTTCGGGTCACGGGGTGGCGAGTTCCTCGGAAATGGCGAGAGCCTTTCGAGATTCAGCTGCGGCTTCTTCGTATCTCTTGTCCAGCCTCAGAACCATCGCGGTCCAACCTCGCGAGCGCCATACTCCGCGAAGCATCCGGAGGCTAGCCGGATTCGCGTCCAGCAAAGCCTGGTTCATGGCCAGCGCCCGCCGTTCATAGTCCAGCGCTGAGTCGTAATCGCCAAGCCAAAGCTTCAACTCCCCGATACCGATCAACGATGCGGCGATGTTGTACCTCAGGTCCTCGGAATCGTGGGTTGCCTTCAATCGCTCTTCGATCTCCAGCCGCTGCTGTTGAAGGTCGAGCGCGCGATCAAGCGCGCCAAATTGTTCGCAAATCCTGGCAACGTTCAGCATCGTCCCGAGTAGATCGGATTGCAGGCTTACGTCGCCTGGGTTTGTGGCCGCCAGGTTCTGGCGAATTCCCAGCGCCTTCTCGTAGAGTTCGTTCGCCTGTTGAAATGATCCTGTTCCTCCCAAGTGAGGATGGCCCTCTTCGGCCCGGATTCGTCCGATTCGCTCGTAGGCGGCAGCAAGGTCACGCAGAGTGGATGGGTCGTTATGCGCCTCGGCAGCGATTTGGTTTAGGTACTGCAGGGCGCGGCTCACCACCAACTCCCGCGCGGCCGTGGAACCGGGCAGACTCTCGATGGAATCATGAAACTCGAATAGCAACGAATTCGTCAGTTTGCGCAGGGACTCGAAACGCCGCTCCGCACGGGCTTCCTGCATCCTGGCGATGCGCGCCTCGCGCACAATCGCCACCACGCCGGTGACAACAACCAGCGCGAAAATCGCCGTCGCCGCCAGGGAGAGTTTATTGCGCTTGATGAACTTATCGCTGCGGTAGCTGAAGGTACCGCGACGGGCCGACACCGGCAACCCAAAAGTATAAGACTGTAGGTCCTTAGCGAAATCCTGCGCCGACGTATAGCGCCGCTGCGGTTCCTTGCGCAACGCCTTCAGTAGGATTTGATCCAGATCTCCGGACAGCGTCCGCCGCAGCTTCTCGGGACTGGTATTCCGGCAACCGCTGACCCATTCCGGCGTAACCTTCAATGCCTCGCGGTTGCGGCCCGTGGCCTGACGGTCCACGCTCTGCCCGGAGCGTCCGACGGCGGTGCTGGGCTTCTCCGGCTCAACTTCGCAAATGGCGTGCGCCAAGTCATACGGGGAGTTCGTGTCCAGACGATAGGGCAACTGCCCTGTTAACAACTTGTAGAGGACGATGCCTAGCGAATAAACGTCGGTTGCCGTCGTAATGACCTCGCCGCGAAGCTGCTCGGGGCTGGCAAATTGCGGCGTCATCATACGCAAGACAGTCACGGTGGGGTCGGCTTCCGGAGAGTAGGTTTCCGGGCTCAGAATGGTTGCAATGCCGAAGTCGAGCAATTTCGGCACGCCCTCGGCCGTAACCAGAATGTTGCTGGGTTTTATGTCCCGGTGCACAACCAGGCGCTGGTGGGCATATTGAACCGCTGAACAAACCTTTTGAAAGAGATCGATGCGAGCTGCAGGTCCCAGCTTGATCTCATCGCAATATTCATCGAAGGGCTTGCCTTGGACGAGCTCCATCACAAAGTAGGGATGACCTTCTTCCGTCGTGCCGCCATCGAGCAGGCGGGCAATATTCTCATGCTCAAAGCTGGCCAGAATCTGGCGTTCTTTCCGAAAGCGGGCGTACACAAACTCGGTGTCCAGGCCTTGGCGCACCAGCTTGATGGCGACTTGCTTTTCGAATTGGTCATCAGCGCGGACCGCGCGGTAAACGTCTCCCATCCCGCCGACGCCCAACTTTTCGACGATACGGTATTGCGCAAGCCTCGCGCCGATCATCTTGTCGGCTTTAATGCCTTCCTCCGCGCAAAGGTCCTCCGCCATTGCCGCGGCCACAACCTGCAGTGCTGGCTTGTCGATGATTCCTCCGGTCCGCCGCGCGTGAGCAATCAGGGACTCCACTTCGACCCGAAGAGCCTGATCGTCGGGGCACGCACGCTCCAGAAAGGCCGCTCTCTGGTCTTCCGGTTGCTCCATCGACGCGTGATAGAGCTCTTCGATGCGGCGCCAGCGGTCAGCTTGCATGAGTGGGTCCCTCGTCCATTTCGCGCAACAGCCAAGCGCGAGCCATACTCCAGTCCCGCATGACGGTATCGGGTGAAACCTTCAACACTTCGGCAGTCTCTTTCACGGTCAGACCGCCGAAGAAACGCAGTTCCACTACTCCGCTCTTTCTGGGATCTTCCTTTGCCAGTTTGGTCAATGCATGTTCCAGGTCCATCAATTGGGCAGGCACGTCGGGGGAAATAATGAGTCCTTCGTCCAGCATCACTCTGCGCTCATTTCCGCCGCGTTTCAGGGAATCATGGGAGCGGGCAAAGTCTATGAGAATGCGGCGCATCAGCCGGGCGCAAACGGCAAAAAAGTGAGCCCGATCCTGCCATTGCACGCTGTCGAACTCTACCAGACGCAAATAGACTTCATGGATGAGCGCTGTGGCCTGCAGGGTGTGACTTTCATTTTCGCGGGACATGTGGCGGCGCGCCAGACTGTGAAGTTCTTGGTAGACGAGAGGTGTAAGTTGTTCCAGGGCGGATTGATCCCCGTCTCCCCAGGCTCGAAGTAGTTGGGTAACGCTGGGCGAAGGAGTTCGATCAGCCACCATGGGATCGGCAGTGGCGGTGGGGAGGACCGCCTTGCCAAGCCAGCGTACCACAGCTCTACCCGTTGTCCAACGGCCTTTCCGCTAAATTGTTTTCCCAAACCTTGCCAGTTTCTTGCCTTACTTTCCGCTATCCCAAATAGGGCTGTTTTGCTCGCCCCGTCTCACGGGATTGGGGAAGATCCACGGGACGGCAGCGTGTAACGGCGCTGTCCAGTTCGGCTTCCGGAACGAAAAGCCGGCTCAGAAATGCGTTGGCACGCTGACGATTTGGGCCTTGAGGCCGATAAGGACAGGCGAAGAGAGAAAAGAGGATTTTGCGATGAAGAACGGGGCAGCGTACGAAATTCGAAGAATACGGTTGTGGATGCAAAGATACTGGAGCGCGGTTTGCAATGGCCTTGCAGCGTCCTCATTAACATCGGTATCGCGGATCGTCCACCTCGCCTCCGTCGAAGCGCCTCCGCCGTGCCCCAGAAACTTCAAGAAGCGTCGCAGCACGGGGAACACGGAGAAAACGTTCGGTGGCTGGTGTTGTTGGCGAATCACCGTATCCTCCCTGCCGGTCCTGGCGTTGTTTTTTGCAGCGCCGCTCGTGTGCGCACAGGGTCTGCCTTCGTTGATGGCCCCGGCTGCCTATAATGCGCAGCCCGGCACCGTGCCCACAGGTGTGGTCACGGGCATGTTCAGTAGCAGCGGCTTCCTCGACTTTGCTGTTCTCGAGCAAAATCCGAACACCGGCTTGGATCAGGTGGAGATCTTCCACGGCAATGCCAACGGAAGCTTCTGCACAAACTGCAGTGGCGGAACTCCCGATCCCGATCTGATCCCGCTGGGGCCCAGCGGTTCGACGGTAAGAGGGAGTTCCATCGCCGTAGGACAATTTCGATCCTCGACAGGTTTTCTTGATATTGCGGTCGCAACGACTACCGGAATCGTTTTTCTGCAAAACAACGGCTCGGGAACTTTTACGCTCAACGATTCGTTGACGCTTTCCAGCGGCAATAGCTTCACATCGCTCGTGGTCGGGATGTTCAAGGGAGACGGCAACTACGATATCGCCGCGGTGAGTCAGGCGGTCAGCGGCAGCGTCCCGCTCACCGTCTTTATCGGCGACGGAAGCGGGGATTTCACGCCCTCGGCGCCCTACAGCGTGAGCAACACCTACGCCCAATGCACGGCGATCATGCAAAGCAATTTCCAAAGCCAGACGACCCAGTCTGACTTGGCTCTTCTTTGCAGCAGCCCTTCCGAAGCCAGCGTCCTGGTGTATCTGAACAACTTAGATGGATCCGGAAATTTCACTGCGGGCCAGATTCCTTACACTGGCAGCGCGTTCGGGGGAACTCTCCCGGGTGTCGCGCTTGGTACCCTCAATGGCCAAGCCGCTATTTTCGTGTCTTCGGTCAGCAGTTCGTTCCAAAGCTATCAGAGCAACGGACTGGCTGGACTGAGCAATGTCTTTACCAGCGTATCTATGATTCCCGTGGGCCTGGCACCTCGGGGTTCGCTCGCGGTCTTGTATGATCCGTCCACAGGCGCGGTCGACTACGCCGTCGCGAATAACGGTGTCAGCCTCAGCACCTTCACGTCCTACACGGCTAGCGGGACCTCCATCGACGGAACCTGGGCTTCGACGGCAAGCCTGGGACCGGGGGAAAGTTTGGCGGCGGGATTTTCACCGAACCTCAATCAGGGCGCAGCCTATGTCGCGATCGGTGCCGGCGTACATGACGGAACGTATCCTAACTTTGAGTCCTACGTCGACGAGAGGTCGATCGGCGTCTTTCTTGTGACCTTGAACTCGGACGGAACCGTGGCCTCCACCAACGCAGCGCCGGTCTATACCGGCACCGGGGCAAACGGATATTCTTTCCCGCCATCCTTTGCCACCGGCGATTTCAATAACGACGGCATTCTGGACGTGGCCGTGGCCGGCGCAAATGACGCCACCGGAAACGCCACGGTCACCATGTATCTTGCCAATGCGGACGGATCCATCCCCACGACCACTTCGGTGCCCGTCGTGACGGTAAACAACACCGATTACAGCGGCGCCGATGCCGTGGTCGCCGGAAAATTCCGTCCCACTCAAAGTGGACAAACTTCTCCCTATTACGACCTCGCCGTATTCTCGAGCGGTCAAGTTTTCGTTCTCCTCTCCACCGGCGATGGCACCTTTGGCGCACAGACGTCGATTCCTCTTAGCGGAGATCCCAACTATCCGGGCTTCGAGTACAATCCCAGCGCAGGCCATCCCTTCGCGCCCGTGCTTACCGCAGCGGATGTGAACGGCGACGGCCTCGACGACATCGTCCTCACTCTTCCCGAGTACAACTGCAATGGAAGCGGGGCCGTCTCGCAGGGCGCGGTGTACGTGCTCATTTCGAATGGCGATGGAACGTTTCAGAACCCGGTCTTCGTCGCTCCCCCGGTTGTGAACCCGGTCTCCGCGGCGGCGGCGAAATTCTACGGAACATCCGTGCCTGATCTTGTGTTCGCCGATGGTGGAGAGTTCTGCGGCGGGAATAGTGCGACAACAACGGGAACAGCAGTTGGAATCCTGCAGAACAACGTCCCAGCTAACTCCAGCAGCGTAAGTGCCAGCGAGTTCACCGCCTCCGCAGTCTTGACGCAGAGTTCTGACTTGGCTATGCCCAACGTTACCGCCGTGGCGTCCGCAGACTTCAATGGCGACGGGCAGCCCGATCTCGCGGTATCGAACACAAACGGAGTCCAGGTTCTCCTTAATCAAGGCAGTGGAGTCTTCTCGGCGACGACACAAGGAATCTTGCCGCTTTACACGGGAGACGTAGTTCCCGGTCCGCTTTGCAATTCTACGAGCGGCTATGTGGGCTGCGTTACCTACGATTCCCAGGTCGCCACCGGGAGCTTCTTTGCTGCTGGCGAAAACGATGTGGCAGCGTCGGTCAACGGAGTTGCCTACGTATTCCAAAACCTGGGCGCTGGCATCTTGTCTGCGCCCACGCAAGGCTTCGCGGCGGGTCCGAATTCCACGATGATCTCCGGAGCGCTGAGCAACTCAAACGGGCTCAATGGACTGCTGCTCGCTACCTCGCAGGGAACCGCTTATCTGATGAACGGAGGTGCCCAGCCCAGTCCCTCCTATGCCATGTATTCGCCCACAATCATCAACTTCGGCTCAGTTCAGGTCGATAGCATCACCACCCAGCAGCTTACGCTGACCAACACCGGGGGATTGCCCTTTAATGTCACTCAAATTGCCGTAAGCGGGACCCCAGGGTTTTCTCTTGCGAGCGCCGTCTGCAACGGCGTCACATTCTCATCCTCCGCAACTCTGAACGCTGGGGCGTCATGCATATTCACCGTGCAGTTCGCCCCGACTAAGATAGTAAAACATGAAATCGGCGGGCAGATCACGATCACCGACTCGGCTGCCGGCAGCAACGCCGCCAGTTCGGGCAGCGGTCAGATCATCTACCTCGTCGGAACGGTAGTATCGATTCCGACCGCCACAGCGTTATCTATATCGCCGGGGACTGGCACGGCGGGAAGCCCGGTCACTCTCACTGCGAAGGTGACGACATCGTCCGGCAATGTCGGCTCCTTCGGTACTGTCACCTTTTACAACGGCGCCACCGTGCTGGGCAGTTCCCCGGTCAACGGGGGCGCCGGCTCGATCATCGTAAGCAACCTTGCCGCTGGTACCTACTCGATCAGCGCGGTCTATCAGGATTCAACCCACACGTATGCGGTAAGCACCTCGCTTACGAAGGTGTTCCTGGTCATACCGGTGCAGTTGGATCCTCCGCAGATCGCGCAGGCGTTCGGGGTGCCCAGCATCCCGCTCAACGGCATCACCAGCTTGACCTTCACCATCAGGAATCCCAACTCCAGCTCAACTCTGGCCGGCGTCGCCTTCACAGACAGTTTTCCGTCAGGCTTGGCGGTCGCGTCCCCCAGCAATCTGACGAGCAACTGCGGAGGAGCCAATGCAGGCTCCGCTTCAGTGAGTCTGTCGGGAGCCACATTGCCGGCCGCCGGTTCATGCACGATCTCGCTGAATGTAACCGGGACCAGTACGGGAACCATCACAAATAGCGTCACAGTGACCTCCGCTCAGACGCCAACCGGCAATACCGCCGCCGCCAGCCTTCTGATCCAGGCCGGGCTCTTTAGCCCCACCAGCGGGACGCGAGGAGAGACTCTCAACGTGACCATCACGGGGTCTGGGTTTGTGAGCGGAGTGACGACCGTGACGTTCGGACCCGCTACCGACGGAGTCGCACTGAATTCGGTCACGGTAACGGATTCCGGACACCTCACCGCGAACATCACCATCAGCTCTACCGCAAAGCTTGGAAAACTTGCGGTGACCGTAATCACGGGTATGTCACAACTTAGGCCCGGAAATTTTGTGGTCCAGGCTCCAACGCTCACGGTTAGCCCGAACACCGGAACGGCCGGCGAAACCCTGAATGTAACCCTGACCGGATGGACGTTTCCAAGCGGCACTACGGTGACGTTCGGAAACAACGCGTCGGCCATCACGGTGAACTCGGTGACCGTATCGCCGGACGCCACTCAGGCTATAGCGAACATCACGATCGCATCGAACGCGCCCGAGAAAGCGCAAATCGTGACCGTGAACAATGGGCAAGTTCTGCAGCACTTCCTCAACGCATTCGCGGTTAAGCCTGCGGCGCTGGTTCTCAATCCGAACACCGCGACGGCTGGCGAGACCCTGAACGTCACCCTGACCGGATGGACGTTTCCAAGCGGCACTACGGTGACGTTCGGAAACAACGCGTCGGGCATCACGGTGAACTCGATCACGGTGCTGGATGCAAGTGAGGCTATAGCGAACATCACGATCGCATCGAACGCACCCGAGAAAGCGCAAACCGTGACCGTGAACAATGGGCAAGTTCTGCAGCGCTTCCTCAACGCATTCACGGTTGTGGCGCCGTAATAGGCCGCGCCGGGCGCGACCTTCACCCTCACTAACTCTGGGACTGCGCCGCTTGTGATCAGCACGATCGCCTTAACCACCGGTACACAATTCAACGGGACCGAACGCACGCGCGCCATCGGCGGCAGCGTTAGCAACGGTAGTTCCTGCACGGCAAGAGAAACACCTGCAGCAAACCTTCGCTTCGTGCTCGACAAGGTCACACAACTCAACAAGGGAGCAAAAGGGTTTTCGGGATGGTTCAGCACCTGTCGTGGGTAAGAGGGTTTTGTTAGACGTTCTAAGGAACTCCAGAAGCTGGATTGACCCTTGTTCTGCGCATTTTGTCGATAGGTAATTCAGCAAACGGCCAAACAATACCTCGTGGACGTGTGTAGGTCTTAACGGTCTCGTTTCGCTGCGTCGATGGGATCGGAATAAGCGAAGATAGACCTGATCCAAACCAACATCCGGATCGTGCTCCTGGAGCTTCGCAAAGCTACTCGTTAACACTGGGTCCACCTCTTCGAAGTGGCTCTCTAGCATTTCGGCAAGCAGGTTCTGTACCCATCCCTCCGATGATCCGATGTCGTATGAGTTGTCAGGCAACTCCGTGGAAAGCACCAATGGCTCGATAAGAACCAAACCAAAGCGATCATCGATCTGCCGTATCAACTGGATTGCATGCACCGCACGAATACGAATGGACTTGTCCTCGGAGGCAAGCATTTGTCCGATGATCTCCGCCACTGCCGCTGGTGCTATGTGAAATGCCGCCAGCAACCCATCCGGCTCATCGCTTACTTCAGAATGCGGGAACCAATGCTGATGCGGGCCCGCAAGAGAAATGAGTGCAGGAACTGCTGCGGGAATGTGGTCGGCATGTTCCGATGACAGATTCTCCGCAACGATCGTTCCCGCTGTGTTTATTGTGCTGTGAGAAAGGGCCTTCAAAGCCGATTCGCAAAGAGCTTTGGGATCAGCCTTAATACTTCGCAACGTAGTCAAGACAGCATCCAGAACCGTGTAGGAGATACTCTCATTTACAAGCCTAAAGAGAGATTCTTGAACGCTTTTGTCGAACCGCTCTGGAGCAATTTTCGTAAGCTGAACGAGAACATCAGCCTTCGGTGGCGTGGGCTCTGCATCGAAGGAGTCTATGCTCTGAAATAGAGCTCGGGTTGCTTCGTCGGCGTTCTTGCTCAGAGTCTCACGTTGACGCTGCCGCGCCTCGTATAAAAGTTTCTCTTTCCGGGCCGCCGCCTCACGACGGTCCTGGGTAGCGTTGGCAGCTTTCTCACGCTCCGAGACAAGTTGCGACAAGTTCGGAAGGCGCACGGGAACGCGCTTTGTACATCCGATGCAGTTTCTGTCGTAGAAGTCGAGCGCTATCGATTCAAGAGCCATGCCAGCAAAGCCGGTCGCACTCGCATGAACGCACTTAAAGGAGCGCATCCCAATTGGTAGCCCAGTCTGCGCTTCGACAATTCCTGTCCCGCCGCTCTTTTCGACCTCAAGGTGGGCACACCAATTCCTTGCAAGCTCAATTACCTTTGCATTCGCCTCTCCGATTTGAAAGGCTCTTTCAATGCCGTCGTCCACAGAACTCCCCGCCAGATGATCCCACTGATGACTAACGAGCAGTGTTGAATCGACCCTACAAGATTGTCTCTTTCTAATTGTACCGACTCTAGCAACCGACATCATCTAGATTCGAAGTAATCTGCCTCCGCTCTGGCCTGCTTCGTAAGTGCATCTGTATGGGAGAGCCGGTTGTTGCTAGGTCGACGACCGGATTTCCCCGTCGCCACCTAAGAGGTCTGGCGCCTAGTCAGGTCATTTTCGCCGTATAGCACTTGTTATAGTATTTGCTTGACGGGGTGGGATGACAGCCGTAGAGTTGTTTCATGCTACCCACTGAGCAGTTGTCTGCCATTCGGTCGCGGCTGGGCATGACTCAAGAACAAATGGCCCGGGTTCTGGGTGTGTCGTTCGCCAGCGTGAATAGGTGGGAGGCTGGTCATTCGAGCCCCACCGGGCCAACGTTGGATCTCTACCAAGCTCTCAACGCTGCGATCCGCGCCGGCAATACCTCGGAGACCATTCGCCAAGCTGCAAACAATGAGCGTGGGGCTTTTCTCTATTCGTTGTTTCGTATGGCATACGCTCGAAGGAAGACAAGGTGAGCTATCCAATTCAAATTTTGAGGCAACTGGGTGCTGGAGGGAATGGTGATATCTATATCGGCCAGCGTCTCGATACTCGGGAGTTCGTGGTGGTTAAATATCTGCGCGAGCCCCATCTCCCGCATGCTCGGAAGGCTTTCGAACGTGAGGTTCGCATCCTTCAACGAAAGCTGCGCGGTATCGTTCCCCTGATTTCAGCCGACCTAGTCTCTGAACGCCCGTACTATGTCATGCCTTATCTCACTGGGGGCCCGCTCACACACCATGCCGCCAGACTCTTTGACGTGCAATTGCACAATGTGGCGTTCGAGCTCGCTCAGACGTTCGCAACGCTGCACGCCGCAAACATCTATCACGGCGACATTAAACCCGACAACATTCTGGTGAGTGGAGACGGATCCTTGCGGGTTGCAGATCCGTTAGGAAACGGCATTGGTTGCACTTTTCTTTTCTCGCAGAATCGTGGTGGGACGCCCGGATACTGGGCTCCGGAAGTGCGCAACGGCGCGGTGATATCCAGCGCGGGAGATGTCTATTCGTACGGAGTTACGCTGTATCAGCTGTTAACGGGACGAAAGCCGCAAGACGGGCAAAAATTTGATCCCCGTGCGGAAGGTTACGCGCACTTGGCCGTTATCTGCGAAATCATCTCTGTCTGTTGCGATGCAAATCCTGCAATGAGGCCCACGATGCCGGAAATCTGCTTTATGCTTCAGGGCAAAGGATGGTCCGACATTCTTGTCGCGCGCAAAAAACGTGAAGAACAAATTGCGTCGGTTTCTTTCATAGCCGCTCTTGGGGTTCTGGTCGTCGTCTTGAGGACAATGACGTCGAAATCCGGCTGAAGGCAAGCTACTGCTGGAAAAGGGAAAAAGAATGCTCCAAGCCAGGCTAAGAGGCACACGATTGGCGCACCCGTTGGGCGCGAGTAACCTAGTTTCACACCAGTTTGCGAGCTCGAACGACTGATGGGCCGTAAGTCACTCCCGGTTTACTTTTTTCTCCACTCCGCAAAGTGCGCAGGTGCACGCTCAATCATCCATTCTGGTTGATCCTTTCTCTTCATTGCACCAGAAATGCGTTGCCTGGATATTGTCTGGGTGATCATCCCTCCAGGCTCCTCCCATCCCTTTGGGATGCCTATGGTCTGGGACGATGTCGTTGTAATCGGTGAACTCTTCTTGGCAGATGGCGCATTTCCTGTCCTGCTCGACAATCTTCCGGTTGAGAAGTCTCCGCATTTCAGCCGGCGACCGGAGTTCCCGATATCCCCTCGGATGATGCGGATCCTCAATGCGTCGAATCCCAGGCTGCAATCTGCGCGCATAGGGCGTTTGTTCCCGGCCACAGCAGGAAATCGATTTGTGGATTGGACAGTATTCATTGCGACGAAGCCTCATAAGCATTTCCTCCACTGGAACTCGGCGAAATCAGTCGTTGGTATGTGGTGATCGGGAAGAAGGGTCTCTCAGCTGGGCTGCTACAATGCCTGTCCGAGGGGGACTATGACGAACCTGACGGGAGTAATCCGGCAATTGCGGAAGGAAAGACAGCGCGTGCAAGGAGAAATGGAGCGGCTGAACGCTGCGTTAGCGGCCCTGGGAAGTCTCGGAGGTCTGGAGGGAAAGGCTAAGCGTTCTCGCGTGCCCCACGTGCGGAGGCCTATTTCAGCGGCTGCTCGCAAGAAAATCGCAGCGGCCCAGCGTGCACGCTGGGCAAAATGGAAGAAAAACAAGCGAACCAAGTGAAGGATATCGTCGTCTATGCGCTTGTTTTCAACGCTTTACACCGACTGAAGAGCCTCGGTATTTACTTGTAATTGCATTGTCATTTTAGCGTCATTGTGATACGCTGGTATTGGGTTCGGAGGTCCAAGACATGGCAGTATCGACCCCGGCAAGACCGGATTTGTTGGCGTATCGGGAAGCGACAACTCTGGATTTTTCCAAACTCATCACGGAGTTGACCACAATTCTGGGGAAGAAATTGACAGCCTACATCGCTTCCGTCAAAGACACGAGAGCGATAGAGCGCTGGATGGCCGGCTCAGAGCCGTACAAGGGAGTCGATGAAAGACTGCGGCTCGCTTATCGGCTGGCGAAAGTGATTAGCGATCATGAGGGGCCACGGGTGGTTCAGGCGTGGTTTACGGGTCTGAATCCCGAGCTAGGGGATCGCGTGCCAGCTCGGCTTTTGCGAGAAGGGGACGTGGAGACCGTAGGTCCGGAGATACTTGGCGCCGCGCGCGCCTTCTTAGCCGGAGGATAACAATTCGTGAAAGCCCCCGGCGTGATTTACCGGCTAGGGAGGAAACCTGATCCGTGGGCTCCCCCCGATTGGGCCTTAGCAGGGCCTGACGGAACCTTCGGCAACCGCTTTGACGACCCTGATGCGACCTACCGTGTTCTCTACGCGTCGTCGCAGCGACTTGGGTGCTTCGTCGAAACCCTGGCTCGATTCCGCATCGATCCCACACTGCTGGCAGAGTTGGCTCAGATCGAGGGAGCAGATGACTACTGTCCGCTTGGGGAAGTGCCGATCGAATGGGTCGAGAAGCGAATCCTGGGAGTTGCCACGACCGACAAAGACTACGCCGATGTTTGCAGCAGCGAATGGATCAGCCGCGTGCGAAAGTTACTGGCCGCCCATTTGAAGAAGTTTGGACTAGCAGGACGCTGAAAAATCGTGCTTTGATGCGATTCGGTCCACTTGGTTCGTGATTTTATGGGCGGCTGGA
>JBARJF010000017.1:0-4090 GCA_049800135.1 Candidatus Sulfotelmatobacter sp.
CTGATCTAAAGATCGTTGTCGACAAGGAAGCGGCCATAGTCGTTTGTTTCAAGCCAGTCGTACAGATGAATCTGGTACAGATAGGAGGCGACGACTTCCTCGCCCAGTTCGTGGGTTTCCGTGCACATGAAAGGAATGTTCAGTCCGGCAAGGACAGCGATTAGGGACTGCAGAATGCGGTTGGGGTTAGTGTTGGAATGAGCATAAGGAGACTTCACCTGGCTGAGCGGGGCTGAGATTACCAATAGCCGATGAGGGAGGGAGCTCATCAACCGGAGCCGATTGATAAACGCCGGACGATCCACCGTGAAGGAATGAATCAGGTCGGGCAGATTCTTCCGCTCCACAGCGCAGATGTTCTCCAGTCCTGCGATAGTGTAATCTCCAACTCTGAGAGCCTTTTTCTCGACTCGTGCGAACCAGCCAGAGAAGCGCGAAAAATCGAAAGGCGTTTGTTCCCGAGTGTCCACCAGAAGCACCGCGCGCGGTGCCGTGAGCTGGGTGCCGCCGCGCTCTGCCAAAACTGGGATTGGCGGCGGCAATACAGGGGCTGCGGTCATTTGCCATTCGAGCGGAGAGGCAATCAATGTGCGGCGGCGCCTTGTCATCGCTTTTCGACAGACCGCATTATCTTAACTCCCATTCAACCGTTACCATCGCACACGCGATTCCCAAGTTCACGAGGAGTCGGTCCCGCCGGCGTGGGGACGTCGGCCAGTTGTTCAAGTAGCTTTTTCATGGCCGCTACCCCGTCATCAACCGCAGCCAGTTCCGAGTCGTTCAGCGGTATCTCTTGACGTAGCTGAAGCAAGTTGGCCTTGCCCTGGAGCAACTGCACTTGCGACGAGGCCTTAGGCATATAAAAGCTGCACTTCGCACAAGCCATCCTGTGCGGGCACTGGTCGAAAAAGTCGTAAGTGCAGTATCCGTGTCCAAGATCGTAGAACTTCCAGGGTTCGGTGGCAGCGCGTCCGCTGCGGACGATCTCTTGGTCTACGAGCACCTCAATCGCGCGTAGGTTTCGCGCGAAATAGCCGGCGTCGGCATACGACTTTGCCAACTTGATCGGCGTGATCTTTGCATAGTGCTGCGTCGCAGCCGGCGTGCTGTGGCCGAGCCACTCCTGCAACTCGAAGAGCGTCATTGGTTCTTTGGCATTGAAGAGCTGAGACGCAATCGTGGAGCGCCCGCGATGGCTGGTGATATTGCCGCGAACATCTGATGTCGGGACGCCGGCCTTGCGGCAGAGCGTGGGAATCAAAACGTTGTTCAGATAACTCTTTCCGACAACTGTCAGGCGAAACAGGAAAAGAAAATCGACCGCCTCGCCCGTCTTCCAATCCGGCAGCTTCGCCCCAATCGGCCGCACTTTCTCCCACGCGGAAATCATCTCGCCGACGATTGGATCGACAGGCTTGGTAAATGCTGCGCTTGTTTTGTTGACCGGAACATCAAGCATGCAAACCGCACCACTGGCCAGAGTCTCATCAGTGGCGGGCACGGAGACATCCTCCCTCTGCAAGCGAGCGCAGCCGAGGCGCAAACGTAATATCTCATTGTTTCGCAAGCCCGCGAACAGCCACGTGACGGCGAGTGCTTTGCAGAGTTCGACGGGATAACTGCTCTCCACGGGTTTCCGATGAAAAGGGCCGCGTTTCGGAAGGTCCTCTGCGGTCAGGTTCAGCCCAGCCCACACCAACTTGGCCCAAACATCGTCGGCAATGATGCGAGGGTTCGGCCCGATCTTTGCAAGCACACTCTTGGGCGTCTCGAAGCTGCGGATCGGATCGAACCGGCGAGGGATTAGCTCCCACTCCTGCAGATCGCGAAAGAAGACGCGAAGCGCAGAGATTCTCCCGGCATATGTGCTCGGTTTAAGTGCGTGGCCCCGGTTCTTGACGTGAACTGGTGCAAAAGTACACCAGTCGCCCGCACGCCATTGGCAGGTTACCGCAACCGCCTCAGCTGCTAGGTCGCGAGTCCAATCCGCCGGGGAGTTGATCTCAGGATGCTCGTTCGCCAACCAGCGCCCAACGTTCAGGAGGAAGTAGTAGCTTTTGCGCCGGTAACGGTCGGAGACGGTAGAGGTATCCAGCCAGCGACGGCACAGGCGAGCCCACTCCGCAGGCACGCCTTCTGTGATCTCGGGAAGGTCTGCCCTGACAACGAATGGACGCACGATCGCCATTGGCTCTGGAATCGCGCCGATCTTTGCGAGCACCCGAGAAATTGCGAAGGCGCAATAGGTACCGCGCCGGGGAGGCCGCCGCGCGATGACGCTGCGCAGATGGTCGAGAGTGATGTCTCTCAAGTGTGGCGAGCGGGCAAACAGCAAACACTCAAAGATAGTTCGCATCACCTGATCGCTTGTGCCTGCTCGCCGATAGCCCCACTCCGAGAGCAACTCCCGCACGCGCTCAGAGATGTTCTTCGTATGGTTGTGGCCAAACACCTTTCGCGCCAGGCAAGAATAGACAACATGGTCGCTCTTGAGGCGATGCAGATCAGAAAAACCGCACAGCAGGTAAGCAATGGCGACTGCGTGCTGACGTGCCGCGAGCCGAGCATCAATCGAATCGATCCATTCGTCTGTAGTCCATCCCCAGAAAGATCGTTTCCGTACGGCCATCTCGCGTAGAAAGAAAAGCAGAACGTACTTCCGGCGATTCGTAATGATCCCTGTATAGTCGAGCGTGTCATTGAGTGGCCGAACCAGCCGGTCGAGAGCCGCTCCGAAGTTCATGGTTCGCCCATAGCGATAGAACCTGTACGCTTCCGCATACCGCGTGAGCATCTTCCTTTCAACTAATGTTAGCTGCGGAGAGCGGTCGTATCGTTCCAGAGTGATTGGCCAATTCCATGGCCCGTCGTCGGCCTTTTTTGGAAGAATCTTCTCAGGTCCCCACTGGGCACGCGCTCGCCGGAATGAGTCTGATTGTTGCTTTGGTGTGCGGCTTTCAAACCGTGGTCCGATAGTTTTCAGACGCTCTTTCTCAAGAATGACCTGGCTGCTCATGCCGTCATCTCCGCAAGCATGCGTGTCCGTTGGGCATGTATCTGCGCCATGCCGGCGGCGAGCCTTCGGGCAAGGTCACGACCGCTGAGGTGTATATAAAGGAGGGTGGTCTGCACCGAGCGATGACCTGCAAACATTGCGATCTCGTGGATGTCCCAACCAGCGCGGGCTAGATCAGTCAAGCACAGGTGGCGAAGCGTGTGAGTTGTGAATCGAGGAACTCCGGCGCGCCTTGCGACTCGAAGGACAATCTTCGACCAGGACCAGATGGAAATGGGAGCTGAGTAGTTGCGGCGTGATTCAGAAAGAAACAGCGGACCTCGTTTCTGCGCGAACGTGCGCCGGTGATCGAGATACCCCGCGAGCAGCGCACCGCTTGTGGCAGAGTATGGCACAACACGGTCCCGTCGACCCTTTGTGTTCTCGGCACGAACCCAGATCGTGCGGCGCGAAGGATCGATGTCGCTGGTGCAAAGACTGCACAGTTCTTCGCGCCGCAGTCCAGCATCATAAGCGAATGTAAACATGACGCGATTGCGGATCGGCTCCTGTGACGCCGCGGCAAGGATGGTCTGCCAATCGTCCTCATTCGGTACCCAGGGTAGCTTCCGGTGTCGAGGGACAAGCGCGCGTGCTCCGTCGTACGCTGTGGGGTTCTTCTGACAGACTCCTTCTTCAACCAAGTAGGTATAGAAAAGCCTGAGTACTGTGAGCCGCTGCTGAACCGTAGCGTTCGACAGGCAACCGTTGTGGCTCTGAAAGCTGGCCAGATACCCACCGATGTGAACCCGCGTGACGGCTGGGACGGACAGTTGCTGCTGGGAGAGAAAACGTAGAAAAACCTCAAGCCCTTGGGAATATGCATCGAGCGTGTTCCTTGCGAGCCCCCGATTAGACTGAAACGTCAACCAAGCGCGGCATAGTGGATGAGCTGAGGCCACGGGACAGCGATCCCAGCGTACGGATTGAACGGTAAAGATGCTGGTCAATTGGACCTCCTGCGGCGAACCCGATGAGGATAGAGGAAGCGCAGCGGTTGTAGTCAATACCTCTTCTATAGCGCTGGGCCGGGGA
>JBARJF010000018.1:0-109107 GCA_049800135.1 Candidatus Sulfotelmatobacter sp.
GTTCGTGTCGTTTCCGCGTCTCGTCAGACAGGCGTTCCGAAAGGCTTGAGCCGTATGAGGGGAAACTCTCACGTACGGTTCTTAGAGGGCTGGGCGGGAGCAATCCCGCCCGGCCACTCGACCGCCCCGGCCTGAGGCCGGGGCGTTTCTTTTTACGGTTCATGGCTCACACAAGTTTCGTCCGCTTGCCGGTTGGTCGAATCAGGGTCGCGCCAAAAGCGCGCGGCGATCGCGGGGGTGTGCTAGATTCAGAAGTTTGATGGACGCTGCTCCCACCATCGCAACCCAGGGCCTGAGCCGGCGCTTCGGCGAATTTACCGCCGTGGAAAATATCGATCTGCGGGTTTCGCCGGGACAATTCTTTGGCTTCCTCGGACCGAATGGCGCTGGAAAGTCAACGACCATCAAGATGCTTACCGGTCTGCTTGCGCCGAGCTCGGGGCGCATCGAGATCCTTGGGCTGGATCTGGAGAAGAATCCAGTCGCGGTGAAGCGGCAGATCGGGGTGGTGCCGGAAGGCATGTCGCTGTTCGGACGGCTGACTGGGTCGGAGTTCCTGAACTTCGCCGGACGGATGTATGGACTGGACCGCGAGACCGCGGCCCGGCGTGCGGTGGAGTTGCTCGATTTCATGCAGCTCGCCGATCAGCCGAAGAAGCTGGTCACCGACTACTCGCACGGCATGCAGAAAAAGCTGGCGATGGCAGCGGCGGTGATTCACGGGCCCAAGGTGTTGTTTCTCGACGAGCCGTTCGAAGGAGTGGACGCGATTGCCGCCGGAACGCTGAAGGCCATGCTGCAAGGCATGATTGCGCGCGGGGCCACGATCTTTCTGACATCGCATGTGCTCGAAATCGTGGAGCGGTTGTGCAGCCACGTCGCCATCATTGATCAGGGACGGCTGGTGGCGCAGGGATCACTGGAGGAGTTGCGCGCCGGGGTGGAGGCGCAGACGCCGGCGGGATCCGGCCCAAGCGAGGGCTCGGGCGAGGGTTCAGCAACAGCGGGCGAAAAGTTGACGCTGGAGCAGATTTTTCTGCGCACCGTAGGCGGCGAGCGACGCAGCGAGCAGGAGCTCTCATGGCTGGGATAGCGGGTGACCGTTCATGAGTGAAGGCAGCCTCGGCGTGGATCGACGCGGTCAACTGACGGTGGTGGCATGGCTGCGCTGGCGGCTTTTTGTGAACGCGCTGCGCTCGACGCGCGGCCAACTGGAGCTGGTGTCGCACATCCTCGTGGGGTTCGCCTTCGCCATCGGCGGACTGGGCGGCGCGCTCGGCATGAGTTTAGCGGCATACTTCTTCCTCTCTCAAGGCAAGCCGGAGATGCTGGCGGTGCTGCTGTGGCCGGTATTCATCTTCTGGCAGGTCTTCCCCATCATGGCGACCGCGTTTACCAATAATCCGGATTCTTCCGACCTGCTGCGCTTCCCTCTGAGCTACCGCTCGTATTTTCTGGTGCGGTTGGCCTATGGCGCATTCGATCCGGCGACCGCGCTGGGCAGCTTGTGGTCGTTTGGAATTCTAGTAGGCGTGAGTTTTGCGAAGCCCGCATTGCTGCCCTGGGCGCTGCTGGTCTTGCTGGCGTTCGCCGCCTTCAATCTGGTGTTCATGCAAATGATCTTCGCCTGGGTGGAGCGCTGGCTGGCGCGGCGCCGCACCCGGGAAGTGATGGGCGTTCTGTTTATCCTGCTGATGCTGAGCCTGCAATTGATCGGGCCGCTGACGGAACATTTTGGCAAGCGGGCCCGGCCGGCTACGCAGCGATTCATCGAAGTTATTCGTCCCGTGCAGGGCGTGCTTCCTCCGGGCCTGGCTGCCGACGCCATAGTGCGCGGGATTTACCCGCAATGGGCGGCGGCTTTCAGTTCATTCGCGCTGCTGTGCGCTTTTGTGCTCATTAGCGGCTACTCGCTGCACGTGCGGCTGCGGGCACAGTATCGCGGCGAGAATCTGAGCGAGGTGGCTGCCACCTCCGCTGTACCCAGGGATGGTTCGGTGCGGCTGGGCTGGAACCTGCCGGGACTGAGCAGCCCGGTATCAGCCATCTTCGAGAAAGAAGTCCGCTATCTTCTGCGCAGCGGCCCCATGCTGCTCACACTGATCATGCCGCTTTTTGTGCTCGTGATCTTCCGTTTTGGAGCGATGAACTCCGCCCGGCATCCGGGGAGTTTTCTGGCGCGCATGCCCGATATGGCGTTTCCGGCGGCTGCGGCGTACACGCTTCTGCTGCTGACCAATCTGGCCTACAACAACTTTGGCGGGGACGCGGGCGGCATCCAGTTTCTCTATGCGTGTCCGGTAAACTTCCGCGAGATCGTGCTGGCTAAAAATCTGGCGCACGCCGGCATTCTGGCGGTGGAAACGGTTGTGGCGTGGATCACGGTTGGGTATCTCTACGGCCGGCCCACGCTGGAGGTGACCATCGCGACCCTGGCGGGCCTGCTATTCGCGGCGCCTATAAATTTTTCCGCGGGCAACCTGCTCTCGATCTATTCGCCGAAGAAGGTGGATTATTCCACCTTCGGGCGCCAGCGCGCCTCGCAGACCACCGTGCTGATCAGCCTGGGTGTGCAGCTTTTTGTCGTGGGCACAGGCGTGGCAAGTTTCTGGATGGCACGGCACTTCGGCAACCTCTGGATGGCAACTCTGTTGCTGCTGGGGCTGGCGGGAATTTCGCTCTCGGTTTACGGGATGATTCTTAACCGGATTGACGGTCTGGTGGTACAACGCCGGGAAACGCTGGTTGCCGAGCTGTGCCGGGCATAGGCCTTTGGGCTTGGGGCCGGGAGCGCTACTTTTTTTCTGGATTCGCCAGAAACCGGTATCCCACGCCGCGCACGGTAAGCAGGTGCCGCGGTTGCGCGGGATCGTCTTCGATGTAACGCCGCAGCCGCACCATGAAGTTGTCGATGGCACGGGTGTCGGTGTCTTCATGGAGACCCCAGACTTCTTCAAGAATCTGCTTGCGGGAAACCACGCGCCCATCGTTGCGCACCAGGTGGCGCAAGAGTTCCGATTCCATCAGAGTCAGATGGACAACGTTGCTGGCGGTGCGCAATTCGAGGACACCGAAATCGATGGTCTTGCCGTTGAAAGAAAAAGTTCCGAAGTCGCTGACGCTGCCCGGGTCCGAAGCAGGCTGAGAAGCGTTGGGGGCTGCGTGGGGATTTACCGGGGAATGCCCGGCGCGCATCCACTGGGTGCGCCGGAGTAACCCTTGCAGGCGGGCCAACAGAATCGACAAATCGAAAGGCTTGACCAGATAGTCGTCGGCTCCGGCGGCGAAACCTTTCAGCACATCTTCGGGCTGACCACGGGCGGTGAGCATGAGCACCGGCACATAATTCCGCGCCGCGCGCAACTCGGCAACCACGCTGAAACCGTCCTTGCCCGGGAGCATGATGTCGAGCACGACGGCGTCAAAGTTTTCTTTTTTGTCGAGCAGGCGATCGGTGGCGGCTTCTCCGTCGCCGACAATTTCAGCCGAGTAGCCTTCGGCTTCCAGGTTGAAGCGCAATCCCTGGGCCAGATGGGCTTCGTCCTCGACCACGAGAACCCGGCTCATGCCATCGACCTCGGCAGTTCCAGGGTGACCGTGGTGCCGTGGCCTTCGCCCGCACTTTCGGCGAAGACTCTGCCGCCGTGCTTTAGCGCAATCGACTTCACGATGAAAAGGCCCAGGCCAGTCCCCTTCACATGGGCCAGCGAGCGATGAGTGACGCGGTAGAAGCGCTTGAAGATGCGTTTCATATCGTCGGGAGGAATGCCGACCCCATGGTCCCGCACGCTGAGCACGACGCGCTTTTCATCGGGGAGATTCAAACGCAGGCGCACATCCACGCGCTCACCGGAATACTTGATGGCGTTGTCGAGGAGGTTGAAAACGGCGGTGCGGAGATCCTCGTCGCTGCCGAGCACGCGGACCCCTGCGCCATTGCCGGGCGCGTTTTCGAAGCGCAAAGCTTCGAGCGGCAGGTGATGACGGGTACGGGCAGCGTCCATGCAGTCGCGCACCAGTTGCGGAAAATCGACGGCGGATTTTTCCCGTCCAGCCTTCTTATCCCCGGCGCGGCCGGCGCGCAGCACCTGCTCGACCGTGTCGGTGAGGCGGTCGGTATCGCTGATCATCAGGCGATAGAATTCCTGCTTCTGCGCTTCCGGCAGGTCGTGGCGCTGCAAGGTTTCAAGATGCAGGCGGATCGAGGCCACCGGCGTTTTCAGTTCGTGAGTAACGGCGTTGATGAAGCTATCGTGCTGCTCATTGCGGCGAATCTCGTGCACCAGGAAGCTGGTGTTGACGATCATGCCAGCGATGATCAAGGCGAAGAAGATAACACCAAAGAACAGCAGAACGCCTTCACGCCAGTTAAGGATGATCCATCCGACGTTGAGGGCAACCGCCAGCGCGACCAAGGCGATGCCCAGGCAAACGAAGAAGACGATGGTCCCGCGGCGGCTGGTGATGCGCATGGCGTCTCAGGGTGATTTTAGCGCGTTCGAGGTGGAGGGTTGCCAAAAGACAGCTTCCAGTGTCCACGAAAGGAAAAACCCGCCGGAAGGGCGGGTTCTTATTCAAATATCTCCTCGCGCTTAGTCGCCGGCGGCGGCACCCTCGGCCAGAGCCGGGGCAATCAGTCGTCCATTGGGGGCGGCCACCAGGCCTTTTTCGAGGTCAGCCAGCCTTACGCGCTTGATGTCCCACGCCAGGCCGAGCGTCTTCAGCGCCCAGATGCCGTACCAGTTCATATCGATTTCATACCACCGGAAGCCGTGCTGCGCCGCCGTGGGATGCGCGTGGTGATTGTTGTGCCAGCCTTCGCCGAAGGTGAGCAGAGCGACCCACCAGCTATTGGTGGAAAGATCGCGAGTGGCGAAACGGCGCGTGCCCCAGGAGTGGGTCGCGGAATTGACCAGCCAGGTAGCGTGCAGGCCGACCACGGTGCGCATGAAGATGCCCCACAGCAGAAATGGCAGTCCGCCGATGGCGAACAGGATCACGCCCAGCACAATCATGGGAACGTAGTGATACTTTGTGATCCAAACATGAAATTTGTCTTTGGCGAGATCAGGGACGTAGCGGGCCAGCGTGGTCGTGTCATGATGCATCGACTTGCCCATGAGAATCCAGCCCATGTGAGCCCACCATTTGCCGTCGATCGGCGAATGTGGGTCGCCATCCTGATCCGAATATTGGTGATGAATGCGGTGCGTGGCTACCCAGAAAATGGGGCCACCTTCGAGCGCGAGCGTGGCGCAGACGGTGATGAAATACTCGACCCACTTGGGGGTTTTATAGCCGCGGTGCGTGAGCAGGCGATGGTAGGCCATGCCGATGCCCAGGCTGCCGGAAACCCACCACAAGAACATGGCTACGAACAATGCCTTCCATGTGAAGAAGAAAAGCGCCGCGATGGCGCCGAGGTGAAACAGTCCCATGAAGATTGCGGTCACCCAGTTGACTTCGCCGTTGGCCGCTTGCCGTTTTTCCAGGCTTTCCAGTTGCATGTCCAAAGTAGGTCCCCGTTTTGCTTGCTCTTGAATTTGCTCCCGCCTGATTTAACCTATCAAGAGACCGGGGTCGGTCACTGTAATACTTGTGTAATAGCGAGGTTCAGAGGCATTACGGAAGTACCGACGGAAGAAACCGGTGAAGGAACTATGAAGTGGCCGCGGCCACAAACGAACTAGAATTCTAAATCGCTTCTAATTCTTGTCGTCGGGCGCCATCGATCGCCGCGGAGCAACAGGAATCAGAAAAATCGGGTGAGTCCCTCTTCCAGAACCACAACCCGGTCGCCGATTCCGGCCGAGCGCGCTTCCTGCTCCAGCAGTTGCAGCGGCTCATCGACAGGCTCGTGCGATAGCCGGAAGCTTCCATAGTGCATGGGCACCATCCAGCGGGCGTTGAGGTCAAGAAAGGCGCGGGTAGCATCGGCCGGACTGGCATGCACGTTGCGGAAGGTTGGCGGGTTGTAGGCGCCGATGGGAAGCAGCGCCAGTTGCGGAGACAGGCGCTGCCCAATCTCGCGGAAGCCAGGGAAATAAGCGGTGTCGCCCGCGTGATAGACGGAATGTTTCCCGGCTTGCAGCACATAGCCGCCGTAGCCGCGGTGCGAATCCTTGAGGATCCGCGCTCCCCAATGCTGCGACGGAACGTGGGTCACCGACAAGCTGCCGTGGCGGGAACTCTTCCACCAGTCGAGCTCGATGATTTCAGAAAAGCCGAGATCGGAAATCAGATCGGTCACATGGCTCGGAATGATGATGGCCGGCGCGGTTCCGCGTTCCCGCAGGTTGTTTTGCACGATGGCGCGCAACGACGGCCGGTGCAGATGATCGAAGTGCGCGTGCGTCACCAGCACCAGATCGATGGCCGGCAAATCCCGCACCCGCAGCCCGGGGCGGCGCAGCCGCTTCAGCACAAATAACCAGCGCGCGAAGTTGGGATCGATCATCACGCTTTGCCCGCCGATCTGCACGAAGAAGCTGGAATGCCCGATGAACGTCACCCCCAGCTCGCCGCGGGAGGCCAGCCGCGGCTTGTGGGTCTCGCCGGAACGCGGGGTCACAGCCGAATGCCGCACCAAGCGGCCAAACTGCCGCGCGCGCTTGCGCAAGGCCGGGTTGTGGAGCGTGGCTTTGATCATGCTGCCGCGAGTGGGCCGGGCTGGCTTGCCTGGCCCCGATGCTAAAGCTCCAGGCTCAACTTGTGGAGTACCAAGCCCGGTGCCGTCTGCTGCACCGGCCGAGTCCTGCTACCATTTCGATGAGTAGGAAAGCCGTCGGTTTCATTCTAGTCCAACCCGGGGTAGTTGCGAACTACCAGCCACTTCAGCCTTCAGATTTCTGACCTCTGGCGCAAACGATCTCTATTCTCGCGGCCATTTCTTGCGCTCATTTGTCGAAGTGGAAACGCATCCGGTGCGAGTTCATACGTCAACCGCAGGCGCAAAACGGGGTAAAGCTCTCCGCGCAGGTAGTCACCAGAAACCGCCAAGGAACTGCGCACCTTGAGTGTTTCGGCAAGCAAACTTGCGCGGCCCTCATTATAAATATTACTTTACACATAATTGATAATATTAATTATTAGCTTGACATCATATTAATTTTGTTTATTATTGCTGCTGAACGGAATGAAACGATTAAGGGTCGGCGTAAATATTCATGAGCAACCCACCAAAAGCCGCCGCTGACTGGCAGGAGTTGAGCAGGCTCACCCAAGGCCAGCCCATCGTGGTTGAGAGAATCCGCCTGACCGAGAAAGACATCGCCATCGAGGGCCGTTTCGAATTGCCCCAACTGGCCCGGCTGAACCTTGAAGACCAGGTATTTATAGTGGCGTTCGTGCGCAGCCACGGCTCCATCAAGGAGATGGAACAAGTCTTTGGCGTGAGTTATCCCACCATCAAGTCGCGGCTCACCCGAATTGCCCGGAGTCTGGAATTCGTCGACACCGATCCTCAGCCCACGCGAGCCGAGATTCTGGACCGCCTTAAGCGCGGTGAAATCGACGCCGAGTCAGCCATTCGCGAACTGGAGGCATTGAAATGAACGCCGTGGTAAACCTTCCTTCAACCTTTGGTCGGCGCATTCACTGCTTCCGGCTTCGCCTGCCGGCAGTTCTGGTGTGGTTGCTGGTGTTGCCGCTTACTCCACTGCTCCTGCTGGGCCTGCTCGTCGCGAGCGTTGCCAGCAAGACGGATCCGTTTCGTGCCGGGGCGGTAGTTTTCCGAATGTTGGGAGCCCTCAGAGGAACTCAGGTTGAAGTTCAGAGTGGTCGAGTTTCGATTTCAGTTGGTCTTTTCTAGGAGGAAGTTATGAGTGAAAATCGCAAGCAAATCTTGGAAATGCTGTCTTCGGGCCGAATCAACCCGGACGAGGCCGATCGCCTGCTCGCGGCCTTGGAGACGGAAAAGCCGCAATCCTCAACCGGGGACTCCGGAGCAGGCTCCAAAACCAAACCTAAATATCTTCGCGTGGTGGTCGATGCCGCCGACGCGGACAGCGCTGGGCCCACGAAGGTCAACGTCCGCGTGCCTTTGCAACTGCTGCGCGCCGGCGTCCGTCTGGCTGGACTGATCCCGCCCCAAGCCCTGCACAGGGCCAACGATGCCTTGCGCGATAAGGGCGTTCTGTTCGACCTGTCTCAGATCAAGCCGGAGAATCTTGAAGAACTGGTTGATCAGCTGCACGACCTCACGGTCGACGTGGACGCGCCCGAACGGGAGGGCAAGGTCAACGTGCGCGTCTTCTGTGAATGAGGCCGCTCGCACCCCCAAGAAACCGGCCACGGCGGCGGATTGGCTTGACCTTCATCGTGGCCGTCATTTCTAATCGCAACGCAGCATTTTTCACGAGGGGAAGTGCGACATGCGAGTGGCTTTCTTAGGTTTGGGAATTATGGGGCACGCCATGGCCACGAATCTGGTCAAGGCCGGCCACGAAGTCACGGTCTGGAACCGTACGCCCGGCAAGCTGGTAGAGGGAGCAGGCATTGCTCCAACTCCCGCGGCGGCGGCGCAAGGAGCCGAGGTGGTGTGGCTGTGCGTGGCCGATACCGAGGCGGTGGAGACCATTTTATTTGGTCCCGAAGGGGTGGAGCGGTCGCTGGCCGAGGGCATGATTATCGCCGATTCCAGCACCATTTCTCCCTCCGCCACAGTCAGGTTTGCCGAGCGGGTTCGCGGCAAAGGAGTCGCCTATGTTGACGCACCCATGACCGGATCGAAGATCGGCGCCACCAATGGAACGTTGATTTTCATGGTCGGGGGAGACGAAGCAAGCATCGACCGCCTCAACCCCCTGTTCGCCGCGATGGGCAAGAAGATTTTCCGCATGGGCGAAACCGGCAAAGGCCAGGCCACCAAGCTCACGATGAACCTGCAGATCGCGCTGATTTTCGAGGGCTTTGCCGAGGCTCTCGCGCTGGCCACCAAGCTCGGCGTGGACCCGCGGCAACTGGTGTCGCTGATCGAAGCCACCATGGTGCGCTCCGGCGTTGTCGAATACAAAGCGCCGTTCGTTCTGCAGCGCGACTTCACTCCCAATTTTCCGCTGCGCCTGATGCACAAAGACATCCTGCTCGCGCTCGATGCCGCGAAGGAAGCCCGGGTGAAGCTGCCCGCTCTCGAAACTGTGGAAGAGATCTACGAAATGGCCACCGAAGATGGCCACCGCGACCTCGACTACGCCGCAACCTTGACTCTTCTCGAAAAGTGGGCCGGGATACGGGTGAAGGGCGAAGCCGCATAGTCGACGACCAAATCTTATTTCTCAGCGACCTCTCGAAGGAATTGTTCCTGCGCGCAGGATTCGTGTTGAAAGGTTAACCCCGGGAGATTTTGGTAAATGGCAACGTGTGTGGATCTCGAAGTATTAAGAGATGGATTGAAGTTGCTTGATACGGTCAAGCAGGCATTGGAATACCACGCCGTGAAAAAAATTCCTGCGCAACGAGACGTACTGAAAGTGCAAGCCTTTGCACAAGAGCCTAAGGGTTAATCTTCACTAGCTAAACATCTGCAAAGAAAAGACTTCAAAAAAGGCAGTCTGCTTGGTCCTGCTCCGGATTGCAGTTCTCGGGCTACACCCATTTGGTGAATGAATTGCTTGTTTAGGTGGCCGTAGGTGTGTGGCCGTGCGTCGGCATTCGCCAAGAGTGCCAGATCTTTCCTATATCTCTCCGCCCTAAAGGAGCTTGCAATGCGCAGAACACGTCTCTTCTTTTCTCTTTGCCTTGGTTTGATCTTCTCGTTTCTGACCGGATGCGGCCAGACTCCAGTCAGTTCCACTACCCCGTCGCCGAACGCCGGCGTCCCAGTAAGCTTGAGCATGACGGACCAGCCACCGAATGGGGTGACGGTCCTGTTCTTCCAAGTCGGCCTCACGGCCGCTTCCCTGACGCCCGCTTCAGGTTCGACGAGCGTTTCGCTGCTGAACAATAACACTCCCATACAGGTTGACGTTACCCAGCTCCAGGCGATCTCCGCCTTCCTGAGCACGGCCAACGTGCCGGCCGGAACCTACAACAGCCTGAGCCTTACTTTTGCCAATCCCACGCTCGTGATCTTCAACGCCTCAGATCAAGCGCTGGCCAGCACTTGCGCGCTCGACACGGTCTGCCAGCTCACGCCACAGATCGACAATTCTTTGACGCTCACATTTTCTTCGATGCCCTTTCCGCTCACCGTGGCGAACAGCACGCCCCTCGGTCTGCTAATTGACTTCCATCTAAACAACGTCATCCAGTCCGATCTCTCGGTAAACCTGGGGGTCACGAACGGCGTCACGGTCAAACAGTTGCCGCCATTGCCGCCTGTTGGTCCTCCTCAGTTCGGTTTCCTCTCCGGGACGGTGCAGAGTGTCAACAGCAGCCAAAACCAGTTCACTTTGCAGACTTTGTTTGGGCGGACCTTTACCGTCGACGTAAACAGCAGCACCACTTACGGCAATTTCCCGAGCAGCATTTGCGCAACCGGCGCTTTCTCCTGTCTTGCTTCCGGGCAGGTGGTTACGGTGCAGGTGGCAAGCGTGCAAATGGACGGAACCTTGCTCGCCGCAGAGGTCTCCTATATACAAGCCGGAGCGCAGCAGGTCGTACAAGGAAACGTCGTCAACCTGAGCTCATCGAACGGCAGCACAGTAATGTCGCTTCTGCTGCATTGGTGCCCGCCGGGCAACGGCAGCTTGCCGTTCGGGGGCATAGCATCCGTTACGGTGCCGAGCACCGCGACCTTCTCGGTCGATTCCGACAATTTTGCCATTCCAACCGGGCTGAGCTTTGCCAGCGCCTCAGACCTGCTGGTGGGGCAAGCAGTGCAGGTTGACGTGGCAGCGGGATCGATCAGCAGTTCCGGCAATCCCGCCCACTGGGCTCCGCCCTCGGTCTCGTTTACCGCCAACAGCGTGGAGCTTGAGCCGAGTCAGATCACCGGTACGATAACAGCGGTCAGCTCCAGCGGGTCGAGCTTTACCATCACCACGTTCCCGCACTTCTTCACGCCCTGGTTCAACCCCAACTGGACGCCAACCCAAATCACGGTGCAGACTACGTCGCAGACAACCTATCAAGGTTTCAGCACCGACGGCTTTTCGGGATTGACGACCAACACTGAGGTATCAGGACTCGGCTGGCTGTTCGCAACGCCGAGTGGTTCTACTCCATCGACCATGGTGGCAAAGACGGTGCTCGAACAACCGGATGGATTTTTCTGATCTTTTGATCTTTGGCTGGAGTAACTGAACTGCCTGCGGGGAGCAGCGAGGCGTAATCTGCTGCTCCCTGTTCTTTTGGAATCAGGTCGTCTCAGTAAGCCAGCAGAATCCGCAGGTCGCGGAGGTTGTTGCCGGTAGGCCCAGTCTCGATCACATCCCCCAATGCGCTGAAGAACGGAAATGCATCGAACTTCTCGAGCGCTGCTCGCGTGTCCAGTCCGCTTGCCTGCGCACGGCTGACCGTGGTTCCATCCGCAAGCGCGCCGGCGGCAGGACTGTTTCCATCGACTCCATCGGTTCCGGCGCTGAGCACGGTGATATTTTCTCCCGCAATCTTCGCGGCACCGGCCAGCGCAAACTGCTGGTTGCGACCACCGATGCCACCGTTCGTGACTTTGACTGTCACTTCCCCGCCGGAAATCAGGCACGCACGCCCGGATTCTTTTCTCAGCTCGCGCAGGCGATTCAACAAATAGTCGGTTGCGCGCTCGTAGTCCCAATCGTCACAAGAATTGTCCACGTGCACGGTGAATCCGGCGCGCTCGGCCGCGGCGCTGGCCTGCTCGACCGCTGTCTGATTTGAGAGAATGGTCCACCAGCGCGAACGGTAGAACGCAGGATCGTCGGACTTCGGCGTTTCCTCGAGGGCGCGGCGCTCAAAAAGCTCGCGCGTGGAGTGCGGCAACTGCGGCAGCAAGCCGTGCTTCGCGGCAATGCGATAACAGTCTTCCACGCTGGTTGAGTCGGGCATGGTGGGGCCAGACGCCAGAGCGTCGGGCATGTGATCGGGCACGTCGGAGACCAGCAGCGAAAGCTGCTGCGCGGGAAAAGCCGCCTGCGCCAGCCGTCCGCCTTTCACCGCGGAAAGATGTTTGCGGATGGCGTTGATTTCGGCAATGGGAGCCCCTGAATGCACCAGCACGCGATAGGTCGCGATCAGATGGTCGAGTGAGATTTCATCGTCGATGGGCTTCTCCACGGTCGACGAGCCTCCGCCGCTGACCAGAAAAATCACCAGCGCCGTGGCGGTCTGCGCCTGCAACAGTTTGCGAATGGCGTTCGCCGCATGGATGGATTCGGCATTGGGGGTGGGATGTCCGCCGCGAAAATAGCGGAAACCACGCACTTGCGACGGCGGCTCGACCGAACTGGCCACAATGCCTTCGAGCAGAGACTGACCCGCCTGCTGGGTAAATGCCTCAACCATGGTGTGTCCGGCTTTGCCGATGGAGATAACCAGAACACGCGAATACGAATGCAGGTCGTAAAGATCTTCGCAGACGCGCAGCACCCCACGCTCGCAGTGAACGTGCCGGGCAGATGCCCTGGCGATGGAAGCCTCGGCGAGCGCATGGCGAAAGAGTTCACGAGCGGTGTCGCGCATTCTGCGAAACTGCGATTCGCGATCGGCATCAGGCATGGCAGGGATTATAAGGATTATAAAGACCGGCTTTCAGCTTTCAGCCAGCTTTCAATCGCCTCTCGCAGCTCGCGCAACCGCCCTTCGAAGAAATGATCGGCGCCTTCAATCAACACCAGCTTCTTTGGCTCCGGCACCGAAGCAACCAGGGCTTCCAGTTTCGCTCGCGGACCAAACTGATCGCGCGCTCCGCTGACAAACAACTTCGGCTTCACGCAGTCGCCGAGGCACTCGAATGTGTAGATGCGCGGCGCTTCCGTGTCGGCGGCGACGGGTATCGCAGGAACTCCTACGCCAATCAACGCTTTAACTCGCGCGTCCGGGCAAGCCGCTCGCAGCCCCACCGCCGCGCCGAAAGAGAAACCCGCAAACAGCAGCGGCAGGTGAAACTCCGCGTCCAGCCAGTCGAGAGCGGCGCGAACGTCTTCTACTTCTCCGTTACCCTGATCGTGTTCGCCATGGCTGAGTCCGGTGCCGCGAAAGTTAAAGCGCAGCACGGGAAAACCAAAACTGTTCAGCGCCTTCATGGCATGGAATACGACCTTGTTGTGCAGGGTTCCGCCAAACAACGGATGGGGATGGCAGACTACAGCCGCGTGCGTGGCGCTCTCCGCGCCGGCGTTGAGCAGAGCTTCCAACCTTCCCGCCGGGCCCGCGAGAAAGAACGACTTGATGGTGGAACCGTGGGCGATCACAGACTTCCAGATTACATGATTCGGATGGCAGGATTGAGGCCACGCGCTGCCCTCACGAATGCGGTAGTTTATTCTCTTCCCATGGACGCTATTACGCTCACTCGCCAACTCGTCGACATCGAATCTATCTCCGGCAACGAAGCTGCGGTCGGGAACTATCTCTATGGCGAACTTTGCCGCATGGGCTACCAGACGCGGCGAATCCCCGTAGAAGGTGACCGCTTCGATGTCTACGCTACATCGCCCGAGCAGCCTCATCCGGCGGTGGTTTTTTCCACGCACATGGATACGGTTCCTCCGTTTATTGCTTCTTCGGAAGATCTGGCGCGCATCTACGGACGCGGCGCGTGCGACGCCAAGGGCATCATCGCAACGCAGATCGCGGCTGCGGAACGATTGCGCCGTGAACGCATCCACGTTGGCCTGCTGTTCGTGGTGGGAGAAGAGCGCGACAGTCTGGGCGCGCGAGCGGCCAACGATTACGCGGCCAGAGAGCAGGCGGCAGATGAAACGCAGGGCTGCAAGTATCTGATCAATGGCGAACCCACGGAGAACCGCATCGCGCTGGCGTCGAAGGGAACGTTGCGAGTGGAAGTGACCGCTTCCGGGCGCATGGCGCATTCGGCCTATCCAGAGCTGGGTGACTCGGCGATCGACAAGCTGATTGCAGCTCTGGCGCGGCTGCGGGCAATGGTGTTGCCGAGCGATGCGGAAATTGGGCCGTGCACGCTGAATATCGGATTGATCGAGGGCGGCCGCGCGCCGAATGTGATTCCTGATTATGCGCATGCGGATCTGCTCTATCGTCTGATTGGTCCGTCACAGGATTTGCGGCGGCAGATTCTGGCGAGCGCGGGGGCTGACGTGAAGGTTGAGTTTCCGCTGGAGCTGCCTTTCCTGCGGCTGCGCACGGTGGAGGGATTGCCCACGATGATCGCGGCGTTTACCACGGACATTCCTTCGCTCACCCACTGGGGCGAACCGCTGCTGATCGGTCCCGGATCGATTCACGTTGCGCATACCGACGGCGAGTTCATCGAGAAGAAGCAACTGGCGGAGGCGATTGATTTGTATTGTGCGATTGCGAAGCGGCTTTAGAGGGCAGGTTTCGGATCCTCGCACGGACAGGCCTAACATTTTCAGGAATGTTGTGGGTCTTCCAGTTCAGGGCGCGCCGGATGGCTCTGTTCAGTAGTGACCACAACAGGTTTGGATTTGCGATAGACGTTGGCAACGGCCAGCGTCCAAAGAGGAACAAGATCAACGCCGGGGACAAGTTTGGCCACAAACGACGGCAGAAATTCCCAATGCCAGCCCAGCAGTTTGATCATCAGGACACCAATGCCGAGGTCGATTATGTCGTCAACGGGCGATGTCGCGCCTTCTACAAACAAGGGGAAAACGACGATTTGCAATGCGTCCGCAACAATCGCCAGAATCATGGCGGCTCGCAAACGGGGACCCGGTGAGATGGTGATCGCGCCGTCGGTCATGCTCGCATCGCCGCCTGACTTCATTTTGGGCCAGCCTCCGCAGCCTGGCAGAACTTTCGGCAAATGGTTTGCACGCCGAGCCTCAACCGGCTAGGCGGGCAGGACGGCTCGCACCAGTTCCGCCGCGGCTTTCGGGTCGGCAACTTCGACAATCAGCTCGTTGTAGCGTTCGTCCCTCAGTTCAATCACGACCGTATTCTCCGGATTATGAACGTCCCAGAAAACACGCTTGCCGTCGTGGTAGAAGGTGCCGGCCGTCAACACTCCGGGAATGTTAGTGCCCGGCATTCTGAACCCATGCCACCAGCCGCGCGCTATCGCAGGGTCCGCCCGGATTTCCGCGACGTGCGCCAAGGGGATTTCGAGCGAACTCTTAAATGCCCACAACTTGTCAGCCCCCTGGACGTGCAGGACCAGATTGCCATCTGAAACCGATAAGTCCACCATGTCATCGCTCCACTACATTCTTGGATGCGGTGATCGTCGTCTCCGGCGCACCATGAGTGGTACGAGAGCCGGGACAAGGGTCAGCGCATGCGGCATCCAATATCCGTTAAATGTGGTTTCGAAGGCAAATTCTCACAAACCCCATCCCGGGGTTGGCGTGGAACGGGAGCGTAGAATTAAAGGGATGATTAAGATATTCGCCGCATCGTTGCTGGTCGCGATTATGTTGCCGGCTGTCACCGCAGCGGAGGATGTCCATTCGATCGCGGTAGCGGTGGATGAGCATTACAACCACCTGCGCAGTTTGCGGGCGGAGTTTACTGAGATTTACCGCGGGTCGGGGATGGAGCGGAAGGAATCGGGGACGGTTTGGCTGGCCAAGGGTGGGCTGAAAAAACCTGGCAAGATGCGGTGGGAGTACCGTTCTCCCAGGAAGAAGCTGTTTGTGAGCGACGGGAAAGAAGCGTGGTTTTACGTGCCGGGCGACCAGCAGGCGCGCAAAACGGACGCCCGGAAGCTGGATGACATACGCTCTCCTCTGGCGTTTTTGCTGGGCAAAAGCAAGCTGGAAAAGGAGTTGCAGGGGCTGTCGTTAGCCCCGGATGTTACGCCGCTGGCGGCTGGAGATGTGGTGTTGCGGGGAGTGCCGCGGGCCTTGGCCGATCAGGTAAGCGAGATCCTGCTGGAAGTGACGCCGGAGCACAGGATTACGCGGATAGTGATCGACCAGGTGGATGGATCGGTAACCGAATACCAGTTCAGCGATGAGAAGGAGAATGTGGCGATGCCGGAGGGGTGGTTTCATTTCAGTCCGCCGGCAGGCACGGAGACGGTGGAAAGTGACCCGGAACCGTGAGGTTCGACCGCTAGAACCGAACGTATCACGCTGATGCAGCGTGACTTACGGTGGCAGGCAGTTACGCCGGAAGTTCGCGGCACAACAACGGCGGCAGTCAATACGGGCTTGGAAGGGCTGACACGGCAAAACAAGATAGATACATAGGTCCTTCGCTTCGCTCAGGGTTACAAGCGAAAGCTATGACCCGAACTTATGGGACGGTCCTAGTATCGTACTCTCTCTGGGTATCGTAATCTCTCTGGAAGAGAGGCTGGAAGCTGGGTTCTTTCAAAACGGAGTCGCGGATATCGGGTGGTTGGCGGCAAGGTGCCGTTCGTCCCGCAACGCTTGCTCGGGACAGGCTGAGCAGTCGAAGCCACTCTGTTCCCGAACTGGTTGCAAGCACCGGTTCTGGTTACTTGCGGTACTTAGAGCGCGGCGAATTGGTCCGATCGGCGATTGAGATGGGAATGGGGAATGTTAGACTGAGCCGAGAGCGTAGTGTGCCGGCGGAGAAGCAAAAAGAATAGGAAATGGCGGAATTCGTCGTAAAAGTCGCGGACGAGCGGGGACACACGCACCAGCAGGTGGAGCAGGGCTACTCGATAGCGGAGGTGCGCGACCGCTTTACCTCACAGGGCTATCTGGTGCACTGGGTCAAGCCGCAGGGGCTGCTCTCTGGCGGCTTCTCGTTGGGCCGCGGGCGCAAGCTGAAGCAGACCTCGTTTCTGGTGTTTAACCAGCAATTTCTGACGCTGATCAAGGCCGGGCTGCCGATTTTGAACTCGCTCGATCTGCTGATCAAAAGGCAGAGAGACCCGCATCTGCGGCAGGTGCTGGAGAATGTGCGGGAGCGGGTAAAAGGCGGAGAGCTGCTGTCGGATGCTTTCGCCACCCATCCCATGGTGCCAAAGATTTATACGACTACGCTGATGGCCGGGGAGAAGAGCGGAAATATCGATGAGGTGTTGACCCGTTATATCAACTTCCAGCGGCTGGCCATGACGTTCCGCAAGAAACTGCTGGTGTCGCTGATTTATCCTGCGCTGCTGGTGACGGTGGTGACAATCATGGTGATGTTTCTGTTCACCTATGTAGTGCCGAAGTTCGCGGAGCTGTTCAACAGCCTGGATGCGAAACTGCCGGCGATCACGCTGTTCATGCTGGCCGTGGGCACGGACGCGCGAAAATACTTTCCCTTTATCGCGACCGGGCTGGTTGTGGCGGTTTTTGTGTTTTGGCAATGGCGGAGGACAGATCGCGGGGCCGACCAGATTGACCGGGTGATTCTGAGCCTGCCGCTACTCGGCGATATCCGGCTGAAGCACCAGGTGGCGACTTTTTCCCGCATGCTGGCTACGCTGCTCCAGGGCGGGCTGCCGCTGGTGCCGTCGATGGAAACCGCGGGTGGTTCGATGAGCAGTCGGCGGATTTTGAAGGGCGTGATGCGGGCGAGCGTCAGGGTTCGCGAAGGGCAAGGGCTGGCCAGCAGCCTGGAGGAACAGAGCATTTTCCCCGACCTGGCGGTGGAAATGCTCGAGGTGGGCGAATCCACGGGCGCGTTGCCGGCGATGCTGAACTCCGTCGCCGAGTTCTACGAGGAGGATGTGCAGACGGCGTTGGGGGCTGCCATGGCGCTGATTGAGCCGCTGATTCTGATCATTATGGCGGTGTTCGTGGGTGGGGTGTTGATTTCGCTGTATTTGCCGATCTTCACTCTGGGAGTGCATTAAGGAGATTTTCTAGAACCGCCAAATGTTTTCGGGGATCTGAGAAATGGCAATGTCGGAAAAGAAATCACTTTTCGTACACGGCGAGAACGGCGGGCAGGTGATCACGACGGGGAATCCGATCACCGACCTGGAGCGCGCGCAAGACGTGGCGCGGCGCTACCGCTGCGAGTTTGTGGATCTGACCGACTTCCAGCTTCACCATGAACTGTTCAAAAAGTTCTCGCCCGAATTGATGTTCCGCTACAACTTCGTTCCGCTGGAAGAAACCGCCGATGGGAAGCTGGCCATTGCGATTGCCGATCCCAGCCAGTTGATGATGATCGACGAGATCAGCCTGCTGCTGCAGAAGCGGATCGTCACCAAAGTGGCGACGCTGAAGCAGATCTCGGACATTCTGAAAAAGACGGAGCAGTCGCAGCGCGTTCTGGAGGAGGCCAGCGAAGGCTTCCAGATCATTCGCGAAGACGAGAATACGGGCGCGGAAGAGACCCTGACCATCGACAAACTGACGGCGGCGGGCGACACCAGCCCGATCATCCGCTTGGTCGATACCACAATCTTCACCGCGCTGCAGCGGCGGGCTTCCGATATTCATATCGAAACGCGGGACGATTCGGTGGTGATCAAGTTCCGCATCGACGGCGTGCTGACCCAGGCCATGCCGCCCATCGGCAAAGAGCATCACTCGACCGTGATCTCGCGCATCAAGGTGATGAGCGAGCTGGATATTTCCGAGCGCCGCGTGCCGCAGGACGGGCGCTTCCGGGTGAAATACAACGGGCGCGCCATCGACTTCCGCGTCTCCATCATGCCCTCGATTCACGGCGAAGACGCCGTGCTGCGCGTGCTGGATAAAGAATCGATGAGTGAGAAGTTCCGCACGCTCACACTGGATGTAGTTGGTTTTGACGAAGACGATCTGCGCAAGTTCCGCCGCTACATTAAAGAACCTTACGGCATGGTGCTGGTGACGGGACCGACGGGCAGCGGCAAGACTACTACGCTGTACGCCGCGGTAAACGAGATCAAGACCGACGAAGACAAGATCATTACGATTGAAGATCCGGTGGAATATCAACTGCGCGGCATCACCCAGATTCCGGTGAACGAAAAAAAAGGACTGACCTTCGCGCGCGGCTTGCGCTCCATTCTGCGCCACGACCCGGACAAGATCATGGTGGGCGAAATCCGCGACACCGAGACGGCGCAGATTGCCATTCAATCCGCGCTGACCGGCCACCTGGTGTTCACCACGGTCCACGCCAACAACGTGGTCGACGTGATTGGCCGCTTCCTGAACATGGGCGTCGAACCCTACAACTTCGTTTCCGCGCTCAACTGCATTCTGGCGCAGCGGCTGGTGCGGTTGATCTGCGAATCCTGCCGCACGCAGGTGAATTATCCGCCGGAAGTGCTGGAGGCCAGCGGACTGGATCCGGAGCAGTGGTCGAAAGTTGCCTTATATGAAGGGCCGGGATGCATCGAGTGCGCAGGCACGGGCTTTCGCGGGCGGACCGCGATTCACGAATTGCTGGATTTGAGCGACCGCATCCGGGAATTGATCCTGGCCAAGAAGCCCACCTCGGAGATCCGCCGCGCGGCGCGGGAAGAAGGCATACGTTTTCTGCGCGAGTCGGCGCTGGATAAGGTCAGGCTGGGGCTGACCACGCTGAAGGAGATCAACAAGGTCACCTTCATCGAGGCCATGCGGTAAGGAAGCGAGTCAATCGCCCCCTTCAGTCGCTAGCGCTTTCTCAAGGCAGGCTCCAGGGGACTCGGGCGGCTCGCCCGGATGCTGGGCTGAACAAAGAGCGCATTGCCCAGAATGGCGGACAGGAACCACAAAAACAGGAACCTGCCTTGCGGCCAGAGGCGCAACAGGCCAATAGCCGAAGTTCCCTTCCAGCTATTGCATTTCGCATGGCGCGGCGTTTGAATTATAGAAAGAGATAACTCCCGCAATGAGCTCTGGTTCCAACACGGCAAAACCCCGGTTGGCGTGTGAGATTGCCGCCGACCGCGTGCTGGTGGGACGGCTGGGGGTAGATGGCCGCAGCCTGGAAGCCTGTGCCGCGCGCGAACTGGCGCCGGGCAGCGTGGTTCCGGACCTGGTGGAGGGCAACTTACGGCAGCGCGGCGCGGTGAAGGCGGCGGTGGCGGCGGCGCTGGGCAGCTTATCCGGGCGCTCCCACGACGTGATTGCCATCGTCCCGGATGCAGCGGTGCGCGTGGTGCTGCTGGAATTCGACACCCTGCCGGCGGATTCCCAGGAGGCGTCCAGCGTGGTGCGCTTTCGCATGAAGAAATCCTTGCCCTTTGACGTGGACAAGGCCCGAGTTTCCTACCATTCGCAGAAGACGAGTGAAGGCATTCGAGTAGTGGCGGCGGTTGCCCTGGCCAGTGTGGTGGAGGACTACGAGACAGCCTTTCGCGAGGCCGGATTCAGCCCGGGAGTGGTGTTGCCTTCGATGCTGGCGGCGCTGGGGGCGGCGGAGGGACAGCGTCCCACGCTGGTGGTGAAGGTGGATGCCCGCACTACGAGCATTGCGATTCTCAATGCCGACCAGCTTCAACTGTTCCGTACCCTGGAAAATACGCGCGGGGTTACGATCACCGGAGACCAGTTGGCAGAGGAAGTTTACCCTTCCGTGGTCTTCTTCCAGGATACCTATCACCTGAACATTGAGAGGATATTCGTCGCGGGAATATCGGACACGGGCAGTGCGGCTCCCGCGCTGCGGGCGCAAACCGGCGCGGAGGTGCAGGAACTGGTGAGTTCCTCGCAGTTGGGAGTGAACAGCGGAGGCTCGGTGCCGCGCTGGAGAATGGCGGGGGTAGTGGGAGCTTTGATTTCGTAGAGGGAAGGTCGGCTGGCACTATGGCGACCCAAAGAACGGGTCCCTTCGGCGGGCAAATAGCGCTCGCCTCAGGATGACAAAGGCTTATGCAACTCAACATCAATCTCGCCAGCCAGCCCTATGAAGACGCAAGGCAGTTCTGGCTGCGCTGGGGAACGGCCCTGGCCGCGGCGGCAATCCTGACACTGGCGCTGCTGACCATCACCATCACGGGCTGGTTCTCGGCCCGGCGCGATCACGCCAAGATCGCCGAGTTGCGCGCCCAAATCGCCGAGCGCGACTGGAAGCGCGAGCAGGCCGAGGAATTCCTGAATCGGCCGGAGAATCGCGCCACCCGGGACCAGTCCCAGTTTCTCAACGAACTGATTGAGCGCAAGTCGCTTTCCTGGACGTACGTGCTGGAAGATCTCGAAAAAGTGATGCCTGCGCGAGTTCATCTGGTTTCGATCCATCCCGAACTGGATGAAGACAACCAACTCACTCTGAAGATGGTGGTTGCGGGTGACCGCGACCGGGCCCTCGAGCTGGCCCGGCGCATGGAAGATTCGCGGCATTTCAGGCAGACCTATGTGGAGACGGAAACTCCGGCGACTCCGGGCAGCGGAGACAGCGTTCAATTCAATATCGACGGGATTTACGTCCCCGACGCTCTGCCGCCGGGGCCCAGCCCGAAGCAACAGACTTCGAAACGGAGCACACCCTGATGCCTGACCTGCGGCGGGCCCGAAAAGGAATCAAGACCGCTCTCGCGATCCTGCTGGGGGCGGATGTGGTGGCGGTGGCGGTGCTGTTTTCGCCGCTGGTGGGGTCGACCGACTCGCGGCGCCAGGAGCTTAACCAGTTGTGGAGCGAACTGCAGACGAAAACGCGCCAGGTTGAGCCGCTGGCCAACCTGCCCGAAAAAGTGCGCTTCGCGGACCGCCAGATCACGGACTTTTACAAGAAACGCTTTCCCGCCGAGGAGTCGCAGATCCCCACCCAATTCGGCAAGCTGGCCATGGCCAATGGAGTAATGATCGAACATGCCGCGTATAAGGTCAAAGATGAGGAGATAGACCAGTTGCATCCCGTCGAAATGGAAGCGGACCTCTCTGGCAGTTACGTTTCATTGGCGAAGTTTATCAACGCGCTGGAACGCGATGACATGTTTTTCATCATCAGCAGCATCACTCTGGGCGGCGAACCGAAGGGCCCCATAAAGCTGCAAATGAAACTCGAAACCTATCTGAAGGCGGGGGCGTAGTGAAGCTGGGAATTGAAAACCGGAAGGAGACGATCCTGGCGGCCGTGCTCGGCGCGGTGCTGCTGGCGATCCTCGGCTACGAGTTCATACCTTCCTCCTCCACGATCGCTTCGACCACGCCGCCGGCGACGGCAACGGCGCCAGAACTTTTGCCGGGGAACAGCGCCGCTCCGGCAGCGCGCTCCGGTTCAGGATCCAGGCCGGGCAAAAAGGCGCGGCCCTTGCCGAGCCTGGACCCGACCCTGCACCTCGAGCAACTTGCCGTGACCGAAGGGATCCAGTACGAAGGCTCGGGAAGAAATATTTTTGTGTCGCAGCCGGACCCGGTGATTCCCACACCGTTGGCCTCTGGACAGACAGACCCGAAAGCCGCGCAGGCCTACCAGCCTCCACCGGTGGCGCCGCCGCCGCCAATTCCCCTCAAGTTCTTTGGCTTCGCCAGCCAGTCTGGAGAGCCTAAGAGGATTTTCCTTTCCAAGGGCGACGATGTTTTCATTGCCGGCGAGGGCGAGATCGTGGACCGCCGCTACAAGGTTGTGCGAATTTCTCCGAACTCGGTGGAGATGCAGGACGTGGTGGGCAGCGGTCCTCCGCAGAGCATACCGCTCACGCTGGGAAACCCGTCATGAGGAAATTAGCAATACACCCGGGCGGATCGAAGCGCCCGCGAATATCTGCCCGTTCCAGCCGCCCGGAAAGCGGCTTCATCCTGCTGACGCTGCTCCTGGTGGTCGCCCTGATGACCATAGCCGCTGCCGCGGTCCTTCCCACAATTTCCTTTGACATCCGGCGGGACCAGGAAGAGGAGATGATTCACCGCGGGGTGCAATACTCGCGCGCCATCCGCGTCTACTACAAGAAATTCGGACGTTACCCCACGAAGCTCGAAGATCTCGACAACACCAACAATCTGCGTTACCTGCGCAGGCATTACAAAGACCCAATCACGGGGAAGGACTTCCGGTTGCTTCACTTCGGTGACCCGGGGGTGACGCTGGGCGGCGGCTTCAGCGTGGGAGGCGGAACCATTCCGGGCGCAACCCCGGCTGGTGGAATGAACGGTTTCGGCTCCAGCAGTTCCGGACCCGGCAATTCTGGATTTGGCGGCTCTGGATTTGGCAGTTCGGGGCCTGGCGGTTCCGGAGTCAACAGTTCAGGTGTGTTTTCGCAGTCGTCCGGATTCGGCGGAAACTCAAATAGCGCGTTCGGAACGAACTCCAACTCGCAAACGGGCTCGGGCCAGCAGGGGCAGAATGCGGGCTCAGGATCGGATTCCTCCCAGGAAGGCAGCAGTTCGAGCGGCGGCCAGGTCTTTGGCGGCGGACCGATCGTCGGTGTGGCCAGTACCAGCAAGAAAACTACGATTCGCGAGTTCAATCACAAGAAGAAGTACAACGAATGGCAGTTTGTGTACGACCCCACGACCGACCGCGGTTTTCTGATCACCACACCCAATCAGCCCGCGTTGCAGGGATTCGGAACGCCCGCCTTGAATGGCGCACAGCCGGCTGGCAGCAGCGGCAACAGCACTCCATTTGGCAATACCAGCGGCAGCGCATTTGGTGGTTCGAACGGCAGTTCGTTCGGGCAGTCTTCAGGTTTTGGCTCTTCGCCGCCCCAGCCGCCCACCAGTTCCCCGCAACAGCAGTAGCCGCCTGGGCAAAAGAAATCGGCCTCATCAAACGAGGCCGTTTCCTTCCACTCGGATTTTTCTGCGCAGCAAAATCTAAACGCTAAACGACGATCCGCAACCGCAAGTGCTCTTCACGTTCGGATTCTCGAACTTGAAGCCGGCACCTTCGAGCGTCTCCACATAATCCACGATGCAGCCATTCAGATACATGACTGAAGTAGCATCGACGAACACTTTCAGTCCGTCCATGTCGAAAGTTTTATCCATCATGCCGGCAGCGTTTTCAAACTGCATGGAGTACGAGAAACCGGAACAACCGCCACCGACTACCCCGATTCGCAGGCCGGCGGGCACGGGATTCTGCTGTCCCATGATGTCTTTCACTTTGGAGACGGCGCTGGCCGTAAGCGAAACCGGCGGCGTCTTTTTCACTTCCGGGACGTTGGTCTTTATTTCGGGAACGGTTGTCGTAGCCATTCGTATCTCCTCGGCTTTAAAGTCAACTAATTATAACAGAGGCAGCAAGAGGCATCAGGCCAAATCAGAGGGCTGGTACTACCCTGCCCCACTGTTTGGATGCGAGGTAACCGGGTGACGATTCCCTCCGGGAGCCTTGCCAACAGGTCTATAATACCTCCGTTAGGCCCTTCCTCCGAGTCGAGGATTGTGGGCTGAGGCCTGCATTCTGGATGTGGAGGAGTTGCCAACAGGCTTGCAAACTGTCGAGGTGGCTATGACTTGGACGTGGACCCCTTTAATACTTGGGCTCGCGATTGTGTGGGGCGTTTTCACCGTCGGCCTGATCATCCTCCTGATCTACCGCAGCACATTGACCATGCACGAGGATGAGCAGTTGTATCTCGACGACGCGAACTCGCATATGCAGCAGGAGCAGACCGAACTGCTGGTGAAAGTCAACCGGCTCACCGTCCCGGTATGGGTTTTCGGAGCCGGTTCCGGAGTGTTGTTGCTGGTGCTCGCCGGCATGCTCATCTATCAGGGACTCAACGCAGTACAGTAGCCCCGCGGCGGAGCTCTAGAAGCGTGCCGCGTGAGCAGAGTCCTGACCGAAGCGCACCGTGCTTTGCTGTGTCTGCCCGAGATCAAAGGTGCGCCCAAGCTGGCTACGTTATTCAATGACGCGGCTGATAATCTCCGCGGCCGAATCGTCGCCATTTACGGCGTTTTGTTCGCATTCAATATCGGTGCATGGGCATGGGCGAGCATCGCTTTCCACCATTATCCGGTGCTTTTGGGAACCGCGCTACTTGCTTATAGCTTTGGCTTGCGTCATGCCGTCGATGCGGATCACATAGCGGCGATCGACAACGTGACCCGGAAGCTGATGCAAGAGGGGAAACGCCCGGTTGCAGTCGGCTTCATGTTTTCAATGGGGCATTCCACCGTCGTGCTCCTCGGTTCGGCAGCCATTGCGGGGGCGGCCATGGCGCTGCAACATCGCCTCGACGCCGTCAGGAGCATCGCATCCGTGATCGGTTCCCTGGTCTCCGTGTTTTTTCTTTTTGCGATAGCCATCGTCAACCTGATCGTTCTGCGATCCATTTACCGGGCATTTGTAGGGGTCCGCCGCGGCCAACCCTACGTGGAAGAAGATTTCAACATGCTTCTCGCAGGCCGCGGCTTTCTTTCGCGGATGTTTCGTCCCATGTTCCGCATGATCAGCCGTAGTTGGCACATGTATCCGCTGGGCTTCCTGTTCGGCTTGGGATTTGACACTGCAACCGAGATCGGCCTGTTGGGTATTTCCGCCGCCGAAGCGGCCAAAGGCCTTTCGTTTTGGTCGATCCTGGTTTTCCCCGTCCTTTTTGCCGCGGGGATGTCGCTCATCGATACCACCGACAACATCCTTATGTTGGGCGCATATGGATGGGCCTTCGTGAAGCCTATTCGCAAACTTTATTACAACATCACGATCACTTCCGTCTCAGTAGCCGTCGCGCTGGTTGTCGGAGGCATCGAGGCTCTAGGGTTATTGGGCGACCACTTTCATCTCGAAGGATGGTTCTGGGGCGCAGTCGGCAGGCTCAACAACAATTTCGGCACACTCGGGTATCTCATCGTGGGCCTTTTCGCATTGAGTTGGATGGTGTCTGTTGCCGTCTACAAGTGGCGCCGCTTTGACGATCTCGAACTGGACGCGTGAGACACATTAGAACTCCAAGCGCATCTGAAATGCGATCATGCGGGGGGTGCTGTCGCCGCCCAACCCCACCCCGAGCAGGCCGGTCGGAGGAGAGGTGGTGTAGGTGAGCGCTCCGAATCCAGCTTGCGTGGAAGGCTGTCCTGGAATGCCGGCCTGCACTACGCTGGGCAGCGCGAAATTCGGATGGTTGAAGACATTAAAAAACTGGCTCTCAAACCGCAACTTCACGTGCTCGGTTAAGGGAAACCATTTTGTCAGGTAGAAGTCGCTCCAGAGAAAATCAGGACCGCGCAGTGAGTTGCGGCCAAGGTTTCCGAACTGGCAATTCTGCGGGTTGTCACCGCCGTAGCAGGATCCGGCGGGAACTACTTGCCCATTCGTGAGTTGCTGCTCGCTCGGATCAACCGCAGAGACGAATGCATCCGGATTGAGCCACTGCAGAGTTCCCGCCTGAGTGACTCCCGGAATCGCATGATGATCGTACAGTGGAACCCCAGGCACCAGACTGGCAAACTGCGGCCCGCTCCCCTGCACAATTCCCTCTTCCTGGTGGGTGATTGGATTGATCGCGGAATAAGGCGTGCTCAGCACCGAGAATGGAACCCCGCTGTGCCAGAACAGCGTTCCAGAAATCTGCCAGCCATTCAGCGCATAGCCGAGAGAATGATTGCGGACTCTCAGCGGCAATTCATACATATACTGCCCGTTGAGATTGTGCCGGATGTCGTAATCGCAAGGACCGTAGTCGCGGGCAAGTTCTCCGGGTAGCGGCGAAAGAATTCCTCCGGCGGAGAATTGCAGAAATCCTCCGTTCGAGACTGTATCCATGCACCGGCTGAAAGTGTAGTTAACCTGACCTTGTAAACCATGGCCCAGGCGCTTCATTGCCGTAAGTTGAAGGCCGTTGTAGTGACTGTTTGCGCCGGTGGAAAACTGCGTGACCGCGCCGAAGCGTGCATCGGTTGGCTGCAGGTAGGGAAACGGCGCAAAACAGCCCTGACACACGGTTTGGTAGCCGTTGACTTGGGTCGAGTAGGGTTGGTTCACAGCGCGTGTGCCGACGTATTGCGCTTTCAGGTTGACCGTCGTTCCGATTTGATGTTCCAGTCCCAGACTCCACTCCATAAAGTATGGCGCGTGCAGTTTGCCATCCGGGATGGCTGTGATCGCAACCGGTGGAAGACAACTTGCGGAATTTGCCTGCGAAGATGCGCACGAAAGCAGGCTCTGGGGAAATCCCGAAGTGAAAATCTGATTCGCTGTGGTCGTCGCGTCGACCGCGCTGTTTCTCACTCCAGGAGCAATCGCCGTGCATCCAACCACCGGATCGCAACCCGCATCTGCGGGTGTGCCAACCGTGCCCAGCAATCCCCCTTGGAACGTCTTATCGTAGGGAGGGTTGGTACCGATCAGGTCGGCCACGCTGCCCGGCAGGATGTCGCTGAAGATTCCGAAGCCGGTGCGGAGAACGGATTGCGGCTCGAACTGCCACGCAATCGCCGTTCTCGGCTGCAGGATGGCTATTGGTGTGGATGAAAAAAGGTTACCCAGATGGGTTTGAATCGCGGCGTTCAGGGGTTGATCGACGCTGTGCGAGATGGAACTGAAAGAGCCGCGGAGACGGGCGACCTGATCGTGCGGATTCAGCGGATTGGAATTGAAGGTGTCGCGCAGACCAAACGTCCAGGTTAGTTTGTGAGTCACCTTCCAGGTATCCTGCGCGTAGAGATCAAGATTAAGAAAATTGAAAGGCTCGTTCAGGTTCGAAGGGAAGGTCTCCGACGCGGTGTTCGCCACTCCATAAATAAATTGTTGCAGGTTCGCGTAGGTCACGGTGGGAACCGTGCCTTCCCCGAAGTCAAAGTCGTTCAGCCGGAAGATGCGGGTATTGGTTCCAAACCGCAATTCGTGCGCGCCATGGTTCCAGGCGAGATTGTCATTGATGAAAAATCGCAAGGCGCGCCGGCCCTGCACCCAGGTGTTGTCAAGACCTCCGATGGGCGTGAACGGATTCGCGCCGCTGCCCTGCAGCACGATCGGGAATGCTGCAAGTGTCTTCTGAAAGTCGCTTGGCCCGAATAAACTTTCGTACCAGGAGAATGCGGGATTGAAATAGTTCACCAGGTTCTGCGAGAAGACGTGCGTGTGCCCCGCCGCGAACGAATAGAGAGGCTGCGGAGAAAACGCATCGAACAGCGGATTGATGGGATCCGTCCAGGCGGCTTGCAGCCCGGTGTCGGCCTGAAAACGAAACCAGGCGGTGTCGTTCTGATTGATGTTGTAGTCGACGCGGGCCGTCTGCACCTGCTCGTGATCGTCGCTCGAGTGCGAAACGCTCTGCCGGTTGGCGCAACCCTCCCCCGCCGCAATCGGACAGCCAAGTATCGCGGTCGGAGTGCCGGTGGCATTTCCATAGAGGGAGAACATTTTTTGATAGAACGGCACTTCTTGGGGCGCGGCGGGATAGGTTTCTCGCCACTTATTATTAATAATCTGCGTCAGGCCCAAGGGAAGTTGCCGCAAGACATATTGTTGGAAAGCCGCGCTGGGAACGATGGTCGGCGTGACGATGGGCAGTGCGATCCGCACCCACTCGCTGTCGAAAAAGAAAAATAGCTTGTTGTGCGCAATCGGACCGCCCAGACTGCCCCCAAAGTGATTCACCGTTGCCCCCGGCTTGTGGTTTCCTGCTGTCGCATTCGTGAAGTAGTCCGCCGCATTGAGCAACGCGCCATTCCACAGTTCGTAGAGATTCCCGTGAAACTGATTCGTACCCGACTTGGTGACGTAGTTGACCTGTGACGCTCCATAGCGGCCTTGATCGACCGCGTAAGAAAGCGTGTTCACGGTCACCTCGGAAATCGAATTCAGTCCCAGGACCAGGTTGGTGGAAAGGCCGCTGTTGAGATTTGTGAGCGGGTCGTTGGTTTCCAATCCGTCAACGATGTAACCATTTGAGAGGGCGGGAAGTCCGTTGAATTCCACATTGCCGTATCCGTTGGTGCCGCCGACGAAGTCGTTGCCGCTGCCCGCCGTATTGATGAGCGCCCCAGGGGAAAACTGCAGCGGATAGGTCAGGTCGCCGCCCGGATTCGGCAGGTTTTCCAGCGCCGTGGCACTCAGAGTCGTCGATGTGTTTGCATTCCCTGGATTGATGAGGGGAGCTTCGCTGCTTACCTCCACAACTTCGTTGGATTGCGCAACCTTGAGCGTGAAATCGACCGTCTGTTTCTGGCCTAAGCCGGAAAACACCGTGTCATTCTGCTGTGGCTCGAACCCTTTGGCTTGCACCTTGACCGAATAGGGACCCGGCTTTAGCTGTGGGAAGTCGAACCGGCCTGCCTCATCGGTCTTCGCACTCCGCTTCATGCCGGTCTCGTGATTGGTGACGATCACGGTGGCACCGGGCACGACCGCGTTGGTTGCGTCCCTCACTTCGCCAACGATGGCGCTGGTGGTTTCGCCCTGTCCCAATGCTCGAACCAGATAAAGAGAGGTGAGGGCCGCCAAAAGGATAGTGACAGAAATTGCCCGTTTCATGTATTCCCACTCATTTGTCCTGAACCGACGCTCTTTCCTACAGTAAGATTAACCACTGATTATCTGTTATAGTTAACCATAGTTAATCATATCGGGCAAGAGAGAAAAGAGCATGAGGCCGGTCGGTGCGAACCGCACCTGACTGGGAGGCGTTCCTGAGGATGCTCACTTCTATCCCGAACTCTCTGGTGATTTTGTCGACAGGACTCGAGATGCTCCCCGGCGCACTGGCTGAGGCATCGCGTTCCCGTGTGTTTTGCAATCGCAGCGGTCCGGATCGGCTGGTCTTCTTCGGTCGATCTTCTAGTTCCGTTGATCAACTTCTTGCTGAGAAAATTCCCATCCGCTGTCAACATGCGATGGTCTGGGGTGGTTTGCGGGGTGCTGTTGCTCGGGCACTGAGCGTCGACCGCACGCTCCGGCTACCGAAAGCGATACTGGACGTAACCTTATCGGGTTGTGGCTATTTTCTGTACTCGTGCAAGGTAACTTCTCCAGCAAGCCTCACTGTCGCAGCGTAATCCCGCTCAACACCCCTTGCTGCTTGGCAAGCAACGCTTGCGCCCCCTGCCGCGCAAACGCCAGCATCTTGGCGAACTGCGCTTCATCGAACGCCTGCCGTTCGGCGGTGGCCTGCACTTCCACCATCTTGTGCCCCGCTGTCATCACAAAATTCATGTCCACTTCGGCGCGCGAGTCTTCTTCGTAGCAGAGGTCGAGCAGAACTTCTCCATCCACTATCCCCACGCTCACCGCCGCCACGAAGTCTCTCAGCGGAACCGAAGCCAGAGTTCCCGCTTCCACCAACTTCTCCAGCGCCAGCCCCAGAGCCACGAAGGCGCCGGTAATCGAAGCGGTCCGCGTCCCGCCATCGGCCTGAATCACGTCGCAATCCATCCAGATGGTGCGCTCGCCCAGCCGCGTCAAATCGGTCACCGCGCGCAGCGAACGGCCTATCAGCCGCTGGATCTCATGCGTCCTTCCGCTCGGCCGTCCCTTCTCCACTTCCCGCGGCGTGCGCGTCAGCGTGGCCCGCGGAATCATGGCGTACTCGCTTGAGATCCATCCCCTGCCCGTGTTCCGCATGAACGCCGGCACCGTCTCTTCGATCGATGCGGTACAAATCACCCGTGTGTTTCCCACCTCAATCAGCACCGAGCCTTCCGCCGTGGTAATAAAATCGGGAACGATCGAAACCGGCCGCAACTGGTCAATAGCGCGATTATCCGAGCGATAGAACATAAGCGAGGATTGTAAACGATGCCCGACCGCTTCGCGCCGCGGACCGGCGAAGCTCCGATTCGTATCAGGGCGCTTCAAGCCCTGCCATATCCCACGCAGGAACGATCCGCGACTTCAGGCGCAGGCCCGCTCCAACCCGTCTTTACAAATTCTTTGCAATTCTTCAACATTCTCTATGTAACTTCCGGGTCGCACCCAAGTCTATTTCCCAGAGAGCATAATGAAGGCTCTCCAGTCGCCACGAAAGCGCAAGGCTCAGCCTGCAAACAGGAGGTACCACCATGGCTACGCTCCGTCGTCTCCTTCTCACCGTCTCCACGCTAATCTCTCTGGCCGACAACAAAATCAAGCAGGGCCTCGCCCTGACCGCCACGCTGCTGCTCACCATGCCCAGTTTTGCGCAGCAAGCTGCATCCTCCGCGCCGGCGCCCGAAGGCGCTAGCATAACCGTGCCCGCCGGCAGCAGAATCGCTCTGGTGCTCACCCAGCCGGTGCAAACCCGGCACCTCCATCGCGGCGACGACATCTATGCGCAAACCACTTCGCCCGTCACCGCCGGCAACGAAGTGGTCATCCCGCCCGGCACATTTGTGCAAGGAAAAGTCGACAAGCTGGCGCGCCAAGGCGGGCGTGGAGAACTGCGCTTGCAATCGATGGCAATCACATTCCCCAACGGATACACCATTCCCGTCGCCGGGCCCATGACGCTCGAGAGCCCTGAGGGCTACGCCCTGAAAGATCCCGGCAACCGCCGCATGATCGCCGGAATTGCGCTTCCCGCCGCCGGCGTGGGCGCAGGCGCATTGATCGGCCACTTCGCCGCCAGTTCTCAGCCCAACACCATCACCAGCACTCTGCCGCCCGGCTGCACCGGAGCCCCGCCCGGCTGCCTTTCTTCCAGCGTAACCGCGCCCGGCAGTACCGCAAAAGACACCATCGTCGGCGCCGGCATCGGCGGCGCCATCGGTGGAGTAGCCTCGATCGTGCTGCTCCTCGGCACTCACAACTTCTTTCTCGACGTTGGCTCGCCCGTCGAGATGGTCCTGCAACATCCGCTCACTCTCGAACAAGATCAGGTGGCCCAAGCGGTTCAGCAGTCCGAAGAGCATCCGGTACCGGGGCAACCCATCGCCCAGCGACCGTTCCCGGTTCCACCGCCAGGAACTACCCCTGGCACCTGCTGGACCCCCGGCACGCCAGGCACTCCCGGCACGCCAGGCACTCCCGGCACTGATATCCCCGGAACGCCGGCCACCGCCGATTCTCCCGGCACTCCATCGGTCCACATTCCTGGCATTCCGCCCACTCCACCCACGCCTTACGCCTGCCCGTAACCGCACCCCGGACTCCTCGATGGATTCCCGACGCCGGGGAGTCTCCATTCTCGATTCGGATTCTCCCATGTTCTAATGGAAACAGCTCACAAGCGTCCGAAGAGAGGATGCCGACGCTCAAAGCCCGAAGGCCGAAACCCAATCATGCCCACCGTGATCTCGCAACCCACGCGCATTCAATCCGCCGGCAACAAGCCCAAACTCATCGACGAATACATCGGACGCGTCAACTCCCAGACCACCTCCGCCAGCGTCGCCCACATGCGCAGCCCCGCCGGATGGCTCGAGCCCGGTCAAACTCCCGCCTTCGACGAATTCACCATCGTGCTCAAAGGCACTCTCCACGTCGAGCACGAAAACGGCTCTATCGATGTTGCCTGCGGACAAGCCGTCATCGCCTATGCCGGCGAGTGGATCCGTTACTCCACTCCTCACGAAGGTGGAGCGGAATACATTGCCGTCTGCCTCCCCGCTTTTTCCATGGATACCGTCCACCGCGACCAATCTTGAAAACATCTTCGATAGAATTACAAATATGAAGGCGAATCGCTCGGTAGCAGTGTTCGATCTCGGCGGCGTGCTGATTGACTGGAACCCGCGTTACCTGTATCGCAAACTCTTCGCTGGAAACGACGAGGCAATGGAGCACTTCCTCGCAACCGTCTGCACTCCTTCGTGGAATTCCCAACAAGATGCCGGACGCACTCTCGCCGAAGCCTGCGCCGCGCTAAGATCCGTTCATCCCGGGCACGTCCAGTTCATCGACGCCTGGATGCATCGCTATGGTGAAATGCTCGGCGGACCAATCCACGGCACCGTCGACCTGCTCACCGAATTACGCGCTCGCGGAGTTCCCTTGTACGCGCTTAGTAACTGGTCCGCTGAAACTTTCCCCACGGCCTTGAAGCGCTTCGATTTCTTAAAATGGTTTCATGGCGTCCTGCTCTCCGGAGAAGCCCGCCTCCTCAAGCCCGACCCGCGCTTCTACGAACTTTTCTTTCAAACCTTCTCCATCGACCCCGCCCACGCCATCTACATCGACGATCTGCTACCGAACGTCGAGGCCGCTAGAGCCTTTGGCATGCACGGCATCCTGTTTACCGACCCTGCGGCTCTCCGCCACGAACTGGTCAACATTGGTTTCATCACGGGCTGATCTGGAAGAGCGGCATTCCAGCGCCGCGCGAAAACCGGCGAATGACCTCGGGTTCAGCCGCTGAATTGACAACTGAGAGCTGAGGACCAGGAACTGTTTCCTATTCCCACTCAATCGTTCCTGGGGGCTTCGAAGTAATGTCGTACACCACGCGATTCACACCCTTTACTTCATTCACAATCCGCGTGGAAATATTTTTCAGCACTTCGTGCGGCAGAGCAACCCAGTCGGCCGTCATACCGTCTTCCGAACTCACCGCCCGCACCGCGCATGTATAAGCATAGGTCCGCATGTCGCCCATCACCCCCACCGACATCACCGGCAGCAGCACGGCAAACGACTGCCAAATCTTGGTGTAGAGGCCTGCGTTCCTGACCTCGCTTACCACAATGTCGTCGCACTCCCGCAGCAGCGCCAACCGCTCCGGGGTCACTTCCCCCAGCACCCGCACCGCCAGACCGGGCCCGGGAAACGGCTGCCGCTGCAAAATTTCTTCCGGCATTCCCAGATCGCGGCCAATCTTTCTCACTTCATCTTTGAACAGATCTTTCAAGGGCTCGATCAGCTTGAGCTTCATTTTTTCCGGCAACCCGCCCACGTTGTGATGCGACTTGATCACTTGCGACGGTCCGCGCACCGAACGCGATTCGATTACGTCGGGGTACAGGGTTCCCTGCACCAGCCACTTCACTTTGCCTTCTTCTTTTTCGATGCGCCGGGCTTCCCGCTCGAACACCCTGATGAATTCGTTGCCGATGATCTTGCGTTTTTTCTCAGGATCGCTTACCCCCTTGAGCTTTCCCAGAAAGCGCTCCGTGGCGTCCACCGCGTCCAGGTGCAACCCCAGCTTATCGTGCAACGTCTTCTGCACTTTCTCGAATTCGTTCTTGCGCAGCACGCCGTTGTTCACAAAGACGCAAGTCAGGCGCGACTTGCCTTTGAGGTCACGCAAAGCGCGATCCACCAGCACCGCCGCCACTGAAGAATCCACTCCGCCCGAGAGCGCGCAAATCGCGCGTCCTTTACCAACTTGCCGCTTCACTTGCTCCACCGTGGAATCGATGAAGTGCTGCGCAGTCCAAACCGGCCTGGCTCCGCAGATCTGGAACACAAAGTTTCGCAGGATCTCCGTGCCATCCCGTGTATGGTGAACTTCAGGATGGAATTGCACCGCGAACCAACGCTTTGCGACATTCTGAATGCCCGCGACCGCATGCGATGTTTTTGCGGTCAGCTCAAATCCCGGAGGCAATTCCAGAGCTTCGTCGCCATGCGACATCCATACGGCAAGCTTTCTCGGCAGGCCCTGAAACAGCACCGATTCGCGGACAACCTCGATCTCCGCGTGTCCGTACTCGCGCTTCTCGGCTGGACGCACTTTCCCGCCCAGCGTGTGCACCATGAACTGCAGCCCGTAGCAGATGCCCAGCACCGGCAGTCCCAGTTCGAAAATGCGAGAATCCGCCGGCGGCGCGTCTTTGTCGTAGACCGACCACGGCGCTCCCGAAAGCACAATACCCACCGGCGCGCACCTCTTCACCTCGTCCAGCGGCGCCGTGCAAGGCAGCACCACCGAAAAAACATTTTGTTCGCGGATGCGGCGCGCGATGAGCTGCGTATACTGCGCGCCAAAATCGAGGATGACGATCGATTCGTTGAGCCGGGATTGGTTTTCCACGGATGAGTTTCTCAAATCGCATGGCCCGTGTAAAGGTCCAGCCCGCTGCCAGCGAGCCACAGCAAACTACGTCTCGACAATCAGGCCCGGAACATCGCTGAGAATCGGCTCGTCCCGATCGATCCCGCTCGGGGCCCGGGGCATCGCCGCGAAACCCTCGCCCGCCCGCGGAGCAGCGGACAATGGTGTTGACTCAGATGGAGCGTCCGGCATTTCGGCGATGCAGACGTATCCGGCCAGGCGCACGATGTACAACCAATCCACCAGGGCGGCGTAAATCAGCGTCACGAGAATGATGCCGGCAATCACCAGTCGCGTGGGAGCGACCTGGAGAAAAGCAAGCGTTAGCGAAGCCATGACGGAAGCGCCCACCAGGACCGCCAGATGTACCAGACCGGTCCAGGTGCTTACGGCGAATATTGGTCCGGAGCGTTCCCGAAGAAAATCGACCGCGTCGAACAAGGCCCCCAGGGTGTCCTCGCCATCACGCACGGCGAATATGCAGGCGATCGACAGTAACCAGTTCAGCGCCGGCCAGACGACGCAGATCAATCCGGCCAGCAGCACAAAGAGGAGGAAGGCCAATCCAGGTTGAGGGCTTGCGTCGGACGAGACTAGGCTGACCAGAATTAACGCGCCCACGAAGGCCAGCGTCGCGGCCAGCACAAGGGCTGCGCGCAGGAAGTTGAGACCTATCAGAGAACGCAAGCCGCCCGTTTCACTCGCCTCACCTTTTTCCGCAGAGACGTTGCGGAAAAAGTCCGCGCGGAAGTGGTCGAGCAGGGCGCGAACCGTCGCCAGGCGGCCGATGGCTCCAACGATGATCCAGATCACTGAGAGCGCCAGCACCCCCAGCAAAGCCACCAGCACGGCGCGACTCAGGCTGCCATGAAGGATGTGCGCGATCGCTCTCGCCACCAGCAAGGGATGTCTGGTCCACAGGAGAATCGCGTCCGCCTTGCTGACCGGAAGTATATCGAGATATTCGACGACTGAAAAAAAGAGCAACGCCCAGGCAACTGCGCCAACCGTCCAGCGCCAGGTGATCTCAGCCAGCGTCAGCGAAGGCAGGCGAAAACCTGCGCGAAAACCTTCGAGCGTGGGTGAAGGGCGGCGCGGCATCTACATGTACCTCTGGCTAGCATACCGCAAGTCCGGCGACGGCCAGATAGCTACCGCATTGCCGCGGAATCGGGCCGTTCCGCCCGGTGTTAGCGATCTCGTCCACATCTTGATTTGTGTCGTGTCGCGATATTATGCAACCGAGTGTGATGACCGAGCATCTTTAACGGCATAGGTTGGAAGAGGCCGCAAGTCGGCGCTCGGTGCATCTGTTTGTGCTGGGCGGCGCGGGCCGCGGTCGAATCAAATCATGCAATTCTAGGAGAAAAGAAAATGAGATTTGCACAGTACTTCGCTTCATTCGCTGTCTTGACGCTCGCGCTTTCGGTGAGCGCGTTCGCCAGGGATAATCACTCCGGAACGTTCACGCTACCAGACACAGTGCGGGTTGGTTCCACGCAACTCAAACCCGGGCAGTACAAGGCCGAATGGAGCGGGCCTGCCAATGCCGTGAAGGTTGATATTTTACAAAACGGCAAAACCGTGGCCACGGTGCAGGGACAGGTTAAAGATCTGACGCAACGTTCACCCTATGACGCCGTAACCATGAAGACGCTCGGGAACAACACGAAGGCGCTCGATGAGATCCAGTTCAATGACCGCACCCAAGCGCTGGTGCTGGGCGGCGAGTAGGTCGACCGTCCGGACACAATCGTCCTTACTTAGGCGGGCCTGCCCCTTTTATTCCTAATTCTTACCTCGGGCAGGCCCGCACTTTCACTTCACCACGATATTCACGAGTTTGCCGGGGACGAATATCTTTTTCACGATGTGTTTACCGGTGGTGATCGACTGCACCTTTTCGTCCGCGAGTGCCCGTTCGAGAATATGCTCTTCGCTGGCCTCGGCAGATACAACGATGCGGCCGCGCAGCTTACCGTTGATCTGCACTGGAATTACCAGTTCGTCTTCTTTCGCCAGCGCTGCGTCATACTTCGGCCACGGAACTTTGAGCAGGTTTCCCTTTTCCCCAAGCATCTCCCAAAGCTCGTGCGCGAGATAAGGCGCGAAAGGAGCGAGCAGCAGGACGAGACTGCGCTGCACCTCGGCTAGAACCGGCTTCGGAAAGGGAAAGGAATCCTGGCTGATCGCATATTCCGCCCCGTAAAGAACGTTTACCAACTCCATGATTGCCGAGATGCAGGTGTTGAAGTGCCAGCGTCCCTGAAAGTCGTCACTGACGCGCTTGATGGTCTGGTGCAACTTGCGCCGAATCTTCCGCGCCTCCTTTTCCGCCGACCCTCCCGCCGCCGCGATGTTATTCCGCGCCAAGTCGTTTCCGGCTCGCGCAAAGATCTGCAACTTCTCCAACGTTTCCGTCGCCGCGTCGGCCAGCGCCGGGTTCCGCACATAGAAGCGGTACACACGTCCCAAGAAACGCTGAATACCTTCAATGCCGGAATCCTGCCAGTCGAGATCGCGGTCGGGCGGAGCGGCGAACAGGCTGTAGAGGCGCGCCGCATCGGCGCCGTAGCGCGTCACCATTTCGTCCGGGCTGACCACATTGCCCAGGCTCTTCGACATTTTCGCGCCGTCTTTGATCACCATGCCTTGCGTGAAGAGACGCTCGGCGGGTTCGTCATTGGTGATGAGGCCGAGGTCGCGCATGAACTTGGTCCAGAAGCGCGAGTAGATGAGGTGCAAAATCGCGTGTTCGACGCCGCCAATGTACTGGTCGATGGGAAACCAGTATTGCGCGGTTTTCGAATCGAAGGGAGCGTGGTCGTTGTGCGCGTCCGTGTAGCGGTAGAAATACCAGGACGAGTCGACGAACGTGTCCATGGTATCGGTTTCGCGCCGCGCCGGACCGCCGCACTTGGGGCAGGTTGCGTTGACGAACTCCGGCAAACTGCTGAGCGGCGATCCCACCGCCAGCGCGATATCGACGTTCTCCGGCAAAATGACCGGCAAATCTTTTTCCGGCACGGGAACGATGCCGTCTTTGTCGCAATAAAGCATGGGAATCGGCGTTCCCCAATAGCGCTGCCGCGAGATCCCCCAGTCTTTTAAGCGGTAAGTAATTGTCGCTTTGCCGAAGCCATTTTTCTCGGCGAAGGCAGACATCTTCTGAATTGCATCTTTACAATCAAGCCCGCTGAATTGGCCGGAGTTGATCAACATGCCAGCCTCGGCGGTAAACGGAAGCGCTGGCTCGCACACGGTCTCCTCGGGATCGTCGGTGCTGGGAAGAATGACCAGCCGGATTTCGAGTTTGTATTTTTTGGCGAACTCGTAATCGCGCTCGTCGTGCGCTGGCACGCTCATGATCGCGCCAGTGCCGTAATCCATGAGAATGTAGTTCGCCACCCACACCGGAATTTTTTCCCCGTTGAATGGATTGATGGCGTAACGGCCGGTCGGTACGCCGTGCTTTTCGATTTCGCCGATGTCGCCCACTTCTTTCGCCTTGCGCTGTTCCGCGACCAGCCCGTCGACTTTGGCGCGCAGATCGGGATTGTTCGCCGCAAGGTCGGCGACCATCGGATGTTCGGGCGCAAGTTGCACCGAGGTCGCGCCGAAAATGGTATCGACGCGCGTGGTAAAAACACTGATCGTCGAACCTCCGGGCCCAAACCCTTTATGGTTTTGGGCGTAGTCCAGCTTGAAATCGACCAGCGTGCCTTCGCTCCGCCCGATCCAGTTGCGCTGCATGGTGCGAACTTTTTCGGGCCAGCCGCCAAGCTTCTCGAGATCGCGCAATAGTTCATCGGCGTACTTCGTGATGCGTAAGAACCACTGCTCCAGTTCGCGTTGCTCGACCAGCGTGTCTTCGTGGCGCCAGCAGCGCCCGTTGACCACTTGTTCGTTGGCGAGAACCGTGCAGCATTTCGGGCACCAGTTGACCTTGCTTTTTTTGCGATACGCCAGGCCTTTCTCGTAAAACTTCAGAAAGAACCACTGGTTCCAGCGGTAGTAATCGGGCAGGCACGTGGTGACTTCCCGGGACCAGTCGTAGGCGAAACCCAGGCGGTTCATCTGCGCCTTCATTTTGGAGATATTGCCCAGCGTCCACTGCCGTGGCGGCGTGTGGTTCTGGATGGCGGCGTTTTCCGCGGGCAAGCCGAATGAATCCCAGCCCATGGGATGAAGTACGTTGTAGCCGTTCATCCACATATAGCGCGCCAGAGCGTCGCCGATGGCGTAGTTGCGCACGTGTCCCATGTGCAGCGCGCCCGAAGGATAGGGCAGCATTTCGAGCACGTAGTATTTCTTTTTGCTGCCGTGCGGCTCCGCGGCGTAGAGCTCAGGCTCGCTTTGCCAGCGCTCGAACCACTTGGTTTCTACGCGCTGGGGATTGTAGCGCTCCTCGCTCGGTCCATCGGAGCGGTCGGAGCCGCCGTTAGCCACGGTGGCGATTTCCGAGTTGTCTTGCGAAGGCATAAGCGCCGGGAAGTCCGGGTAAGCCTTCGATTCTACAATGACGCAACCGAACTGTGTGCCCAAACCGCAGAGCTTTCGCCGTCCGCTCAGCCCGGGATCAGATGTCCTCAATACCGGCAAGGTCTGCAAGTAAGGACTGCAGCGAGTCTGCGCTGACGAGCAGCGGACGTTTTACTGCGTCAGCAGCTCGGAGACTGCCTGTTGGGCGCGGTCGAAGTCGGGCGAGTGTTGCCGGGCTTGTTCGAGAGCCGCCTGCGCGGCCCCCGGCTGTCCGTTTTGCTGTAGCGCTTGTGAGAGCAGCAGATAAGCAACGTCGCTTGGCTCAAGATCGGCGGCGCGCCCGTAGTCCTTCACCGCTTCGGCAAAGTCTCCGGTGCGTTGCGCGATTACGCCCAGGCCCATGAAGGCGCGGGCGGTCTCCGGCTGCAGGCTAAGCGCGGCCGTGTAGCTCTGCCGGGCGTGGACGTAATCCTTCAGGCCGCGGTAGTCAATGCCCTGATTAGTCAGCGTGTAGGCGCGCAGGGCGGGGTCGGAAATGAGGCCAAGTACGGCTTGATCTTCCGCCAGGGCCGGGGCAAAGTTACCGCTGCGGCGGTCGCAACTTGCCAGATTCAATAGCGCCGCAGGGTCGTCGGGGCGGATCTTCGCGGCTGCCCGGAACTGGATGGCGGCTTCCTGGATGCGCCCATGGTTGACCAGGGTTTCGCCCAGGTCGAGATGCGCGACATAGTTATTCTTGGTCACGGCAAGAGCGTGGGACCACAGGGTTTCGCTGCTTTGCCAGAAACCAATCTGGCGGCAGGTGAGTACGCCGAAAGCGGCCAGAACAAGCGCAACCGCCAAAGCCAGTCCGAGTTGGCGGCCTCTGTGCGCGCCCGCCCAATCCGCCAGTCCCCAGCTGAACATGATCAGCAAGCCGATCATCGGCACGTACATATAGCGATCCGCCATGGCTTGCTGTCCGACTTGGACCAGCCCAATCATCGGAACCAGGGCGCCAAGAAACCAGAACCAGCCCACGGCGAGGTATCGCGGTGGACGTGGTCTCTTCTGTAAAAAGACGACCATAGTGCTGACCGCAATCAGGAATAGACCAGCCACGGCCACCTGCCACGCCCGCAGGGACGCGCCCGGATGCGGATACATCACCGCCAGATCAACCGGCCACACAAACTTCCGCACGTATCCTAGATAGGCGAAGACTGCGTTCTCCATGCGCACGCTAAAGGGATACATGGTGGAGCGCATGGCGCCCCCCGCGCGCTGCGCGTGCAGCGTGATCACCGCACTCGCGGCGGAGAGTACAAGCAACGGCATTTTCTCCACCACCAGCCAGCCCGGCGAGTCGACGCGTTCCTTCCCCGTGCCCTCGCCCGCGGCGTTTGCGCCGAATTGCAATCGACTCAGAGGCCAGTAGTCCCAAAGCAAAAGCAGGAAAGGCAGCGTGATGACTTGCGGCTTCGCCATCAGCCCGCAGGCGTAGGCCAGGGCCACCACGGCATAGCCGCGCACGCTGGGTTTGCGGGCATAACGCTGGTACGCCCACAGTGCCAGCAGCAGGAACATCATGCTGAGTACGTTCTTGCGTTCCGCGGCCCACGCCACCGATTCCACATTCAAGGGATGCAGGGCGAAGGCCAGAGCCGCCGCCAGCGATGCTCCGGTACGCCCGGTCGCCTCGGCCAGCAGCCAGAACAGCAGAACCACGTTCACGCTGTGCAGCAGCACATTCGTATAGTGGCTCCCGGCTGGGTTTAGCTTGAACAGTTCGTAATCGAGCGCGTGGGAAAGCCACGTCAAGGGATGCCAGTTGGCGGCGTCGAACGAGGTGAAGGCCCAGGTTACCGTGGTCCACTGCAAACCCGACTGCACGTGCCGATTGTTGGTGATGTAGTCGTCATCGTCAAAGTTGACAAATCCATTGCGGCCGATGGGATTGTAAACGGCGAGCGTGCAAGCCACGAGAAATAGGCAGAGAATCAGCGTCCGCTTCGGCACCGCCCCAAAAAATGATCCCTCCGGCTTGATTTGCAATGCCATGGTGAGCTCTGGCGCTCTCTCCAGACAATTTAATCACAGCCGAAGCGAGCGACCATCCACTGGCGGCACAGGTGAAGTTACTCTCGTGCAGGCTTGTTTCTTGGAGTTATGGCGCTCGGCTGCGGAATTAATTCATCGCGATGACAGCGCGGAAGCGGACCTTGCCCTCGGCTACGCGGTCGTACGCTTTGGCAATTTCATCGAGTTTGTAAATCTCTTCCACGACTTTGATTTTGCCTTTGGCCGCTATGTCGAGTGCCTCGTAGAGGTACTCGGGACCGTTTTGCGACGAGCCCATCAGTCGCACGTGCTTGAACATGAGTTCGGGCGTGTAATTCAGGGGCTCGTCGCCCACCCCCATCAAGACAATGCGGCCATCGGGACGCATTCCGCGGGCCGCCTCGGCGGTCGCCGACCAGGAGTTGGAAGTCGCGAGCAGAACATCGGCGCCGCCGGCGGCAAGAAGTTTTTCGCCGCTCTCCACGACTTCGTCCGCGCCCAGCTCGCGGATCATCTTTTCTTTGTCTTTGGATTTGGTCACGGCAATCGTTTCAAAACCCGAGGCCTTGGAATATTGCAACGCGAGATGCCCGAGACCTCCAATGCCGACGACGGCAATGCGCTCATGCGGCTTGGGATCGGCCAGGCGCAGGCCGCTCCAGACGGTATAGCCGGCGCAGAAGATGGGCGCGGCCTGCTCGTAGCTGAGCCCGGCCGGCAGAGGCATGGTCGCGTCGGCGTAGGCCAGCATGTATTCGGCGTGGCTGCCCTGCAGCACGATGCCGGTGGAAATGCGGTTCGGGCAAAATTCCTTTTTCCCGCGCAGGCACCACTCGCAGGTTCCGTCTCCCTTTTGCACCCAGCCCACGCCAACCCGGTCCCCGACTTTGCGGGATGTGACCCCAGTGCCCACCTCGACGATCTCGCCTACCGGCTCGTGGCCCAGTACGCGGGGAAACTGCGTGGGAATTAAGCCGTGCGTGATGTGAACGTCGGTGTAGCAGAGACCGCTGGCGTGGATTTTCATAACGACCTGGTTGGCGCCAGCCTTGGGGGTTTCCCACTGTTTCACTTCCCATCTGCCATTTACGGAGGGTACGACTGCTGCTTTCATAAGGAGAACTCCACGGAAATTTGCAATGCAAGTTTTGATGCTGCCACGGGGAAGCGGATGCAGAGAAGGTGCCGCGTTTGCTCTGCGCAACCGGGCGAAGGTAGACTTGGTGGAACCTATGCTGGTTGTCATGAAGGCGCACGCTACCGACGAGCAGGTGCGCCGGGTGTGCGAAAAAATCGAGAAACTCGGCTACCGGGCCCACCCCATGCCCGGCGCCCAGCGTACTGCCATCGGCATCACCGGAAACAAGGGAGAAGTGGAGCACGGCACGCTGGACGAAATGCCAGGCGTGCAGGAAGTGATCCAGGTCTCCAAACCCTACAAGCTGGTGAGCCGCGATATTAAAGAAGACAACACGGTGATTCGTTTTGCGGGAACAGCGGCGGCCATCGGCGGGACCGGGCTGGCCATTGTTGCCGGACCATGCGCCATCGAGAGCCGCCAGCAGGCCTTTGCCGTGGCCGAGCGCGTCCATCGCGCGGGAGCCCAGTTCTTTCGTGGCGGAGCCTACAAGCCCAGGACTTCTCCCTATTCTTTTCAGGGATTGGGCGAAGAAGGTCTGCGGATCATGGCCGAGATCCGCCAGCAGTACGGGATGAAGATCATTACCGAAGCCATCGATAACGAATCGCTCGATCTGGTGGAGGAGTATGCCGACGTGATCCAGATCGGCGCCCGCAATATGCAGAATTTTTCGCTGCTGAAGCGCGCCGGGCGGGCCAAAAAACCGGTGCTCCTGAAGCGCGGCATGGCGGCCACCCTGGAAGAATTTCTCATGGCGGCGGAATACATTCTGAGCGAAGGCAATTACAACGTGGCCCTGTGCGAACGCGGCGTGCGCACCTTCGCCGACCACACTCGCAACACCCTCGACCTGAGCTTGATCCCGGCGGTGCAGCGCTTGAGCCATCTGCCGATTCTTGTCGACCCCAGCCACGGCACCGGCAAGCGCAACAAAGTCACTCCCCTGTCGCGTGCCGCCGTAGCCGTCGGCGCCGATGGACTGATGGTGGAAGTACACAACAATCCCGACGAAGCGCTCTCGGATGGCCCGCAATCGCTGTTTCCCGATCAGTTCGACGAATTGATGAATCAGGTTCGCCAGATCGCCGCTGTGGTGGGAAGGACTGTGCGGGGAATTGGAATCAGGGAAACGGTGGAGATTAGCAAGTAGGGCGTCGAATAGCTATGGCTTCTTACCCTGGCGCTTTCGGGACTGGCGCCTGAAGGCGCGATCAGTCATACTGCACTTTGCAGGATGTTCCGCTACGCCCAACCCAGGCTCGGAGGCCCATCCTGATACGAATCTTGCGCGCGTCTTGAGTTCCTGCGCAGGCTGCCCCCCCGCGGTCTGCCGATTGCATCTTGTTGGAGATCTGGCCTATGTTTCATCGCAGTCGTGGTTTCGCCGTAAAGACTATCGTTCTGGGTGCCACGCTGCTGGCTTGTCCCTGCGGAATGCTTGCCCAGCGCGGCCCTGGCGGCGGCCACGTTGGCGGCGGCACCGCGGGCGGCGAGGGATTGAGCGGGGGCGGCAAAGCCACCGGCGTGGAAGTAAAGGACGAGTTGAAGGATTTTCACGAAGTCCTGGCCGAGCAGGCCACCAGCCAACAAATCATCCAGTACGCCGCCATGCTGAACAGCACCAATGCCGCGCGCGCCAAATTGCAAACTTTTCTGGAACAACTTGGTAAGCCCGCCAATAGCTCCCAGCTCGCCGGCCCGGGTGCGACTCTCCTGCAGGCGATCGAGGAGGCGCGAACCCAGAACAGGAAGTTTCTCGAGGCACTCTCCGAACCGCAGAAATCCGGTTTGAAGGAGGTCGCCAGGAAGCTGGTCAAAGCGGATTCCGATCTCGCCCAACAAGCCAGGCAACTGAATGAAAAAGTGGCGGATGCGAAATCGGTTAGCCAGCAGATCGCCGATTCCGCCCAGGGCCTGGATAACGCGCTCGCGGATTTCAAGACCCAGCAGATCGATCTGGGAGAGGAAATGAGCATCGGTGCGGCCAACAACGCCCAGGACTCATCTTTCAATCTTCCCACGGTGACAAACTCGATCCGCTTCGCGAATCAGCCCATCGCGGTCACAACCTCTGGAGTCGTTTCCAGGGGTGCGGTCGAAGGCGGCCAAAACACATTCAACCTTGAGCTGACCGCCGACATGTCGGATCTGCAACTGAATATTGCCGATGTCTTGCGCAACCAGCTCGACAAAGCGGAGCGCTGCGGCGAGCAGATTGCGATACAGGATGCGACTCTCACCCCCCAGTCGCCGGTCGGCCTGGTGGTTGCACAATTGCACTTTGAGCGCTGGGCATGCTTTGGCGGCGAAACCATGAACGAACTGGCGGAAGGCAACGGCTCGATCGAGGTAAAGCTCACGCCGGCGGTTGCCCCGGACGGCACCTTGCGGCTGGCCGCGGAAATTGGGCGTGTCGATGCGCAGGGGTTGCTCGCCGAGTTGCTGCGCTCCGGTTCTCTGGGAGATGAAGTGCGCGACAAAATCGCGCAGTCAGTTCTGTTCACCATGCGCCAGGGTGGAGACTTCAAGGCGATCGTTCCTCCCGCTGCCCGCGCCAATGTCACGCTCCACCATGCCGAATTTCAAGGCACCGGCTCGGGCAAGCTGCTGATCGTGCTGGATGGAGAGATTAAGGTTCCGAATGAGAAGCTGGCGGCGTTGACCAGCGAATTGAAGGGACAATCCTCCTCCCAGCAAACCGCGCCGCAAGCCTTGCCGCGCTAGGCCGCCGCCTGAACAACTGCTCTCTGGTAATCTTATTTCTTCCCGGGAAGCAGAGCCCTCATCTTGCGAAAATTCCTCGTCATCGTTGTTTTGATTCCGCTGCTCGGCGGGCTCGCCTGGTGGTACTTCCGCGAGCAGCCCTTTCCAGATTACGGACCGGCTTATCGCGAATATGCCTACGTCAGCAATGGCAAAAGCAATACGGTCAGCGTGATTGATCTGCGCACGTTTGCCTTGGCCAGGACCATTGCTGTGGGCGTGGAGCCAACCGGCGTTGCAGCCAACAGCAGGAAGAATGAAATCTACGTGGTCAACACCGGCTCCAGCAATGTCAGCGTCATCGATGCCGAGAAGAACGCCGTGGTGGCTACCATCGGAGTGCACGGCAGCCCCTACTTCATCGACGTTTCCGAAGATGGCAAGCGCGGCTACGTGGCGAACTCGGGGTCGGCCGATGTTTCCGTGATCGATCTCGATAAGAGACTTGTGATCGGCAATGTGCGTGTGGGCGCTTCGCCAGGACTGGCGCGGGTTTCGCCTGACGGAGCCACCGTGTTAGTGTCCAATCGCGGCGACAACACGGTTTCGGTAATCGACGCCAGGCGCTTGCGGGTGCGCGCCACCTTGCCAGTGTGCCAGCAACCCGAGGACATCGCGATCCTGCCCGATTCAAGCAAGGCGTTTGTGGCCTGTTCGGGCTCGTCGCAAGTGGCATCCATTGCGCTGGCCAGCACTAAAGAGAACGCTAACGGTAAAGAGAGCCCCGAGTCGCCCGGCGACCGCGTGCTGGCTCTGCTCGATGTGGGGCGCACTCCCATGGGCCTCGCACTGAAGCCCGATGGCGGCGAACTCATGGTATGCGATTTCGATTCCGACAGCATTTCCATCATCGAGACCGCGAACGATGAAGTGGCCGGCAGCGACCTGATCGGTCAGCATCCCACCCAGGCGCTCGTCACCCGCGATAACTCCCGGCTATATGTGAGCAACTTCGGCTCCAACAGCGTGGCGGTCTATGACATCGACATGGGCCGCAGGATTGCAACCGTGGCCGTGGGCAGTGGCCCGGATGGCCTCGCGCTCTCCCAGGATCAGCGCTACCTTCTGGTCCTCGACACACGCTCGGGAGACCTGACCGTGATCCAGAAGCGCAATCCTCGTACTCTGGAGCCCACCGAGTATTCCCTTCTGACCATGATTCCCGTGGGCGTGCAGCCCAACGCCATCGTGGTAAAGGCGTTCATGATGAGCCCGCGGGCCGAGAGGTAGCACACACTTGTCACGCGCCCCGGAAAGCGCATTCCTCCCCGCCTGGCCGGTCCCGCAAGAAGATGCCTCTTTACACTACCGAAGGCTTGGCGCAAAACTTGTCGAGCGCCGCCTTCAGCTCGGCGGCAATCGCCGGCGCTTCGCGCGATTCGATCTCGCGGCGCGGCATCATGTAGACGAGTTGTCCGTCGCGCAGAATCGCGATCGAAGGCGAAGACGGCGGTTGCCCGGTGAAATACTCGCGGGCGCGTTCCGTGGCTTCCCTGTCTTGCCCGGCGAATACCGAAAATGCCTTGTCCGGAGCCGTCGCGTTCTCCAGAGCCATCCTCACTGCCGGACGCATGCGCCCGGCGGCGCATCCGCAAATCGAGTTCACCACCACCAGCCTTGTACCCGGCTGCGCCTGCAACGCGCGGTCCACAGCTTCGGCCGTGCGCAGTTCCTCGATGCCCAGGCGCGTCAACTCCTCCCGCATGGGGATCACCATAATTTCCGGATACATCGGCATCTGCTCCTTCCACTCTCGGGATCCTTCCATTTTAACTCGGATTGCAGAGCAGCGAGCTGTGCCATAGGCTGACAAGTCTGATTCAAGGCGGCTCTCCCTGAACAAAAATGGCACCGGGTCAAGGGCCCCCACCCTTGAGAACTCCGGTGCCTTACGAGTTTTTCCTTACATCCCGATCCGTTCACCGCGGAATCCGCGGAAGCATCGGAGACAGGATCTTGTTTTTAAAAGTTTCCTAGAAGGCCGCACACGCAGAAATGTGATGCTGTACGAACCCGGACGGGCTCGTAGAGAGGGCAACCGCATAATAGCCCACACCATGCATTTGTCAAGATGAAAAATCTCGCAATCTTCCCAGGATTTCCACATTTATTACTCTTGACCCTCCCCGAGACCGCAGCGGCCTCATCAACCCGCGGTCGCCTCCCCGCAACCAACTCGAGCCTCCGATTTCCCGTTTTCAATTCCCCGTTTAAGACAGATATCACTAGGATTAAGTATTATTTAAGAGCTCGAAACCACAGGAGGACCATTCCCCAATGGATAGAAAGTCGCGTTTTCTCAGTTCGCTTTTTCTCATCGCCGTCCTGGCGTTTTCCGTGTTGGGCACAGCCTGCGAACATCATTACTACCGCGTCTATGACCCCTACTACAGCGACTACCACGTCTGGAACCACGACGAAGTGGTCTATTACCAGCAGTGGGCCCGCGAAAACCACCGCGATCCCCATCGCGATTTTCGCACCTTGCCGCCCGCCGACCAGAAGCAATACTGGACTTGGCGTCACACTCACCAAGACCACGACCACCACTAGAAAGCCGCGTCAGTCTGGCCCAGCAGGCGGGTGCCCGTGCCCCCGCCTGCTCGCGCCCTGAGCTACCTCGGAGGGCTTCATGTCCATTCGCTTTCGCGCCCGCTTCGTTGCCGCAATCGTCGTCGCTTCCGCCGTCTCGCTCTGCGCCCAGACCGCGCCACCCCCCGATCTCGATTCCTACGTCGCCCGATCCATGCAGACCTTCGACGTCCCCGGCATGGCCGTCGCCATTGTGAAAGATGGCGAGGTCCTGGTCGCAAAAGGCTACGGCGTCCGCAAGCTCGGCGATCCCACCCCGGTCGACCAGTACACCATGTTTGGCATCGGTTCCAACACCAAGGCCTTCACCACCGCCGCTCTCGCCACTCTGGTCGACGCCGGCAAGCTCTCCTGGGACGATCCCGTCTACCAGCGCCTTCCCGGCTTCGTCATGTACGACCCGTATGTTTCTCACGAGATGACCATCCGCGACCTGCTCACCCACCGCAGCGGCATGGGACTCGGCGAAGGCGATCTTCTGTTCTGGCCGCCATCCACCTACACCCGCGCCGAGATCATCTACAAGCTCCGCTTCATGAAGCCCGCCTCCAGTTTCCGCAGTCATTACGCCTACGACAACCTTCTCTACATGACGGCCGGCCAGATCATTCCCGCCGTCACCGGCATCTCCTGGGATGACTACATTCGCCGGCACATCTTCGCCCCGCTCGGCATGAACCACTCCAACCTCAGCAACGCCGATTTCAAGCCCGGCGACGACTTCGCCTTTCCCCACGAGCGCCTCGATGGCAAGCTGCAGGTGGTTCCCTTCGAGGTAATCGAAAACGCAGGCCCCGCTGGAGCCATCAATTCCTGCGCCGCTGACATGGCGAAATGGGTGCTGTTGCAGCTCAACCACGGAAAATTCCTCGACCGCGAAGGCCGCCTGTTCAGCGAGCCGCGATCCAGGGAGATGTGGACCCCTCAGACCATTCTTCCCATCAGCGATCCGCTTCCGCCCCTGGCCGCTCTGAAACCCGACTTCGCCGATTACGGCCTGGGCTGGCGTCTGAGCGATTATCATGGCCGCAAACTGGTCGGCCACACTGGCGGCGTGGCCGGATTCGTTTCCCGTGTGATGCTGGTGCCGGAAGAAAATCTCGGCGTCGTCGTGCTCACCAACGCCGAAGAAGGTGGCGCCTTCGATTCCATTCTTTACCACGTGCTCGATCACTATTTCCGCTTGCCTCCCACCGATTGGATCGCCGCCTTCAAGTCCGTCGAAGACACTCGCGAAAAACAAGCCGCCGAAACCATGCAGAAAGCCGAAGGCGCTCGCGCCGCCGCATCCAATCCCTCCCTGCCTCTCGATAAATACGCCGGCACCTACAACGACGCCTGGTACGGCCCCATCACCATCCGCATGCAAAATGGCGGCCTGGTCATCTCCTTCGATCACACTCCCACCATGATCGGAGACTTGCAGCATTGGCAATACGACACCTTCAAGGCCCACTGGCGCGTCCGCACCATCGAAGACGCCTTCATCACTTTCTCCCTCAACCCGGACGGCTCCATCGCCAGCGCCCGCATGGCCGCCGTCTCCCCGCTAGCCGATTTCAGCTTCGACTATCAGGATCTACTGCTCAAGCCGGAGGAAAAGAAGTAAGACCGCGTAGGAGAGACACTGGAACATGTCCGAGATATCGCTGAGGTTGTTTTGGGAGGCAGGATTTGCAGCCACCGTTCCGATCCAGGCAGGAAGTCATCATCAACGCGCCCTTGGAAGCGGTGTGGTCGTTCAGCATGGATCTCACCAAGATCCCGGACTTCCACCCTCGCGTGGTCAAGGTTGATCTTCTTTCTGGCAAGACCCTCCGCGAGCCAGGAGCCTCATATCGTGGAAACGACGTTCCAAACCCTCGGCCATCGGTCAACCAAGGTGGAAATCAGCCACTATTACTCGACCACAACTCTCAAAGCCAAGCTCCTCGACTTAATCGCAAAAGGTAAGATCGCCCGCGAGACCCAGGCCACATTGAATGCTGCCAAAGCCGCGATCGAAGCTGAGTGCCGAGCGAGATAGCGGTTTATCAAGACCTGTTCTATTGTCATCGAGCGGCTCACTCTTGCGCGGCCTTTTTCACTTTTCCACAGCCCCTTGTGACATCTGACCTTGTGCCCAAAATTAAATCGCGCGATGATGGTCGAGGCCATGACGGTTGGGTGAACCCACATCGGCGTGCCTCTAAGTCCTTTGTTGTGCCGATTTTAGTACCTAAGTTCTTTGACATCCGGATTTTACAAGGAATTTCTTGCTAACTCGATGATTCCACTAGACCCCGGGGGGAGGGGGGTGGCCTCAAACTACACTCGCCGCGCGCTCCACTTGCTGCCCTCGGAGGACTAGTCACGGAATTTATTTCGCGTGAGATATTCACAGCCGGCATCGGATTCGCCTTGTCCTCGCAGCCATTGTCTTAACGCGCTCCGCACCCGTTGCGTACAATAGACTCGGCAATCAACATGAGCACGCCTCGCGAGAATCCCATGACCACCACCCCAACTCATCCCGGCCGCCCGCAAGCTGCCGCCGATATTCCCGAAGTCCCGCTGACCACCGAAGGCTTCAGCGTGCTGCACCAGATGATGCGCTTCCGCTGGACCGCCTGGCGAGCCTTGACCGAAGCCACGCGATCGGCCATCGCGCAGGAAGCGGCCTCCGTGCTCGGCGAAATGGAGAACAAATCCGCCGGCCAGAACCCGGGCGGCGGGCAATCCGCGCTGTTCTCCGTGCTCGGCCACAAAGGCGATTTGATGCTGCTTCACTTCCGCAATTCGTTTGCCGATCTCAATCAGGCGGAACTCAAGCTCGCCGGTTTGCTCCTCAGCGATTATCTCGAACCCACGTCTTCCTATCTCTCGATCGTCGAACTCGGCCTCTATGATTCCACGCTCAAGATTTACAAAGAGCTGGCGGATAAAGGCATTCCACCGCACTCCGACCAGTGGAAAGCCGAGGTCGAACGCCAGCTCGAGCGCCATCGCGAGGCCATGCATCCGCGCCTGTTCCCCGAGATTCCGCCGAAACGTTACCTCTGCTTTTATCCCATGAACCGGCTGCGCGGCGAAGACAAGAATTGGTACACGCTCCCCATCGAAGAGCGCGCCCGCCAGATGAACGAACACGGGCTCGTGGGCCGTCGCTACGCCGGCGAAGTGAAGCAGATCATCACCGGCTCGATTGGCTTTGACGATTGGGAATGGGGCGTTGATTTGTTCGCCGACGATCCGCTGGTGTTCAAGAAGCTGATTTACGAAATGCGCTTCGATCACGTCAGCGCCGTGTATGCCCTGTTCGGCCAGTTCTTCGTAGGCGTACGCTGCCCCGCAGCCGCATTGGAGAAGCTGCTCAGCGGAGAACTACCGAAGTAGCAACCTGTGAAAATAACATTTCACCACGGAGTCACAGAGACACAGAGAAAATCATTTGTTTTATGCTTTTGTTTTCTCCGTGCCTCTGTGACTCTGTGGTGAATTGATTTTAAGGACTGAAGACCTCATGGCAACGTTGGGACTCATCGAATACCAGGACGCCAGCCCCGAAGTGCGCGCGCTTTACGACGACATCATGGCCACGCGCAAAACCGACTGGATCAACAATTTCTGGAAAGCGCTCGCGCACGATCCCGCCACGCTTCAGCGCACCTGGGAAGACATCAAGCGGATCATGGCGCCCGGAGCGCTCGATCCTCTGACCAAGGAAATGATTTACGTCGCAGTCAGCGTGACTAATCAATGCAACTACTGCATCGCTTCGCATACCGTCTCGGCGCAGAAAAAAGGCATGACCGATGCGATGTTTAAAGAATTGATTTCCGTCGTCGGCATGGCGAATGAAACCAACCGGCTGGCTGCGGGATATCAGATTGAAGTGGACGAACAGTTTAAGAAATAAACTCGCTCAGCGCTTCTTCGTCACGCGCCCGCGCCCAAAGTTGTGCTCACACTTTTTCATATCCACCTTTCGGCCGTGGAAGCGCACGCCTTCTGCCTCCAGCCGCAATCGTTGCTCAATCGCGGAATCGCCGCGCAGTTTGATCTCGCCGCCCGCGCCTAACACGCGCTGCCAGGGCAATTCGAAGCCTCGATGCAGTACACGCGCCACGAACCGCGCCGATCCAGCAAGTCCAGCCGCTCGCGCAACCGCTCCGTAGGTAGACACTTTCCCTTTGGGAATCCGTCTGATTACCGCCTCGATGCGCATCCGCATCTTCGACGACTGATCTGCAGAAGACTTTGCCGCACCTTTCCGCGACTTCCCGGTTTCCTTCACAGCGCAATCCACCCTATGCGAATCAACCACAGCGATCCGACTGAAACCAGCAACCATAATATGATGCCTTGCAACAGCGGACGATGCCCCACCCGCTTGATGGTTGCCACCGAGATGCCGCTGCCGATAAGGAATAACGTAGCAGTCAATCCCACCTTCGCAACTCTCACCGCGATGCCGTAGAGGTGCGCTCCGGTTGGGAGATAGGTGTTGCATACTGCGGCCAGGCAAAACAGGCCGATGAACCACGGCCACTGAATCTTTGCTTTGGCGCCGCGGATCACGGCCGTCGCCACCGACAGAGGGACAATCCACAACGCGCGCGCCAGCTTCACCGTGGTCGCGATAGCCAGCGCCTCGGCCCCATATTTCGCGGCCGCGCCGACCACCGAACTGGTGTCGTGAATGGCCAGCGCCGCCCACAATCCAAACTGCGATTGTGTCAGCTTCAGGGCCGAGCCAATGGAAGGAAAAATCAGCAACGCTACCGAGTTCAGGACGAAGACGGTTCCGAGCGAGATCGCCATCTCTTCGTCGCTGGCCTGCGTGATCGGCCCGACGGCGGCGATGGCGCTTCCCCCGCAGATCGCCGTGCCCGTGGAAATAAGAAACGCCGGCACTCGTTGCACGCTTAACAACCTGCCCAGGCCCATGCCAGCGAGGAGGGCGAAACTGATGCCGAGCATGGTGTAGACGAAGCCGCTGCGCCCCACGCGGACGACCTGGTGCAGGTTCATTCCGAAACCGAGTCCTACGACTGAGGCCTGCAGCAGGAATTTAGAGAACTTCTTGGCCTGGTTGCCGTAGGGATGAGGTAAGGCCAGGCCGAACACAAGTCCCATGGCGAGCGCTACAGGCGGAGACACCAAGCCGCTGGCACTGACCAGCAAGCAGAGAAGAAAGATTACACGAGGCAGCATTCGGGAGGAAGCCGGCGTGGAGGCGGTCTTGCCGTCGATCATGCGATTTGGATCATACTCCGTTGATCCGCGCCGCCGATCATGTTCCGGTGGTCATATTCCGGTGAACATATTCCGGTTAACCTGTTCCCCGGTTAACATGGGCCGGGCTAGGCCGCCTTACGGAAGGATTCGATGGCCTCCGCTTCAGAGTTGCAGACATCAAAAACGGTGAGCAACTTGGTGATCTGCAGCACGTCGCCCACGCGCTTGGACAAGTTCGTCAATTTGATGGTACCGCACGCGTTTTGCGCAGTGATGAGCAGGGCGACGAGTGTGCCCAGGCCTCCGGAATCGATATAACTCACTTCGCCCAGATTGAGCACGATGCGATTGTTCTCGGTAACAAGTGGCTTGACGGTCTCCCGAAGCAACGAGGATTCCTCGCCGAACACAATCCGGCCGCTGCAGTCGACCACGAGAACTCCATCTTGGGTTCGCGCCGTTACTTTGAGCTGCATAAGAACTCCTTTGCGGTCCCGCACCAACCCGGGCTGGAAGCAGACGACTCCCGAATTCCGGGTTTACCAAGACCCAGTCGAGAGACAAGCGTAGCGCTTGCGCGGCGGTTTTAGCAAGCCTGCCTGAGCGATGCCGGTGCGGCGAACTCATCCCGCTCTGATCACGTATAATCGTGTTTTCCAGCTCATGAGCTACACCGTCCTGGCGCGCAAATACCGGCCGCAGAAATTCTCCGAGGTGATCGGACAAGAGCACGTCACCCGCACCCTGCAGAATGCTCTGGAACAAGGGCGGACGGCGCACGGCTACATTTTCAGCGGGCATCGCGGGATCGGGAAAACCACGGTGGCGCGGATTCTGGCGGCGGCGTTGAATTGCCGCTCGTCCGAAAAGCCGGTCACGGAGCCTTGCGGGGTGTGCGAATCGTGCACCGAGATTCGCGCCGGGAACGCGGTGGACGTGATCGAGATTGACGCCGCCACCAACCGCGGCATCGACGAGATTCGCGAACTGCGCGAGGCGGCGCGCTACCTTCCGGCGCGCGACCGTTTCAAGATCTACATTCTGGATGAAGCGCACCAGATTACCGACGCGGCCTTCAATGCCCTGCTCAAGACTTTGGAAGAGCCGCCGGACCACATGGTCTTCATGCTGGCAACCACGCAGCCGGAAGATATTCCGCAAACCATCCGGTCGCGCTGCCAGCACTTCAGTTTTCGCGCGGTGAAATTCGAAGACATCGTCGGACAACTGCGCGATCTGGTCGGCCGGGAAAAGATTGAAGCCGATGACGACGCTCTGGCGCTGCTGGCCGAGGCGGGAGATGGCTCGATGCGCGATGCGCTTTCGATTCTGGACCAGGCGATTGCTTCCTCCGGTGGAAAGCTGACGGCGGATTCGGTGCGCAACCTGGTGGGCGCGGCGCCGGCGCACGTTCTGGAAGAAGTAATGCGGGCCGTCGCCGGCGGCGCGAGCGACGAGGTGCTGCGGCAGGTTGACCACCTGATCAGCGAAGGCCACAGCCCGACGCACTTCGCGCGGCAGATGGTGCGCTTCTTGCGCAATGCGACGGTGGCCAAGATTGCGGGCAAGGATTCATCGCTGCTGCAGATCTCGAGCGAAGAGCGGGAGCGGGTGGAGCGGGTGGCGGGATGGTTCGGCGAAGAAGATCTCACGCGCCATCTGCAGATCATGCTGCGGACTCATGGCGAACTGGGATACCGGCAGGAGCAGCGATTCCACCTGGAGCTGGGGCTGCTCAAGATGGCGCACGCGCAGCGGCTGCTGCCGATGGAGCAACTGCTGAGCGAGGTGGCCGCCTCGTCGAATGTGGGGGGCGCGGCCAGAACATCGGGACGGCCTGCGATTGTGCCTGCGGCCGCAGTTTCGGGCAGTGTGCCTGCTCGTCCCAGTCAGGTTTCGCCGTTCGCAGCCGATTGGGCGCGCAAGGATGGTCCGCGGCAGGAGTCAGCTTCCGAGCCGGCAGCTGCGGGCGCAGGCATTGGCGGCGGTGGAAGTTTGCCAGGGCGAGTGATCATGGGCGCGGCCGTGCCTGCGGATGGCGGCGAGCAGCCCGATCCCCGAATGCGGACGACGCCGCAGGTTTTGCCGACGCAGCCCGCGATCGTGGCCCCGGCTGCGCCGATGGAGAGACTGCGGAACGCCGTGCTGCAGGCGATCATGGATGGCGACCAACCCATCCTGGTCTCGATGCTGGAAGCGGGCGAATGGGCGGTGGAAGGAAATGAAGTGGTGATCAAGGTAACGGAATCGCAGACCGTGGTTGATATGTCACTGGGCGCGGATGCGAAGCGGCTGGCGATGGCTTCGGCCAGCGGGGTTCTGGGGCGGGCGGTCAAGTTGAAGATCATCCCCGGCGCGGCCGTGGCAGCGACAGAAGGAAAGCACAATGGAGCGGAGGTGGGAGCCGGCGGGCGGAGCCGGGCGGAGCAGGATGCGGTAGTCCGGCGGCTGGGGGAGAAGTTCGGCGCCGAAATTCGTACGGTGATCGACTACAAGGAGAAGCGGTAGGGAAACTGGGCCGGGTCTCGGGTGTGAGGTCCCAAGACGTAATGGAAGGTGCGAATGGGCGGATTTAATCTGCAAGAACTGATGTCGAAAGCCAAGGCGCAGTACGATACGCTGCAGAAAAAGATGCAGGAGACGGTGGTGGAGGCTTCGTCGGGCGGGGGCACGGTGACGGTGAAGATGGATGGACGGAAACAGCTGCTGAGCATACGGGTCGATCCGGAGGCGGTGAAATCGGGCGACGTGGAGATGCTGCAGGATTTGATCCTCGCGGCCGTGAACGAAGCCGCGCGAAAGATCGATGGAGCGATGCAATCAACCGTGGGTGGAATGCTGGGCGGGCTGGGAATTGGCGGACTCTAACAAAATGAGCGATTGTGCCATCGGGTGATTGTGCAATTCTCAGGTCAGCTTGGGTGTTTCCTTTAGTTGTCAAATTGCCCCATCACCAAATCGCAAAATTATTCACTTCCCTATGTCCAAATTTGCCGAGCCGATGTCGCGGCTGATTGATGAGTTGAAGAAGCTGCCGGGGGTGGGCGCGAAGAGCGCGCAGCGGCTGGCGTTCTACATCCTGCGCGCGAGCGACGAGGACGCCGAGGCGCTGGCAGCGGCGGTGCGCGAGGTGAAGGCCAGCCTGCGGCTGTGTTCGGTGTGCAACAACATCACCGACGTCGATCCCTGCGTCTATTGCACCAGCGCAACGCGCAACCAGCGGCTGGTATGCGTGGTCGAAGAGCCCACGAACATTGCCACGATCGAAAAGACCAAGCACTTCAACGGTGTCTACCACGTGCTGCATGGATCGATTTCTCCGCTGCATGGGGTGGGGCCCGAGCAGTTGCGGATCGCGAACCTTATTGCGCGCGTGGATGCGGGCAATGTGGAGGAAGTGATCGTGGCCACCAACCCCACGGTGGAAGGCGAAGCCACGGCCACTTATCTCTCGCAGCAACTGAAGCGGGTGGGGGTGAAGGTGACACGGATTGCGATGGGCATTCCGGTGGGCAGCGACATTGAATATACCGATGAGATCACGATGCTGAAGGCTATGGAAGGACGGCGCGAGTTGTGAGATCTCGGGTTGTGGTTTCTGGCTTGTTCGAACTTTTTTCTTCGCAGTGGAGCAGCTGCATTAGATCTGCTCGAGGAAAACGTTGAGTTCTTCTTCGGCGGTGGCCAGGCCTTGGGGCAGAGTGCCACGGTTGTATTCCGCCATGCGGTTCTTCCATTTGAGGAAGTCGGTGATGCTTTGGGGTTCGACGCGCAGCTCGACGCGGCGCAGGCTGGCGAGCAGGAGATTCATTTCGTAACGGAATCCGGCAGCGCTGCGGAGATTTTTCGCGGAGGCGAGAATGGTTTCGACTTCATGGTGGCGGCATTCGAGAAGACCCCAGCCTGCGGGAAGCTCTTCGCGGTGGATTAATCCGGCGGGGACCAGGTAGAAGCGCTCGCAGCCGACTCCTTCCTCTGGTTTGAGGCGGAAGGGCTTGGCGCGGTCGGCGAGAAAGTCGGAGCGCGTGACCTTGCACTCGATCAGCACGGAATGGCAGGCACGCTTCCAGCCGATGGCGTCGGGCATCTCGCCGCTGACGCAGGCTTGTTCGGAGAGCACGACTCCGCAGCGGTAGCGGCGCAGCCAGTGAACGGCTTTCGAGACCAGTTGGGCGTGAGTCATGGGCGCTTGTTTGCAACCTCCCTAGCAGGGCAAGGACATTTGTACCCGTATGCGCGTGGGCGCGGAAGTGACGTGGAAGCTACTGGCTGGACGGCTGGGAGCGCGGGAGTGATCGGCGAAAATCCTATGTGACCAACATGGTCATGTCTGCTACAATCAGTTCATGCGTACCGTAAACATCAGTGACCTGAAAGCTCGATTGAGCGCTCATCTTCAGTTTGTGCGCAAGGGAGAAGAAGTGCTGGTCTGCGACCGTAACAAGCCGGTGGCGCGGATTGTTCCCTGCTCAGCGGACGACGAACCCGAGCGGGAGCGGCGGCTGATTGCCCGCGGCGTTCTGACACCCCCATTGAAAAAACAGGGTTCGCCGGTCTCGTGGCCGGACCCACCGGGAAACATTTCCGATAAGGTAATGGAACAATTATGGCAGGAAGAGCGCGAGCGGTAGAGCGGCCGTTGGCCTTTTGGGATGCAAGCGCTCTGGTGCCACTCTGCGCGCATCAAGAGCTCACGCCGCGAGTGGTGGCACTCTACCGGAGCTACGGAGCCGTGGTGTGGTGGGCAACGGCAGTCGAGATTGCAAGCGCCCTGAGACGATTGGTGCGCATGAAGCAGCTCACCCCCGACGATTGGGCCACGTCCCGCGGTTTGGCCTCGGAGTTGGCCGAGTCGTGGCGCGTCGTGCAGCCGTCGAATGCTTTGCGAGCCAGAGCTGCTCAGCTTGTCGATCGTTACGACTTGAGAGCGGCTGACGCGCTACAACTTGGGGCCGCACTGGAGTGGTGCGAGGGCATGCCGCAAGACAGGGTTTTCCTGGCCGCCGATCAAAGGTTGCGCGAGGCGGCGGTGCTCAGCGGATTTGACGGGCGTCGGATCTAGGTTGCCCAGAACCTGTATTCTTCATCGGTCGAACTACCACGGGCCGGTGCAGAACGAGTTCCAGGAGATGGCGTTCGCCGGCGATGATTTGGGCGGAGGGCGCGAGCGGCGAATAACCTTCCGCGGCAATGATCAAAGCATGTTTCGCTCTAGTTCCGGTCAGACCATTTTCAATTTGAACGCGGCGGATATGGCCGTCGTGAGCGGCGTCCAGGGCGTTGGCCAGACGCAGGAGGGCGGCCAGCTGGATGGTGGCTTTCTGCTCGTCGGGGAGAAGATCGCGAAGAGATTTGTGCTTGCGGGTGGGCAGGACTCCTCGATGGAAGCGGGCGACGATGGCGGCGCGTTGCAGGTCGGCGGGCTTCCAGCCCAGGGGGTTGCCGCGGGCGCGAATCAGGTCGAAGGAAGTTTTGTGATGTCCCTTCTGGCCTTTGGATTTTCCGACATCGTGCAGGAGGGCGGCGGCGAGCAGGCTGGAACGGGCAGAGATGGCGTCGACGGCGGGCTGCCATCCCGTGGCGAGAAGGCTGTCAAAGAGTTGGAGAGCCAGGCTGGCGACGTGCAGGGAGTGCCGAAAGTCGGGATCGAGGCCACTCGCCCAGAGCTTCATGCGGCGGGTGGCGAGGGCTTGAATCTGCCGGCCTTGGGGCAGGGCGGCGCGCCAGACCTGCCAGAGAGAGTCGGGGGCGATCATCTTTTTTCGATAGCCCGCAATGCGCCGGGCGCGCTCAGTGAGAATTCGCTGGCGCCAGCGCTGGCGGGAAAGTTCATCGGGAAAAATGTGGCAGGAAACGGCGGTTGACCAGAGAACGTCGAGGTCGTGAACTTCGCCGAGCAAGTCCTGCATTTCTTTGAGGTCGTTGCTCCAGGCTTTGTGCTCCGCGGGAAGGAAATTCTCGACGATGTAGCGAAAGCGCTTGAGACCGATGCGGAGGCTGTGGAATGCGGTTTGGGAGCGGTTGCGCAGGGCGCGGTTGTGGAGAGCGCGGGCTTCAGTCCAGCGCTCGAGAGCGAGATGCTTGAAGAGCGGACTACCGGGCCGGAAGCGGGCGGCGCGAGCGGGAAGAGAGCGGCTCCAGTTGCGCCATTGCTTACGGTCAAATTGTTCGAGAGCGGCATGGGCTTCAAGCTTTTGTTCCGCTTCGCGGTGGCGGAGGATTTTGAGCAGGGCTTGGGCGGCGGAGTCTTGCGGGGCGGCCAGGTCTGTGGTGGGCTCATTATTCTGTGGAGATGACGGCATCGCAGACGGCAGTGTTCGCGCCACAGGATCTTCCTCAGGGTAGAGCTTGTCGACCAATTGCATCATTACCTGGACGTCGCGCAAGGCGCCGAGGCGCTGAAACAGGCCTTTGCCAGCTTTCTTCATGGCTTTCCAGGCGGGATCAGGGTCGAGGGCCATTAATCCGTCGGCCATGGAGCGGCAGCGGCGCAGGGAAACGCGCAGGTCGTGAACGGGATCGGGGCTGAAATCGGTGGAGACGCGCTCGCACTCCTGCAAGACGCGCAACGTCCAATAACGGAGGCCGGTGACTTTTCCGGGGCGGATCACGTGGATGGCGGAGGAAGACACGCGGATTGCAGGAAGCGCCGACATGCGAGAGCTTCTATTCTCGCCGCTGAGGGCTGGGAATGCCAGTGCCGGGTAAGTAGCGTCTGGATTCGCCGCCGAGGTCACGAATATCACGAAGGAAGCGCTGGCGATTCAGGCATATCTGGGCATTACCTCCGTAATGTGCAGCTCTTACCTGTAGGATTTAACCTCTCTATACCCAGCCGGGAATGCGGGTTGAGGGGTGTTTTATCACGGACGCGAAGACATTTCACGCAAACCGGGCGGCCTCCGCGCGCGCTTTTGTCCACAGCCTGAACATCCTGATCAAGTACGCGCGCATGTACGGCCCCGATCACAAGCGCACGGAAGCGCAGTTCGAGACCGCCTGGGGCGAATTGCAGCAGGGTCTACCCACAGCGGGAGAAGGCGGCTTTCTGCTGGGAGTTTCCGACAACAAGCTGTTGCTGGATGGCATTCCGCTGGAAGCCGGGCAGACCGAACGCAGCTTTGGGCAACTGTTAAGCACGGCCGGGTTGGCCAGCCTGCACTTCTCGAAAGACGTTACCCTGGAAGACTTTGCGCGCCTGGTGCGCGCCTTCACGCTGGCCGGCTCCAAGGCCCAGGACGTGTCCAAGCAGATCAAGGAAGCGCTCAACAGCGGAAGCAAGCCGAGCACAATCAAGATCAATGAAGTGAAGTTTGTGGCGGCCGACCCGCTGACCGGGGACATCAGCGTGGCGGCGCAGATCGCGGCGCAAACTCTGGGGCCGGAATTCAAGCAATGGCTGAACGATCCGCAAAAGCTGCTGCAACTGATCGCCGCAGCGGAGGGCGCCAACTCAGGAGGCGGAGGCCAGGGCGGCGGTGGCGGCGGCATGGTTGTTCCGTTCGGAAGCGTTCCAAATGCTTCCGGCCATTGGGTTGCGGGGCCGGGAAGCGGGACCGGGACGGGAACTGCTCCCGCATGGGAGGGTGGAGTAGTACCGCTGCAGGAAGCCGAGGTGATCCAGGCCATTCGTCTGCTCACTCGGTTCGGCCAGGTACAGGACGATCCGAGTATTCATCCGGAAGATTTGCAGAAAGAACTGGGCGAAACCGATCCAAACACGCGGCTGAGCCTGCAGCAGTTGCTGGGAAGCCTAGCGGCCAAGGTGACTTCGGAACAGCAAGAGGATACGCCGCTGCTGATGAAGGCGGCCGAGCACATGGCGATCCGCTTCGCCCTGGAGCGCTATTCGAAGGGCGAAGTGAAGGTCAATGCCGTGCACCAGATGATGGAGCACATGAGCCGGCAGATGGACTCGCTGCGCCAGATTCTGAAGCTGCAAGAAGACAAGATGAACAAGGCGGGCATTCTGGTGGAGTCGCACGCCGACATCCTGGACCGGATGTTCTGGGCCGAGGTGCCGGAGTCGGGCAAGAAGACAGTGCTGCTCTCCAACGAAGCTCCGTGCGTGCCGCCGCGAAACCTGCGGCAGTTTGTGGAAGTGCTGCTGGACCGGGACGATAAGCACACCTCCGCCGACATTCTGAACAACTACTCGAGCTGCCTGAGCACGAAAGAGGCGGAAGCGCGGCGCAAGACTGCGATTGGATTGAGTCAATTGGCGGATCTTTATGCGCGGCTGGGCGGCGAGGCTATGGGAAAGGCCATCCACAAGGTAAGTGAGCAGTTGTGCGTGGAAAAAGATCCTGAACTGCAAAGCCTGTTGAGCGCGGCATTCGTGCGGCTGAGCCAGGAGGCCAGCGAGGCCAAAAACTACCAGGCAGTGAACGAAGTGTGCAGCGGAATGGAGATGCTGCTGCAGCAACGTCCAGTGATGGTGAACGATTTGCGGCCACGGGTGGGCGTGGAGAACCGGATTCCGGAGTTCATTGAGGAAGCCTTGGAGTGTGACCCGGTGCCCGCGGAACTGTTGCTGGTGTTGCGGCGGACTTGCCAATCCGGGGCCGAACATCTGGCTGACCGGTTCTTCCGCTGCATGCGGCGGGACGAGTGCGACCGGATGGTGGAGCTGGTGAAGGAAATGGGGAGTCCGGCTCTGACGCAACTGCGGGAGATTCTGCGCACCGGCCAACCGCGGCAGGCCTCAGCAGTGGTGGGGTTGTTGAGCCGCCTGGATGTGGGCACACTGCTGGAACTGTTGCCAACGCGCCTGCCCGAATGGAATCGTTTCTATCACGATATCGTGGTCCGGCAGATCGCCTATGGAGCTGCGCCGGACCGGGGACGCACGCTGCTGGAACTGGCGGAAGTGCTTGATTCCGTGGTGCTGCCGGAATCCGTGGATGAAATCGGGATGAGCGGGGATCTGACGGCGGCGCCGCCGCTGCTGGCCATGGCGCGGCCGGGGGAAGCGGCTTCGCGTTCACCGTTTGTGCAACTGAAGGCTCTCGAATCGCTGGGACGGATCAAGGATACGGAGGCGTTAAGCCTGCTGCGCGAGATTGTCGAGGCGAAGAAAACATTTGGATGGATTCATCATCGCGAGTTGCGGATTGCGGCGGCGCAGTCTCTGTCGAAGACAGACCCGCGCTACAGCGCACAGATACTTTCCGATAGCGGCATCGAGCCGGCGGAACTGGCGATCGCGCCTCTGGATACGGCTCCGGCATGTCCGTGGGTGCGGCAACGGCGCTATGAACGAATGGTGCTATGGCGCACGATAAACGCTTCGATTGGGAGTTCGTGGGGAAGGTCAAAGATTCTGATCCGTGAATTGAGCCTGGGCGGAGGCATGGCCACCAAGGAAGATAATCTTCGCATCGGCAGCGAGGCCGATCTGGAGATTTCGTTGGGTATGCGGTCGAAGATCCGGGCGCATGTGCTGCTGCGCCGGGCGCGGGTGAATGAAGTCGGATTCGAAATCGTGGATATCGACCTGGAAAGCCGCTACCGCCTGCGCAGGGTGCTGGTGGAAGCGCTGAACCACGCTCCGCAAAACAAGGAGCAGCAGTGGAGCGGAGAGCGGAAGATATAGGAGCTCGCTAGAGCGAAACCAGGCACCAAGTGCAGAAACTAAAGAAGCCTCTGCTCGCCGCGCGAGCAGAGGCTTCTTAGTTCTGCGCCAAAGCCTGCCTATTTCACCACCTTCAGGAAGATGATGGCCAAGGTGTAGAGCGCAAGCGACTCGATCAGCACCAAGCCGAGCAACAGGGCGAACTGGATGCCCGGACGGGCGGCAGGATTGCGGGCCAGAGCCTCGGCCGCAGCCGCAGTGGCTTTACCCTGGGCCAGACCGCAACCTGCGGAAGCGATCGCCATGGAAAATCCGGCGGTGATAGCGACCCAGTTGGTTTCGCCTGCCGCGCCGCCTTGTGCGAAAGCGGGCACGGCGAAGCAGAGAGCGGACAGCGCCATGAATAGATTACTGAGTATACGCATTGTGTTTTCTCCTCGTATCAATTGCCGCCAGTGGGTGGTTGACGTCATCCGGTGCCGACGCCCTCACGCTGAACGGAGGTGGTGCAAAACTTTGATGCTCTTCTCAATGCTCTTCGGCGACGGCGCCGGAAACATAAACGATCGCCAGAAGCATGAACACGTAGGCTTGCAACAGTGCAACCACGACGTGAAGACCGCTGAAAATCACCGGCACGCCGATAGGAATCATGGAAAAGAAGACCAGGGTGATCAGATCGCCGGCAAATATGTTAGCCCAGAGACGCACGGTCAGCGAAAGCAAGCGGGCCAAGTGGCTGAAAACTTCGATAGGCAGCATCAAGATGATCCCCAATAAAACACGGACAATCAGCGGCAAGCCTTCCATCCGAGGGCCGAGGAATTGGGTAAGGTAGGCGATACCGGAACGTTTGAATCCCTGGATGTGGTAATAGACGAAAGCGCAAATGGCGCAGCCCAGCGGGACTACCGGAACTGCGGTGGGCGATTCGAAGCCGGGAACCAGACTCAGGAGATTACACAGCAGTATGAAAACGAAGAGGATGGCGAAGAACGGAATGTAAGCCTCACTATGGCTCCCGATGATCTCGCGGCTCTGGTCGACAACGAAACCCTCGAGAGTCTCGAAAACATGCTGTAGGTTGTTGGGCGCGTAGACCGACAGGCTTGAACGCAGCAGCAAGAACATTACGACCAGGAACAGGAACACAAACAGTTCCATGGCGAACGAATCGGTGATGGGCGCCTGCGGGTGCTTGACCTGAATATGCAACGCCCGCAACAGGGAGCCTACGGGGCCTGCGAACAGGCGGTTCAGAATCTCGGTGAACCAGAGTTGTTTCGGCATAAGGCGGTTCGTGCTGCTCGACTCCCAGATTAGCCTCGCGTTTTCGCGGCTGAAGAACCGCCTCAGCCCTTTCGAGCTACAACCACGTATATCTCATAGGCAGATTCGCAAGCGATCGCGCCAACCGGTAGCAACAAACCTACAAAAAGACCCCGGAGGCAGGCGGGAAAACTGGTTAATATAACATACGCAGCCGCACCCATCAAAACGTAGCGCAACAGGAAGCGAGCGATAATTCCCGCGCCAGACTGCGGTTTCCCGGCATTGCTGATGCGATCCGCCAGGCTGGCAACACCGTTTTTGAGCCAGTGAAAATTGAGGAAAGCGATGACCGATCCGGCGAGAAAACCAAAGGCGGCCCAGCGCCCAAACTCCCGCCAGCCTACGGCCGCCAGCACAAGCGCAAGGCCGATGAGGAAGCGGGAGATGCGTCCGGCCGCGCCGGAGTAGAAATCGCCGCCGGGAACCGACACCGGAATTGCGGGATGGCCCGAACTTGAGTTTTCAAGCTCCATGCAGTTAACAGATATGGTACGCGAGGTCAGGGCACGGGGAAAATCGGTTTTATCTTGTGTCGCGCTGGAGAGTGCGAACCACTTCGACGAGGCCGGCGGCAGTGCCCAGCAGAAGCCCGACAATGCTTATCCATGAGGTATGCAACCAGCGGTCGAGAGCGGTTCCGAGCAGCCATCCGACGACCGTGGCCGAGGGCAGCAGCAATGCCAGCTGGGTGTAGCGGCTGACCTGGACCCAGAGGTTCTGTTTCCGGCTGGAGTCTTGACGGTCGGTCGCGGGGTCGACAGGAGGCTTGGACATGGCCGTTTTCGAAACCCGGCGTCTTACCGGATCAGTTTCGCGACCGCGGGATTCTGCGCTATCCCGAGCGCCCAGTTCACGAGGCTGATGAACCGGTCAGGCATGACTCCGATGAAGAGCGTGGCAAGAGCAGTCACGCCCAGCGCGGCGCGCATGGTCCAACTCACGGCCAGCGCTCCCCGCTCTTCGGGCTGGGCCATGAACATGGCGTTCGCCATCTTCAAATAATAATAGAGGCCGAAGACGGAATACAGCACGCCCAGCGACGCCAGCGCGTAGTGCCCGGTTTCGACGAGGCTGAGGAAAATGAAGTATTTACCCCAGAAGCCGGCCAGGGGCGGAATCCCGGCGAGCGAGAGCAGAAAGATCAGCATGAGCACGGCTTCGACGGGAGCACGCGAGTAGAGGCCATTGAGATCGTCGAGTTCGTCGCCAATGACGTTGCGGTGGCGCAGCGAGGTAATCACGCCGAACGCACCGAGGTTCATAAAGGTGTAGACCAGCAGATAAATCAGAATGCCTTTGATGCCATCAGGGCTGAGTTGCGTGGCCGTGCCGGCGATCAGGCCGAGGAGCATGTAACCAACGTGCGCGATGGAAGAGTAGGCGAGCAGGCGCTTGGTGTTGCTCTGGGTGAGGGCGGCGAAGTTCGCTCCCGTCATGGTGGCGATGGAAACAAAGACCAGTAGGGGAACGTAAATGGGGCGCAACGCGGCCAGACCGAACACGACGCTGGGATAGGCCGGATAGGTGGCCCCGAGGACGCGCAACAGCATGGCCCATCCCGCAGCCTTGACGGAAACCGACATGAATCCGCTGATGCAGGTGGGCGCGCCTTCGTAGGCGTCGGGCACCCACTGATGGAACGGGACGGCGGCAATCTTGAAGAGCAGGCCGGTGATCGTGGTCAGCAAGGCGACGATCACGACGGGATTGTACGGGTCTTTGGAAACAATCGTGCCCAGCCCACGGCCGATCATACGCAAGTTGGTGCTGCCGGTAAGACCGTACAGCAGCGACAGGCCGTAAGCAAAAATGCCGGAGGAGAACGCTCCCAGCAACAAATATTTCAAAGCGGCTTCGTTGGAGCGGCGGTCGCGGCGCAGGAATCCCACGAGAACGTAGGTGGAAATCGCCATCAGTTCCAGACCGATGAAGATAAGAACGATGTCGAAGCCGGCGGCCATGCACATCATGCCGACGACGGAGAGCAACATCAGGGCGTAGTACTCGCCATGGTTCTCATGCTCGATCTTCATGTAATTCATGGACATGAGAATCGAGATAGCTGCGCCGGCAAGAAACAAATAGAAGAAAAAGAGGGCGCCGCGGTCCACAAGCATGGTTTGCATCAAGCCGAGTGCACCCATGGAAACGGACGGAGTAACTTGCATCCAGAGCTGGATTTTCACCACTCCTGCAGCGGCGAACAGCACGCCGATGAGCGCGGTGACGGCGTTGACCCACTTGGACTCGGGCGGGATCATGAGATCGATGAGCAAGATGCCGAGAGCAAACAGAGTGAGCAGAGTGATGGGCAGGGCCAGCAGATAATCGTTCCAGTTGAATTGGGAGAGCGCGCCCACTAGTTCTTGCCTTTCATCACGGAGGCTGTCGCCGCAACCGTTATGCGCGCCGACGGCGGCAATGCGGCATTCAGTGCGCCCGCCGCCTGCGGGTTGCGAACATTCTCCACGATCTGATTGGCCGGCTGCTCAAGGATCTGGAAAAACGGCTTGGGATAGAGGCCGATCCAGAAGGCCAGGATGAGGAGCGGCATAAACATCAACACTTCGCGTGGTGTGAGGTCGTGCAGCTTTTCGTTCTTCGGGTTGGTGACCGTGCCGAAGAAAACACGCTGATAAAGCCAGAGCAAATACGCCGCGGCGAGGATGATGCCGGGGATGGCCCATGCGACCCAGAAGTAGCCGGGATGCCCCGCGATCTCCCGTACCATGAACGTACCTTGCAGGATGGTGAACTCGCCGACGAAACCGTTTAGCAGAGGCAGTCCCATCGAAGAGAGAAACATGATCATGGTGATGGTGGCGTAGACGGGCATTACGCTCGAGATGCCACCGTATTCCACGATCTCTCGGGTATGGCGGCGCTCGTAAAGAATTCCGACAATCAAAAACAGCGCGCCCGTGGAGATGCCATGATTGACCTGCTGCAAGACCGATCCACTCAACCCCAGCGGCGTGAGCGCGAAAATCCCCAGCGTGCAAAAGCCAAGATGGCTGACCGAGGAATACGCCACCAGCCTCTTCATATCCTTCTGCATGAGCGAGACCAGCGCGCCATAAAGAATGGCAATCACCGAGAGAACCATCATCCAGAAGCGCACTCTGCCGTGAGTCAGAACGTCGGGGAAGAACGGCAGCGAGAAACGGATGAAGCCGTAGGTTCCCATCTTCAGCAGAACGCCCGCCAGGATGAGCGACGCTGCTGTAGGAGCTTCGACGTGCGCATCAGGCAGCCAGGTGTGGAACGGAAACATCGGTACTTTGATGGCGAAGGCGAAGAAGAAGGCGAAGAACAGCAACGTGGCGACGGTCGGTCCGTAGGCTGGGTCGGAATAAATCTTCGGTGCGGTTTCGTACAGAGCGGTGATGCTGAAGGTGTAAATTCCGGTCAACGCGTGATGATGGAAATAGAGGAACAGAATTCCCAGCAGCATCAGTACCGAGCCGGCCAGGGTATACAGAAAGAACTTGATCGCCGCATAAAGCCTGCGCGGGCCGCCCCAGATGCCGATCAGGAGATACATCGGAACCAGCATCGCTTCCCAGAAAACAAAGAAGAGAAAGAAATCGAGCGCCATGAAGACGCCGAGCATGCCGGTCTGCAAAATCAGAAACCAGATGTAATATTCTTTGACGCGGTTCTCAATCGCCGTCCACGAGGAAAGAATCGAGATCCAGCCCAGCAATGTGGTGAGCATGATGAGCAGGAATGAAATGCCGTCGATGCCGATGACGTAACCCGCGCCGATGGAGGGGATCCAGTTGTTGGGGACGCCTTCGATGAACTTGAAGCCGGGCTCGAAGCGCAGCGCCCAGAACCACGGCACCAGGGGCAACGAGACCAGGAAGCCGCCGAGCGAAAACAGATTCGCGATCCAGCGGATGGCGTCTTTGTTCTGCCTGGGAACGAAGAAGAGCATGAGCGCGCCCACAAGCGGCGTGAAGAGAATGATCGAGAGTATGTGGTTTTGCATGAAAAGCTCTTAGCCTTTAGCTCTTAGCCTTTAGCTCTTAGCCCTTAGCCTTTAGCTCGGGACTCTTCGCCTTTGGTTTCAAGCTAAGAGCTAAGAGCCAAGAGCTAACAGCTAAGAGCTTGTATCAGTGATACAAGTAATAAAACACGAAACCTAACAAACCCGCTGTCATCACCAGCGCGTACCACTGGACCAATCCCCATTCCAACAAACGCGCGGGATACGACAAGATGCGCGCCAGAATCGCCGGGCCGTTTACGCCGATGCCGTCAATGATCCACTTGTCCCACCAGCTGGAAATCGTCGCCGTAAGCCGCGTGATCCATCCCACATCGTTGACGGCGGCGTCGATCACATGCGAGTCGAGCCACGCCGATGCTTCGCCAAGACCCAACACGCCCAAGCGCACGTCTCCCAGCTTGCGGCGCCCGGTAAAGACATAGTCGTAACCCTCGTCGACGTAATATTTATTGAGCAGCACGTTGTAGACCGGCGGCGCCGCGGCGGCGATCGGCTCGGTGTAGCCTCTATCGGCGTGGCGGTAGTTTCTCCATGCCATGCCCCATCCCACACCGGCGGCGGCCAGGGAAAGCCCCATCAGCGTCCACTCCCATCCCGTGTTGTGCTCTTCTTCTACTCCGCCTACCAGTTGCGCTGTTCTTCCCTCTTCTTGTAGGACGCGAGCTTCTGGAGCGAACACGGGTTCAAGAAACGCCGTGAAGTGGTCGGAGCCGCCCAGGCTGTGCGGCCAGCCCAGCCATCCGGCACCGAGCGAGCACAGCGCGAGCGCGACCAGCGGCACGGTCATCGACAAAGGCGATTGGTGAATGTGGCGCTCCGCTTCGTGGCTCATGCGGGGGCGGCCATGGAACGTCAGATACATCAGTCGGAACATGTAAAAAGAGGTCATGAAAGCGGTGGCGTAACCGATATACCAGAGGAAGCGGTAGGCTCCGCCTTCGCGCGACCAGGTTTCCCAGAGAATCGCGTCCTTCGAAAAAAACCCCGCGAACGGGAAGATGCCCGCAATTGCCAGCGTGGCAATGAACATGGTGACGTGAGTGGTGCGAATGCGATGGCCGAGGTCGCCCATGTTGCGCATATCCTGCTCGCCGCTCATGGAATGAATTACCGACCCTGCGCCGAGGAAGAGCAGCGCTTTGAAAAACGAGTGGGTAAACACGTGGAAGACGCCGGCAGCGAAGGCTCCCACGCCCAGGGCGAGAAACATGTAGCCGAGTTGCGAGACGGTGGAATAAGCGAGCACGCGCTTGATGTCGTTTTGCACGAGAGCGATCGAGGCGGCGAAGATCGCGGTGAGCGCGCCGACAATGGCAACCGTTTTCATCGATGCGGGCGCGAGCACAAACAGTGCATTGGAGCGCGCGACCATGTAAACGCCCGCTGTAACCATGGTTGCGGCATGGATGAGCGCGGAAACCGGCGTGGGGCCTTCCATGGCATCGGGCAGCCAGATATAAAGCGGGAGCTGCGCCGACTTGCCGCAGGCTCCGACGAAGAGCAATAACGTAGCGGCCGTGATGTAGGGATCGCCGATCGCAAAGCGTCCGCTGTGCGCTAGGTGGGTGACTTCCGTGAAGCGAAGCGAACCGCAATACCAGGCGATGAAGAACACTCCCAACAGGAATCCCGCGTCGCCGACGCGATTCACGATGAAAGCTTTGTTACCCGCGTCGGTGGCCGACTTGCGGTGAAAATAGAAACCGATCAGCAGATACGAACACAGTCCCACACCTTCCCACCCCACGAACATGAGCGCATAGTTGTTGGCCAGGATGAGCGTCAACATGGAGAACATGAACAGGTTGAGGTACCCGAAAAAGCGGTAGTAGCCGCCTTCGTGCGCCATGTATCCCGTGGAATAAATATGGATCAGCATGCCGACGCCTGTGACAAAGAGCAGCCAGATGCTGGAAAGCGGGTCAAGCAGGAAACCTGCGTCCGCCTGGAACGCGGCCGGCGAACCGTCATGAGCCACGTAATTCATGTGGCCGGTGTCGGTGCCAAGCCAGGTGTAGAGAATGGCCTCGTAAGGCTTGTGAAAGTTTTCTGGCGTCGAAGACCACGCCGTATATTGCCAGATCGCGCCGCAGGCCATAAGGAACGCCAGCACGATCGTGCCCACGCAAACCGCACTGACGGATGCCTTCTGCAGCTTGCGGCCAAAAAAGAGCATGACGGCCGCGCCGAAGGCCGGGAGCAGAGGAATTAGCCAGATGTAGTGAAGAAAGAACATTTCACTTGTCGTTGGCCGTTAGTTGTCGACCAAAATGTTCGTCACTCGGTACTGGGTACGAGGTACTCGGTACTGATTTCCTACCACTTCAGCAAATTCACTTCGTCAATGTTCACCGTCTCCTTGTTGCGGAAGAAGGCGATCAGGATTCCAAGGCCCACCGCAGCCTCGGCTGCGGCGTCGGTAATGATAAAGATGGCGAAAATCTGACCGTGCAAGGCCATCGGGCCACCACCCAAACGGGCAGGCATTCCCTGCCAGTAATGCGAGAAGGCGACCAGGTTGAGATTCACCGCGTTGAGAATCAGTTCGATCGACATCAGGACGATGACCACGTTGCGCCGGGTCAGCACCCCAACGACGCCCAGCAGAAACAGCGCCGCCCCAAGCACCAGATAATGCAGCGTCGTGATGTGCAGTATCGCTTCCATAACGGCTTCTAGCCCGCTACCTGGCACTAGATTCGTTTCTTCGCCATCACCACCGCTCCGATGATCGCCACCAGCAGCAGCAACGAGGCGATCTCGAAAGCAAACATGTATTGCCCGTACAAGAGAGTGGCCACTTTCTGCGTGTTGTCGCTTTCCACCATCGCCATGGCATGTTCGGGGAACATATCATTCCCTTTCGTATAGACGCCGATGAATAATCCGCCCAACGCCGTGGCCGCAATCAGACCGGCCGCCCATTGACTGTTGAACTGCCGCTCTTTCATGGTTCGATCGATGCTTACCAGCATGATGACGAACAGGAACAGCACCATGATGCCGCCGGCGTAAAGAATAATTTGCACGCCAGCCACGAACGGAGCGTAAAGCATCAGATAAATTGACGCCTGCGCCAGCAGCGTGACAATCAGCGCCAGCGCCGAGTGCACCGGGTTCTTGCGCGTGATCACCAGGATGCCGCCGATGAGCATGATCCCGGAGAACAGGTAAAAGAAAAATGGTGTGGCTACGGGTGCCATATCTTTTCTTGCAACAGCGCTACACTGGCGGTCAGAATGAGAACGCCCAAGCCCGAGGGCAGCAGGACTTTCCATCCCATCCGCATGAGCTGGTCAAAGCGGTATCGCGGGAACGTGCCACGATACCAGATATAGAGATACATAAAGCCGGCAACTTTCGCCGAGAACCAGAAAATATCCTGGATGCGCATGCTCACGTCAGGTATGAACAAAACCAAACCGATCAAGCCCAGCACGGCGCCGAACCCCGCGAGGCCGATGGTTTGAATGCGAAACAGCGGATGCTTCGGCATGCGCGCCGCGTTGTAGAAACACATCGCAGCCAGAAAAATAAACGCAATGCCTGGGATGAGTGAGAAAGCGACAGACCAGGTACGGCCGCTCAAAAGGTTCGGAAACGGCCGCAGCCATCCCCCAAGCCAGAGCGTGACCGCAATCGAAGACACCGCAATCATGGCGGAGTATTCGGCCAGAAAGAACAAGGACCAGCGAAAGCCGCTGTATTCCGTGTGAAATCCGGCGGTCAATTCTGATTCGGCCTCAGCCAAATCAAAAGGCGCCCGGTTGGTCTCGGCAACCATGGCGACGGCGAAAATAAAAAAAGCAATCAGTCCCAGGGGAAAGAACTTGAAGATGAACCATTCGTGCTGGGCCAGTTGCGCCTGCACGATGCCGATCATGCTGAGAGTGCCGGTTCCAGTGGAGTTCAAACTGGTCATCAGGATCGCCGAGATCACGGCTAACCCCATTGCCACTTCATACGACACCATCTGGGCGGTGGAACGCAGCGCGCCAATCAGCGGATAGTGCGAATTCGAAGCCCAGCCCGCCATCACGATGCCCAGCACGCCCAGCGATGACACGCCCAGCATGAAGAGGATTCCGATATTCATGTCGGTAATGGCATGCGTCGGGCCGAACGGGACCACGACAAAAACCGTGAAAGCCGCGAGCACAACGATCAGTGGCGCCATCCAGAAAACAAAACCATCGGCCCCGGAGGGCATGATGTCTTCCTTGAGCAGCAGTTTGATGGCGTCGGCGATAGGCTGCAGCAAGCCGTGCGGACCCACGCGCATCGGCCCCAGCCGCACCTGCATGTGCGCCAGAATTTTGCGCTCCAGCCAGTTCATGGCAATCACGGCGACCGAGAGCCCAGCGAAGACCAGCAGGATATAGACCAGCACCCAGAACATGTTTCCCGCGACGCCGGGCGTCTTGTCGCTCGAGAGATAGGACTCGATGTATTGAATGCTGCCACCCATCAGCGGTCCACCTCGCCGAGAACGATGTCGAGCGTGCCGATCACGGCGATCACGTCGGCCACAAGTTGACCGCGGCACATCTTGTCAAGAGCTTGCAAGTTGACGAACGACGGCGGACGCACCCGCACCCGGTAAGGCTGCGTCGAGCCATCGCTGACGATGAAGTATCCCAGCTCACCTTTGGGCGCTTCGATCGAGTGATAAACCTCGCCCATCGCCGGCTTCATCACCTTGGGAACCTTCGCCATGATGGGGCCTTCGGGCAGCGCATCAACCGCCTGCTCGATGATGCGAACGGATTGCCGCATCTCGGCCATACGCACCAGATACCGGTCGTAAGTGTCGCCGTTCTGTCCAGTGGGGATTTCGAAATCAAAGTTCTTGTAGTTAGCGTAGGGCTGGGCCTTGCGCAAGTCCCACTTGACACCGCTGGCGCGCAGCACGGGCCCGGTCACGCCCAACGCGACGCAATCCTTTCCGGAAATCACGCCCACGTTCTTTGTGCGTTCCACCCAAATTCGGTTGGTGGTGAGCAATTCTTCATACTCGTCGATCTTGGGGCGAAAAAAAGCGAGGAAGTTTTTCACTTCCTTTTCGAAGCCGGTGTAAGTTTCGTACTGCAGCCCGCCGATGCGGAAGGCGTGAGTGGTGAGGCGCGCGCCGCAATATTTTTCATAGATCTTTAGAATTTCTTCGCGGTCCCGGAATGTATAAAAAAGAGGTGTGATCGCGCCGATATCAAGCGCGTGCGTCCCCAGCCAGAGCTGGTGGCTGGCGATGCGGTTCAGTTCCGTCAGAATCACGCGCACATGTTGCGCCCGCGGCGGCGCCTCCACGTGCAGAAGTTTCTCCACCGTCTCACAGTAGCCAAGCCCGTTCGAAACCGCGGCCACGTAATCCATGCGGTCCACGTACGGGTTGAACATGGTGTAGGTGCGGTGCTCGCCAATTTTCTCGACGCCGCGGTGCAGGTAGCCGATCACGCATTCCAGGCCGAGCACCCTCTCGCCGTCAAGGCGCAGAATCACGCGCAGCACCCCATGAGTGGCGGGATGCTGCGGGCCCATGTTGATGATGAGCTCGTTGGCATCAAGGAATGGCTTCTCGGGGGCTTCGAGGTCGAGATGCGAGAGCGAGGTGTGGGGGTGGGTCATCCGAGTCCAACTCCCGAGTCTAACCGCTAACTGCCAAGTCTAATTGACGATCTTAACCACCGATCTTCACTGGCCGCTTTCAATGCCCAGGTTGATCTGCACCCACTCGTTATCCTGCTGCAGGATGCCATAATCCTTGCGCAAGGGATGTCCCTTCCAGCCCTCAGGCAGCAGAATGCGCTTCATGTCGGGATGCCCGTCAAACTTGATGCCGAACATGTCATAGACTTCGCGCTCCAGCCAGTTCGCTCCCGGCCAGATGGGGACGGAACTAGGCAGGCTCGCGCCATCCAGAATTTGGGTTTTCACGCGAATGCGTTGGTTGCGCGCAAAAGAATAGAGCACCCAGACCACGTCGAATTGCTTTTCGCGCGAGGGGTAATGCACTGCGGTGATGTCAACACAATAGTCGAACTGCTCCTGGTTGCGCAGCACTTGCAGAATCTCAGGAATCAGAGAACGATCGACCACCATGTAGTTCTGCGCGGCATAAGTCAAGGGCTCGATGCCGGAGCCGTAGTTGCCCTTAAGCCTGGCGATCATGGGCGAGTCCCAGGGCGTGAGCGCAGGAGCAGCGTGTCTCGTGGGGCCGGCGGGTTTGCCGGATGTGGCAGCGCCGGGCCCTGCTGGGGCCGGCTTCGCCTCACTTCCCGGGGGTGAAGAGGATGATTTGATTTCGTCCGGCATAGGGGCGAAGGCACAAACCTCCGGCTCTGAGGATGACGGAGAGAAGTTAACTTTTATCAGCTTGAGGAAACGGTGTCAACGAGGAGGGGCAGGGAGAATGGGGAGACAGCGGGCCCGCGAATGGCGCTGCGCGGATTATCCGCGAGCTTGCGCTTGATAACTCTCGATCAGGTCCCGAATGCGCCGCGCATCGGCTTTGCGGTGACCGTAGCTGGTGATGGGGTCGGTGCCACCGGTGGATTCGATGCGAATCTCCGACCAAAGCATGCCCGTCGAAATGTGCACGGAGGCAATCTTGGAGATGGCGATGCTCTCGTCGCTGGCGCCAAACAATCGAGACTTAACACGGCTGACCCGAATGGGGCTCACCACGATTCTCGTTGGAAAAGGGAAATTGCCTTGCGTCCAGCGGCTGGCCGTAAAGGTTTCGGCCGAAGGCTCAGCCGCGGGCGTGGGCGGAGTTACACCCATTCCAGTGCACCCTTTTTCCAAACCCAAATATAACCGGCGATCAGAATCACCAGGAAGATCAGTATCTCCACGAAACCAAACAGGCCGAGCGCCTTGAACTTCACGGCCCAGGGAAACAGAAAGATAGTCTCCACATCGAAGACTACAAAGAGGATCGCGACGATGTAGTAGCGGACGGTGTAACGTCCGCGCGCGTTGTCGACGGGATCGATGCCGCACTCATACGGCATCAGCTTGGTTTTGCTCGGATTGTCCGGGCGCACCAGCTTGGCCGCCAGCAGCGTCAGCGGCAGAAGCACGCCGATGACTGCCATGAAGATGAAGATGGGAACGTAGTTCTGCGGCATCGTTGGCCTTACGCGTCCTACTCAGCCCGAGCAACTCGAGCACGCAATATTACCGCTGTTGGCGGGCGACTTCAACAAGAGATGTCTCCGACTCATGACCTTTGTCGGGAAGCACGAAAACTTTTCGGGCGAGGTCAGATTTGAGTGTGGAGTCGCGATAATAGCGGCTCAGGATGCCGTCCTTCCAAGCAAGCAGGTCGGGATTCCGGAGTGCGAATTCTTCCCAGTCTGCGCCTTCGCAGTAAGCCATGCGTTCGCGAATCAGGAACAGATATGCACAAGTGATGGTTTCGTTGTAGAGCTGGGTCTTCCCGTGGGCGGCGGCGAATCGCTTCAGGGCACTGGCGAACTTCTCCAGCGCCTGCAGGACCGGATACTCACAGAGGTAGGCGAACGCCAGGCGGACATGATCGGCGTGATGGAACGAGTCTTCGGGGAGAGTGTGGTTCTCGAAGCAACGGATGAGTTCCTGATGGCTCATGGAATCAAGCTCATTTGTCGGTGCCGCGCTTGCGGGCGGGGCGCATCTTGATTTCTTTCAGGCGGTGGCTGGCGCTGGAGTCGAGGTCAAAATCGTAAAACCGCTTCAATTCCTGAATGCGTTCGAGGGAAGCCGGGCTGAACGGCATTTTTCCGTCGAAGGCATGGAGGACGATGCCTTCCAAAAGATCGCCGAGGGTCATGTCGTGGTATTCGGCGAAGCCCTTGAGCACTTTGAGCAGGCGCTTCTCCATACGCACGCCAGTTTGGACGCGTTCCACAAGCAGTTCCTGAGCGTCGACCATTTGTACCAATATACCACAGTACATTGGTAAACTACAAATCGTTCCTGATCTCACCGTCTCGAGGCCAAACGTCCAGGCGCGAGGTTGTTTATAATCGCGTTTCAACGTTCATGGTCTTCCCGCGCGGGCAAGGCGCAATTCCCTGCTAAAAGGACTCGCTTGGCATTCGACGAAAATGTTTACGAACTACGGCGCCAGAAGCTGAAACAGATCGAGGCGCTGGGCCAGATCGCGTACCGCAGCAAGTACGAGTTCACCCATACGATTCCGCAGATTCTGGCAGACTATTCCGACAAGACTGCGGAGCAACTGGAAAACCCGCGAGTCAATGTGCGCGTGCCCGGACGCATCATGGCCATCCGCCTCATGGGCAAGGCCGGATTCTGTCATGTGCAGCAGGAAGGCAAGCGGCTCCAGATTTACGTGAAGAAAGATGCGGTCGGCGAGAAGGGCTTCGAGTTGTTCAAGCTGCTCGATGTCGGCGACCACATTGGCCTCAGCGGTTATTTGTTTCGCACGCGCACGGGCGAGCTCACCATCCATGTGGAGGAACTAACATTTCTCAGCAAGGACCTGCTGCCGCTGCCCGAGAAGTTTCACGGTCTGACCGATGTCGAGTTGCGGTACCGGCAGCGCTATGTCGACCTGGTGATGAATCCCGAGGTGCGGGAAGTTTTTCTGAAGCGCAGCAAGCTGGTGCAGTCGCTGCGGCGCACCATGGAGGCGCATGGATTTGTTGAAGTCGAGACCCCCATGATGCAGCCCATTGCGGGTGGAGCTGTGGCTCGGCCGTTTGTGACGCACCACAACACGCTCGACATGGATTTATATCTGCGCATCGCCCCCGAACTGTATTTGAAGCGGCTGGTGGTGGGCGGATTCGATCGCGTGTACGAGATCAACCGCAACTTCCGCAATGAGGGCCTGGGCTGGCGCTGGAATCCGGAGTTCACCATGCTCGAGTACTACCAGGCCTACGCCGATTTCCACGACATGATGGATCTCACGCAGGAGTTGATTACGCAGGCCGCGAAGGATGTGACTGGTGGAACGAAAACGAAGTGGACGGTCAGGGATCGCAAGAGCGAGCTCCTCGATGAGCACCAAATGCTCGGGAGCGGACTAGCAGTGTCAGAACTAGCAAGACGCGAGGTGGAGGGGGACGAGAAAAAAGTCGTTCACGAGATCGATTGGGCCGACTGGCGGCGCATGACCATGCGCGAGGCCATCATTCATTACTGGCCGGAGGCGGCGGGCGCAGAGCCTAACCTAAGGGATTTTTCTGACGCTGAAGCATTCGCTAAAGGTCTTCAGGTTTCAGAGGTTGCCCTCAGGCTGGCCCACGATAAGGCGCCTCTGCTTCCTAAGGACGAACGCGAGGCGACTCGGACGCTAGGTGCAAAGTTCGGTGCCATTTCGAGCGAATTGAGAGCAGGCGGGAGTCTTGGCAAGGCGATAGCCTTTCTGTTCGATGCTGTGGCCGAAGAGCACCTGACCCAGCCGACGATCATCTATGAGTTCCCTACCGCGGTGTCGCCGCTGTCGAAGCAAAAGCGGGATGAACCCGACTGGACCGAGCGCTTCGAGGTCTTCGCCGGCCAGATGGAAATCGCAAACGGATTCAGCGAACTCAACGATCCAGAGGATCAGCGTCGGCGGTTTGAAGCGCAGTTACGAGAACGCGAGCGCGGCGACGAAGAGGCGCACCAGATGGATGAAGACTACATCCGCGCGTTGTCGTATGGAATGCCGCCGGCCGGAGGCGTGGGCGTGGGCGTGGACCGGCTGTGCATGCTGCTCACCGATTCCCACACCATCCGCGACGTGATCCTGTTTCCGCTGTTGCGTCCGGAAAAAAGCTTGAACACAGAGGGCGCGGGGGACACAGGGGAAGAACCAAAACCGTAGAGGCTCCCTGGTCAGCCTCCACATCGTAGCCCCGTACCCTACAATGCACTAGAAACAGGGCAGCGCCATTTCTATACTTCTTTCATTCAGTTTGGGCTCAGTAGTGGCAGCGCTGTCGTAATGTCCGCGAAGGCTCTGGACGTTGGGTCGGCAGCGCTTTGCTTTTTTGTCCGCCGTCGCGGGATTCGCGACTCCGGGAGCTCCCAGCTACGGTCCCCAGACGCGGTGTCCCCCAGAACCAGGCGCCAGTTTTTTAGCGTCTCCCGTGGAACCCGGGCCTGGATTGCCAGCAACCTCGGCCATCGAATCTTGGACATCAACTATCTGGTGAACCAGGTGTTCGGCTAGCTGCGCCGCCTGAACGCGAAGGTCGGGCACAGCCACGCTCTCCCAGAGCCTGCCCTTTCTGGCAGGACCGATCGCGTAGAGGGCGGGTGAGGGGTGACCGGTCGAGGTCAACAGGGCTCCGTTCCCATCGACATCGAGGCCGAGGAATAAGGGGTCGGGCCTTACCAGGCCTTGAGCCAAGAGTGAGGCTAGAAGTGGATCGTCAGTGCGGCGGCAGTCATTTTCCGAACCTGCGCAGTTAATCACGCGATCCACCTGCAGTATGCGATGCAGACCGCTGCGCCTCTCGCGAAAGGTAACTTCGGCAAGGTTGTCGTGTTCGGAGTAGGCGGCGAGGCGGCCGGCATAGACATGGACCTGCCCTTGCTCGATCATGGCGGCAAGTTTCGTCCCAATCTCCGGGGCAATACGGTGACGATGCACCTCCCAATAGGGGCGGACATGCCGCAGAAACCGCCTGCGCTCCCGCTGCGGCCAGGAAGACCAAATCTGAGCGGTCATGGGACGAATGGCGTCGACAACGGAACGCCAGTCGCCACCCTCGAGTTCCGCCAATCGCACTGCATTGCGAATAAAGCGCAGCAGAAGACGGACGGTTCGGGGGAGGGATTCGACAGGGGGCGGATATGGGGCTAATGCTTGACAATGGGTCTGTGGCAAAAGTCCATGACGCGAAACGATGTGGATCGCTCCGCTGAAACCTCTGGCGCGGAGGGAAATAGCCACGTCGACGCTGGTAAGCCCGGAGCCGATAAGCAGGGCGTTTCCCTTCGCTCGCAAACCTTCGAGGGCACTACGTGACCACGCCGACGGCGCATATCGGGTGCTCGCGTCACTTAATCCGGGGATGTTCAGACATGGTGGAGGGAAGTTGCCTAATGCGAGAACGGCATGCCGGGCGTGTAACGCGCCGCCACCTTCAAGCTGTAGGGTCAGCAGTTCGTTCTTTGTGGTCAGGGACAAGGCCTGGCCGTGAAGCCAATCAAATCTGTGCCTGTTCGGGGCCATGGCCGCTTGCAACAACGAGGCTACATATTGACCGTAGACGGCCCGCGGCAAGAAGCGACCCGGATGAAGGGATGGATCGTGGTTATCTCGTGCCCATCGAACCAAATGCTCGGGTTCGTCCGGAAATGCGCTCATGTTTTCAGCGGGTACGTTCAAGAAATGATTAGGGTCTTTCGTGCCATAGGCCAGACCTCGCCCCGGCGTGGAACTCCTATCGATGACTCCCACCCGTATCGAAGGATGACGGTTCAATAGCTGAAGGGCAAGTATGGTACCGGTAAAGCCGCCGCCAATAATCGCGATATCGAAGATTTTATTAGGCATCTGTGATTCCGTTCCCATTCCTCCGCCTTGTCCGTGCGGAGAACAGTCCGGGCCTCCGACTCCGCGGCGAGCTCCGCGAACTCTGGTAAGAAAGGTTAGCGCCACCAGCCCGGAAAAGGAGAGTAAGCCAAAACCGGGCCGGCGGCGTCTCTGAGGCAAGGCGCTCCCTCAGAAAGGTGCGAGGCCGTTGATTCACGGCAAATAGTAACGGAACGAGGTGAAGATCATATTGTCGATACCTTCTGGCGATACCCCCGGGGCTCCGGGTCCAGAAGGGCCGACTCCCGACCAAGTCTGACGCGTCACGTAGGAGTATTGCGTGCCGAACTGGAATTTGCCCCTGGGGCCGTTGTAGAAGCGGTACCAGAAGCCGATGGTTCCTTCGATCAGAGCGCGGGTATCGGCCGTGCAATCGGCAAGGCTGGTGGGAGTGAAGCCGGTGTTTACAGCTGGAGGCAATTCGGTGTAGCACCCCGAATTGTTGAAGAGCGGGGCGCCGTAACCGACCTCGCCTCCAGTTTTGCCGCCTGCCTGTAAGGGATCGAAGTCGACCGCGCGGCCGGCGTACTCGACTCCCGCGTAGCCGAAGATATCAAATCTCTTGCGGCGCAACTCGAGGGTGCCCAGCCCCTCAAAGTTTCTGATTAAATGAAGCGTTCCGTCGGCATTGACCGAGACATCCGACAGTCCGCCTGGGGCATAGCGCCCGATTCCGCTACCGCCGAAACCTTTCAAGCCAAAATCCAAGTGCTTGGGAAGCTTCCAGCGTGCACTTGCGCCTATGCCGCCTCCACTCTTGGAGGCGTTGTAGGCTCCGAGAGCATTGGGGCCCGCGACGGTGCTGCCTCCGCAAAGAGTAGTGGCGCTGGCCACCTCGCCGCACGGAAATACGCGGTCACTGAAGCGGTCAAGCAGCCCAAATATTTCGTAGTGCCCAAAGCCGGGATCAAAAGCGGCTTTCGCGATGATATCGGGCGCAGGATTGAAAGTGTAATTCGACGTTGTGTTGTAGCTATTGCTTGCGCCCGGCTCGCCAAGGAGAAAATTGTCTCCGTTGTCATGCGTGGTGAGCGTGCCTTGGGCGTTTTCTATCGCCACGGCAAGCGCAACCTTGTTATTAAGGTTCTTGGTTACGCGGATTCCATACTGGCGGGCATAAACGAAGCCGACGTTGTAAGACGGGTCAATCGTCTTCGGCCGTGCGTCGTTGGTTTTGCCCACGTCGTCGTCCGGGGAGATTCCCTTGCCGTTCTCCGTCACCAAGCTCCACTCCTGCCCACCGAGGAAACTCCAGCCATTATCAAACTTGGCTTGCCCCCAAGCCTGGCGCAAGCGGAGGGTATAGCTATTGGTTGAGGTAGAAGTGGAGGTAACGCCGGCCGAGAGGAAGTCGGCGGAGACGTAGCTGGAAAGAGTCACATTCTTGAGCCGGCCGTCGACAAAGGTGGTGATCTTAGACTGGCGGGCGGATCCGAAAAACTCCGGCAGCGAGCTTTGCGAGGCGCCGGGCATGGTCAGGGAATTGAAGGGTGTCGATAGGTCTGCCCCAAGCGCTCGTGACCGCCGCACGAAGGCCCCTTCCGCATATCCGCCGGGCGTAATGTTGATGCCCCTGAAGTGTATGGTAAGCGGACCCTCCATCTGGGTGTTGTAGGTCTGCGGCTGGTCTGGGTCAACGGTCTGCGGCGAGTCCTGCGAAGACAATACCGCGTTCTTCAAGGTCGCGTTGTCGGCCGCTGTGTCGTTCACGGGCTTCAGGGCGGCGACGGCGGTTTCCAGTTGGCCCACCGTTTGCTGCTGGTGAGGCGCCTGGGCCTGCGCCGCATCCGCCTTGGTGGATGCGGCGGCTGCGGCGGTTTGGGCTTGCTGCGACACCTGATCTCTGCGATGCAGTTCGTCCTGCAAAGCCTGGATTTGTTTTTGTTGGGCCGCGAGAGCGTCCTTCAACGCCTGGACGTCGGCAGCGGTGACTGCAGGCTGCGCCGGTGCGGTTGCTGCGGGCTCATGCTCTTTCTTTGTAGCCGGCCCGGTGGACGCCGAGGTTTGAGCCCAGCCGCCGGCGGAAATGGCCACCATGCTTAGGGTCGTGAGAAACAGGGTCTTGATTGCGTTCATGGAAGTTCAATCCTCTCCTTTTTGAGTTTTGGTCCAACAAGACATCCGGAACGACTCAGAATCAGGAAGTCAGAGCAGCGTGCAATGCTTCCCCCTTTCAGATTTTTCCCTCGAGTGTTCCAACTACTACTAACATTATCTACATCGACTTAGTAGTGATTCTGAAACAAACTTGACGACTCCTAGCTTCGCTACCAAGTGAGTGCCGAACTGCGGAAAACCCGGGGAAGGGTTCTTAAAATGTGAGGCTTACGTTGACTGCGTCAAGCCCCACCTTTGCTGCAACCGGCGTTCCATGGATTTGAACACCACACCGTTCACCACGTAGCCGATTGCGATGATCAGAATCATGACGGCGATGACAGCACTCATGTCGTTCAAATCGCGTCCCATCATCAAAACTTGCCCAAGACCCAGGCTCAAATAAAGCATCTCGGCGGAAATCAGGGAGCGCCAGGCGAAGGCCCAGCCCTGCTTCAGTCCGGAAACGATAAAGGGGAGGCTGGCCGGCAAGAGCACGTGCCAGAACAGTTGAAATCCGCTGGCCCCGAGATTGCGTCCGGCCATGCCATAAATCTTGGGCATCTGCTTGCGCCCGTCTTCCATGGCCAGAGTCACGGACAACATCGAGCCCATGATGACGACGAACAGAATTGCATTCTGGCTAAGGCCAAACCAAAGCAGGGCCAGAGGCCACCAGCAGATGCTGGGCAGGCTTTGCAGACTCACCAGCAACCCACCCATGGTTTCTTCGAGAAATTTGCTGCTTCCCACCCCTAGTCCGAGAGTGATGCCCAGCGCGACGGAAATTGAATAGCCGATCAATACCCGCCGCATGCTGACCGCGATGGCAATCAAGAAAGTGTGATCCTTGAATCCTTGATAGAGCGCAGCACCGACGCCCGAAGGAGTGGGAAACAGATAGGGCGGCCATATCTTCAACTGCGCAAGCAGAGTCCACAGGCCGAGAAGTCCTGCGTAGAAAACGATCATGCGGGCGGCGCGCTTCATTGGTTACGGCTCCGCTCCCGGTTCCACGTGAGGCTTCACTCCCATGTTGTATTCCACCTCGAGGGAGCGGTTAATTTCTTCGCGCAGTTCCCCGAGAATCCCTCGCGCCGCGCGGGCCACATCGAGATCTTCCAGCACACGAGGGCGCGGCAGGTCGATGGGAAATTCGCTCTTCACGCGGCCGGGTCGGAAGGTAAGCAGGGCTACCCGGTTGCCGAGGCGCGCCGCCTCGCGGACATTGTGCGTGACAAAGATGATGGTGCGTCCGGTCTGGGCCCAGATGCGTTCGAGTTGATCGTGCAGAAGGTCGCGTGTCTGCGCATCCAGTGCGGCGAATGGCTCGTCCATCAACAACACATCGGGTTCGGTTGCAAGAGCGCGAGCCAGAGCCACGCGCTGGCGCATGCCGCCGGAAAGCTGGTGGATATAGCTGTCTTTGAACTGCGAGAGATGCACCAGGCGCAAGTAGTAGCCCGTCTTCTCTTCCCTTTCCGCTTTGCTCACGCCCTTCATCTTCATGCCGAAGGCGACATTGTTCCCCACCGTGAGCCAAGGGAAAAGACCCAGCTCCTGGAAAATCAGGATGCGGTCGGTGCCCGGTCCCTGAACCTGTTTGCCATCTACCAGAATCTCGCCGGAAGTCTGCCGGTGCAGTCCTGCGATCAGGTGAAGCAGTGTGGACTTGCCGCAGCCCGAAGGCCCCACGATGCAGAGAAATTCTCCCGCCTTCACCTGCAGGTTGATGTGATCGAGAGCGAGCAGCCGTTCGCCGCTCTGGGTGCGGTAACTCAAGCAAATGTCGTGCAATCCCACCTTGGGAATGCCGGACGATGCTTCCCGCGACGGATGCAGCACAACAGCGGTACCTGGCTTCCCTCGCCCACCCCCAGTGCGTGCCGGAGCGTGATGGTCGACGGAAATCGGAAGCGGCGCCGGATAATTATGCGCGTTTGTGCTCATTGCATCGCCTTTCTTTCTTTTTCCGCCAGCACCTGATTGAGCAGTGTCAAATCGTAAAGGTGAGAGAGGTCCGGCATTGCGCGGCCGAGGAAGCCGTCGTCAAAAGCCTGGCGAGCGGCGACTAACAATGCGCTGTGCAGAGGGTCGTAGGTGACTTGCATGCGAGCGAACGACTCATCCAGAACAATGGCGGGAAGCGCCTTGCCGGTCTCTTTTTGAATCTGCTGGTTCAAAAGTTTCTTGGCCTCGGCAGGATGAGAGTTGATCCAGTCAGTCAGTTCCACGTGGGCCCGAATCCAGTTCTTCACCAGGTCGGGGTGATTCTTTAGGAATTTCGTGTTGACCACCAGCAATCCCATGACGAACTGCCCATTCGGCCAAAGACTGCGCTCATCGAGGAAACGCCGGCCGTTCCCCTCGTAGATCAGGCGCGTAGCCCAGGGCTCGGGAGACCAGGCGGCATCGAGCTCCTTCTTCAGGAACAATGTGAGTTGGTCCGGATTCGCCATGGGGATGATCTGAACATCACCGCCTTTATCGGTCGTTTTCATGCCGTGGTTCTTCAGCCAGTTGCGCAGAGCAACATCCTGCGTGTTGCCGAACTGAGGCGAAGCCACTCGTTTGCCATGAAAGTCTTGCGGCTTCTGAATGCCGCTGCCGTTGCGAACGATCAACGATGCGCCCCCGCTGGCCGCTCCCGCCACCACGCGCACCGCTTCGCCGTTCGACCGCACGTAGCCATTGATCGCCGGGTTCGGTCCAACGTAAGTCATATCGATGGCGCCACCAAATAAGGCTTCAATCGCCGCAGGACCGGCATTGAAGCTGGTCCACTCCACTTTGACGTGCGGGCCCATGGCCTTCTCGAACCAGCCGTCGGCCTTGCCGACCATGGCTTGCGGGTGCGTAATATTGGGAAACGCGCCCACGCGAATGACGGTTTGCGCCTGGCTCGAAACCGCCGTAACGCAAGCGAGGACCACCGCGATCAGGACCCGCCTATTCACCCTTCAGTCCCCCGACCACCAGGGGTAGAACGCTGCCCCTGTCTCCCTCCTTCTTGTTGGCTCGACGTCTGCCTTTGGTGGAACGAGGTGCGGAGCCAGAAATCAGGTCCGCCAAAGTTGTGTTCTCCAGAATTTTGGCAGCCGCATCGCGTACGTCGAGAAATACCTGATAGAGCGCTCGGTGCGGCAGATCACGATCAATTAGCACGCGCAGTTGCTCGGCATCGGCGAATGGCGCCAGGGGGCCGTCGATCAAACGCATGATCTCGCTGAGGTGGATCTCGGCCGGGTCGCGGCGCAACTGGTAGCCCCCTTTGGCCCCGCGCACACTCTCGACCATGCGCGCATTCTTGAGTTCGAGGAGGATGAGTTCCAGAAATTTTTCCGGAAGATCCTCCTCATAGGCAATCTCGCGAATCTTGATGGCGCCCTGGTGGTGGCGTCGGGCGAGCATCATCATGGCCTGCAGTGCGTAGAGTCCCTTCTGAGAGATTTTCATAGTCAGTAATTATGCCATAAAGTCCATGGTATTAATAGACTTTATGGACGTTTCGTGCATTGCAATTGTTGGCCCGTTTCTCCGACGGTTCGAAATTCCCCTTAGTCTATCTCGTTCATCGACTTAAGAAGTCGAAATGGGCTCGGGGAATAGGCAGGAGTGTGCATCTTGTTGCAGTTTCGGAGAGGAATTCTGCGGCATCCGGCCCACCTCCTCGGGCCTAGGATTGCGATTCCGGTAGGACACGCAGCACTTGCAGGGTGATGTTGTCAGGTCCACCGCGCTGCCGAGCCAGCTTCACCAAAGCCGCACAGCACTCCGCCGGGGGGTGGCTGCGCACTGCAGTCTGCAGCTCTTCCTCACTCACGACGCTCCAAAGTCCGTCGGTGCAAAGCAGGAGGTCGTCTCCGTCTTGCACGGTAATACCCTGGTCGGCGCCATCCACCACCACCTCGCTTCCCGCTCCTAAGGCAGCGGTCAGGATGTGGCGCTGCGGGTGTTTCTCGGCATCCTCGGCGCGGACGATACCGCTCTCCACCAGCCTGCCAACGTAGGAGTGATCGCGAGTGAGACGCAGGATGCGCGCACCGCGCACCAGATAAAGGCGGCTGTCTCCCACATGCGCAAAGTAAAGCTGCCGGCCACGCAGAACGAGGGCAGTGCAGGTGGTTCCCATGCCGTGGAATACGGGATGCTGCTCGGCAAAACTCTGAATGCGGGCATGGGCCGCGGCAAACGATTCGACCAGAGCCGCCTGTGGATCGTCGCGGAAACCTTGATCATAGACTTCGCGAACCGTCTCCACCGCCAAGCGACTCGCTTCCTGGCCGCCCTCGTGTCCGCCCATGCCATCGGCGATCACCGCCAGTCGTCCCTTGCGCTGGAATTCCGCCTCGCTGGCTGGTTCCCAATAGAGGTAGGAATCCTCATTGTCGTCGCGCTGGCAGCCCAGGTCGCTGAGGCTCGCCACTTCAATTCCAGGTCTCACATTCATGCAGTCGATAGACACTTCGTCGCTACCTCAACCGGCAGTGCGGGGGGGATCTTGGCTTTGCGCCCGAAGTGGAACAATTTCCCTAAGAACCCAGCGATCCGCAAACGAGACGCTCTTCCGGTGTGAGTTCCAGCGTGTATCTGGAGCGGGCAGCATCGTCGTGAAACATGCGCACAGTCTCCAAGGAGTACTCGTGCAAATCCTTCCCGATCAGGCTGACCTTTTTGAGAACGTCGGAAGTAACAGTAATGATATGGCAGCCAATTTCGTCCGCCTGGAAGATGTTCAGGAGTTCGCGCGGGCTGGCCCAGACCAACTGCGTCTTGGGCTCCGGCGCCATCAATTCAAGAGCGGATTTCATGAGAGGAACGGGATCGCAGCCGGTATCGGCCACCCGCCCGGCAAAAACGGAAATATAGGAGGGCGCGCCGTGCCGCAGCACCTGTGCGATGTCGCGGACTTGATCGAGCGCGAGCACCGCGGTCGCGTTCACTTGAATGCCATCCGCACTCAAGCGCCCGATCAAGCCATACATCGGCTCCCCGCGCGTATTCGTAACCGGAATTTTTACGTAAACGTTGCCCGCCCAACGGGCAATCTTGCGGGCTTGCCGCTCCATTTCCGCTTCATCATCCGCGAACACTTCAAACGAAATCGGACGGTCGGGGATGTGTTGCAGGATCTCCCGCGCGAAACGCTCATAATCGGTCACGCCCGCCTTCCGCATCAAAGTTGGATTCGTGGTGAACCCTTTGATGTAGGGCTGTCGGTAGAGCTCGATCATGCTGGCTTTGTCGGCCCCGTCGGCGAAAACCTGAACCCGCAATTCAGACATGGACTTCATCTTGATTGTGAGACTCCTTCAAGCCAGAGCCGATGATCCAGTCCGCCGCTTCACGCAGCGATCGAACGGTGGCTTCCGCAGGTTGGGCTGGCGGTCTCTCCCGGTACCGATAATCGATCAAAACCGTCTTACAACCCGCGGCGTGGCCGGCGTCGATGTCGCGCCAGCGGTCTCCCACCACAAAACTACGAGAGAGATCGATGTTGTGCTTGCGTTGGGCCTCCAGCAAGAGGCCGGGTTGCGGCTTGCGACAAGCACAACCATCCGCGTCGTCATGATAGCAGACGAAGATGCCGCCGATCGGAAGCGAAGATGCAAGCTCCTGATGGATGGCCTCGACGGCCTCGCGCGTCTGTGTGCCGCGTGCGACCTCGGGCTGGTTGGTGATGACGAAAAGATCGAATCCGTGCGCCTTCAGATCGGCTAACGATGACACGACCTCGGGCAGCAATTCGAGTTCTTCCACGCCGGACGGGGAAAACGGTTTGCCGTCGCGCACCACCGTGCGGTTAAGCACCCCATCGCGATCGAGGAACACCGCCGGACGGAGTTGTCCAGCTGCTGGCGCCGTCGATTCCCACTTGGTCGGCTGCTGTTTCACCGCAGGGTGCGAGACCAGCAGATGCCACACGATCGACTGGAAAGCTTCGGTGTGCGGGGTGACATGGGCGGGATTGACGGCGGGAACAATTATGCACACATCGGCGACTTTCGCGGTGTGGCCGCCATCCCGGCCGACAATGCCGACGATTTTTGCGCCCACGGTTTTTGCATACCGCAGAGCCGCCACCAGATTAGGGCTGACGTTTTTTTCGAGATCGCCGCCGCCCACCGAGAACACAAGCACAAGATCGTTGGCGCGCAAGCGGCTGATTCGAAGCCAAGCCTCGAAGACCGTCTCCCAACCTTCATCGTTCACGCGCGCCGTGAGCTCTGCAACATTGTCTGTGGGTGCGTAGGCCTCGATGCCCGCGATTTTACGGAAGTCGTTTACGGCATGAGACGCGTTGGCCGCACTGCCTCCCACACCGAGGATGAACAATCTTCCGCCGGCGGCGCGCGTCTGAACCAGCAATGAGGCGGCATTTTCGATACTGGCGGCATCCATGCGATCGATTACATCTTTGGCCTCCGCCAGAAACTGCTGCGCGAACGTATTTTCTTTTGTCATGGTCACAACTCTTGATTCACTCGGCGAGCGGCCAGAAACTCCGCCGTCTCACGCAATCCCGCCGGCGATCCAATCTCGTAGAATCGCTCGCTCACCTCAAACGCCGCGAGTTGGTGGCGCTGCAACAGGTCGGAGTACAGCGCAGCAAGATCGCAAACCGCTCCGAGGGGCAAACTGCCAAACGCCTTGGCGCGGAAAACCCCGAGGCCGTAGTCGATGTAGCGCATGCGCGGGCTCCGGGCCGTCTTGCTGTAGGCAAGAATCTTTCCCGTCTCGAATTCGATATTGCTCGCGTCCCACTTCCCCTCGTTGCGAAAGACTGTCATCATTCCTAACACACCCGCTGCTTCGAAGTTCAGCGCAATCGCAGCGTAGTCGCAAGGAAGATAGGAATCGCCGTACATTACAAAGAAGGAACTGCCTAGCTTCGACAATGCCTTTCTGACGGCACCGGCCGTACCCAACAACGCGGGCCCATCGAATGAGTAGTCTACCTGAAGGCCGAAATCAGAGCCGTCGCCGATCATGCGCTGAACCAGTCCACCCAGATGTCCCACGCAAAGCACGACGCGCCGGACGCCGCTGGCCCGAAGCAAGCGCAGTTGATGCGCCACAAAAGGCTCACCGTTCACTTCGATCAGCGACTTGGGTACAGTCTCTGTCATCGGCCGCAAACGGGTAGCCAGACCACCAGCGAGAATCGCAACCGTCAACATTGGTTTAACCAGAGATTCCTCTACGAATGCGCCACGACTGTGGTTCCGGCGAAGTCAAACTGCATACGAACCTCGCGAAGTCCCACACGTCGCAGGACCGCCCTGAGGCGAGTCTTCTCTTCGGTGTAGAACATGAGAAATCCGCCTCCACCGGCGCCAATCAGTTTGCCGCCGAGCGCGCCATTGGCTCTTGCCAGTTCATAGAGTTGATCGATCTCACCGCTGCTCATCCCGGGAGACCGTTTTTTCTTGTGTTCCCAATGAACGTTCATCAAATCAGCGAATTTATGCAAGTCACCGGCCAGCAGGGCGTCCCGGCTCTCCACACCCAATTGCTTGGTCAAATGAAGATTCTCCAGCATCTCAGAATCGCTCTGTTTGGTCCTTGAATCCTGGTCGCGCAGAATATCGGACGCATTGCGCGAGCTCCCGGTAAAAAATAGGAGCAGATTATCTTCGAGGTTGGCGAGCGTTTCGGCGGGGATTTTCAGCGGCTCGACGACCACGCGATCATCCGGCAGAAACTGGAAGCAGGTAATGCCGCCAAAGGCAGAAATGTACTGGTCCTGTTTACCGATGGGCTCGTTGAGCAACTTCAATTCAATGTGACAAGCCTGCTCCGCGAGTTCTCGCGGCGGCACGAAGTCCCGCTTCAACGTATGGAGAGCACACAACAGGGCGGTCGTGAAGCTGCCTGATGAACCCATGCCGGTGCCGGCGGGGATGTCGGAAAGGCTGACGATCTCGAGGTAAGGCCCTGTGATTCCAGTCAAGAATAACGCCTCGCGAATAATGGGGTGCTGGATCTCTTCGACTCGCTCCACATCTTCGAACCTGGAGTACTTGACAATAATCCGGGGACGAAACGCTTCGTTGATGGTGATGTAAACGTACCGGCTGATCGCGGCAGAGACTACAAAACCCGTATGCTGCCGGTAATAGGATGGAAGGTCGGTACCGCCGCCGCCGAGACAGATCCTCAGCGGGCTCCGGGTGATGATCATCGAGTGGACCTGCTATACCACCCAATGATCACGGTGAGGGCGTCTTCGTAACCAGCGAAGGAAAATGGACGTGCATGCAGCGAACGCCCGCCCCCGGGGCACTGCGCATTCGTTGGAATCATGCTCAAATCATATGCGAAGCGGCTCTTGCGGGTCGAGTGCATGAGCTCAATACAGCACCGGGTGCCGGGAGATGAAATTCGATTGGACCGAGGGGGTGCTTGTGCGGAAGTCCTGCGACTGTACGATGCGTGCGAGTTCTATAGCACGCATGAGGCGTGGGAAAGTGCGTGGCTGCGATTGCCGGAGCCGGAGAAGGCGTTCTTGCAGGCCTGATTCAGGTGACTGCCGCGCTTCACCACCTGCGGCGCAACAATCCGCAGGGAACCATGCTGTTGTTGCAAGTCGCGCTGCGGCTATCCGCTAGGCTTCGGCGGCATTTCCGTCAAGTTGCTTTGCCGTGACATACGCCGACGCTTGCGAACACTCGAAGGGGAACACCTGCATCTCGACTTGCCTCGCCTCGAATAAAACCGGGCTAACACGCACCCGCTTGCGAATCAGGACTCCAGAAAAAGGTAGTCGCTGACCATGGTGAAACGGAACTGGCATCGGTCACATCACGGCAAAGGCAGATGGGTCAAGTCCCTGCACTCACCTGCCGCGCCCATTGCATCGCTTGCCAGTATGCCTCGGCAACGTCGCTTTCCCTGAGATGAAGTTGGCTGGTCAGTTCACCCACCGCTTGCCATTCACCGGCCTCCCGCGCCAGCATAAGTTGATAGAACGGCCGTAGAATACTGGCCCCGCCCAGCAATGCGGCTTTGCATTCCAGGTCAATGGGGACGTCATCGAGCACCTGGCGCATCGGAATTTCGAGAATCGTATCCATCAGCGAAAGCATACCCATCAAAAACAGGTCCGAGTCTCCATGCTGAACTTTAGACGAGAGCAATTCACAGAAACGGGCGCGAACCAGCGCGGCCAGCACTAGGTCAGTCGCTCTACCCTGGCTAGCCCCCAGGCTGGCCACCAAGCGGATCCAGCGGCGGACTTCCCGTTCGCCCAAAATGGAAAGGGCGTGCCGCACGGAGTGAATCTCGGACCCGAATCCGAATGCCGCGGAGTTCAGATAGCGAAGCAGGCGATAGCACAACGAAGCCTCAGCCTTAACCAGGTTCTCGATCTCACGCACGTCCAACTCACGTTGTGAGACCGCCTTCAACATGCGCAAATAATTGAGCCGATTGGCGGGGATGTCTTGCGCCGTGAGTGTTTCCGGCCGGCGGAAAAAGTATCCCTGGAAGTAAAGAAAGCCGGCATTCTTGGCGGCGATAAACTCAGGGCGGGTTTCCACTTTTTCCGCCAGCATCCGGCAGCGCCAGGGCCCGTACCTTTTCACCATGGCAGCCGCATCCGTGTCCGAGGTAGCTCTGAGGTCCACTTTGATGATGTCGGCAAGATCGGTCAGAGCCTCTCGCGGGTCGTTCACCGCGAAATCGTCCAAAGCGATCATGTATCCGGCTTCCTTGAGCCGGCGGCAGGCAGCCACCACCAGGTCATCAGGAGGGACGGTCTCCAGTATCTCGACGACGGTTTTGCCCGAAGGCAGCAACGTGATGTAATCCTTAAGCAAGATCTCGCGGGTGCAGTTCACAAAGGCCCGGCGTCCGTCACAAAGTACATCGACGCCAAGCAGCAAGGAAGTGTTCAAGGCGCTGCGTGAAGCGGCGTCCGCGTCCGAACCCGCGAAGAAATCTTCAACTCCGTCGCGGAACAGGAGTTCGTAACCGAAGACCTTCTCGTCCGCTGTGAGAATCGGCTGCCGGGCGACAAAATTGGTTCCGGGTTTGGGTACCGGTTTGCCTTCGCCGGGACCCAGTGCTGGGGAGGAAGCAGTCACTTCTTGACTATCGGCACGATCCTTCAGAAGATTAACCGGGGCGTTTGCGCTAACAAATGCACTACGAATCCTGCCCGCATGGAATGGAATTCTGCGTCCAGCCAGAAGATCGAAGGCTCATGTTCCGGCCACAGGGTTGGATTTCACGCCAGCGCAAACCTGAACCCGGCAGTGTAGGGCTCTCGAACCAGAAGATCTGCTCGAATGTGAACGGACCCATGGGGCTGAACTAGAGCGTCCTTAGCAGTGGATCTGGAGCGAAATCACGATGGGCATCCCTTCAAACAACAACACGACCTCAAGAGCGGGGGAGTCTGCCATGGAGTACAGACTGTAGTCATTGCCAGTGATGACGGTTGGAGGAGAGAGCATGCAACCTTCCGCCAGTCCGGCAATTTTGTTCTTGAAGTTGCCCGCCACCATATTGCACACTTCGCCGAGCGCGTCCGCCACCTCTGGGCCAACCTTGTCCAGTGCCACGCCCAGCATCTTGGAAGTCATGAGCGCGGCCGCCTTGCCGTTACAGCGGACGCTGAGCACGCCGCACAGTCGCCCCGCCAATCCAACCATGGAAGTCACATCGAGGGTTACGGCCTCTTCCATGTTTGCCGGTCCGGTCAGTTGGCAACTCAGCATGAGCTCGAAGACTTCTTTCGCTGCGACTTCTAGCAGCGGAATCCAGTTTTCGTGGCGGCCGTCGGCAGCGAGCAACTCCGCTACAGATTTCATGATTTACCTGCCAGGACGGGTACGACATGTTCCTTCACCTGTTCCGGCGTGAAGGGTTTTCGGATATAGCCACGCGCCCCACAGGATAGGGCCTGCACCACGTGCGACTCGCTGCCCTCCGTCGTAATCATGACCACGGGCACGCCTTTCGCGTTTTCAACCTGGGGAAGTTGCTTGATGAATTCCAGTCCGTCCATAACCGGCATATTGATGTCACAAAGGATGAGATCAACTGGGCTTTCCTTGAGGACAGCCAGCGCTTCGGCCCCGTTGCCGGCCTGGAATACATCTGAAAGGTCAATGCCCGCCTGGCGCAGCGAGCGTTCCACGATCTTTCGCATTACTGAAGAGTCGTCAACAATGAGAGCGCGTATGGCCATAAGGCTGTACTTATTCTCCGCTCGGTGAAACCCGATTGTCTCTGAGGTTTTACGTTTTGCTTCTGGTTACATCGGCGAGACGTAATAGGACTTTAGAGCGACGGAGCAGCCTGCCTCCGCACGGCGGTATCCGGTCGAATCATGGTCTGGGGTGACCGGAACACTGACCGGACACGCGAGAGCATCTACTGGTTGGGTTTCATTCCAAAAATCTGTAGTTGCTTATAGCTGGCTACATAGACCTTGCCGTTGGCGACCACGGGAACGATGTTCGCATTCCCTTTCACGTTGGGCCAGGTTCCGGCGCTGCCCTGGAAGAGTTGGGTCATTGTGGCCCCTCCCGATTCGGGGTTAAAGGCATAGAGCAAAATGCCGGTGGATGTCTGAGAAGCGGGCCGCGACACTGCCCAGATGATCGGATTCGCCTCGCCGTTCGAGGAGACACTGGTGAAGAAGCCTCCATCCTGCCCGTTCACCACCAGCGGCGAACTGCTGACTTTGGTCAATACCGGACTGGGCGAGGTTCGCAACTTCCAGACATTCACCGTTCTGGCTCCGCTGCTCACCACGCGCGCCACGCCGTCCGTCGGATCGACGAAGTACGACTCTCCACACCAGCAACCGCCGATTAAGCGGGTGTTGAGGACGTTGTCCGCCGTGGTCGAATATCCTCCCAGATGGTCTTCATTCATCAGGAACATGCTCCCAGCCTTACCTGCGGCCACGGCCAGATGAGGGATTGAGCCGGGTTGGTCGGGCAGAACCAACACTCCTCCGGACCCGAAGTCGCCGTCCTGTTTGTCCAGGGTAGCCTGGTTTGAGGGCGTGAACAGGTCCACGACGGTGGTCAAGTCCGACGATACCTTCACTACGCTTTCCTGAATATTGGTTACCCCGTCGTAGGTAGTTCCCGAGGGGTCAGAGTTTCCCGTGACGAACACGACATTGCCGGAGTCATCCGCTGCCAGTCCGTATCCCGACATCCAGATCGACGACAGGAAGAAGGCGTTCGGAGAACTGGCCTGCATATCGAGAATCTGGTTGGCGGAGAGTGGTGCCAGCGTTGCCGCATTCCAGCCCAGCAGCCAGCCGCGTGAAAGGTTGACTCCGAAGTCGCAGAAGCTACCGAAACCAGCGTAGACATTGCCATTTGCCAGCAGCAGGCCCGGGCGCTGCCGCTGGTAGGTCGCATTGAAAACAAAACTCGTTCCATCCGTGAGAGTGTGCGATCCGGTCACGATTTGCGGCGTCACCTTATCGGTCAGGTTGCCCAGATCCAGCGCGTGCAGGAGATAGGCCGGTCCGCTGGCGTCTTTCGTATAGGCCATCAGGTACAGGGTGTTGCTGCTGATGTCGATGACCGGCGTCGAAGTGATGCCAACATTAGGGCCGTTGTTGTTGCAGCCCAGTGGCTTGGGCACCGGCTCACCGAGATTCCGGCTCAACAGCACGGTGCCGTTCATAGCGCCGATGGCATAGACGGTGTCATTCGCCGTAACCACGTACACCACATCCAGGTGCACTCCCGGGTGGCTGCCGGCCGTGATGTTCACGCCCGGAACTACGAGCGGTTCAGCGTCAACTTGATCGTCCAGCGCCACCGTGGTCAGCAGCCCAAACTTGGAACTGGCCACTTTCGCCGGCGTAAGCGAGGTCTCGCTCGAGTTCCAACCGGTGCGATAGTTGTCGTTGTGGTAAGTAGTTACGGCTATTTGTGCGGCAACCCCGCCGACGTTGGCAAGAAAAAAGGCGAAGACCAAGCTGGCGATTCCGCGCCGCCCACAAACGCTAGCGTTGCCAAGCAGTAGTGTCATCAATCCCCCCAGGCGAGCGCACCTAATTGTAGGGCGATCGCGAAAACCCGGTCAATCGTGGAAGGAACTCCCGGAGATGGAAGACTCTACGCAAAAGGCCTACTGGGCAAGGGATTTCACCGCTCGCTGTTTGCCTGACGCAGGCGCGGATTTCCGGAACAGCAAAAAGCAAAGCCCTTTCGCTCACTGTGGATTACGGCCAGGCGTTGGGTGAGTCAACGATTATTCGTCGGGCGCATAGTTGATCGACTGCCAACCGGCTTCCGGGCACTAGTATTCGGCCAGTTCTTTCATCGCCCTGAACAAATCGTTGGGCTGCGGCAGGATCGCTTCTTCCAGAATCGGCTGGTAGGCCACAAATGTGTCGGCGGCTGCGACGCGGCGCACCGGCGCGTCCAGACGATCGAAGAGTCGATCGGCAATGCAGGCGGCAATCTCCGCACCATACCCCCAGCTCAACATGTCTTCATAGGCTACGAGGGCGCGATTCGTTTTCCCGACCGACGCGGCAATCGTCTCCCAATCGAACGGATTCAGGCAGCGCAAGTCGATCAACTCCACTTTCACGCCGTGCTCACGCTCGAGCTTCTGCGCCGCCTGCAGCGCGCGCGGCACCACCGCGCCGTAAGTGATCACAGTCAAGTCTGTCCCCGGGTGCACAATCCTGGCCTTGCCGAACGGAACCATGTAGTCCGGCCCGGGATAGGGCGCGCGCCCGTAAGTCTCACGATAGAGGCGCTTGTGTTCGAGGAACAGTACCGGATCGTCGCAGCGAATCGCCGTGCGCAGTAGTCCCGCCGCATCGAGCGCGTTGGAGGGAAACACCACCCGCAGCCCCGGAATATGGGTAAACGCGCTCTCCCCGCACTGCGAGTGATAAATCGCACCGCCCGTGAGATATCCTCCGATCGCGACTCTGATCACGACCGGGCAAGAAAATACATTGTTCGAGCGCCAACGGATCACCGAGAGTTCGTCGCGAATCTGCATCATGGCTGGCCAGATGTAGTCGAAGAACTGAATCTCGACCACTGGCTTTAGGCCGCGAGTGGCCATGCCCGTGGCCCGGCCTACGATAGCTGCCTCTGCGAGCGGCGAGTTGAAGACGCGGTCCGGGCCAAATTCGTTCTGCAGGCCGAAGGTCAGTTTGAAGACCCCGCCCTTCCCTTTCACCAGCTTGCGCTTCAGGTATTCTTCGCGGCTGCAATCAGCCACATCCTCGCCGAAGATCACAATGCGCTCGTCGCGTTTCATTTCGTCGCGCAGCGTCGCGTTGATCAAATCGGCCATGGTCTTCGCCGCTGGCTTCTTGCCATCGGCAGAATCGGGTGCGACCGCCGGCTGCGTCTCAAATGCTGCTGACGCCGGATCGAGATGGGGCGAATACACATACTGCAGCACGCTTTCGGGCGCGGGCGGCAAGGCCGCAAGCGCCAGATCCACCGCAACCTGCAATTCCTCGTCGACCTTCTTTTCCAGTTCGTTGATGCCTTTCTCGTCGAGAATGCCCTCGCGCAGCAAAAACATTTGCGTGCGTGAAACCGGATCACGGGCCGCATCGCGCTCCCGCTCACTATCCGGACGGTACAGGCGCTCGTCGTCGGAAAGCGAATGCGAATAAGGACGGATTACGTGCGCATGCACAAACGCCGGCCCATGCCCTTCGCGGCAATACTTCACCGCGCGCTGAAATGCGGCCGAGCTCGCCACCGGATCGGTACCATCCACTTCTTCAAAATGGAAATTCGGAAACCCCGAGACCAGCCGCGAGATGCTGCCTCCGGCCGTTTGAATTTCTACCGGTACCGAAATCGCGTAACCGTTATCCTGCACTGAGAAAATCACCGGCAGCTTGTTGAGGGCAGTGGCGTTCATCGCCTCCCAGAATTCGCCTTCGCTGGTGGTGCCGTCGCCGAGGGAAACATAGGCGATCTCATCTCCATGGAAGCTCACATCTTTGAACTGGCGATAATCAAGAGAACCGGGTGATCCATTGCTTTTGTCTTTTGCGACAAAAGGAATTTCTGCTGCTCCTCGATGTCGTGCAAAATAACGCCCGGCCTCGGCGCAGCCCACCGCCTGTAGAATCTGCGACCCGGTCGGCGACGATTGGGTCACGATATTCAGTCGTTTATAACCCCAGTGCGAAGGCATCTGCCTTCCGCCAGAACTGGGGTCGTCGGCCGCTCCCACGCCTTGCAGAAACATCTCCAGCGGTTTGGCTCCCAGCGCCAGACACAGCGCCCGGTCGCGATAGTAAGGATAGAACCAGTCGTAGCCCGCCTTCAGCGCCATTCCGGCGGCTACTCCGATGGCCTCATGCCCGGCTCCCGACATCTGGAAGAATATCTTCTGCTGCCGCTTCAGCATGATCTCCCGGTCGTCGATGCGCCGGGAGGTATACATGAGGCGGTAGGCTGCGACCAGCCGTTCGCGCGTAAGTCCCTCATAAGTCTGGGGCCTTTTACCGCTCTGGCCTACCAGGGACAGCTTGGGGTCGGTCTTTGTAGTCGCCATCCGATTCCCTGAGAAGTGCGTTATAAAATGCCCGGCTGTAAGTACGGTGCGTGATGTTACCGGGCAGGTTGCATTGTAAATCGGAATCGGGAATAGGAAAACATGCAAGTTCTGGCGGTACGACCTGCATTCGCCTGACACCCTGGCAACCGCTCTAAATCTATTGGGATGGACCGAGCCGCCGGGAAGCCAGCCATCGGAAAACGGCAGTCGCCGCCAATGCGCCAACGAGTTGCGCCGCGATGAAACCGGGAGCGTCAGCGGGACGGATTCCGGCAAACGTATCGCTGGCCGCGCGGGCCAGCGTCACCGCGGGATTGGCAAATGATGTCGAGGCCGTGAACCAGTATGCCGAAGTGATGTAGGCTCCGACCGCATAGGCGGTTGCCGACGGCCGGAAACGCACGCAGCCCCAGATCACAAACATGAGTCCGAACGTGGCCACGGTTTCGCTCCACAGTTGGGCTCCCCCGTGCCGCACATGATTCGAGGCGAAGAACAAAGGCAGGCCGAACATCAGGTGAGCTGAGGCTACGCCGGCAAAAGCTCCGGTGAGTTGCGATGCGAAATAAACTGGAGCTTCACGCCAGGGGAGGTTTCCCGTCACGCTCATCGCCAGCGTAACCGCGGGATTGAAATGCGCCCCTGAGATGGGGTCGAGCACGAGAATAAGCACCACCAGAATGGTTCCCGTAGCCAGGGTATTGGCCAGCAAGGCGATGGCTAGGTTGCCCCCGGCCAGCCTCTCGCCCATGATGCCGGAACCCACCACCGCGGCCAGAAGAAAGGCAGTTCCCAGAAATTCTGCGGCGGCGCGGGATCGCAGATCGAAATTCATTGCCGCCCGATGTTGTCGATTTCTTTCTTCAGGGAAAGCCCGTTCAGAGTAGAGAGCGGCAGGCTCAGGAACAGACCGATTCTTCGATCAAGCAGAAAAAACGCTTCGCGGAACGCCCTTTCGACTTGCTCGATGCTGCCCCGCACGGCCGCAGGGTCGGGCACGCCCCAATGCGCCGTCATGGGCTGGCCCGGCCATACCGGGCAGACTTCGTTGGCCGCGTTGTCGCACACCGTGAAAACAAAATCCAGCTTGGGAGCGCCGGGCTGGGCAAACTCGTCCCAGCTTTTGCTGCGAAAACCCACGCCGGGCAGGTGAGCTGCTTCCAGTTGGCGCAACGCTTCCGGGCGAACCGTCCCTGCAGGATGGCTGCCTGCGCTATACGCCACGAAGTTAGGTCGGCCTTTCTCATTCATAATAGCCTCGGCCATGATGGACCGCGCCGAATTGCCGGTGCACAAAAACAAAACGTTGTAAGACTTTTGCATCGTCATCGCCTTATGCGGGGTTCAGTTGAGACTCCTGCTCATTTGCAGCACGCCGGGCCACAGCAAGGTTCCTTCGACTTCGGCTTCGCTGCGCGGATGAACGCGCTCATAAATTTTCCATCCACCTGTGGGGCAATGGCTTCGATATCGATTCCCTGCCCCGCCAGAAATTCCCGTGCATCTTCTGCGCGGTAGATGCGGGTGGGCTCAATGCCAATCTGATCGAAGCCCGCGGCAGCGAGCTTGCTGCGGTACTCATTCTCTTCAAGCGCGCCGGCTACGCAACCCACCCACGCCAGCACGCTCCGGCGAATCTCCGGCAGCATCTCGCCCCGCGTCACCACGTCCGACACTGCAAAGCGGCCTCCCGGCCTGAGCACACGGAACGCCTCCCGCAGCACGCGATCCTTGTCCCCTGAGAGATTGATCACGCAGTTGGAAATGATCACGTCCACGGATTCATCGGGCAACGGAATTTTCTCGATCTCGCCTTTGAGAAACTCAACATTCGCAATTCCGGCTTTGCTCTTATTTTCGTTGGCCAGCGCGAGCATCTCATCGGTCATATCGAGGCCGTAAGCCTTGCCGCTTGCGCCAACCCGCCGGGCTGAGAGCAGCACGTCAATGCCTCCGCCGGACCCGAGGTCGAGCACGGTCTCGCCTGCCTTCAATTCGGCCAGAGCCGTTGGATTGCCGCAGCCGAGCGAGGCCATAAGAGCTTCTTCTGGGATTTCCCCGGCCTGTGAGGCGTCGTAAAGATTGGCCGTGATGGGGTCGCAGCCCGCGCTGGCCGTCGCTCCGCAGCAGGAACTGCCTCCGCATTTCACCCGCAGCGCGGCTTGACCATATCTTTCTTTGACCACTTCCTTGATGTCGCCAACGTCCTGAAACGCCCTTGCATTCATGCCGAGACCTCGCTACTTGCAGATTCGAACGATCTGTTCTGGTTTGACTGCCTTGTTGCGGGTGCAGCACTCGGCATAGAGAAATTGCAGCAGTTCCTGCAGAGCACCAGTATTGGCGGTGTAGCGGAGAAACGTTCCTTCCCGCTGCACCTCCACCAGTTCTTCACTTCTCAGTTTGTCGAGATGGTGCGAGAGGGTTGAGTTGGGAATCTCCAGCTCCCCCTGAATGTCCCCGACCACCAGACCTTCGGGATGCGCCGAGAGCAACAGTTGCATGATGCGCAGCCGCGGCTCGGTCCCCATCGCGGAAAACATGTCGGCATACTTGGTGACGCGGTCAATGTTCTTGCTCAAGGACGCCGTTTGCATATTTCTATATTACCGGAAATATGGATGGAGATCAAGGGGCTTTCCCAGAGTGAACATGCTTGACGACCGCTTCCACCCTCCATCATTTATCCTGACAGCAATGATCCGCACCCTCCGCGCCTTCGACCCGCACTCAATCAAGCTGGTGATCTTCGATCTCGATGGCACGTTGATCGATTCGCGTCTCGATCTGGTGCATTCCGTGAACGCCGCGCTGCACCACATCGGAAGACCCGAACTGCCGGATGACGTTATCGCCAGTTATGTCGGCGACGGCGCTCCTCTTCTGATTCAGCGTGCTTTGGGCGGCGAGGCGGTTGACGGTGCGCTTGTGCGCCAGGGCCTGGAGTTTTTTCTCTCCTACTATCGCGAGCACAAACTCGATCACACCAAGGTCTATGCCGGCGTAAAGGAATCACTCGCAGTGGTCCAACGGGCATCCAACAGCCTTCCGCGCAAAATGGCGGTGCTCTCGAACAAGCCCGTCGGACCCTCGCGCACCATTGTGGAGTCCCTAGGCCTGGGCGCGTTTTTCACCCAGATCTACGGCGGAAACAGCTTTGCCACCAAGAAGCCCGACCCTGAAGGCGCTCGTAGACTCCTCGAAGAAAACGGAGTGCGCGCGGAAGAAGCGGCGATCGTTGGCGACTCCCACGTCGACATTGAAACAGGACGCAACGCCCGCCTGTGGACCGTAGGCGTGAATTACGGCTTTGCCCCGCACACGCTGCAAGGCAATCCGCCGGACGTGCTCGTGGATACACCTTACGAACTGGCCCAAATATTTGCCTAGGCCCAGCCAGCGGCCCTTAGCCGGCGCTCATTCTTTTCCTTGCCGGTAGCCTGCTCATGTAAACTCATCCGACCATGAGCGACTCAATGGGAGAGTTCACCGCTTCAGAGCTACGCCAGCTGCGCAGTATGAAGGATCCTTACGGCATCCAGAAATTTCTGGACGATGCGCCCTACCACCTCGCGGATACGGCTTGGTCGCCGCGGCGCGTGCTGGCTGAACAAACGGCGCACTGCCTCGAAGGCGCAATCTTCGCTGCCGCCGCGCTCCGCGCCAACGGATATCCCCCGCTGCTACTCGATTTTGAAGCCGAGCACGACACCGACCACGTGATCGCCATCTTTCGCCAGAACGAATGCTGGGGCGCCGTTGCCAAATCGAACTTTACCGGATGCCGCTGGCGCGAGCCCGTCCATCGCACGCTGCGCGAACTGGCGCTGACATACTTTAATACCTACGTCAATCTCCGTCGCGAGCGCACGCTACGGCGCTTTTCGGTTCCCGTCAACCTGATGCGCTTCGACCGCCAGAACTGGATGACTACTGACAAACCGGTGTGGTTTATCGTGTATCACCTGTTTGATATCAAACATTACCCGCTCATCACAGCTGCTATGGCCAAGCGCCTGCACCGCGCCGACGAACGCCTGTTTCAGGCGGAGTGTTTGGGCAAGGCGTACAAAGCAAGCGGCAAATGATTCGGGCCATGAGTGCGGTTTACCTCATTACGTGCTTCGTAGGGCTCACTTGCCGCGAATCCGACCCGCAGCGCCCGCTTTCCAGGACTTTGTTGTCATGCGTTCCGGGTCAAACTTGGGGGCAACCTGGGGCAATTCCGGCCCGCACCGGCTCAAAATGTGTTCCGATGCCGCGCCTCTACCTGCTGCCACGCAGTCGGCGGTACCGCTCGATCAACGCGTTGGTCGAACTATCGTGCTTGAGCTGGGGTTCGGTGGAATTCTGTAACTCTGGAATGATGCGCTTGGCCAGAACTTTGCCCAGCTCTACTCCCCATTGGTCGAAGGAGTCGATGTTCCAAATCACGCCTTGGGTGAAGACACTGTGTTCATAGAGCGCCACCAGCGAGCCCAGCGCGCGCGGTGTTAGCTTTTCAGCCAGGATCACGTTGGTCGGCCGGTTGCCTTCGCAAACGCGGAACGGAGTTTGAAAGTCGGGAGAGCCCTCGGCCTTCAATTCCTCGGCAGTCTTGCCGAAAGCCAGCGCTTCGGCCTGAGCAAACAGATTCGCCATCAGCAGATCGTGATGATCCTTAAATTCGCTGAGTGGCTCGCAGAATCCGATCAGATCGCACGGGATAATCTTTGTGCCTTGGTGAATGAGTTGATAAAACGAGTGTTGCCCGTCGGTCCCGGGCTCGCCCCAGATGATTGGCCCGGTCTGGTAGCTGACGGGCTGGCGGTCGAGGTCCACGTGCTTGCCATTGCTTTCCATCTGGAGTTGCTGCAAGTAGGCGGGGAAGCGCTTGAGATTGTCCGCGTAGGGCATGATGCCGATGGTCTGCGTGCCGAAAAAGTTGTTGTACCAGACGGTCAGCAGGCCCATCAGCACCGGAAGATTTCTTTCCAGAGGCGCGGTGCGGAAGTGCTCGTCCATGTCGTGGAATCCACTGAGCAGTTCCCCGAACCCCTTCGGGCCAATCGCGATCATGGTGGAAAGTCCGATTGCGGAATCCATCGAATAACGGCCGCCGACCCAGTCCCAAAATTCAAACATGTTGGCCGTATCAATTCCGAACTTGCGAACGCCTTCAGCGTTGGTCGAGACGGCTACGAAGTGTTTGGCTACAGCCGCATCGTTCTTGAGTGAGCTCACGATCCAGCGCCGAGCGGTCGCGGCATTGGTCATCGTCTCCAGCGTGGTGAAAGTCTTCGAGGAAAGAACGAATAACGTCTCCGCAGGATCAAGGTCGTGGGTGGCTTCGGCGAACGCCGCGCCGTCCACGTTCGCCACAAAACGGAACTTCATGGCTCGCGGGGTAAACGTGCGCAGCGCATCGTAAGCCATTTCCGGCCCCAGGTACGAACCGCCGATGCCGATGTTGATCACGTTCTTAATAGGTTTGCCAGTGTGGCCCTTCCATTCTCCATCGCGCACGCGGTTGGAGAAGGCGGCCATCTTATCCAGCACCGCGTGGACTTCGGGGACCACATCCACACCGTCGACTTCAATCTGCACGCTTCGCGGAGCGCGCAAAGCCACGTGCAGCACCGCGCGGCCTTCGCTGATGTTGATTTTCTCGCCGCGAAACATCGCGTCGCGGCGCTCCGTCACGCCTCGATCTTTGGCCAGTTGGACCAACAGACGAATCGTTTCGCCTGTGATTCGGTTCTTCGAATAGTCCAGGTAAAGGCCGGCGCCTTCAACAACCAGTCGCTCGCCGCGAGCGGGGTCGTCGGCAAACATCTGTCGCATCGGAGTATCCTTGATGCCCTTGTAGTGTTCTTGCAGCGCGCGCCACGATGGTGTTTCGGTCAGTCTCTGGGTCATTCCCGCGCTCCCTTCATTCCAGTTCCTGCACCTTCGGATTGATCCAAGCCATCAGTCCGCCTCCTGCTTATCGGCAGATTTCTCCTTGTGGCCCCCGAATTCGTAGCGCATCGCCGAAAGCAGTTTGGCGGCATATTCTTCGTTGCCGCGCGAGGCAAAGCGCGTGCTTAGCGCCGCGCTGATCACCGGCGCCGGAATGCCCTCATCCACCGCCGCCTGAACCGTCCACCGCCCCTCTCCGGAATCCGAGACGCGCCCCGCGAAATTCGACAGGTCGGGATTTTCACGCAACGCCGCGGCCGTCAAGTCGAGCAGCCATGAGCCGATTACACTGCCCCGACGCCAGACTTCCGCCACTTCAGGCACGTTCATGTCATATTGATAGAGCTCGGGATGCCGTAGCGGAGTGGTTTCAGCGTCCACTTCGCGCTTCATCTTGCCGGCGTTGGCATTCTTGATGATGTTCAACCCCTCGGCGAACGCAGCCATCATGCCATATTCGATGCCGTTGTGGACCATCTTGACGAAGTGTCCCGCACCGTTGGTTCCGCAGTGCAGGTAGCCATTCTCCGAGGTCGAAGGCTCGCCGGTTCTGCCCGGTGTCCGCGGCGCCGAGGCAACCCCCGGGGCCAATGATTTGAAGATGGGATCGAGATGACTCACAATTTCTTCTTCTCCTCCGATCATCAGGCAGTACCCGCGCTCGAATCCCCACACGCCTCCGCTTGTACCACAATCGACGTAGTGAATTCCCTTGGCCTTCAACTCGCCGGCGCGCCGGATGTCGTCGTGGTAATAAGAGTTGCCGCCGTCGATCACGATGTCGCCCGCCTCAAGCACTGGTGTGAGCAAGGCCAATACCGAATCAACGACTGCCGCCGGAACCATCATCCACACGGCTCGCGGTTTGCTGAGCTTCTTCGCGAAATCCGCAAGATTGGCGGAAGACTTGGCGCCTTTCGCCACCAGATCTTTCACGGCTTGCGGATGCGTGTCCGACACCACGCACTCGTGGCCCGCTTTCATCACCCGCTGCACCATATTCGAACCCATTCTGCCCAGGCCTATCATCCCGAGTTGCATTCGTCTTCCTCCTTAAGAGAGTGTGTCATAGGATCATGGGAATATTGTCCAGCGTCCCAGCCGGATCTGGCAACCTGACGAAGATTTTGGCCGGGACTATGCATGATCCTTTGAAGAGTCGTCGAGCCGTCCATTCGGAGCAGCCTCGATCGGCTTGCTTTATCAGTTTTTCGTTACCCTATTACGTATCCACCTATCTTCTTAGCGAAGGCTCAACACATTCAGGAAGAAAGTAGGTGGCTTTGCCGTCGGCTAGGTTGGAGGAGGTTTCAACACTTCACTTCCCCGCCTCTTCTGCTTGAATCGGAGCCGCTTTGTGATAGCTATAATAGGTTTCGTCCGCCTGGGACTTCCGGGTAAAAAAGAACAGGATTTTGGCCTGCGATTTCATGGCGAAGTGCTTGGGCAGCCAGATGCTGTCGGTCACCGGCATCTTTTCCAACTCGAAGCGTGTGCCCGGTTCCACCTCCGCGAGAAAACCTCCGATGGACACCGGCCGTAAGACCTTGGCCTCAACCTTCACCCACTGGAAGGTCTTTTTGTCGATCCAGAGTTTGCCACTCATGCCGGTCAGCACCTTGGCTTCGCTATTCGGAGGCTCATAGCCGGGACGGGGCGTCGCCTTGAGCACATAAACCGCGTACGGTCCCAGCTTTTGCTCGCCCACGAGTTTAAACTCAAGTCCCTTTGTCAATTGATCCATCAGAAAGTGATTACGCTTGCGCTCTTTTTCATACCGTGCGATACGCTCGGCCCGTTCCTGCTCGGATTCGTTCTGGCGTTCAACAATGGCCGACTGCAACTTTTGTTGCTCCAGTGCTTGCTGCGGCAGCGACAGCGGCTCGCCGTTCACGGCTACCAGTTGCTCGTAGGGAGAGCCGTAGATCGTGAGTTCTTTGTAGGTCCTGGTTCCTCCTCCCGGTTGCAGGTCACACTCGAAGTAGTCATAGTCGGGAGCGGCCTGCCAATCCGCCGTGTTGACCTCGACCGAACGCTGGATGATCGTGTCCGCGTCATTCTGGGCAAAGGAAACCGCGACCAAGCTTACAACAAGAATGATTTGCTTCATCGTGAGTTGTCTTACAATCGCGCACTTATGGAGATTGAAGCCACCATCAGCGCCATGTATCCACTTGCGGTCGCAAGTGAGCCGCAAAGATTGCTGCATCTCTGCCACGCACATTCGCAGCTTATATAGCATCGCTCTCCTGATTTCCCGCCTCGCCATTCCACGGCCTTCCACAATATTACTTCTCGGGGATTTCAGATCGTCCTTCGCGTTAGGACTCGCGTTGATTTCTTCAAATATCAGATTTGGTTGATGGCTGACCTTTGGCGTCTGCAACCGGAGCCAGGTGCTCAGAAATTCGGCTCCGCGCTTTGCTCGAACCAATGATGAGGAGCCGGTCACTCTCTTGCAAAACGGTGTCTCCCTTGGGAAGAATGACTTCATCGCCCCTCAAAATGGCGACGGTCTCCAGTTCGCCTTCGCCCGCCGCTCTATCACAGAACTCGACGGTCTTTCCAACGAGAACGCTTTCCGGTCGTAGCACACCCACATGCAATTGCTTCCGACCGGGCATTTGTATCGGTATTCCGGAATCCAGGAGAGCAACCAAGTCTATGTGGCCAACCTTGGCCGTTCGCGGAATCTGGCGCGTCCCGAGAAGTCTGAGCGCCAACTGAACATTCTCGACGTAGCGAGACGGGGACTGAGCACGACCGAGCACCTGCGCCTCATACAGACTGTTGTATTTTAGGTGCGCGGACAGCTGGGTTTGCACCAGGTAGCTTAGGAGGACGGCAAAGGCTGCCGCAGGAAGCAGCTGATATCCACCCGTCATCTCTGTGACCATCACCAGGGCTGCAATTGGCACGCGAGCCGCAGCACCGAATGTGGCCACCATTCCCACCACTACAAACATCGCAGATGGCAGGTGAAAGAGCGAGGAAAGAGATCCGCCCACCATAGCTCCCACGAAAAGCGTCGGCGCGAATACCCCGCCGGAACCGCCCGACGAAACGGTAAAGGCAAATGCAGCAATCTTTAAGAAGATAAGAATCAGCAACAGCCTGAGGACGAGCCGGCCATCAATTGCTTCTTGAATCCAACCATATCCTCCCCCCAGGATTTGCGGGAACTTCACCGCCATCAGGCCGACACCCAAACCGCCGATAGCCGGATTCAGCTCTCGCGGCCATGGGAGGGCGCGAAAAGCATCGCGCAGACGGTAGAATACAATCGGCAAAAGGGTTGCTATCAGACCCGCCGCGACTCCCAGCACGCCAAACCAAACGTAATCGAAAGCGTGTAGATTGCGCAAACTAGTTGGAAAGCGAAACAGAGGCTGCCAGCCGACGAAGAACCCGTTGACTGCGTAGGCAACCACCGAGGCCAGCATGGTGTAAAGCAGCGCTCCGGCTTCGAATTCCATGCTGCCGTAAAGCACTTCAATGGCGAAGAATGCGGCCCCGATTGGAGAACGGAAAATTGCAGAGAGGCCGGCTGCCATGCCCGCCAAAACCAGAACCTGCCGTTGTTCTTCCGGGCGATGAGCGACGGTAGCGTAGATCGAGCCAACTCCCGCGCCAATCAGAGCGATTGGCCCCTCACGGCCCGCCGAGCCTCCCGATCCGATGGTGATGGCCGATGCCACCAGCTTCACCGGTGCGACCCGCGCGCGAATGAAACCACCTGCCCGATGGAAAGCTTTAACCACGGTGTCGGTGCCGTGGCCTTCCGCCTCAGGGGCCCAATTGTAGACCAAAAATCCGGAGAGCAATCCGCCCAGCGTCGTTGCCACTGGAACCAGCAAAAGACCGTGAGGCCCAATCACTTGGCGAAGGACGCCACCCTCTTCGGGCAATCCTGGCGGATGGTAACCAGCGAACCAGGTCAAAAACAAATGCCCGCAGATGTGTAACGCCCCCATGAAAAGCTGCGCGGCAAGAGCCCCCACTACTCCCAGAACCGCAGCCTCGGCAAGCAACCGTGGTTCGTTCTCCTTTACCACACGATCCTCCTTACCATGAGGGGTCGGCAAGGACTGCACGGACGGAACAAGTTTTGGCCTTATCTGTAAACAGGCGTCTTCGTTCCGTCCCAACAGTCGGACGAGGCAAACCAATTAACTCCTCGGGGGTTCGGATGCTGTCATCGAACCAAGCGCGAGAGACCGAGACTTCTCACCCTTCCAACGCTAAACCTGCGCTTTCATCTGTTCTTCGAGTTCTCGGTCCTGAGGATAAAGTCTGCCACGTTGTCGTGCAACGCCTTCAGCGAAGCCTCGTGCGCATAAACCATGTGCCCGGACTCATAAAACTTAAATTCGATGTTCTTCTGCAATCTAGCCGGAATCGGCAAGTGCTCCATTTCGTATATGCCCTCGTAGAATGGGGTTGCGAGATCGAAGTAACCGGCATTCAACAGAACTTTGAGGTCCGGGTTATACTTCATCGCGATGGCCAGATCGGGCATCACGTTCGTCGCCTGCGGCACCGGAAGAGGCGCGCCGGGAGGCTGGTGCACGAAACTCCATGACTTCGAGACGTCAATTTCTGGCTTAAATGCTCTGTTCTCGCCAAATTTCAGTTCCTTTCGTACGTAGTCGTTGAAGACGGAAACGTAGGCTGAACTTATTGCCGCTGACTGCGGATCGTACTCTGCTTCTTTGCTGAGCGGATCAAACGTGGGCCCCGAGAAGCGGGTGTCGAGTCGTCCGATCGTTGTATCGTTGGCGTCCTCCAGTGTTTTCTCGAATTCTCCGACGTTGATGCGTAGGTCCGCTTTTTCGATGTATTCGACCGGGAGCCCCGTGTACTGGCGCAGCTTCGCAGCGATTGCGTGCCGCTGCTCTGGGGCAAGGGCGGAGCCAGCCCCGAGCGCTTGTGCGTAATCGGTCATGGCAAAGTGTTCGACCTCGGCCAGCAGCGCCGGCAGATCGGGATGCGCATCCGGCAGCTTGTGGTGATACCACGCGGATGCGGCATAGGTGGGAAGTGCGAGCTGATAGGGCAAATCCACGCCGGGATTGAATTCCGGGTCGTCGGCGCTGAAATCGAAGTTTAATATTTGCGACAAGAGAATCACCCCGTTGAAGTCCACATCGCGCTCCGTTTCGAGCACGTTGGAGAGCACGGCGGATCGCGTGGTGCCATAGCTTTCCCCAAACAGATACTTCGGCGAATTCCAGCGTCCGTACTTCGCCAGGAACTGCACGATGAAATCGGCAAAGGCCTGGGCATCCTGGTCGACGCCGTAGAAGGCCTTTTCCCGGTCTTTGCCGCTGATTCGGCTGAAGCCGGTGCCGGGCGCATCCACAAAAACAAGATCGCTCACGTCGAGCAAGCTGTAGTCGTTATTGAGGACTGAATAGGGCGCGGCGGGAGTGTGGGTATCATCGGCGGTGACCACACGCTTCGGACCAAACGCTCCCATGTGAAGCCACACAGTCGAAGAGCCCGGGCCGCCGTTGTAGAGGAAAGTCACCGGACGGACCGCACCCTTGTTTCCGGATTCGAGGTAGGCGACGTAGAACATACTGGCTTCAGGAGACTGGTTCTTTTCGTCCGGGCTCGCATTCTGAGGGACGTCGTCCCAACCCTTCGGATGCACCACGAGAGTGCCCGCAAAGGCGTCGTAATTAATGAGTTTTCCGCCCACCGTGACGGAGCCCTTGCTCGCTTGCTGCTCTGGTTTGAATTCTTCGGTCTTCGCCGCTTCGGGCTTGCTTGCCGGCGTCTCGGCTTTCGTCTGCGCACGAACAACCATGGGCAGGATCGCAGGGACTGTGATCGTGAGGGCCACGATCCACAAAAGTAGCGTTCGCATCGAGCGTATCTCCGTAAGTGGAATAGACTGGGTTGTCTGGTCTTGCATCGCGAAGGTGAATCTATCACGTTTTGGCCACCGTATCTGATACGCCGGCTGGGGAATTGTGATTCCATTGAATGCGTGTCAGCCCTAGCAGGACGCTGAAAAATCGTGCTTTGATGCGATTCGGTCCACTTGGTTCGTGATTTTATGGGCGGCTGGAGCTTGTAGATTTGCCAGATTGATCTCGCAATGACTGTTCTCTCGCTTCTTGCA
>JBARJF010000019.1:0-30749 GCA_049800135.1 Candidatus Sulfotelmatobacter sp.
AAACCCAAAAATCGTAACTTCTCTATCATGACCGGTTCCCTCCGCTTGTGGCTCTGGACTAAGTTCTTCAAACAAACTCAGCCTAACCCACGACCAGCGCATCGAGCCGGTCACACCATAATGACTAAGTAGTGCGTCCGCGCGGGATATCGGCCAGCGTCGTGACGGGTGGCTCGCTCAAGCCTGCTTTCGGCTTGGGTGGGCTGAAGATTCGGGCGGTTGCGTGAGAGGATCGGCGGGGTCGAGGCCGGTGGTGCCCAGCTTTGCAAAACCAGCAAAGCTGGGGCAGCCTCGGTGGTTATGGTGCCGGCCAAGGCTGGGTCGGCCCCTTCTTGCGGCACGGCTAAAGCCGTGCCGTTCCCGAGCGCGTCCCGAAGCGCTGTGGCCCGATACACCTGCGCCGCTGTACAGCCGGGGGCGGCTGTCCCCACATGGGCATTCCCGCGGTCGCGCTTCTGCCCGGCAGTTCCGTGCCGGGCTTTATAACTCGGCCCTCCGGGGCGCTCTCAGTCCACCGATATGACGTCGTCGGGGAGCATTAGGACGAATGAGCAGTTGCCGGTGGTTGTGGAGCAGGAGAGGACGCCGCGGCGGAGGATTTTGACCGGGGTGTCGTCGGGGAAGGTGAGGCGGTATTGGGCGGTGCGGAGGGCTTCGGTGAAGACCTTCAGCCGTTCGTCGCCGCCGGCGAACTTTACGGCTTCGACGGTGGCGGCGGCGCCCTGGCCGCGGCTGAGGAGGACGAAGAAATCGGCGTTGGCGGTCAGTTTTGCGACTTTGCCCAAGTCGATGGTGCGCATCTGCTGGAGTTCGTCTTTGTATTTGGCGACGACGGCGTCGGCCTTGGCGCTGCCCCCGGCGAGCGCGGCCAGGCGGTCGTGGGTTTCGGGGATGGGCCGCAAGCCGTTGAGGGAAAGGGCGTAGGTACGCAGGGCGAGATCTTTTCTTCCCTGCTTTTCGTAGATTTGACCGAGATGGTCACCGACCTCGCCGTGGTGGCCGAGCTGCCAGGCGGCGCCGACGTATTTTTGGGCCTGGTCGAGATTGCCTTGTGCGAAATAGACCCAGCCGAGAGTATCCCAGTAGGCGATGAGCGAGGGCACCAGAGGGAGATCCTGCGGGGTGAGGCGGTCGAGGGAGAGATTGCGCAAGGCGGCGGTGGTGGCGGAGATTGCCGACTCGGCATACTGCTGGGCGCGGTCGAGGTGAGACTTTTTCAGGGAAAGCTCATAGGCGATGTTGTTCCAGACCAGAGGGGTGGCGGAAAGTTCGACGGCGTGGTCGAAGGTAGCGAGGGCTTTATCGTCCTGGCCGAGGTTGAGATAGGCATCGCCCAAGCTGACCTGGAGGGCGGCGTTATCGGGAGTGAGGGCGACGGCCTTTTCCAGCTCAGGAGCGGCCTGGGCGTATTTGTGCCACTCGGAATACATGGCGCCCAGGTTGGCGTGGGCGAACTTGTCGAGGGGATTGATGGCAATCTGCTTATCGAAAGCGGTAACGGCATCGTCGTATTTGCGCTCCTGCCAGTAGGCGCGGCCGAGGGCGTTGTAGGCATATTCATCGTAGGGATTGATGGCAATCTGTTTATTGAGGGCGGCGATGGCGTCGTCATTGAGGCGGAGACCGAGATAGGCGGCGGCGAGCATATTCCAAGCGTACTTGTTTTTGGGATCGACTTCGGTGGCGCGCTTGAGAAGTTGAACGGCGAGGGGCAGATTGTTGTTGGTGATGGCATCGCGTCCGCTTTCGACGAGGTCATCGGCCTTCATATCGGCGGGAGGGACGGGCGTGCCAGCGACGGTATTCTCGAGGGAAAGAACCTGGCCCAGGTCGGAGCTGACGGCCGTGCGAAAGGCCTGATAGTCGTCGACGCGCGGGGCCGGCAGTTCGTCCTTACGAAGGGTAAGGGTTCTGGCGGCGGTGAAGGTGGGGCCCTGGAGCTGATAAGTCGCGTCGTACTCGGCGTAGTCGCGCTTGAGGGAAAACGGCAAGGGAACGTGAGCGCTGTAGGTAGGAGGAAGTTGGAGGGTGAGCTTGTAGATGTATTGGGCTTTGGGGCCGAGCTTCAGAGGCTCGGCGGTGGAGTCGGCATCGCTGTCGTCGTCGCCGCCACTGTCGGCGAGGTCGGGCAGGTTGAACTGACAGAGGGGCAGGGTGAGGTCGAATTTTTTCTTGGACCAATCGAGGAAGTTCGGCTTGGCGACATCGTAAGACATGGTGAAAGGCTCACGGGTGGCGGCGGGATCGCTGATCTTCAGATTGGTGATATCGCCGCCCATGCCGGCATTGACATTTTCGACCACGCGTTGCCAGTCGGCTTGGGGGACGCGGCGGAAGATGGAACGGAGCAGCAGTTCCTCATCACCGCGGAAGGAGTAGTGGACGTGGGCCTGGAGTTTTCCGATGGCATTTATTTTGCCGTCGATCTCGGAAATCTCGATATCGGGCATGGGAGTATCGGCGGGCGTTTTCTCGAGGTAGGGCATGCCGCCGCCATCGGGAATGACGAGCGCGAGCTTGTCGCGGAGAGGGTAGGCGAGCAGGCGGAAAGGAGCGACTTCGGCGGTTGTATCCATCCAAATTTCCTGCTTGCCCATGGGCAACATGGTGATGACGTGATCGAACTGGGAGGGGGAAGGAACATCGGGATCGAGTTTGCGGCTGGAGTTAATTAAGACCGAGGAGGCGTGCAGGCCCTCGGCCTCGAGCAGCGAGGCCAGCAGGGTGTGCTTATCCTTGCAATCGCCGTACTGGTTGTGGAGGACGTCGGTGGCGGCGTGAGGCTGATAGCGGCCGACGCCGAGCGACAGGCTGACGTAGCGGAAGTTTTTGGAGACGAAGTCGTAGAGGGCTTCGACCTTATCCATCTGGTTGTCGAGGCCTTTGGTGAGTTCGGCAGCCTTGGCGCGGATTTCCGGGGTGGGGGCGCGGCGATCCTTTTCCAGGCTGGCATACCAGCGGCCGATCTGCTCCCAACTGACGAAGGTGGTGAGTTGGATATCGGGGCGGTCGTCCTCCGGTTTCCTCTTTTTCTTGGTGGTATTGCTCTTGGCAGTGTCGTCTTCGCGCTGGAGATGAGTGCTGGTCCAGTGGTAGATGCGGCGGCCGTTGGCCTGGGTGATTTTGGGATCCATGCCCGGCTTGTTCTTTAACTTGAGCGGGCGATCGGCGGGGACGTTGACGTCGAGCTCCTCGTCGAGCACGATGTTGGTCTTGTCGAAATCGTAGTCGGCCCAGAATTGCCCGGCGGCCAGGGGGGTGTGAACCACGGTGACGATGTCATATTCCAGCACTTCGCCGGGGCGCAGGCCGGGCACGGTGATGTGCTTCTGGCGGTAGTCGGTGTAGACGGGAGCTTCGCGTTCGACGGGGGCGGTGAGGTCCTGGACGGCGTCGTCGCCGGCTTTGACGACCGTGCCATCGGCCCGGACGACACGGACGTAGACGATTTCGACGCGTTCGTTGGCGGAGTTGTAGCCAACCTGGATCTGTCCCCACTGCTGGACGCCGGCTTCGCTCTGGACCCGGATGCGGGCGACGGTCTCGCGCCGGCCGGTGCCGTCGTCTTCGAAGCGGTAGGTGGAGTGGTACTGCTCGATGACGAAGGCTTCCTGGGAGTAGTCGTGCTTGGAGGCATCCGGGGTGGAGACGGCGGGCTTAGCTTCGCCGGTGTTGGCTGCCTGTTTTGCGGGAGGGCCGGGTGGGATGGGAGTTTCGCCCGATTGTGCCTGGGCGTTGAAGGGTGCGGCCAAGGTGCAGGCTAGCAGGACAGAGAGAAGGAGACGACGCATAGGTTAATACTAAGGCCTGCGGCGTTTGTATCCTAAGGCGGGAGATCGCGCAGGGGGCGATTTTTTATACTATGGGTGTGATTGGGGCCAGATTTTATTTCTTTCTTCGTAGGAAAGGAAAGCGTAGTAAACTCCGGCCTAGAGAGTCGTGTCTGGCCACGACGCCGGGCCAAGCGTGGGGCAAAGTGTTGTTGCGCCACGATCCTTCGGTTAGGAGGTTTCTGGCATGGACGATCGGGATCCTGTGGTCTCTCCTCCGGCTTCCCAGCAGCCAGGTTCGGAGCCGCCGCATAAGCAGCATGAAGGCCGCGGCGCCTGGGTGCTGACCGTCTACGGCATTTGTGGGCTGGCTCTTTTTGGGGTGCTCGCCTATTTTTTCTCGCGCTTCATCGCGCACTAGGAAGTTTCCGGCAGGCCCCGGGCGATGCGTGAATCCGCGGAGCGAGGGCGCAGCGTGGCGGCGGTTTCGGCTGGCCGAACGGATGATGGCAGGCGAGCGGCACCCTGCTTTGAACGTGTTACAATGAGCGACCTTGGAAGCTGCGCTTCGCAAGGAACCTGGCATTCTCCCACACTGATGCGCTGATTGCGATGCGCCGATAATCAAAGACACCGCAAGAACCGTGCCCAACAAGCCCACCTCCGCCGCCGCGCCTGTGACCTATGCCGATGCCGGCGTGGACATCGACCGCGCCAACCGAACCAAGCAACGTATCAAGTATCTGGCGCACAAGACTTTTACCCGGGGGGTGCTCAGCGAAATTGGCGGGTTTGGCGGACTTTTCGCGGTAGACAAGACGAAGTATGTGGATCCGGTGCTGGTTTCAAGCGTGGATGGTGTGGGGACGAAGCTGAAGATTGCTTTCGAAATGGGACTGCATTCGACGGTGGGCGCCGACCTGGTGAACCACTGCGTGAACGACATCGCGGTGCAGGGCGCGGCGCCGCTGTTCTTCATGGATTATCTGGCGACGGGGAAGCTGGAGCCCTCGATCGCGGAGAAAGTGGTGGAAGGCATTGCCGACGCGTGCAAGCACAACGGGTGCGCTCTGATCGGCGGGGAGACGGCCGAGATGCCCGGCTTCTATCCCGATGGCGAATACGATCTGGCGGGATTTATTGTGGGCGTGGTGGAACGGGACCGGATCATTACGGGCAAGAATGTGCAGATCGGGGACGTGATTCTGGGCATGGCTTCGAACGGGTTGCACACCAACGGATACTCGCTGGCCCGCAAACTGCTGTTTGAAGTGGCGCACTACTCGCCCGAGGACTACGTCAACCAGATCAAGAACAAGGTGGGCAATGAACTGATGCGCACGCACAAGAGTTACTGGCCGGCGCTGAAGAAGCTGATCGACGCACAATGCGTTTCGGCGCTGGCGCACGTTACGGGCGGAGGGATCACGGAAAATCTGCCGCGGGTGCTGCCCCGAGGCACGGCGGCGGCGATTGACCTGGGCTCATGGCCGGTACCGCCATTGTTCGAGCATCTGCGGCAGTTGGGCAACGTGACGCAAGACGAAATGCTGCGCACTTTCAATATGGGCCTGGGCATGCTGCTGGTGGTTCCGCTGGTGAAATTCAAGAAAGCTCAGACTGTGCTCGAACGCGTGGGGGAAAAAGCCTTCACCGTTGGCCGCATCGTGAAGGGCGAACGCAAAGTACTGTACTCGTAGGCTTACGCGTGTGGCCGCACCGGTATTTCATTTTCCGATCATGCCAAACCTATCTCACCCTCTGAAGTTTTAACACTCTTTTAACATACGCCGCCTTACGCCACCGAATCCTACAATTTGTACCCACATTTCGTTCCCGCCGAAAGTTTTCGGCAGGAGGAAGGATGGCTCATATGCCAAGAGGATTGGTGCGGGGAGGGTGGTTGCGACGAATTATGAATGCGAGACGCGGCAGGGCAGGCGGCGCATGGATGGTTCTGGGAGTAGCGGGCGTTATAGGAATGGTAGGGAGTTCCGTTTCCTGTACGAAGAATTCCAGTCCGGAGCAACGGGCAGCCAGCAGCGCCATTATCGGCGCGGGGAGCACGTTCATCTATCCGATCATGACCCGATGGATCGATACTTTTCAGGCAAGCCATCCCGGAGTGCACATTAATTATCAGTCAATCGGCAGTGGAGGCGGGATTGAGCAATTAAAGCAAGGTTTAATCGACTTCGGCGCGAGCGACGCGGCGCTGAGTGATCAGCAATTAAAGGAGATGCAACCGGTGATTCAGATTCCTGAAAGCGCCGGGCCAGTCTGCATTACTTACAACTTGCCGGAACTCAAGGGCGCCGTCAAACTGACCGCGAAAACCTTATCAGAGATCTACCTCGGCAAGATCAAGACCTGGCAAGACCCGGAACTCAAGAAGGATAATGAGGGCGTAGGTTTGCCACGGCGGGCGATTGTGGTCGCGCACCGGTCAGATGGAAGCGGGACAACTAATATCTTCACCACATATCTCGCCGCAGTGAATCCCGAATGGGCGAAGAAGGTGGGCGAGGGAATTTCAGTCGAGTGGCCAGCTGGCGTTGGTGGAAAGGGCAATGAGGGCGTGACGGGAGTGGTCCGGCAAGCGCCTGGGGCCATCGGCTATGTGGAGCTTAGTTATGCAAAAGAGAACAACCTGCCGGTGGCTCTGATTCGCAACCAGGCCGGAAATTGGGTGGAACCGTCGGCTGCGGGAACTACCGCCGCGATCGACGCCTTCCACGAGCAACTGGCGAAGGATGTTCGCACACCGATTGTGAATCCTCCGGCTTCGGCGAAGGAGGCTTATCCGATTTGCGGGCTCACTTACTTGCTAGTTCCGAAAGACGGGCAGGACGCGGGGAAACGGCAGACGGTTCAAGAGTTCATCGACTATGTGATTACCCAGGGGCAAGATTCGGCCGACAGTTTGTATTATGCCAAGCTTCCTACCGGGCTCGCGGATTGGGACCAGACGTTGCTCGGCGAAATGATGGCGGGTGGGAAGCCGATCCAGAGCGGAGCGGGAACGATGAAATCCAGCACCCAATAGGGGGCCGGCAATTCTGGATTATGATGCTGAAGGCTGGGCTGGCAGCAAAGCTCGTATGAAATCCCTCGGCATTCTTCTTTCCGGACGCGGTTCGAACTTTGTCGCCATCGCCGACAGCATCGACGCGGGCCGCATTGCGGACGCTCGCATAGCCGTTGTTATTTCCAATCGAACGGACGCACCGGGCATCGCCACGGCGCGCCAGCGGGGCTTGATTGGCGCAGTGATTCCTTCGAAAGGCAGGTCGCGGGAAGAGCATGACCGCGAAGTTGTGGGCACGCTTAGGCAACATCATGTGGACCTCATCTGCCTTGCCGGATACATGCGGCTGCTCTCGCCCTGGTTCGTGCAGCAATTTCCGCGGCGGATTCTTAACATTCATCCCTCGCTGCTGCCCGCGTTTCCCGGACTGGAAGCGCAGGAGCAGGCTTTCGCTTACGGAGTGAAAGTCTCCGGCTGCACCGTGCATTTCGTCGATGAAGAACTGGATCATGGGGCGATCATTGTGCAGAAGGCTGTTCCTGTGCTGGGCAGCGACGACGAGCACTCGCTTGCCGCGCGCATTCTGGAGCAGGAGCATATTGCGTATACGGAAGCGATCAACCTGGTGCTGGCCGGGAAATACGAAGTGAGAGGCCGGCGTCTGCTCGGAAGCAGGTGAGGACAGCCGCTATAATCGAGGCGCATGTCTACCTTTCCACCTGTCGAGGAACAGCTCACTTATCTTAAGAAGGGCTCCGCGGAAATTATTCGCGAGGCTGACCTGCGGGCCAAGCTGGAGAAGTCGCGCGCCACGGGCAAGCCGTTGCGGGTGAAGCTCGGCATGGACCCGACCGCTCCGGACTTGCATCTGGGGCACACCGTGGTGCTGCGCAAGCTGAAGCACTTTCAGGATCTCGGCCACACTGCGATCTTTTTGATCGGCGATTTTACCGGGATGATCGGCGATCCGACGGGGCGCTCGGCCACGCGGCCGCCGCTGACCCGCGAGCAGATCGAGCAGAATGCCGAGACTTACAAGGCGCAGGTTTTCAAGATTCTCGACACGCAGAAGACCGTGATCGACTTCAACCGGCGCTGGATGGGCAAGTTCACCTCCGACGATTTCGTACGCCTGACGGCAAAGTACACGGTCTCGCAACTGCTGGAGCGCGAGGATTTCCATAAGCGGTTCGAGGAGGAGAAGCCGATTTCCATGCACGAGTTGCTGTATCCGCTGGTGCAGGGCTATGACTCGGTCGCGCTCGAAGCCGACGTGGAACTTGGGGGGACCGACCAGAGGTTCAATCTGCTCGTCGGACGCGAGTTGCAGCGGGCCTACGGACAGGAATCGCAGGTGGTGCTGACCACGCCGATTCTGGAAGGGCTCGACGGCGTGCAGAAAATGTCGAAGTCGCTGGGAAATGCAATCGGGATTGATGAAGCTCCGCTGGAGATGTACGGCAAGATAATGAGCATTTCCGACGAAATGATGTGGAGGTATTACGAGCTGCTGACGGATGCGCAGGTGGCGGAGATCGAGAAGATGAAGCGGGAAGCGCATCCCATGCAGGCGAAGAAGGAGTTGGCGCGGCGGGTTGTGGCGGATTTTCATTCGGCGGAGGCGGCGGGCAAAGCGGCGGAGGATTGGGCGAAGCAATTCCAGAGGAATGAGGCGCCAGGTGAGATTGAGGTTGTAGATGTTTCATTGGAGAGTGTCAGGGCAATCGAGCGGGGGGTGGCAGAGACTAACGGCCCAGACGACGCTTTGCTAATTAGGGTCGACAAACTGATCCGTTGCGCCGGACTTGCGGATTCGAATACCGAGGCAGCAGGGAAAGTTAAGGAGGGTGCCGTAACTGTTGACGGCCAGAGCATCGACAGGCGGGTGGTGTGGGGCCACGCTCGGCTTGGTGTTGCTTTCGTTCTGCGCGTCGGGAAAAAAATGAGGAAGGTTCGCATTGTGGTCCCCAATTGACACAAATTAAGGGCAGCCATGTGGGGAACGGACGCCCCTTCGACTCCGCTCAGGGCAGGCTCTCGGCTGTCCGGGCGAGGACTGCTCGCCCGGGTTTCCTTTCCAACTTTTCCAATCTGCAATTTGTCCAGAATTTATACGGCTCCCAAACCCCGCTGCCCAGAACTCCTGCTAGACTTCAAGCAGAGCGGAGCTTCGCTCCGCGGACAGCCGAGGCGGCTTTCCCCACATGAGTTGTGTGACCCGCTTCGGATTCTGCGAGGGTGCTCACGGCCGCGCCGGGTGCTAAACTTTCTTCATGTCTGACCAACGTTCCCGCACCTGGCTCTGGGTTCTAATCGGTGGAGGAGCATTCTTCCTCTTTGTGCTGGCTATATTCTCGCTGGTTTACCTGACGCTGCGCGCGGGTGGCAACGAGGCGGTGTTCAGCGGCTTCGGCGACCGCATCGGCGTGGTGGACCTTGACGGTGTGATTCTTTCGCCGCAGCCGGTGGTCGATCAACTCAAGAGTTTTGCCGACGACTCGTCGGTCAAAGCCATCATCCTGCATGTGAACTCACCCGGGGGCGGCGTGGCCGCGTCGGAAGAAATTTATCGCGAGGTCAAACGCATTCGCGCGCAAAAAAAGAAGCCCATTGTGGTTTCCATTGAGACCGTGGGCGCCAGCGGGGCGTATTACGTCTCCTCGGCCGCAAACAAGATCTACGCCGACCAGGGCAGCGTCGTAGGCTCGATTGGGGTCATTGCGGAGTGGGTGAATTATGGCGATCTGATGAAGTGGGCCAAGCTGAAAAGTGTGGTGTTCAAGACGGGCGAGTTTAAGGATACGGGGAATCCCGCCCGCGACCTCACCCCGGCCGAGAAAGTCTATATGCAGTCGCTGATCGATAACATGTTCGGGCAATTCATCCAGGCGGTGGCCGATGGGCGGAGCATGAAGTTCGACGACGTGAAGGCCATCGCCAACGGCAAGGTGTGGACCGGACAGGAAGCTCTCTCGATGAATCTGATTGACGGCGTGGGCGACTTTGAAACGGTGGTCAAAGACACGGCGAGATCGGTGGGCATCTCGGGAGAACCGACGCTGGTGCGGCCGGAGAAAGACCGCACGACGCTGCTGGATCTGCTGCTGGGCGACGTCTCGCAATATCTGCCCGACACCGCGAAAATGCTGGAGCAGCATGTCGGGTTTTATTATCTGTGGAAGTAGCGATCCCGCGACCCGTCACCTAATCGCTAAAATCTAAATCCCTACCTGGCACGGCCCCAAACGGGGGACTTGCGTACAACCCCTGAAATTTGAGAAGGTTATGGGAGATTGCCGGCCGCAACCGGGGCCGTCGCCGGGAGCGGTGACGGGGCCGGCGATAAGGCTGACTGGAAGCGAAGAGGGACTATGACAAAAGCCGACTTGATCGATGAAGTGTCGCATTTGGCGGAACTTACGCGCAAAGATAGCGAAGTAATCGTGGAGACGATCTTTGACAGCGTGGTGCGGTCCCTGCGCGCCGGTGACAAAATCGAGATACGCGGCTTCGGCAGCTTCCGCACCCGCCAGCGCAAGCCGCGCACGGGACGCAATCCAAAGACTGGGGAAAAAGTGGAAGTGCCCGCCAAGAAGATTCCTTTCTTCAAGCCCAGCAAGGAGTTGAAAGATCTGGTGAACGAAGGGATTGCGACTGCGGCGGCGACCACCCCGGCTCCACTGCCCCCGGCAGGGCCACCCACGTAATCTATCGGTCGCGTTTAATTTGGCGAGAGAAACAAATCTGCAACTTTCAAAGCCAATTCCTCGGGATCGATGTCGGTGCGGTTGGCCAGCACGATGATGGTCAGCTTATCGTCAGGGAAGCGCTGGATGGTGGTGCGGAAGCCTACGGTTTCGCCATCGTGCGACATCCGTTTGTGCCCCTTGTAGGGATCGAGAAACCAGCCGAAACCGTAGTTCACTGGCTGCCCATCGGGAAATCCGGCGCGGCCGTCCGCAGGCTGCACGGGCGTGAGCGCGGGCTGCATCTCGGCTTCGCTGAGCAGTGTATGCCGACGAAGGGCGCGATCCCATTTGGCCAGGTCGTCGAGCGAGGAATAAATACCGCCATCCCCGAGCACGGCCGAGGTAGGGCTTTGATCCGTCTGGACCCAGCCATTGTCTTTCTTACTGTAGCCGTAGGCGCGGTGCGGCACTTCATTCTTGCCTTTTTCGTAGGCCAGCGTGTTCTTCATTTTTAAGGGCTTAAAGATTCTTTCCTGCAGAAATTCTCCAAACGGCTCTACGGAAACCTTCTCCACGATCATGGCGAGCACAGCATAGCCGGAATTGCTGTACTCCCATTTGGTGCCTGCGGGAAACTTCGCGCTGGTTTGCTGCTCCAGCAACTTCAGCACGCCAGCATCGAGAATTTGCGGAATTTTTTCCGATGGCGTGCCGGGATGTTGCTTCATGAGCAGGTCGCCGTAGTCCTCGAGGCCGGAAGTGTGGTTGAGCAAGTTACGAATCGTGATGGACTTGCCATACGGCGGGAATTCCGGGAAAACGCCGGTGACGGGTTCGTCGTAGCGCAGCTTGCCATCGCGCACCAGCAGCATGATGCACGCCGCGGTGAACTGTTTGGTGAACGAGGCCAAGCGGAAGTTGGTATGTCCGTCGATCTTCGTCAGGGTTTGCAAGTCGGTGACGCCATAGCCGCGTTCAAACGCAGTTCGACCGTCGCGGATGACGAGCGCGGCCGCGCCAGGCGCATCAGTGGATTTCAGACCGGCAAATACCGCATCAATCTGGGTTGATGAAACCTGACTATGGGCTGGAGCCGCGAAGATTACCAGACACAACAGCGAGGGCACGAGTTGTCGTGGCATGGGCAGGTCTCCGCTCCCGTTAGTTTAGACACTGGCGTGAGTTCGGCAGCAGCCGGCACGGTTGTATGTCACAGTTCGTGGATTCCCGCCACCGCCAACATCCGTCCCGTCTTGCCCTTCTCGGCGCGATAAGAAAATAACAGGTCGGTGCGGCAGTTGGTACAGAGCGGCGAGGCTTCGATACTCTTTGCCGGCACACCGGCCGCCAACAATTGGCGGCGATTAGCTTCCACCAGATCGAGAAAAATCTTTTTGGGCAATTCGCTGTGACCGGGGGCGCGCGCCGTCAGGAACAGCATGGGGTATTTTTCGCGCACGGGATCGGATTCTTCGACCTCGCGGAACAGTTTGGCAGCGTATTCGAACTGCGATTCAAACTGCTCTCGCACCTCCCGGCCCACTTCATAGCAGCAGCCGTGAATACCGGGACCGATCGCTGCCTTGAGATCGCGAGGACGGCTGCCGAAGCGGCGGCGCATCTCGCCTACGCCTTTCTCGACGATGCGCTTCAGCGTGCCCCGCCAACCGGCATGAAACACTCCCACGGCGTGGCGCCTGGAGTCGACGAGGATGATGGGCAGACAGTCGGCGGTCTGAATGCCAAGCAGCAGGCGCGGAGTGCTGGTGATCAGGCCGTCGCCGGCAAGTTGTGATTGAGTTGGCGAGTCCACGAAATGAATGATGTCGGAATGAACCTGGCGCAGCGTGACCAGGGGCCAAGGCTCGGAGCGAGCTTTCTCGCGCTTATCTCCGTCGCCGAGCGCGCGCAGAAAAGCGGTGCGGTTGCGCTCGACCGCGGCTTTGGAGTCGTCTTTGGTGAACCCAAGATTGAGGGCTTTATTCCCATAGCAGCGCGAGGATCCTCCCAGGCGCGTGGAAAATCCGTGGACGAGCCAGGGGAATTTGCGGAGGCTCGCAGCGTTAAGAATGCTGAGCTTGCCTTGCCTGGGGCGTGGATTCGACACCTGTTCATCTTACCCGAGCGTATTGCCCGAGCACGCTACCCGAGGCGATCTCGCAACGATACGCGGTCGTCAGCCCTGGGACTTCCACCGAACCGTTTAGTGGACACCCCGAGCGCCGATTGAGGCCTGCTTTTTCCGCGTCATCGCCGTCTGTTTTTATTTTTAACTTATTACTTGCAAGTCGCAAGTGACATGTGGATACTCTTTGTTTATCTTCCAATTACCCTCAAAAGGACGGAGCTAATATTGGCTGGACGATCGAAGGCTCAAATGTCCGAGGCTATCTAAAGAGGCGTTCGACAAGAAGGAATTGCCGACGCTGGAGTCTGACGCGATGAGCTATATGATGTCGAAGCAAGCATTTTGACGTACATTAGCAGCGCGCCAAACCTGGAGAAGTGCGTGCGAAAAGTGATTGTTTCCAATGTGGCATCTCTGGACGGCTTCTTTGAAAGCCGCAGTAAGGAATTGGACTGGGTGGTCACGGATGCGGAGTTTTTTGATTATGCCAAGGGCCTGCTGCGCACTGTGGATACTCTGCTCTTCGGGCGGGCGACGTATCTACACATGGCAAGCTACTGGCCGACTGCTCCGGTCGACGAAATCGCAGAGATGATGAACAATTTATCTAAGGTTGTTTTTTCCAGGACTCTGCAAGAGGTGGAATGGAATAATTCGCGGTTGGTCGCGGGCCGTATCCATGAGGAAGTTGAGAGATTGAAGAGGCAACCGGGCAAGGACATGGTGGTGTTCGGCAGCGCCATGCTCGCATCCTTTCTTTTGAGCGTGGGGCTGGTCGACGAATACCGGGTGATTCTGCAGCCGGTTCTTCTCGGGAGCGGCACTCCGCTGTTCAAAGACATCGCCGAAAGGACGCAACTGAAACTCACGGAAGCGAAACCATTCGGTTCCGGGGTGGTTCTACTCCGCTACCAGAAGGCGTGACAGCCAACAAGGGTTACAGGAGAAAAGCGATGAGCAAGGTAAGAGTGCTGGTGGGTACGCGCAAAGGCGCGTTCATTCTGACTTCAGATGGTAAGCGCGACAAGTGGGAAGTCAGCGGTCCGCACTTCGCGGGCTGGGAAATTTACCATCTCAAGGGATCACCCGCCGATCCCGATCGGTTGTACGCGTCGCAGACCAGCGGCTGGTTCGGGCAGATCATTCAGCGCTCCGATGACGGCGGCAGGACGTGGTACCAGCCGGGAACGCCGCCCGGAGAAATACCTGTGCCTGGACCTCCGAAAGCCCTGAGCAACAGATTTGTCTACGATACTTCCGAAGTGGGCGGCAAACCGCTGACTACCCACCAGTGGTATGACGGCGCGCAGCACCCCTGGGAGTTCAAACGCGTCTGGCATCTGGAACCGTCGCTCACCGAGCCCAACACGGTTTACGCCGGGATTGAAGACGCCGCCCTGTTCCGCTCGACCGATGGCGGCGAGAACTGGCAGGAACTCTCCGGGCTGCGCGGGCATGGCACTGGCCCAAAATGGCAGCCGGGCGCTGGCGGCATGTGTCTGCACACCATTATTCTGGACCCCAGCAATCCGCAGCGCATATGGATCGCAATTTCCGCGGCGGGGGCTTTCCGCACCGATGATGGCGGAAAAAGCTGGAAGCCCATCAACCGCGGGCTGCGCTCGCAATATATTCCCGACCCGAATGCCGAGATCGGCCACTGCGTGCACCACATCGCCATGCACCCGTCGCGCCCCGGCGTGCTCTTCATGCAGAAGCATTGGGACGTGATGCGCAGCGACAACGCCGGCGATTCCTGGCAGGAAGTCAGCGGCAACCTGCCGACGGATTTTGGCTTCGTGATCGACGTTCACGCGCATGAGCCGGAGACCATCTACGTGGTTCCCATCAAGAGCGATTCCGAACACTTTCCGCTCGAAGGCAAGCTACGCGTATTTCGCAGCCGCACCGGCGGAAATGAGTGGGAACCGCTCACCCAAGGTCTGCCCCAGAGTAACTGCTACGTGAATGTGCTGCGCGACGCCATGGCAGTCGACTCACTCGAGGAGTGCGGCATCTACTTCGGCACCAGCGGCGGGCAGGTCTACGCTTCCGCCGATGCTGGAGACAGCTGGGCGCCGATTGTGCGGGATTTACCGGCCGTGCTTTCGGTTGAGGTGCAGACGCTCCCGTGATCAGGGTAATGCTGCCGCAACACTTACGAACGCTGGCGCAGGCCAGCAGCGAGGTGACCCTTGAGTTGGAAGGGCCGGTCACGCAGCGCTCCGTGCTCGATGCGATCGAGGCCCGTTATCCTATGCTGCGCGGGACGATCCGCGATCACGTTACGCAAGAACGCCGGCCGTTCTTGCGTTTCTTCGCTTGCGAGGAAGATCTATCGCACGAGTCGCCGGACGCGCCTCTGCCCGATGCGGTCGCATTGGGCAAAGAGCCGCTGCTCATCATCGGGGCCATAGCCGGAGGCTAGGACCAGTTCTTCCGTCCGCCGGACCATTTGCCCCCGCCGCGTGCCTCCGCTATAGTTTTCCTAGCCATGTTTGAGGATTTCACGGTCACTGACCGCTGGACGAAAAAGCCGGTTCACTGTGTCTACCGGGCGCTGATCGTCGCTATTGCCACGCGGCACGCCGATGCCGTCGACGTCAAGTTTCTGGTCGACGGAAAAACAGTCTGGGTGGCTTTGCCGCACCCGGCCTGGGTGGAATACAAGAAGCGCACCGGCAAGACCATTACCGATTCCCTGGCGGTCGAAATTGCCGGCCACTATTTGAAAGCGGCCCTGGACGCAGGCGAGGGCCTGGGCCGCGATATGTATTCGCTCACCATCGAAGAAACGCTGGCCCACCTGGAAGCCGTGGTCACCGCGATGCAGACGCCCGTCCCGGCGTAAGAGCTGCCGGGCAAGTGTAAGCTGCTCAGGCCTTTTTGAGCAGCCGGGTCAGCCAGATCAGGAACAGCGCGCCAATGATGGCGACCACAATGGTACCGATGAAGCCGCCAGCGTGGATGCCGAGTGCGCCTAGAAGCCATCCGCCCACAACTGCGCCCACGACGCCCAAGATGATATCTGTCAGCGCGCCGTAGCCGCCACCCTTCATGATCTTGCCGGCGGCCCAGCCAGCGATCAAGCCAACCACAATCCACCAAATGAAATCTATAATCATGCGATCCTCCTCTGAATCTTCCGATCTGCTTGCAGCCTTAAGCACGCGTCTGCGGTTGCCGTTCTAAAACAGCCAGCCGCGCGACGCCGCAAGGCTGGTGCTTGCGCAGACTATTGACCCTGAGCCTAACTGTCAAGCCAGGGATCGCGGTTACGGTCTATGGCATGTGGTTAAATGAAATTATGTTCGTCCGCAAGATTCGCGCTGAGTATGAAGACCACGGCCGACGGCTTCCGTGTCCGTTGAAATGGCTGGACAGCTTTGCCATGCGCAACTTCACGAATGCCAGCGTGTTTGACGACACGATGCCGGTTTCCGACGGGCGCATGGAGATCGGCACAAACGTTCCCTTGGCCCAACTCAGCGAAGCCATGGAGGACTGGTTCCGGCGCAAGAGCTACCTGCCTAAGGGCGCGAAGTTGGTACTGGAAGAAATGTGACGACTGGCGGAGATAGCCCCGCGAAAGCCGCCATGGCCACGACTTTTTATCCGGGAGAGTTTGAGGGCGAGGGTGACTCCGAATGGGGGTGGTGGGCGTGCCAGAGCGGGAAACAGCGCCCTGGTGTTCCCTTGCCGGAACATTTTGGCGCAGCGCAGGCGCACACGGAACCCTGTGGGCTTGGACGCATCTTATATTTTTTCGAACAATAGCAAGTATTTTTCAAACAATTACGAGAGTCTTGCGAATGGCACGCGACGTGCAACAATGCTTTCTGAGGCACATGACAATGAATTACAGGTGGCAGATCTCCCCAATCTCGAGCACTGGTGGTTCGCATATGGGTCTGGCGTCGGGTGAACCTTGGTACGCCGCAGCGGCGAACCGGGAGGAGGCCGAGTTTCTCCGCTCGTTGGTTCGTCTACGATTCCGACCTCGGAGTCACTCACAAGCGCTTCAATTGGAGCCTGGTCTTGGGATTCGTGCTGGCAATGGCGGTCAGCGCCTGCTTCTGGAGCGGCGTGGGGCTGACGATCACGCGCGTCTGGAAATAGGCGCTGGCACGGCCATGGATATCAGGCGTAGTGCAGCAGCGACATTACTTCGTAGCCTTTGAGCTTATCCCGTCCGCGCAGGAAATCCAGTTCCACCACAAAACCAAGCCCGGCAATCTCTGCGCCGAGCAGGCGCGCCAGCTTCGCGGTGGCGTTGGCGGTGCCGCCGGTGGCCAGCAGATCGTCTACAATGAGCACACGCTGGCCGGGCTGAATGGCGTCCTTGTGCATTTCCAGCGAGTTGGTGCCGTATTCGAGCGCGTAATCGAACTTGACGGTTTCGGCGGGAAGTTTGCCCACCTTGCGCACCGGGACAAATCCAGCGTTCAAGCGATAGGCGAGTGCGGGCGCGAAGATAAAGCCACGGGCTTCCATGCCGAGAACGAGGTCAACCTTCTGGTCGACATAGTGCTCAGAGAGCCGGTCGACGAGCGTGGCGAAGCCGACTTTATCTTTCAGCAGGGTCGTGATGTCGTAGAAGAGGATCCCCTCTTTTGGGAAGTTGGGTACTTCGCGGATCAGACGCTTGAGTTGATCTGCATTCAGGCTTGAGTTGGGCGACAATCTACCACGCTCCTTCAATGCGAAATGAACTGATACCGGCAGCGGGCCGGGCTTCGGATTCTTCGACGGCATCGATGCGGGCCGCTCGCGGCCCTTCCCGCAGACGTGAGCGTAAGCCGGAGAGTTGATCGCGGGTGCCTTGGGCGAGGACTTCGACGCTGCCATCGACGTTGTTGCGCACCCATCCGGCGATGCCGAGAATGTGAGCCTCGCGCTCCACAAACCAGCGGAAGCCAACGCCCTGCACCCGTCCGCGGACCACGAAGCGGCGGGCCTCAACGGCTTTCTCTGTGGAAGTCATCTCTGAAAAATGTCATCCTGCGACTCGCGCTCAGGACGACAACCGAACTCTTACGCCCGCGACAGGTACACACCCTCAGCCGTATCGACCTTGATCTTCTCGCCTTCATTGATGAAGGGCGGCACCTGCACTACCAGCCCGGTCTCGGTCTTCGCGGCTTTGGTTACGCTGGATGCGGTTGCGCTCTTTAGGCCGGGCTCGGTCTCGATCACGGTGAGTTCGACGGTCTGCGGCAGCTCGATACCCACGGCCTTGCCGTCGAAGAATTCCACTTTGATCTCGAGGTTGGCGATGAGGTAATCCACGGCGTCGCCCAGAATCTCTTTGCTGAGGTGGGTCTGCTCGTAGTTCGAAGTGTCCATGAAGTAGTAGCTGTCACCGTCGGCGTAGAGAAACTGCATCTCGACCTCGTCGACGTTAACCCTCTCGATGGGGTCGGGTGAACGGAAACGGTGCTCAAACATGGCGCCGGTGCGAAGGTTGCGCAGCTTGGCCTGGATAAAGGCGCGCAAGTTGCCCGGCGTGCGGTGCTCCACGCTGAATACGGAATGCAGATCATTGTTATGCTTGATGATCATGCCGGGACGCAGTTGGGTGGCAGGGATCGACATCGCTGGAAACCATCTCCTTAAAACATAAATGCGGTTTGCTGAGCCGACGGAAGGCGGGCAGGCCACATTTTCCGCCGCACAAAGGGCTAAAAAATTATTTTACACTCAGGTCGCGGGAAAGGGAACCTGCCCGAAGCCACGGTCACCACGGATGGATCGCATTCTTGATCCGTGACCGATTCGCGGCTGACCTTGCCCGAGGACTAGAATTGCAGTTGAACAGAATATTGTTGCCGGTGCAAGGGATGACCGGATACCTACGCCATATCGAAATGAGGTCAAATTATGCGCATTGGACGTTATGAATCTTCTGAAGGAACTAATGTAGGAACCGCCGTTACTTTTTTTCTCATGGGACTCGGTGCGGGGGCGCTGGTGGCGCTGGCGCTTGCTCCGAAAACCGGGAAGCAGTTCCGCCGCGACCTGAAGCGCGGCTTCGACGATGCCAAGGACACGTTGCAGGATTGGACGGAAGAAGCCAAAGACCGCGCCCGCGACGCGAAGGAGCGTGTGCGCGATGTGGCCGAGCGCGGCGTCGATTTGGCGGGGGACCTGCGCGAAGCCGCGCGCGAGAAAGTAGAACCACTGCGACGCGTAATCAATCGGGGCTGAAGGACGCCGCGAACTCTCCGCTGCATACTCTAGGCCGAATCTCCTGGCTCCGGAGGGCTCCGGATCTCAGTGCTGGAATCTAGCGCTGGAATCTAGCGGAAGACTGCGGCGAAAAACCTTCCAATCCGACGCAGCAGGCCGTGGTGCTGGTTCTCTGGCCGGGGGTTTGGCGCCGGGGCAGGCGGCGGTTGAACCTGTGTCGCGAGAGGGATTGGCCGGGCCGGGGATGGCGTCGGGAGAAGCGCAGCCGCCTCGTCCACCGGTGCTTCGGGCACAGTGCGTTTTTGAGCATGAAACACAAAAGGCGCGTCAACCTGGATGTGAACTTCATTGGGCTGCTCCGCCGGCAGAGGCTGGGTTTCAGGTCCGTTGGAGAGCGTCTGCTGAACGGCTGTGGCTGGCAGCGCACCGCCTTGCGCGAGGGTGGCACGCAGCGGCGGCTCGGCCTGGGGCGGCGCGGGCGTATTGGCTTGCATCTGGGGAACGGGCGTCGGACAGCCGCATTCCAGCGGCACATTGGAATCGACGCTATCGATCCGCCCTGAGTGAAACACCGCCTGCTCGGTAGGTTTTACCTGATAGACGCGGTCCCCGATCAGCTCGGAAACGATCGCCGAGGAGGTATTTCCCCGCAGCGCACGCACGCAGGTATTGCCGCGTGAGTCCGTGCTGATGGCATAGTCAAATTCTCCCGGCCCTGCGAACAGGATGCGGAAGTCCGGAGTGAACACGGTATCGGCCGAGGCATCGAGGGCGTAGTGGGTCTCCAGCGCGCCCGTGCTCATGCCCAGCATCAGGTCGCGCTTGTTCTTCGAAGGCGTCACTAAAACCGTTGTGCCCGGACAAATGCGGACTTCGCCCCCTCTCGACAAATGCAACACCGCGGTATCGCCGCCGGCGGTCAGGGACGATCCCGCCGCAAACCATTTGCCCGCCGACACGACCTCGCCGACGCCGCTGGCGACGGGCACCACGGCCGGCGTAGCGGCCGGCGCTAACGACAGCACTTGTGGCGGCTGGAAGGGAGACTTGTGGTTGCTCGATTCTTCGTTTGTGGCTTGGTTTGTGGCTTTATCCGCGTTCGCATCCCCGGGGGGCTTCAGCCGCACCATCAGCCGGTTGCCCGCCGCGTCCCAGGTGTAGCCATAGGGAACGAGCAGGTCCAGCACAATGCGCGTGATGGGAGGGTCTTTCTGGTATTGGTCAGCTCGGAGAGTGAGAAGGTTTCCCTGCAACACCGGAATCCGCCTATGCTTCAGCTCGACGCGCGCATCGGGCAAGTCAATGACCAGCCGCGGCGGTGAATCCAGCATCTGAATCGCCGGGACTACCGGGCGCGTGGAAAGCACCTCAACCGCCGGAACGCCCCGCTCATGCACCACGCGCACACTGGTAACGATCGCCGCATCACGTGGTGGAGAACTGGTTTGTTTCGGTTCCAGATTCTGCGACCACGCAGCCGTGACCAGCAGCGCCGTCAGCAGAGTAATACCAACAAATTGAATGCCCGATTGCGGCAAAGAAATCCCCTGGGAGATGTTGAGCTTCTTAAAGAAACCTTACCACTTGTCAGGAAGGGAAAGAAGTGGCGGGCTGGTGGGTGTTGTCGAAAGGCCGCGGAAACAGCCTGTATGCTCGCTCGTTCCGCCGAGAGTGCAACCCCCGCTGCGCTGGAGTTGTTTCCGGAAACGCCACTCCAGAACTTGTGGGTCTTGCCTAAATCCGCTCAGCTGGGAAGGAATTCGTATTCCTCAATCACCGCGGCCACGGCCATTTTGCCATCGAGGGCGCCGTTCTCGATCCGCACCACGCGCCCCTTGCATTGCACGCGGATGCTTTCGGTGAGCGTGATTTCGGGCGGGAGGGTCAGCGTGAATCCGATGGGCGACCCCTGCTCGATGGGCGAGTCCAGATAAAAGCTGATGCCGCGGGCGCTAACGTCGCGGATCTGAGCCGACTCGCCATAGTTTGAGGTTTCACCACGGGCGATGGAAACGGGAACCCGCAGCGCGAAGCGTCGTGCAGCCCTTTTTTCCTGCTGGGCTTCTCCCATGCGTTACTCCAAGCTAATGAAGTGGGCGAAGAACTTACGCAAAAGAATGACGTCTGATGGCACGTCACGTCAATACCACCCTTGGGCACGGGCATGGCACGTCTTGGCGAGAGTAAGAATACAGATGCCTACTGGAATTTTTGGAAATGTTCGGTGTCAGGTTCCAGTGGAGTCATGCCCGTGCGTGTAAACTGCCAACAGGATGCGCCCAGTGGTCTTCGTTCTCGACAACTACGACTCTTTTACCTACAACCTGGTTCAGTATCTCGGGGAACTCGGGGCCAAGGTCGAAGTGCGCCGTAACGACCAGCTCACGGTTGCCGAGGTCGAAGCCATGCGGCCAGAGCGCATTGTGATTTCGCCCGGTCCGTGCACGCCGCAGGAGGCGGGCATCAGCGTCGAGTTGATCCGTCACTTCGCCGGCAAAATTCCGGTGCTCGGCGTCTGCCTGGGACATCAGGCCATCGGCGCGGCCTTTGGCGGCCGTGTGGTGCGCGCTCCTCAGCTGATGCACGGAAAAACCAGCGCGGTCACGCACGATAACAAAACCATCTTCCGTGGCCTGCCCACGCCCATGACCGCCACCCGCTACCATTCGCTCATCGTGGAAGAAAAAGATTTGCCGGCAGAACTCGAAGTCAGCGCCTGGACCACGGAGAAAGATGGAACCCGAACAATCATGGGCCTGCGGCACAGAGAGTTCGCCGTCGAAGGAGTGCAGTTTCATCCCGAGAGCGTTCTAACCGATGCGGGGAGGAAGCTGGTGGAGAACTTCTTGAAGCAGTGAGCAGTAGGGCAGGCGCCTACGATATAAGGGCGGTGAGAATCTTGCGTTAGGGGGCGGTGCTCGTGGCTGGCCACTGATAAACTGAAAACTAGTCACTGCCCCTAGCCAGCTCCACCGCCCTGAGCAAAGCCTGGGCCTTGTTCATCGATTCCTCAAACTCGCGTGCCGGGTCGGAATCCGCCACGATCCCTGCCCCCGCCTGCAAATATGCGTGCTTGCCCTGCATGAGCATGGTGCGAATGCCGATGCAGGAATCGAGATTTCCGGCAAAATCGGCGTAGAGCACCGAACCACCATAGATGCCGCGGCGCACCGGCTCCAGCTCTTCGATGATCTGCATGGCACGGACTTTCGGCGCTCCGCTGAGCGTGCCCGCGGGAAAACAGGCGGCGAACGCGTCGAGCGCGCCGAGATCCTCGCGCAGCGTGCCTTCCAGCGCCGAGACCAGGTGCATGACGTGGGAGTAGCGCTCAACATACATCAGGTCCTTCACTTTGACCGAGCCGTATTCGCTGACGCGGCCGAGATCGTTGCGGCCAAGATCGACCAGCATGACGTGCTCGGCGCGTTCTTTCTCGTCGTTAAGCATCTGCTGCTCCAGGCGCAGGTCTTCCGCCTCATCGCGCCCGCGCGGATGCGTGCCGGCGATGGGGCGATACTCCAGCTTGCGTCCAGTTACCCGCACGAGCATCTCGGGTGAAGAGCCCAGGATCTGCGTGTCTCCCATCCGGAGAAAATAAAGATAGGGCGAAGGATTCACCTGGCGCAGGGCGCGATAAAGATCGAACGGAGCAATCCCAGGGACGAAGTCGAGGCGCTGCGAGAGCACCACCTGAAAAATGTCGCCGGCGGCAATGTATTGCTTGCAACGATCCACCCCGCGCAGAAACTTTGCGCGCGTAGTTCCGGCGTGAATTTTGAGTTTCCCCAGATTAGCCTTTGTGGGCTTGCGCCACATCGCCGGGCGCAATCCCGCAGCCAGCTTCTTTTCGAGGGCGGCAATGTCGCGGAGTGCGCGATTATAAGCGTGGCGGGGACTCTCCCGCGAAACATCCGCCGCGGCCATGATGTGAATCTGATGGCGCAAGTGGTCGAAGGCCAGCAGCCGGTCGAAGAACATCAATTCGCAATCCGGAAGAGAAAGATCGTCTTTCGCCCGCCCGCCGATATTTTCCAGTTGGCGCACCGCGTCGTAGGAAAAATAGCCGACCGCGCCGGCGGTGAATGGCGGGAGCCCGGGAATCGCTGCCGGCTGATGCTCGCTTAGCAAGAGCTTCACGAACTGAAAGACGTTTCCCTCGTGCCGTTCGCACTTCCGGCCGCGTTCGATCTCAATGGCCGACCCGCGTGCCCGCACGCGCATGTAAGGCCGCACACCCAAAAACGTATAGCGGCCGATCTGCTCGCCGCGCTCCACCGACTCCAGCAGAAAGGCGTGCGCTTGGTTTTCCGCGATCGACAGAAAGGCGGAGACCGGCGTCAGCAGATCGGCGCTCACCGACTTCACTACCGGCACCAGCGTGGCCGACCGGGCCAGCCGCGAGAATTCTTTGAACTCGGGATATGGCATGTGAAGGATGCGGCGCGCCAGACTCCGGTGCCGCCTCGCGGTTCATTATAGGGGAGGCTTGCCAGGGAAGCGGCAGCGCGCTCGCCTCCGGAGTACCATCATCATTACCTTGGATACTGCGGAATAATGGCTTGGGAACCAACCCGGCAATTGACGGACGCGGCCCAGCATCGCAAGATACCAAGGAGTAGAGTCCGGGGAACCTTCGCGCGGCCGGGGAGCCTATGCGGATCAAGTTCTGGGGCGTGCGTGGTTCTACGCCAACCCCACAACCCGAGAACATGCGCTATGGAGGCAATACCTCCTGCGTTGAAGTGCGCTTCGGCGACCGCATCTACGTCTTCGATTGCGGCACAGGGTTCCGCGTGCTGGGCCAGCAACTGCAGAGTGAATTCGGCGAAAAGCCATTTTCCGCTCACGTTTTCGTTTCCCACTTTCACTGGGACCATATTCAGGGCATGCCATTCTTCCGCCCTCTTTACGCGAACGCAGACAACCGGTTCATCTTCCAGTGCTCCAGCCGCACGCGCAGCCTCAAACAGGTCCTCGCCGATCAGATGGCCGCTCCCTACTTTCCCGTGGATATCGGGCAGATGCAGGCGCAGCGCGACTTCTACGACATCGAGAGCGGACGCATCAACCTGGAAGAAGGCGTGCAACTGCAGACCACGTGGCTCAATCATCCCCAGGGATGCATGGGTTTCCGCTTTGAAACCAAGGATGGAGTGCTGGTTTACGCCACCGACAACGAGCCCGGCGACACCGCCTTCGACAAGGCCGTGCGCAAGCTGGCTGAGGGAGCGGACGTGCTCATCTACGACGCGCAGTACCTCCCCGAGGAATACGAAGCGCGCCGCCGTGGCTGGGGACACAGCCACTGGCGCGAAGCCGTCAATGTAGTGATGGAGAGTGGCGCCAAAGAACTCGTGTTATTCCACCACGATCCCGAACATACCGATGCAGTCATCGACAAGGTCGTGCATGAAGCTCGGAATTATTATCCGAAGGTGCGGGCAGCGGCCGAGGGGATGGAAATCGTTCTGGGAACCGCGAAACGCTAGTCTCCGGCGTGCGCCATGGCCCGTGCCTTTGCCGTAGCGGGGCTCGCACTACGGTTTCATTATGGGATTCCACCCAGCCTGCTCTGCCTTGCTTCCTTGCCGTCCCGACTCATATACTCTGAAGGTTTGCCCGTTCACGCCGGGAACTCGTCCTGGCGCCGGCCAACATCTCGAATCGCAATCATCCCGGAGACACATTTATGACCACGCTGACTGCCCCCCCGCAAGTCGATAAAGAAAGCAATCCCTGGGAGTCGCAGCGGGCGCGCTTTGACCTGGCTGCGCAGAAACTCAATCTCGATGACGGCCTGTGGCGCGTGCTCCGCTACCCCAACCGCGAGCTCACGGTCTACATTCCAGTGCAGATGGATGACGGGCACCTCGAGGTCTTCACCGGGTTCCGGGTGCAGCACTCGATTGCGCGGGGACCGGCCAAAGGCGGCATCCGCTACGCCCCCGACGTGACGCTCGATGAAGTGCGGGCTCTCGCGAGCTGGATGACCTGGAAGTGCGCCGTGGTCAACATTCCTTTCGGTGGCGCCAAGGGCGGTGTAATCTGCGATCCGCACAAAATGTCGATGGGCGAAATTGAGCGCATGACCCGCCGCTACACTTCCGAGCTTGTTGAATTCATCGGACCCGAAAAAGACGTACCCGCTCCCGACGTCAACACCAACGAGCAGATCATGGCGTGGATGATGGACACATATTCCATGCACATGCGGCAGACCGTAACCGCGGTCGTGACTGGAAAGCCGATCAACATCGGAGGCTCGCGCGGACGGCGCGAGGCCACGGGGCGCGGCGTGATGGCGGTATGCGACCAGGCCATCAAGAAACTCGGTCTGTCACGCGAGGGCAGCCGCGTGATTGTGCAGGGCTTCGGGAACGTTGGCTCCAACGCGGCTCAGCTCATGCACCAGGGCGGATACAAGATTGTTGGCATCGCCGAAGTGGGCGGCGGCCTCTACAACAAGAACGGGATCGCCTTGAATGCGCTGGTCGAATTCCGTCAGAAGAGTGGGACGGTGCATGGCTTCCCCGGCGCGGAAGCGTACGACCCCGCCGAGTTGCTCACCACGGATTGCGAAATCCTGATTCCCGCCGCGACTGAAAACGTCATCACCTCGCGCAACGTCGATCGCGTGAAGTGCCGCATCCTGGCCGAAGGTGCCAACGGTCCCACCACGTCGGCCGCCGACGATGTTTTGACCGACAAGGGCGTCTTCGTAATCCCCGACATTCTGGCCAACGCTGGCGGCGTGACCACCTCATACTTCGAGTGGGTGCAGGACCGGCAGGGTTACTTCTGGAAGGAATCGGTGGTCAACGAACAACTGGAAGAGATTATGATCTCGTCGTTCGGGGATGTAGTCCGTTACGCGGAGACCCACAAAGTGAACAACCGCATTGCAGCCTACATGCTGGCCATCGATCGTGTGGCGTATACGATTCGCCAGCGCGGAATTTACGCGTAGGGAGGAGTTTTGCGAAGGCTTCGGTTTGCGATTCTAGCGGGCATGGTTGCGACGATTCTGGCGGCGAGTGGAACGGCGCAGAATTCGGAGCCGGGAGGAACCGCCCCGGAAATTAATGCTGCCGAACCTCCTCCGGCGCAGTCCTCAATGGCACCAGCTTCAACACCCGCCGGCAAGCTCGACCTCAATACCGCAACCAAGGACCAACTCAAGGCTCTACCCGGCATCGATGACGCCTCCGCGCAGAAGATCATCGCCGGCCGGCCGTTTCGCACGAAACTGGATCTGGTCCACAGGAAGATCATCACCCGCGCAACCTACGACAAGATTAAGGACCAGATCATCGCCAAGCGGAAGAAGCCGAGTGGAATAGCGCCAGCCCCCAAGTAGTCAACCGAATTTTTCTCCAGGTTCCGTCTCGTGAGTCTCTCCTCCTTAGAGTTTCTTGGCCTGCGGTAACCTGGGACGTTTACCGTCCCGAGTTCGATGAAAGGGTCCGAGGCTGGATCGTCGGCGAGCCGGAAACCGGCCACCCGATCATTGCGTTCGTTTTCCCCGTGGAGGATAATCAAGCTGTCTCCGGCCGCCCTTCCGGAAACCTTGCTGAGCCGCGGTGAACCTGCCCAATTCCATCACGCTGATCCGCATCTGCAGTATTCCTCTGCTGATCTGGATCTTATCTTCCAATCAATTCAGCAGCACCCACGGCGCCAAAGAATTGCTCGCGTCGGCCGTGTTCATCGCTGCTTCCATGACCGATGGCATCGACGGATATCTGGCTCGCAAGCGCGGCCAGATCACAACCATGGGAATTTTGCTCGATCCCATGGCCGACAAACTTCTGATCGCCGCCGCCTTCGTGGTTCTGGTGCAGTTCAATCCCAGCCTGGTTCCGGCGTGGATCGCGGTAATCATCATTGGCCGCGAGTTCCTGGTGAGCGGCCTGCGCTCCATTGCCGCGTCCGGAGGCTTTACCATCGAAGCCAGCGAGTTGGGCAAATTCAAGATGGTGGTGCAGATTGTTTCCGTGGTCGCGGTAATTCTCGATCACCGCTGGAAAGAATTGCCGGTTTACGGGAACTTCATCTTCCCGGTGCACTGGATCGCCTACACCGCGATCTGGTTCGTGGTCTGCGTTTCGCTGGTTTCGGCCATCGACTATTTTGCCGCATTCTGGTCGAAGATCGACCGGCGCGCATCGCAGCGCCGCCGCCGCGCTTTCATTCTCAGCCGTCGCCAAAAGCCGCACCCGGCCCCGCGGCCGGCAGACGCCGATGCCGCCCCTACAACATAATTCGTCTACGGCAGCGAGCGCCTTGGAAACGAACCAATCGACACGCCGCGAACCCGCAACCTGCGCGGCATCCGGTCAGGAATTCTCCCGCGAAGAGCGTATCCTGCTGCTTCGCTTGGCGCACGATTCCATTTCTCTCGCGCTGCAGCATCGCGATATATCCATAGATGCTCCCAATCCTCATTTTGCCCAACCCCGCGGCGTCTTCACTTCACTCTACTTGCACGGAGGATTGCGGGGCTGCGTCGGCTACGTGCTGCCTACCTGCTCCGTGTACCGGGCTGTAGCGGAAACTGCCCGTGCCGCGGCTTTCGACGACAATCGCTTCCCGCCAGTCACCGCAGCAGAAGCGCCCGATCTCGGAGTCGAGCTAAGCGTTCTCTCGCCCGCGCAGCCGATTCAAGCCGATGCCGTCGAAGTCGGCCGCCACGGCCTGCTCCTCAGCCTGCACGGTCGCCGCGGCCTGCTGCTGCCTCAGGTTCCCGTCGAGCACGGATGGGACCGCGCAACCTTTCTCGAGCAAACCTGCCGCAAAGCGGGCTTGCCCCCGAATGCCTGGCAAGAGGGCGCAACTCTCGAGGCCTTCACCGCCGAAGTCTTCGGCGACAAGAGCGGTTGCTGATCGGTAGTACGGAGGGTATAGGTTTCCAGGGTCCTGGACCATTTAGGTCTTAAGGCTCAACACCCACACCTAACTAAAGACCTAAACCCTGGGAAGACAAAAGCCGGGGACGGTTGCCCGTCCCCGGCTCGACTGCATTTACGCTGCTTGCGAGGGATTACTGGGTCTGTTGCGCTTCATCCAATTCCACACCGTCGCCCGCGTGTATATCTTCCATGGCGAACACGATCATTCCCGTGGACGTGGTGGGAGTGGTTCCGATGACTACGATCTCGCCTACCGCCCGCCGTGGCAGGTCTCTCACGTGAATGACTGGACCGTTGGATTTCTCGAACAGGCCTGGATCGAACGAAGGCTGCTTCTTTTGTGTGTCTTCACTGATGGCAGCCATGAACGAAAGCGAATCTACCGGATCCTTCAGGTCTGCCTCATAGTTCCGCACAGCACGGAAATAGTCGCCGACCTTCACGCCCTGGTTCGATCCTACGTTGAAATAAACCTTCTGCCCAGTTCCCAGTTCCGAATCAAAATCCCTTCCCATCACGATGCGCCCGGAAACCTTGCTGCCCGTGGGCAGGAACACGTCGAAACGAAGTGGCCGGTGAAACGCCACCATCGCTTTCTCGGCGAAAGGAATCGCCGTATCTCCTGGATTGATGGGGTCACAGGTGTACTCGATCTGCGCCACCGCCGTCCGGCTGCGAGTATCGATCACGCGCACGCGGCCGATCTCCGCGTAGGGCTGTCCGGTGGCCTTGAGCAGTTTGGCCTGACCGGGAAACGTTTCGTACTCGTCAATGTCCCGCAGCGCACGCACAATCTCATACTGCGCTCCCGCGCTGTAACCGGAACCTTCCAGGTAGACGACATCGCCGGTGACGAATTTCGTAGTGGACGGAGTCTCCAACCCGCCGGCCACAAAGTTGGCGTCGGGCAGGCTATGCTGGTTGATGAAACCGGCACAGTACACATCTGCATAGGTAGGCGTCTCCACTCGCTCCGTGGGGAAGCTGGCGGACGTAAAAATCGTCCCCTGCGGGGTGGTCGAGTCCGCTGGAGTCCCATTGGCGGTAGATTGAGCCCAGGCTCCGGTTGCCGCCAACACCAGTAAAAGTCCTATTTTCTTCATATTACCTCCGAGAAGAGACACACGCAGCCCCCTCTCCAGCAAAATGCACGGAAGCTAGGCTTCAGGTGGAAGGTAACAAGGGGGTAAGCGGTGGTCAAGGTTACGAGGGTGTTAGACGCTCCGTGAAATAGGTTTTTTGCGCGATTTATCAATACCCTGTTGCATCTGCAATTCAGCCCCTGTAAGATTCGCGCCGAACCTATTGACTCAACCCATTGATTTAAGATGATTTCTGCTGGCAAAACTTATCCGCCCCGCCTGTTGCCTCTGCGTATGCCGCGGGTCTGTGTCGCCGTCACCGCTGCGGACCCCTCCGAATTGATAGAAAAGGCTGAAGCCTTAACTCGCGATAACTCCTTTCTGGAGTTTAGGTTGGACTACATTCCCAAGCCCGCCCTGGCGCTTCCCAAGGTCAAGCACTTTCTCGAGACTAACCCGGGCACGGTGGTCATCGCGACCTGCCGCCGCGTCATCAGCGGTGGCAAGTTTCGCGGTTCCATCGCTTCTCAGCTCGGCATTCTGTCCAAAGCGTCGGCCCTGGGCTGCCAACTGGTCGATGTTGAGCTCCAGACCGCACTAAAGTGTAAGCCGGCGCAATTGCAGAAACTGCGCGACCGTTCTGCTCTGATTCTTTCCTTTCACGACTTCCGCGGCACCAAAAAGCTCGACGAAACTCTGGAGAAAATGCGCGCCTTTCCCGCCGATTTCTACAAAGTGGTCAGCACCGCCGCCACGCTCTCCGACAATGTTTCCATGATCCAGTTCCTGGGACGTGAGAGCGACAACCATTCCCTGGTCGGCCTGTGCATGGGCGAGCAAGGCATCATCAGCCGTGTGCTCGGAGTCCGCGCCGGCAGCGTCTTCACCTTCGCTTCCGTCAGTGCCGGAGAAGAGACCGCTCCCGGACAGGCCACAGCGCAGGAACTGCGCAGCCTCTACCGCATCGAGTCCGTCGATGCCGCGACCCGCGTCTACGGTGTTGCCGGAGATCCGGTCGCCCATTCGCTTTCACCCGCCATCATGAATGCGGCCTTCCGCCGCGAAAACGTTAACGGCGTCTATCTCGCCTTGCACGCCAAGACTCTCAAGGACCTGCTGAACTGCGTGCGCGAGATCCCCATTCACGGGCTCAGCATTACCATGCCGTACAAGGAAGCGATTCTTCCCTACCTCGACAACACCGACTCGCACACCACCAAGATCGGCGCCTGCAACACCGTGGTCCGCGCCCAGGACGGCAAGCTCTACGGCTTCAACACCGACACCTCGGGAGTCGTGCGTCCGCTCGAACGCCGCCTGAGCAGTCTGCAAGACGCAAAAATTCTGGTGCTGGGCGCCGGAGGCGCAGCCCGCGCAGCCGTCTTCGGCCTCAGAGAGCGGGGAGCCGAAGTCTACATCCTGAACCGCAACGCCGCAACGGCGCAGAAGCTTGCCCGCCGCGCCCACGCGCGATCCATCAAGCGCGCCGATCTCAAGAAATACGTCTTCGACGTGATCATCAACGCCACGCCGGTCGGCATGGGCAATACCCGCGAAACTCCGCTCCAGGAAAAGGAAATCAACGCGCGCTACGTTTTTGACATGATCTACGATCCCGCGGAAACCCGCCTGCTGAAGCTGGCCAAAGAGCGCGGCGCGCAAATCATCCCCGGCATCGAAATGTTTGTCCACCAAGCCGCCCGCCAGTTCGAGATCTGGACCGGTAAACCCGCCCCGCAAGATGACATGATGCAAGTGGTGCTGCTAACCATGCAAGAACGCGCCACCAGATCGGCGGCGACAGCGAAGAAGAAGAAGTAAAGATCCGCTCTAGCAGGATGCTGAAAAACGACTCCCAATCCACAGGAAGACGTGTTAGTAGTGGCAGCATGCGTGGAGACGATCAGCGGCAAGACGGGATGTTCAGCTATATTTCACCCGACAAACGAGTACC
>JBARJF010000020.1:0-22810 GCA_049800135.1 Candidatus Sulfotelmatobacter sp.
GCAGATGCCCAGCGTAATTCGTCATCAGCGTTGTCGTTCATGTGATCAGCCAGAAGTCCACAACCGACTGCAGCCAGCAGTGCCATGGCCGTGACGGCCCACTCGATATTGATTGCGAACCCTCGCAGGTTGCGTTTTCTTCCGTATCGGCGTGCTAAGGCTCGTGCTTCGTGGAGCAAGTCATGTTGATAAATACTTCCAATGTCGCGGCCCGACATTTCTTCTCTATAGCATCTGAAGCCATTCAACGCGTTTATCAATTGCTTTCTTTGCAGAGGTGTCGAAGGAGAGTAGCTAATCGTGCCATCCTCAAAGGTCAACGTCAGCGCCATGGAAGAGGGCAAGTATGATTTGGCGTCCTTCAGGTCCGGCGATTTGAGGGATGACAGAGGATATGCTGCGAGTTCTCTGGGGTTCACAGAGATTACGTAGAACGGGTTGATCAAGATTGCGTTCCGAAATTGCGTCCTATTACCTCGGATGAGGCGCAATACCCCTAAAGCTCCAGCCACGAAAGCGAGCGCCAGTACAATGAAAACAGCCCTTGTTTGAATCGCATTCCATCGGTACTGCTGCGTGTACGCCATTACGCCAATGACGGTTGCACCTGCTGCAGCGCTTACAAAAATTAGTGCCGATTGCCCAGAACGGACGCGCAGCACTATGGCATTGGGACTCTCCTCCGCGAGCGCATGCGCAATTCTCTGCTTTGTAATTCTGGGAAGCTTCGATATTCGGAAAACAATTCGCTCGCCGCTAGGAATGGTGGGCTTTTCCTCTGGCTGGGACTCTTTCCTCTTCTCTGCTACTGGCTGAGCCGAACTTTCCGGCGCGGAATCCGTTCCGATAGGGGAAGAACTTGTAGCAGTTGCGTTGTGTGCCCCGTCTTTGGAAACGTGTCTCACTAGCGTCCGACCACATGAGAGGCAAAATTTGCCCTCGTGATCGTTTTCAGTCGCGCAATGCACACAGAACACCATCAGTCAAAAACGGCCCTCCAGCCGTTTAGCCTTTAACCTCACTGGTGACACCCGCCAGCTATCCGACACTACCCGGCGAATTGTAAACGAAAGGCTCCCGGAAGGAAGTGTTGGCGGCCACGTGCCAGACTGCCGCTACTGGCTGCTGGATCTGACTCCTGAAAGCCTTTATGATGTGGGGGCAAGTTGAGGGGGTAGTGAGCCGCCCGTGGTAGCGCAGCATAGCTCCGGGCGGCTCTTTGCGTTTAACTACCCGGTTTCCAATTCGACAAAAAAAACGGCGGAGTGCAAATTCGCACTCCGCCACAAATCAACAATGTATCGACTTAGCCTGCCGCCTTGCGGCCCTTCGGCTTGATTGTTTTCTTGTCTCGTTTCGCGGCGAATTCTTTGGCCACGGCGGTCTGGAGCTTTTCAGCATCCACCCGATAGCGTTTCGCGGCCCCCATGAGAACGTCATTGCGGCTTGCGGAGGATCGCTGATAAGCCGAATCCAGCAGGCTGATTTCGAGAAGCAGCTTGCAGAGTTCAGACTCGTCATATTTGCTGACTTGCTTGGCCAGGAGTTCGTGCGCCGTCGCAGAGTCCTTCTTAGCCTCTACTTTGTGCCGCTTTGCCAGAGCCGGGACTTGGCTGTAGGAGAGGTGGCCGATCAGGTACTCGGCGACCGTTAGCAAGTCAGCTTTCTTCAATGGAGCCGATATGCGTTGGAGGATCGTAGCCAAGATACGATGGCGAGTCGTAATGGCCAGTTTCTCTTTTTCGATGCGCTTCCGTTCCTCAGCCCGCTCTCGCTCGACTTGCTGTGGAGAGGGCGTGTTGGGGTGGTGGACACGGCAGGTCGGATCGGCACAAACCTTGACGACCTGTCCACGTTTACCGCCGTCCATGACAAGCGCCTCGGTCATCTTGTCACAGGGTTTCTGAACGGCTGAGAGCTTGCTGCTTGCGCCGTTCGGCTTGGGTTTCTTGATCTCCAACTCAACGTACTGATTCCGTCCCAAGGGAGCGCCTTCGCGGGAATTCCACGCCGCCGAAATCTGGATAAGCTGCGGCTTGGTTTCCAGAGTCTTTCTCACGGAAGCGTCGATCTTAGCCCGGAAACAGTCGGGCGAAGAGTCCTTGCGCACGTCGGCAAAAAGCAGCTTGTTATATCCCGTTCGTTTCGGACAATTGCTGCACGAACCTGCTGCGGGAATTAGGGTTTCGTCCTGCTTGTCGAACGGGGCAGACGCCAGTTGCAGCAGGATGTTGGACTCGATCCATGCCGCACCATGGAATGCTGGGTTGGCGTCACGGGATGGCTCCCTTACTCCGCATAATCATGGGAGCCTTTAGCAAAGCGATGAGCTTGTCCGTGGCCTTGAAACGGCCAGTGCGCAGCTTTGGGGCAATCGCAGCTTCGAGAGTTTCCAGCTTCACGGTCGGGTCGGCACGGGTGTAGACCTCCGTCGTCTGCACGCTGGAATGGCCAAGCCAAAGGGAGACCTTCCGCAGGTCTTTGGTGGCTTGGAGGATAGTCATCGCGCAGGTGTGCCGCAGGACGTGTGGTGACACTCGCTTCGATGAAAGCGAAGCGCAACGCTTTTCGGCTGTACGGACGTGCTTCCTGAGGATGTATTCAAACCCGGCGCGCGTCATACATCCGTCGCGGGCATTGAGAAAGAGTTCTGGAGCTAGAACCTCCCCTCTGACAGACAACCAAGCTCGCACCGCCGACGCGGTCTCTTTCCACAGCGGAATACAACGCTCTCTCCGGCCCTTGCCGTGAATCAACACGTTGGGTTCGGGTTGGAGTCTAACGTCAATGAGGCGAACGCCCACCAGTTCTGACACTCGCAATCCACCGGCAAAACAGAGATGCAACATGGCGCGATCACGAATACCGACCCGGCGTTTTGGATCAGGAGCATCCAAAATCGATTGCATCTCCTGAGCCGTGAGGTGCCGGACGAGACGCACATCTGTCTTCTTGGTGGGAATCGACAGAATGCAGCGAATCTGTTCGAGGGCGGATGGCAGCCGATACTCAATGTACCGCATGAACGACTTGATGGCTGCCAGCCGGATGTTTCTTGAACTAGCGCCGTTTCCGCGCGCTGCTTCCAGATGATTCAGGAAGTCAACGATGAGCGGGGCATCTCTATGTTCTACCTGCAACTGCGACGGCGCGATCTTTAGGGAGCTGCTCGCGTATTCAAAGAGAAGCCGGAAAGCGTGCGCGTAGGAGTCACAGGTGTTCGGGCTGGCCTGACGCTCGACCGGCAACCGTTGTTGCAGGAAAGCTGCGATGTGCGGCGCGATCAGAGTCATAACCGGCCTCCCATGAAATAGCGTTGGGAGGATTCGGCAATGTTCCTCATCAGTTCGGGCGTCGCTTCCAGATACCAATACGTGTCGGCGATGTCGCTGTGGCCGAGGTAGGTTGAGAGCGCCACCATGTGCCGTGTGATCCGATCCCGGTCATCGGGGCAGGTTTCAAGGGCTCTCACGGCAAATGTGTGTCGCAACGCATGGATCGTGGGCCGCGGAAGGCCCGAATGACGCGGAAGGCCGATCGTCTCGAGAGTTCTGCGAAATGCAACGTAGGCGTCGTGCCGAAACAGCTTGTGTTTTCGCAAGCCAACGAACACGTGATCGTCGAAGGGGGCAAAGACGCGTCGCTTCGGCAGATAACGCTCCAACGCAGCTTGTGTGGTCGAATGGAGCGGCAGCAGTCGGCTTTTGCGGAATTTAGTATGTCGAATGACAAGACCATCCGCAGTGATGTCTTGCATCCGGAGATTGATCGCTTCCGACAGTCGCATGCCGGTACATGCCAATAGCCCGAAGAATGTGCTGTAGGTGAGACCGCGATACTCCGGATTAGGGTATCGCCCCACACCCGATGCGGCTTGGACGAGGCGCTGAACGTCTTCTTTCGAATAAATGTAAGGAGTGCGCCGCGGTCGGTCCTCGCTGCCGAAGACAGGAGGCGGCACTTCATGACGCTGGTCCTCCGCACGCAGGTACCGTGCCAATCGAATCACCAATCCAAGCCGTCTGGCTCGCGTGCGAACGGAGGGCGTCGATCCCGCCCACTCTATTGCTGTTTCAGAGCAGACATGGTGTTGGCCCGCTGCTTCGGAAAACGCTGCGAACCCTCGCAACAGGTTGCCTGACCACTTCATCACGAATCCCATGGCCCGGCGTACAGCCAGATACGCTTGCACGTCCTGACTCAGCATGCCTTCACCTCCGGCCAGGGCTGCGCGATCTGCCCTAGCGTGAGGACATCCACTTTGGCATAAATCTCCGTGGTCGCGATCGAACGGTGGCGGAGCACACCAGCGATCTCCTGCAGGGACACTCCTTGCCGTAGCATCGCGCTGGCAACCGAGTGACGGAGAATGTGAGCTGCCCCTCGCTTCGGGCAGTTGATGCCGGTACGGCGCATCGCACGAGCAACGAGTATCGAAATCGCAGTGGAGTCAGCGAAGGCCCGATACGGAGCCGATGATCGGACAAACACTGCATCGGTGTCAGCTTGGGGGCGATGGTCTTTGATGTAAGCCGCCAGCGCATCTCCAACCTCTTGGGTCAGTGGCAACACGGTTTGGCGGCGTCCCTTTCCTGAAACCCGGATCATGCCTTCTTTCCAATCGAGATCGTCGAGACGAAGCTGAACAATGTCGCTCGCCCGAAGCCCCAGGCGTGCGAGCAAGAGAAGAATCGCTCGGTTTCGCCTTCCGAGCGAAGTCGCCAGATCGGGCGACGCGATGACCTGTTCGACCTGATCGGCTTGTAAATAGAATGGCAAAGCAGAGAGCCGCCAATGGGCAAAAGTAGGGATTGACGCATAGAGATAGTCGGGGCACCTTCCCTGCGAGATCAGGAAGCGAAGGAACATGCGGACTGCGCAGATGCACTTTCTCGCAGATGCCCATCCGGAGTGCTGACTCTTATCCAACACGAACTGCCGCAAGTTCAGTGCGTCATACATGTGCGGATCTTCGCCGAGATCCTTGATGAATGCACGCAGTTCGAAGCGGTAGATGGAAAGGGTGGCACCGGAAACCCCGCGCTGTCGACGCATCCAATCGCAGAAGGCCGTTAACATCGGTGCCTCGACCGCTGGCTCAACAAAGGCTGGAGTCGGGACAATGCCAACGCGCCGCAAGTAGTCGAACCAAAGATCGACACTGTACTTCTGCCGGTGGGGTTTCAGTGGTGGATGATGTCCGCGACAACGGCATCGTTTCAAGTGGTCGAAGAACTGCTGTGCATATCGTTCTTCAACGCTCGTGATCGACAGGTTTCGATGGGCAATCCAATGGAGAAAGTGTTCCGCTGCCCGAATGTGCTTTCGCGCTGCAACCCACTGATAACGGCCTTGGGATAGTTCCTTGGCGAATCCTTCAAGCAGATGACCACCAGTGCTACTGCGCAGTTGCTCGATACGTGATGGCCGTCTGAAATAGCGAACCAGCATGATGTTCCCCCTCCTTGGGAGCATCATGATTATGTGTGATAGCCGAGACTTGACCTTACACGCGCTGTTGTGAGGACGAAGCGGAGCTGTCGAACTCGGCTGAACCCCCAATTTCCGGTTGGCCTGTCACTCGGGGAGTGACCAACTTATCCATTACGAACTTGCGACGGGCTTTGGCCCTCTGAGGATACTCGAAGAAATCTAAGCGCGTGCGGCAGAACTCGCTTGATATAGCGACGAAATTCGACAGCTCACTTTGAAGGATTGGCTGTCATCGTTGCCTTCTCCAAGTATGCAAACGCGCCGGTATTTCTTGTATTGAGTGCCAGAGAATGACGGTAGTTGAGGATCGCGAGATCTAATTGCCCATTGTCTGCGTATGCCTCCGCCAAGCTGTCATACGCATTCCAGGAGTCTGGGTACTGCCTGGTATTCAACGCGAACAAGGCGATGGCGGCCTCGAATTGATGGGCATTGAGCAAACGGTATCCCAAGGCATTCACAACACTTTCCGAAAGTTTGCCCGTGGGTTTGGGATGAGTCTCAAAATCACGAATAGCAGCTACGGCACCCGCTTTGTCAACTGCGGCCTGGAATGCCGAATCCATCTCCTCGACTCGCTTATATCCCTGCACTGGTGCTTCGACCATCGCCATTAAAGCCGCGTGATCGAACCATCGACCACGCACCATGACTCCAAGTGGCTCGCGCAGATTGTGAATGTCTAGCAGCGGGTTGGCAGAGAGCACGAGAAGGTCGGCCGCGGCTCCAGGCGAAATCGTTCCGAACTCGTCGGCACCCGGCACGAATTGGTGAATGAACTGCCAGGGGACACGAGTTGCGGCGGAGAGCGCTTGGAAGGGGGTGAGACCAGCACCAACAAGCTGCTCGACATCATCATCGAGCGAGCTCCCAGGCATGCCGCCTCCTGGGCTGTCGGTACCAGCCAGTAGCGGTACGCCTGCATTTGATAGCGCAAGCGTCAACTTCTTCAGGATGGCGAATTCAGGCACAAAGCGATCGGAAGGCCTTGCTGGCCGGTCTTCCAACCACTCTCCGCGGATATCCGGCGGCAGAAAAGAAATGTCCGGTTCAGCCAGGCGCTTGTCAAACGATTTTGGGTCAGAGGTCCTCTGGGTCAGGGCGGCAAAGAACGAGAGATTTGGAGTGACATACGCGCCCCAATGCTTCGTCAACTCGACAGCTGGGGCAATCTTTGACTCATCGGGCTTTTTGCCAAAGTATGTTTTGTAATACTCCTCCGCATGAGCGATCATCACCTGCCCCTGGGCGAGGCTGCTCTCGAGTCCCACCGCCGGGGCGATATGACCGACCACTGCGATATGTTGCTTCTTCGCCTCGTCGAGCACCGCCGCAAAGATCCCAGGCTGCAGACGCTCGTAGGCCTTGATGAAGTCGTAGCCTTCCAGTTTGGCGCGATCCACGGCATCTCGCGCATCACGCTCGCAAACCGGAACATACTCCGGTCCGGGATCGCCCGGACCATCGATTAGAAAAGCCACGAAGACACGGGGGCCGGGAATCGAGCCTCTGCGAATCTCGTCGCGGGTAGAGGTAACGAACTCCGGAGAGGCGAGCCCCATATTAAGTATGGTTGTCACACCGGCTTCAAGAAACAGCGGCAGCATCTCTCTCCTGTCCACATGCGTATGCATATCCGCCAATCCTGGCACTAGAAATTTGCCTTGGCCGTTGATGACCGTAGTTCCCGGCGGCAGCTGCGCGGTCATCGCGGAACTGATCTCGAAGATCTTGCCGTCTCGGACAACGACAGTTTGGCGAGTCAGCACGCGGTCCGTATCCATGGGAATGACGGAAATATCCTGGAAAGCGAAGGTGCTCTCCGTCAGAGGCATCCGCTTCGGCTGCTGACTCCATACAGCGATTGAGGCAGTCACTGCCAGGAAGGTAGCAAGAGCTGACGTTAGGCGCATCAAGCGTTCACTCCTTGAATGCATAACTCTCCCCAAGGACTATACGAGAACTCGTGGGAGTTTGTTCCAGAGGCTAAAGACCTAATTGTGCCTCCCGTCTGAAGGGGTTCGTTAAAACCTTTCAAGATGAGGACCGAGGAACGCCCTTCTCGTCGCTTGACTCCCGGTTTGTCGGCAGTAGTAAAGTTGAGTTTTTGGTAGCTGGTTGTCGCGCAGGTCGAGAGCAATTTAATCGGTCAGTCGAGTCAAGTTCAGACTATTGCAGATTATGCGAAGCTGTCACTCGCGAGCGATAAGCCCATCATGCTGGCACCAAAGAAGTTCATCCCCTGCTACGCTGCCGCACTCTGCATAAAGACGCGCTCCGCATTATTGGCGTTATGCCGTGCACCGCATAATGCCAGTTCGCGGACGGGGATTAGCACTTGGCTGTTGCCATCGGTTGTCCACATGCCGCGAAAGGCCGCATTGAAGGCTTCCTGTTGTTGAGAATCCGGCAGTTTGGCGATCAAGAGTGCGTGGCCAATGGCAATAATGTCTTTCAGGAACGCCTCAGCCACGGATGGAATCAAATCCGCCAGCTTAATGCGCCCCTGCACATAAGCCTCACTCTTACCCGCTCGGGCCGCGATGCTGGCAATGGTGTAGGCAGGTTCTCCGAGTTGCAAGAGCGACTTGAAACCGAGAGATTCTTCAAGCGGGTGGATGTCCTCGCGTTGCAGATTCTCGACTACCTGGGCCTCGATGGATTCCGCATCAGTCAGTTTGACCACGCGGACGGGAACTAATTCGAGTTCCGCCAGCTTCGCCGCTCTTAGGCGACGTGCCCCAGCGACAACTTCATACTTGCTTTCCTCTAATTCCCGGACCAGAAGAGGGGCGAGAATCCCTTGCGCTCTCATGCTGGCGGCCAGTTCTTCGAGGTTCTTTTCGTCGAATCGCTTGCGCGGGTTGGTAGCGGACTCCACCAATATGCTGATGGGAACGCTTCGATATTCATTACTGGTTGCATTGTTCTGCGCGTCTTGCATGACCATTCTCCTTTTCATTGTTTTGTTCCTTAGCAGTGGTTGGAGTGTGACCGTCACAATTTGGGCGTAACGACCTGCACCGTTATTCTTGAGTTGGGGTTTTGTGACGGGTTAAGCGGCAACCGCCGCTGGCTCAGGGGCGATGCCCCCGAGAATCACAGCAGCGGTTTGCTGGACGGCTTCCAAACTCTCGCGCAGAAGATCGGCGTCCCCATGCCAGAGCTGGATGTAATCGGCGGATGCGGTTCCGGTCTCAAGCCCAATTGCTTGGCAAACGACGAAGGCCACGGCTTCTGCCTCGGTCTCGCGGACTTGTTTGGTGGTTAGAGTGCGACGGTCGCCCCGGTGCAACATCTCGTGGGCGATCTCATGCGTTAGCGTTGAAAATTCCTCGGCGGGCTGCATCCCGGCAAGCAACGTGATCTTTCCGCCATATGAGAGACCCTTGGCGGGACCAATTCTTTCGGAGAAACTAAGCTCGACGCTTTGCGATCCTACGAACTTGAAAAGTCGTTCGCGGTATCCGCTTACGTCGCCGTTGACTTCGGTCAGCGTTGGAAGCTCTTTGCCTTCGGTCTGAGCAATGTCTTATCTCGTGATTTGCGGCTGAGCCTCCGCGCGCTCGATGGATGCCGCCTGTAGATGTACTTCTCGATAGCGGTCAGGCGAAGATGGCTGCTATGTCGATTTACAGGGTTCTAAGAAGAACGGAACGATTCGGCGTCTCATCCCGTGTTTGCGACTCGACGGGCGCCGGCGTTGGCTCGTGCGATCAGTTTCTAACGGAGCTGAGCTTGCGCGATTGTTCTGTCTACACGCAGCGCGCTTACGCGCTGGGCCTCGCGCATTTCTTCGGTTGGCTGCACGCCTCTGGAGGAGATCCCGATAACGTCACGCGTCAGATCGTTGGCAGCTACATCACCGAGTTCGCGAGAGGTACAAGACAGGGTGCTGTCGGCGCTCGGGGTGCGCAGAAGCCGCGCCAGCCACGCACGGTCAACCATCGGCTAAGCGTGCTCGCGTCTTATTTTGAGTTCTGCATTCGCCGCGATACCGAAGATGGGCGAGGTCCTTGGAAAGGACGTATCAACCCAGCCTCCGGGAACCCTCTCACCGAGGAACTGCGTCACGGGATGATCGGGCGCGACTTGCCGGCGCGCCAGAGGCAACGTGACGGATTTCGCCGCCGTATTCCAAGAACGCTCCCGAAGATCCTGGAGCCCGCGGCGATTCAGAAGCTGATCGACAGCGCCGGCTCCTATCGCGATATTGCGATTCTGATATTGCTGTCTCGCGCGGGTCAGCGCATCGGCGATTGGAGTCCGGTCGCTGGCCGACACGGGATTTTGGGCATGGAACTGGAGGATGTCGATCGCAAGCGGCGATTCATCACCGTGCGGTTGAAGGGTGCGCGCGATCAGCACCGCGTGCCCGTCACCGACGATTTCTGGCCGATTTACGAGGAGTACTTGCGCACCGAGCGCCAGGCGGCGCCGGATGTTCACGCCGTTTGGATCGCTTCGCGGAAGGGTCAAGGTAAGCCCCTCCGCTATGCGACGTTTGAGTCGGCCCTACGGTACATCGGTCGAAAGGCAGGCATCTCGGCTCATCCGCACTTGTTCCGTCACACTCTCGCGCAAGGCGTACTCGACACCACCGGCAACATCAAAGTCGCGCAGGAGATTCTCGGGCATTCGCACCTGAGCACGACAGCCGATCTGTACCTGCGCGTCGATCAGCAAGCGATGGTCACTGCGTTGGAGAGGGCAAAGGCCAACACTGGGAGAGCCAAGAAGCACCACTCGTGGCCATCAGCTAAAGCTGCAGAGTACGTCTTCTCTTATGACGATGAAACGATCTCGGAACTGGAGCGTGCCATTGCGCAAGCTTCCGGTGTCGAGCCACCCGGAGGAGATTCTTGATGGGGGCGCTGATGTGTGGAGTCACATCATGCCGCGCAAGTCGTAGTGACTTGCGCGGCGGCCTCCGTGGCTCTGCGGTTGATAAATTCGGCGGCACGTTGTGCGTGGGCGGCGGCGGTGAACACTGCTCGGTTATCAGTAGCCAACACTTTCAGCCAAGTTGCGATGTAGGACGCATGATCTTCGCGCGGTTCCAGAGCAAGCTCCAGATCGGCGCACAGGAACGCAGCCCCGAGTTCGGCAACCAGTTCCTCGACCGCGTAACCTTCGCTCCCGAAGCGATGCCCGCCGAAGTCACGGTCGAGCCGGGTCTTGCTGCCCGCCCAGTGAGTACATTCATGAGCAAGGGTTGCATAGTAGCTGTCCGCATCTTGGAAACTCTCGAATGGCGGCATCTGGATCGCATCGGCGGCAATGCTGTAAAACGCACGATTTCCGCCGTGTCGGATAGTTGCTCCCAAGGCTGCGAAGAACTTCTCCGCGTGTTCGATGCGGGCCACAGGATCGAGTGTGGGAGTGGCTTTCGCGTAATAAACTTCCGGCAGGCATTCGATCTGCTCGACATTGAAAACGGTGTATCCCTTGAGGAATGGGATTTCCCGGTCGATTTCGTCGCCCGTCTTTTCGTCGGTTTCTTTTCGCTTGATGCTGTCTGCGTAGACGACAAGCGATCCTTTCTCGCCCTTGCGGATGTGGGCGTCAAGCTCCAATGCCTGTCTAAAGGTCATCCAGATGGGCGCCGCGAAGTTCTGCGCCATGGCGCTTGCCCACAGAGAGAGAACGTTGATTCCGCTGTAAGGCTTCCCGTTGTGCCGGAGTGGGTGCGTAATCCGTCCGGCTGCATGCTCGGCATTCCACGGTCGAACCCACGGCCTCACGCCTTCTTCCAAGTGGCTGACGATCTGGTTGGTAATCCGGGTGTAGATGTCCTGCTTTTCGGTTCTCTGCATTGTCTTTCTCCTTTACGAGCGTTTAAAAAACCTCATTCCCTCGTATTGGAGAGGTGTTTTGCAGAGCGGCCCGAGCAGTCACAGGGCAGCCGGTTTATGGCTGGCGACAGCTTTACCCTTGACGGCGGAAAGGGCCGTCTCTGCTATGGGTTTCGAACGAGGGAATGAGGGGTTTAAAACGCGGAGAGAACAAGGAGGCTATTAATAAGGATGACCGCATTTCAGAAAGCAGAAGCACTAGCAACGCAGCGATACGACCGAAACAACTTGCTTGCGTTGGTTGACGAGGTCACAACGCATTTCCGGATGCCGAACAGCTTCGAGAGGTCGAAGATGCGGGCAGTCTGTCGGTACTTGGCCGACGCTCTTGATCGCTGTAGCGGATCAACTCTGCAACAGCGCTGGAACGATTTCGAGAAGAGGTTTTGGCCGAAGTGGAAGGCTGGCGTCGATCGTCGTGGCAGGGAGTATTGGACTTGGGGTGCACGCGTCCTGATCTCTGCGCGGATGATCGCTCCGAGTCTGGACATGTTGTCCGACCTGCGGGTTAACCAGTGGATCGCGCATTTGCCCGAAGATCACCCGCTGGCACAACAGCACACGTCGCTCTTACAAGCGACTGATTCGATCACATGGACTTCAGCTCACAGCCGCCAGTTGGCGGTTTCGAATGGACTGCGGATTCTACTCGTACGGGGTTACGACAGCCTCCACCATATAAAGGATGACGATCTGAAGTTGCTGTCAGTTCGCTGGTCGAAGGGGACAGACGCGCTCGATGCTGCACTCTGCTCGCTCGGCGTGTTTTCTCGGACACCGAAGCGAGGCTCTGCCCGCCACGGCAGGAGACGGCGGATGGCGGCGTCGGAACTGGTCGAGAACGCTGGTGTGCCAGATCGTTTCCAGCAGGTCGTCATTCTTTACCTGGAAACGTACGAAGCCCGAGTCAGCGATGTCTATCGGACGCTGCGACATAAAGTCATTGCTCTCGCACATTTTTGGCGATTCATTCGGGATAAGCATCCCGACGTTAAGCGGTGCTCCCAGATTCTGCCGCGCCATGTCCGCGACTACATCCCGCATGCGATCAGGCGCGCTCGCGAGGTACAGCGGGGTCCTGGCGCCGGCGACGAAGTGCGTCCAACTGCACATAGCTGGCTGGTGGACCTGCGCGTTTTCTTTTCCGACCTCTGCGCCTGGGCAACCGAACCCGACTCGCCCTTCAGCGTTTCGCTCCGCGCACGATTCCAGCGACGCGCCACACATTTCTCAGGTATGGTTTCGACAAAGCACGCGAACGCACCCGAGCCCGCATCACAGCGACGGTACTTGATCTGGAACGCGAGATGCCGAAGATTCGCGCCTTCGCTCTTCAGCAGTGGAAAGCTGCTGTAGAAGCGCCAAAGATCGCAACCACGCGGGGCTACCCATGGTCAGACGAGGTGGATACGTTTTGGGATTGGGCGCTGCTGGAACTGCTCGTGCAGAGCGGGTTGCGCATCGAAGAGGCGAGCGAACTGACCACGTTCGATATTCTCAAGCGAAAGATGCCCGACGGCCGGATCTATTACCTCCTGCACATTAAGCCATCGAAGTTCGATCGCGCTCGCGTCATCCCCATCGGAGATGGGCTTGGCCGAGTCCTGGCGGAGATCATTCGATACGTCAAACGCTTCTACAACAGCGAGTCGGTCCCGGTTTGCGATCATTGGGACTTGCAGGAGAAGCGGCCTCGCCCTCCAGCGCCGTATTTGATCCAGGGCATTCGCCATCCCAGCACTGCTGGCATTCAAACCATTCGCACCCGCATCCGCGAGATCTCAATCGACGCGGGAGCCCGCCGCTCGAACGGCTCTCCTCTCGTCTTACTGCCGCACGATTGCCGGCGCGTCTTTGCCTCCGAACATTTGAATAACAACACGCCTGTGCACGTCATTCAAGCCTTGCTCGGTCATGCCTCTCCTGACACAGTGATGATCTATGCCAAGCTCTACCCCAGTCAGCTCATCGAGGAGTATCGCAAGACCGTGCGCAGTCTTTATAACGCCTACTACGGCGAAGACGGTTTGAAGAACCCGACCGCAGCGGAATGGGCGGCCTTCACGGCGAGCTGCAACCTTCGCGATATGGGCACGCACCTATGCGCCTTGCCCACTGGAGAGCATTGTCCGAAAGGATTGATCTGCCTTGGCTGCGCGCATGCGCAGCCGAAAAAGAGTGCCGTGCCGATCTTTCGACGAATGCTGGCAAGTCACGAGCGCAGCCTGATGGCTGCGCGAGGCCACAGCGAACCTGCCGGGCAGATCGCGGCCCGCGAGATGGAACTCGTGAGGATTAAGGGAGCGTTGCAGAGAGCGGAGGAATTGAGCGACGACGTGGCCGCTGCCATCGAACGGGCTCTCTGAGTCGGATAACTGTCGATTGTCAGCGTCAGAGGACCAACACGGTGGACGAACGTGGCGATGGTTCGTCCGAAGCTCCAATCAACGCCCGCGACCCGGTCGATAAGTGCTAAGGCGATTCTTCAATAGCGACCTCAGCCAGTGGTGCAAATCCACTGACCTTACCTTGAAAAAGGCTGTGTCGTTTCTGTGAGCCACTCAGGCTTCACTTCCTTCAGCTTAAGGTGCTTCTGTGCGAACTGAGCCATCCACACTTCGCCCTCAAGCGTCAACAGGCTGTCCGTGTTCCGCGATTCTGCTTGCCCTGTTTGTCCGAAGCCCAACCATAAGCCACCCGGCCAACACCGCGCCTTTCCGGACTCCACCTCCACCCCACAAGGAGACACGTCGTTTTCGATCCAGCCCAGCTTGTGATTCCCAGCGTCAGCCGCCCGAGTTAGATCGATATTGACGTGCTGTAATAACCATTGGCCAGCGCAAAACTGAAGTTCAGGTGGACGAATGGATTCGTCGTTGGGTGACTGCCAATCAATCGCTCCATCAAGAACGATAGAGGCCGCTCCCGCCCGAGCTAGTGCCCATGCGAAACGTAGCAAGTCGGTATTGTTGCTGGCACCGTGGATCGCTGAGTGGGAAAACACGATGCCCGGCAGTGGTTCGCTGCCATCGGGAATGAAAACTGTGGCTTTCACTTCGCTGTTGGGTTCAATCACAGCAACTCGCTGAATGTCGACGCCCTGAGTGTGTCCAACCTCGGAGACTCCACTAAACGTACACACATGGAGCTTCTGTGCGGTGCAGGTTGCGAGCAGACTCAAGATTACAGTGCACAGCGTGTACACGCGGCTCATGGCAAGCCCTCCACTTGTCCCAGTATAGAACGAACGGCCCGAACGCTCTTGCAAATGATAACTGTCGATCAGGCGTTAGCGTTCAGAACCCAGGATTGGGTGGACAAAAGATCCCGATAGCTGGAACCCCTGCATCAGTGAGCGTTGCACGGGGCGATGAAGTTGAGCGATGATGTCCTTACTGCTATCGAGAGGACTTTCCAAAGTGGCACAGGCGGCATCCATCGAGCGCGCAGAGGCTCAGCCGCAAATCACGAGATAATCTGTCGAACACATACACGCCCCGGAAACCGTACAAGGTGCGTTGAGTCTCCTTGGCATCGGTATTCTGTTCCACATTCTCTTCTTTATTGCGCTTACTGCCGACCATTGGGGCGAGGATGAAGATGCCCTTTTCGCCACGCCGGACGAAGCGGCCAAGCGAGTTCCAAGTGCGAAGTCCTGCAACGTTTGTGGCCTCGGGTTTCTGCCTCGCAATCAGCATGATGTTGCCGAAACTTCATGTCATCGGTCGGAATATGTGAACTCGGCCTTACGCATCTGCTCGACGTTCGCATGAACACTGCCTGATGGCGTTGTGGTGATTGACATAGTGCGGGTGCCTCCAAGCAGGCTGAACACACTGGCGTCTCAGGCTGCGCAGACCCTGATCTCGCCAGCATCCCAAGTCAGCCGTTCGCAAAATCGCAAAACCGGCGTTCAACTGAAGCGGATTATCTGGGGATTGCCGCGCTGCCACCGGAGATCAACTGAGTCTTATTCTCGTCGCAGCATTTCGGCTGGATCTATAAGGGCGGCTCGGCGTGCGGGCAGGGCGACTGCAAGCAATGCTGGCGCGATCAGCACTAACGCAGAGCCCAGCAAGACGGACAGCGATGTCGAATGCGCGCGGTAGAATCGCGAACGAAAGACGTAGCCAGTAGCAATCGCGCAAGCCAACCCCAGCATTGTGCCCGCCATAAGCCAGCGACCCTCCTCGTAGAGCAGCAGCCTGACGATTCTCTCTCGCGAAGATCCAAGGGCCAAACGTACACCGATTTCCTTTTCGCGCAGCGAGACTTCATAGGCGAGCAGGCCGTAGGTTCCAAGTACTGAGAGAAAGAGAGCGACCGCGCCGAATGACATGGCCACTTCCATCAGGAATACGCGTTCGGAGACTTCGAACGACATCTCTTCGGCCATCGTCTCGAATCCGTAGATCTCCGCTTCCGGAAACTCGGTCTTGAGCTTCGTCCTGACCGCATTCTTGAGCAAGGCGGGATCGCCACTCACATTCAAAATGAGTCTGGCAAAGCCGCTCGGGTTCTCAGCGCGCGGAATGTAGAGATCCGGTCCTGGTTCCGAGGCCAGATCGTAGTTGTGCACATCACCCACGACACCCACTACCGTAGCCCAGCTCTGGTCCTCTGCGATGTGGATCTCCCCCGTGTGCACGCGATGTCCCAGCGCGCTTTGTCCCGGCCATTCACGTGCAGCCAGAGCCTGGTTGACGATTGCGACATGATTGCGACCATCGTCCGCCACATTGAAGTCGCGACCCTCCAGCAGCGATTGCCCAATGGTGGAAAAATAAGCCGGGCTGATGGCATACGAGTTGGGATTGATATGGATCGGCCGCCGGCATCGTTCCGGATGTATATCGGAACAGAAGCCGTAACGATTGACTGCATGTCCGAGCGGCTGATGATCCGTCAAAGCGACGGAGAGTACACCCGGCATCTGACGCAGAGTCTCCGCCATCTGCGTCAACTTCACTTCGGATTGCAGTGCTTCGGGCTTCGTCAAATGGTCCGAACCAAGCTCTGCTTTCAACATCAGCAGATGATCCGGTGCGAAGCCAAGCGGCTGGTGCAAAAGTAGATACACGCCGCCGATCATCCATCCCGCGCAGGCCAGAAGCACCACGGTGAGACAGAGTTGCGCAACCACCAGCAAACGTCCGGCGAATCGCAGGCTGCGGCCCGCAGTACTTCGCCCCACACCCTGAAGATCCCGCAGCAGACCCGGCCGCAGAGTCCGCCAGGCGGGCAGGAGCGTGAGGAAGAAAGTAACCACGGCGGAAACTACAACCACGAATGCGACGACTGCCGGACGCATTGAGGCGTGGGCCAGCCGAGGCAGGTGTAGTGCCGTGGTGCTCTTCAGTAATTCCAAAACAATGAGGGCGAGTCCAATGCCACTGGCCGCGCCCAGGCTAACAAGTACTGCGCTTTCGATCATCAGCTGCCTGAGGAGTCGACCAAGCGTAGCTCCGAGCGTGGCCCGAGTAGCGAATTCGCTCCTCCGGCGCGTGTTGCGCGCCAGCAACAGGCTCGCAAGATTGGCGCAGGCGATCACCAACAGTAAGCCGCAGGCTGCAAGGGTCATCAGAAGCGCAGGCTTCGTTTCCGTGCCAACCAGTAACTCAATATAGGGAAAGACCACGGGTGGTTCCTTGAGTGCAGCCGCGTAGTCGCGATACTCGTTGGGATAGTCCTTCTGAAGCGTCAGCTCCACGCGCGCCAAGTCGGCGTTCGCCTGGCCAACTGCCACTTCTGGACGGAGCCTCCCGATCAGATAAAAACTCCTGTCGCCTCGCGAATTTGCCCGTTCCTCGGTGTCGCAGCCGACCTGAACGAAGACTTCAGGCTGATTGAGCCGGTCGGAGCCCTCGATGGTCTGCTCCAGCGGCATCACGCCTGCGATCTGAAAGTCCCGTCCATCCAGGTTCAACATTCTGCTGCCCAGCTCGTTGCTTGCACCCAGACGCTTCCAGTAACCGCCGCTCACCACCGCCAGCGGAGCACAATCCTGCTCATTCCCCGTGATCGGCCAGCTTGTTCCGAGTGCGAAGCGAGTTCCCAGCGTCGAGAAGAAGCCTTGCGACACAGCAAGAATCCGGCGCGCCGTAACAGCGGTCGTCTTCTGTGTAGGCGACCACTGACGATATGCAGCCAGACTGCTGAATGTGGTCGAACGCGACTGATAGTCCTGCATCGTGGGGATGGAAACAGTGCGGTCCGGCTGGGATTCCACGGCGACGAGTCGATCTGGCTGTGGAAAGGACAGCGGTTCCAGCAGCACCGCGTCGAGAACGGCGAAGATCGCCGTCGACGAGCCAATGCCCAGGGTGAGCGTCAGTATGGCGGTGGCGGCGAAACCCGGACTTTTCCGAAGCTGACGAAACGCATATCGAAGTAGTGCAAGCATAATTCGAGCCCCCCGAAGGATGCGGGAGCCGCACGGCCACCTATCATAACCCAGATGGCTTTGTCGATTACTGGCGAAAAATCGCCATAGCACTCACAATGCCAGAACCGGCTAGTCACTGGGCGACGTGGGCAGCGTGCAAAAAGGGGGGGCGCATCCGAATGCGCCCCCCCCTTCGTAGTCAGAGCGATTCCAAGAACGCCAGCAAGTGATCGTTCGCGCGGAATCGCCGGAACCGTCTCCCGATCGGAGCGACCTTTGCGAGCGCCTTCTCTTTCATGGCAAGATTCGCGTGTACGTAAACATTTGTAGTCTCGATGCTCTCATGTCCCAGCCACAGCGCGATCACGGCGATGTCAACGCCAGACTGAAGCAACGCCATCGCCGTACCATGCCGAACCACGTGTGGCGACACACGCTTATTCTTAAGAGTGGTGCAACGCGAGGATGCCCGCTCAACCGCTTTCCGCAACAACAAATGGATAGCGAACCGTGTCAGCGGCTCTCCGCGAGTGCTCGGGAATGCCATCGCTTGCTCTGATTGTCCCAACTCGCGGAACCAGTCCCTCAGAACCCGCGCGGTCCTGGGCCAGAGAGGGATCGAGCGGTCTTTTCGACCCTTTCCATGCAACTGAACGTAGCTCTTGGCCCCAAAGGTGACATGGCTCTGGCGAAGACCGGAGATCTCTGAGACCCGAGCACCCAAGTTGTACATCGTGAGCAGCATGGCGTAGTCGCGCCGCCCGCACCAACGCGCACGGTCCATAGAAACCAAGATGGCCTCCATCTCTTCAGCGTCTGAAAGTTCGTCGATGACGACAGGTTTGGCTCGCCCTAGTTGACCGATGACATCCGCGGGCAACCAGCTTGGTTCCCCGACGCCGAAATCACGGCGGGCAGTCGCGATGACCGACATGCCGGGGACTTTGGCCGCCTCTCGGAGAAGGTCGATCGCAGTGAGGCGCTCTTCGTCATCAAAAAAATCCAAGTTGTCCAGGAACAACACGCCGCCGCCGTCGGCGGCGAGATCTGAAAGAAGATCGCGAGCCGTGCCGTCGAAGCCAAGCACACCTCTCATCACGAGCCATCCTCTGGGAACCGTGCGGCCTGGGCTCAGGACAATGACCTGCGACTCGCCGGAGATTTGGTCAGCGATGTGTTTCAGGACTCCTGATTTTCCGACGCCGGCATCACCACGAATCTCCACATACCGCCCCGAGTCGAGGGCCTCCCGGACCGATCCGACCCGCTCATGCCGCGTCAACATCGCCCCACTCACGCGCTCACCGATGTCGGCAACGGCATTGCGCGACGCTTCAGCCAGGGCCATGCGCGTGGAGAAAGTGTGCCGGTCCCCGGCAAGGCGGGGGAAACCCTGTTGCCAAAGATCCTGAATGACCCCGTCGCGCGTGCGGTCGCCACCGGATGCGGCGATTTTTATGGCAAGTTCTGTCAGGACTGTCCACAGCTCGCCGGAACGCGACGCGTCGTCAGGATGAAGCGCGCGAACGCCACGCTCTTTTGCCAGTTCCTCCGAGATCGACCCCGTCGCGCTGAAATCGAAAACAAGAATCTGAAGTCTGCGCAGCAGGCGCCAAACGGACTCGTCATCGTGTGCCGCCCCCTCTTCACGAAGGTGCGATCTGAAAGTATTCACAAACGTGCGCATGTCGTCATTGGCCGAGCCTGAGCGATTAATCCGGCTCGTGAAGGTCGCGGCATCGCCCAACTCCCGCGCCCACGTCAGGACATCCTGATAAGCCCCATCAATCTTGTGCGATGTTTTGGAAATCGCGACCGCCAGTTCATAGCGACCGGTTAGAAACTCCGGTTTGCGCGACGCCTGCACAATCTGGCCGACGACGGAACGGAAGATCGGGTCGCCGGGCGCGAAACTGATGCCTTTCTTGGCCTGAATCTCAAGGACGGCGGGCTTTCCCTGTGCGTCATGCACATGGACAATAACGTCATCCAGTGGGTGACCTTCCGGCGCCCTTTGAAATTCGACGCGATCGATAATCGTTCCCGGCAGCCCGCGTGGTTCTGCGCGCACGAGCAGAGACAGCAGGAAGAAGGCACCGACCTGGCCCTCGAAGAGGCTTCCTGCCGGTCCGCTCGATGATAGGCTTGTCCCTTCGGTCACGGTCTGTTCTCCGACTCTTTAAGCCACAACGAAAGCTGCCCCCGACGTCCTCGCCATTCGCGTCCTCGTTGTACGAAACCTGCCTCGGACAATATATTCATCATGTGTTCATCGTCCGTCGTCGCAAAGAGACTGCCGGGCATGGCCTTGACCAACGCGTCCACAAGTTGGTGAGAAAGCCCTTGTCGGCGGTGCTGCGGAGCGACCGCTACGTAGCCAAGCTCAGGAGTCTCCTTCGAAAAACTAAAGCCACTCTTGCGGGCGATGTCGGCCGCGCGATCGGGCCGATGGCGCTTTATCGATCCAACACCGACAATCACACCACCGTTGCGTGCGACGGCTACCATCCTAGCCTTCTGCAGCTTCTCCGGACTTATCACCACCGCGCCGCCGTCTCTGACGATTTCGACGCAGGTTGCGAGCTCTGCGTCAGAAAGATCGCCGGGCACGCAGGCCCCTACGCTATACTCCTGCGGCGTTTTCGTTGCCGCTGTTTGTGTCGGGTTGGGGCTCATAGACGTTGCAACCTCGGTGGTCGAAATTTGCGGCGACCGAATGGGATCATTTTTTCATATTCGCGACCGATGGGGCGAGTGAGACCAGGGGAGTTATCAAACTGTGGGATTTTGTCTGGAATCGCGATAGTGCGAGCAATGGCCACAACAGTGGCTCAGCGGTCGAAGCAAACCGTTCGGGCACCTTAGTGGCGGGAAGGTCGCTTCTTTATACGCAAGGTGCTGGGCTTGGAAAGATTTCCCCGGATTATAACAGTGCCGATTCCTATCGGTAGGCCAGTCCCCGATGGGCCCATCGCCGCTTCGTATGAAATGTCATCGGCCACGCTTCCCGGTACCCCATCCTTCACGGATGCGTCGAGCACACAGAGAACACCGAAGCGCTTTTCACTGCCCGCAACGTACTGCACGGTCTGTGGAAGAAATTGCAATAGATCATCTCTAGTTACATAGTGCTCATCAATTACTTTTAGTTCCAACCGAATATGCCGAAATGAGAGGTCTGTTATCCCGCCCGAAACATGAGGATGCTCTTCCAACTCCGATCCTATGCGGGGATAGGAGCGCAACAAGCGTTTCATTTCATTCTGAAACTCCTCCTCCGTCCATGGCCCTCCGAACAGGTTATCTTGCATTGCCTGTCCCGCGATACCCCCGACCGCTCCCATCAGGATCAAGAGACTGTTTAAGTCATTGTCATTGATTCCAGTCGCACGCCTAGCAACGTCGCGCAAGGTCAAAAACTTGTGGTCTACTTGCTCGTAGCCACTCACTGGATCCTTTTTTGGATCGAAGCAACGAACGGATAGATGTCGCTGGCCCTCGGTCGTGATCTCCCTGGAGGATGGAAATCTCGCCCGATAGGCGAACTCTAATGGGCGCGCAAGAAATGAATTTGCGCGTTTCAGGATCATCCGCTTCGTGGCTTTTAGGCTGAGTGCGCCCGCGACCTGGGGCTTCAAGAATGAGAAGGACGGGAGTTCATATGAATCCGCAGGCTCGACCGAGAGTGGCTCAATGTGCAGTTCACTTTCGTCCTCGGGCCATGTCGAGAGGCCAACTTCCACCTGAAGGTCATACCCGATATCAAGATTGAGCAAATGGTCCTTCTGAAATGGCTCCCCATTAACCGAAAAGGAGGTAAAGGCAACAAGGACCTTATGCACTTTCTTCTTTTCGCCTACCTCGACAGGCGCCCGTCGTCGATGTTGAACTGGATGCGCAATGGGCAATGGAATGCTCAAGACAGCCTTGTAAATCGCGGGTACATTTCCAACCTCGCTAAGCTTCTCGATGAGATCGGAGCACGAGGTCCACATCTCGTCCTTTTCTGGCTGAAACGCCTGGACATGGTCTCGCACGAGTACCTTCGCTCCCCTCAGAAACCGATCCGCATCAGCTTCGCAGGAACGCACCGCTTTCGTCCATGAAGACAGGCGAGCTGCTGCTTCCAAGAAACCCGCATATAGGGAGTATTCGCGCGTTATGCTTTCCAAGGAAAAACCCTTCTGGGCCAAGTTTCGGATGTCACTTGCCACGGCAATCAACTTGTCCGAAGATGTGGGTTCACCGTCTAAAGCGGCCAGCAGAGCCTCACGAGCTTTGATTCTGGTTTCCGATTCCAAAAAGCGGGTCCCTCCTCTTCCGATTCTTCTCTTCATCTTGAGACAGTTCCTTTTGTTTCTGCCGAAATGCCGACACTGAGTCTCTTAGCTTTTGGATGTCCCTTTCCGACGAATAGTATTCGACCATACAGCCCAGTAATCGTAGCTGACTATGCAACTTTCGTTGACGATCCCATTCTGAACCTCCCCATCGCTTCTCCTGGGATTCACAGAGCTTCATCGCATGGTTCCACAAGGAAGCCGCTGTCAGGATTTCCACGGCGGCATCAACAACGTGATGACCATAATGAGAGCAAGTCTCAATTGTCGATACAAATTCATCCGCGACGGCACGGATCTGTGCCGCTGGTATTTTCCGCAGAGTCTTTATCAGATCCTCGATGGTGTAATCGCTGACCTCCGGGTCCCTAAGTAGCTCCAAGGCTGCTCTCGTAAAGCCTGTCGCGTGCATCAGCTGATAGGCATGACGGCGCAGAAGTTCCGCACGATCATATCTCTCGCACAACTTGATCTTCTCGAGCATCAAGTCCCGCAGACGGGTTGACATTGCGCTACTCGTGCCTGAATGAAAGCCAAGAAACACCTCAAGTGCGACTTTCAGACCGTTGCTATTTCGTTCCGAACCGCTGTGGGCTGCGATGATATTGAAGACGTGGAATCGCAACATCTTGTCATACTTGTCGGGCAGCCAACTGCGGTCAAGAACGTCTAGCAGGACGCTGAAAAATCGTGCTTTGATGCGATTCGGTCCACTTGGTTCGTGATTTTATGGGCGG
>JBARJF010000021.1:0-18874 GCA_049800135.1 Candidatus Sulfotelmatobacter sp.
AGGGCTTCGGACGGTTCGTTGCCTCTCCGCCCTCGCCTCACAGGGTACTGTCGATGGGACAACAGGTCTGATCAAGAACGTCTCGTCAGACAGTCGTTCCAAGTAACTTCAGGTCGCACTTTGCCACTCACAGCGCTTCCCTCATCACTCTTCGCCCTTGCTTCCTCGTTCATGTGCTTCTTCGCGGTCGAAGACGAATCCTGGAGGGAAGGGACGGCGGAGCTTGCGCAGCGTATCCAAAGCGCGCCGCCGGCTTTCGTCGCGGCTCACTTCTAAGTCACGGCTCCCGACGACTCGAATCTCGATGTCGTCGCCTTCTTTCAGTTCAAGGGCCTTGACGACTGTGGCGGGTAGGCGAATGGCTAGACTGTTGCCCCACTTTGAGACTTGCATAGGCACCCCTTAGATATACATTTAAATTGTATATCTACAGCCAGCTCGGCGCCAAGCCTGTTCTCAACTGGGAAGGGGCCGGTTCGGCCCGGATGGCATTGCGAGTACGGGAGATCCATCGGCCCGCTGGTGAAAACGCGGGCACTTCGGGATAACTCCGGCTGGACAGCAGCGATTGCACCCATAATGGTGCTACGTCCGCCAAGTCCATCATTACAGGCATCTTATGGGCGGCTAGCTTGTGTAAAAATGGGCCCGTATATCGCTCAAAACACGGCACTTAATCTCGTGAGCTAAATCGATTGATCTGCCCCTTGACGCAAGCGGAAACCACCCCCGCCCCGTAAGTTCACCCGGGGCTTTCGTCGACCGGCGCGGTACCTCTGAGCCTCTGCACAGGGCACTTCTGTCAGTGGCTGGCATGTGCGGTAGCGCGACCTTTGCCCCAGGCCGCAACGTAGACGACCGGTCCTAAAAGCATGCCGATGGCTCCTCCGATTACGGCGAAACGATCGCTTCCTAACAAGGCCACCAACGCCATCACCACCGGCGCGGCTACGACATAGGCCAGGCCCAGGCTGCCACCGGGAATTCGAAACGCTCGCGGCATTTCCGGGCGCGTCCGCCGCAGCTTCCACGCCGAAAGCACCGTCAGCACGGTGGTCGCCGAGCGCAGCCAGATGTAGACCGAAATAATCTCCGTCAAGCTTTGATGGGCAAGCAGCGCATAAATCACGGCCGACACCACAATGGCCAGCCACGGCGTTCCATAGCGTGGGTGCTTGCGGGTGAAGATTTGCGGAAGATATCCATCTTCGGCCATGGCGAAGGGCATGCGGGTGGTGGTCAGCACGGTGCTGTTGAGCAGCGCGACATTGCCTACCATCGCGGCCAGAGTCATCCAGGTGCCCAGCCACTGGCCTCCGATCAACTCTGCTGCAGCCGAAAAAAATCCGGTGTGCCACTGCTCCCAGTTGCCAGCCGAAGCGAGCCCGGCGAGAGTCGGCAAAAAGTAGGCCGCCATCGAGAGAGGCACCACCACAGCGAGTGCCAGAGGATAGGAACGTTGCGGGTTTTCAACTTCCTCCGCCACCGTGGAAAGTTGTTCATAGCCGGAATACAGCCACAGGCCCAGAGCGAGTCCAACGCCGAAAATCTTGAAGGTCGGCTGGTGCGGGGGAATCAGCGGGACGAACGGGTTGTGATGCCAGCGTATGAGGCCCATCACGATCATCGTCACCACCGGCAGAAAGATAAAAATCTCCAGCGCAGTCGCGACTTTCCCCACCATCTGAATGCCGCGCACGTTGATCCACGTGATCACGGCGATCAGTGCGATGGAGACGAGGTAATGTTTCCATCCCGTGATTCCAGGAAAGTAGTAGACGAGATAATCGGTAAAGAGAACGGCGTAAGCTCCGCCCAATAAGAATGACGCCGACCAGTTCCACCAGCCGGCGAGAAATCCCCAGAAGTCACCGAAGGCAGCGCGGGTCCAGCGATAGAAGCCGCCTTCGACGGGCATGGCGGTGGTGAGCTCCGCGGAGACCAGCGAGACTGGGATGCACCAGAAAAACGGCAGCACCAGCAGATAGATCAGCGTCATCCCAGGTCCGGAAGTAGTCACCATGTCTTCGAGACCAAAGGGGCCGCCCGTGGTGTAGGAAAACATCACGAAGACGAGGTAGAAGAGTCCGGCTTTGCGGAGAGTGGAAGCGTTGCTGTTGGAGGAGGTCAAGATGTTTAGCGCCGGTGCTATGCGACCAGTGCCCTCGTCAGCGCACCCTCGAGCTCGAGGAGTTTACGCTTTACGTCGAGACCTCCGCCGTAGCCGCAGAGCGTGCCGTTGGAGGCGATGACGCGATGACAGGGGACGACGATCGCTACTGGATTGCGGTTGTTGGCCATGCCGACGGCGCGAAATGCCTTGGGCTTGTCAACCGCCCGCGCAATGTCAGCATAGCTGCGAGTTTCACCGTAAGGAATCGCCAACAGCGCGCGCCAGCAGGCGAGTTGGAAATTGGTGCCGCGAAGATCGAGCGGGAAAGTGAACTCGCGGCGCCGGCCAGCAAAATATTCTTCCAGCGCGCTCACATAAGGCCGCATCCGGCCAGGGGAATCCTCGAACCGGAAGCCATTTTTCTCTTCGCGAAGGTCGCGAGGGTTTGGGCGAATCGATTGCTGTCCGGGCAGTCGGGCCTCGAATTCCAGGGCAAGCAATCCGCGGGTGGAAGCGGCCAGAAAGAGCGGTCCAATGGAGGAGTCAAGACTTGCCGTGTGCAGGGTTTCCATGGAGGTGATCCTCATGCGCAGACAACCATAACAGACGATTCTCCGATTGCGTCCCGCTAACGCTTTAGCACAATAGAGGGCGCAGAAGGACCAGAGTAAACCGAGGCTGCGGTCGCGGCGACCTTAATGTGCCTGGAGCAGGAATAGAAACCCGTCCGCATCGCCGCAAAAATACCTGTGGACAGGCGCGCCTTTTTTCTCAGAAGGATGACCATTTAGTTTAGAGCGAAGAACCAGCTGTGGCGTGAATTCTGGAGTCGGCGGCGCCGTCTTTCTCTTCTTGCGGCAGCGTCACTTCTTCCCACAGCGTCTTGTCGCGCAGGATGCGCGAGACCAGGGCAGTGTGCATGGCGTGACCGGCACGATCGGCGACGATCCTGCCAAGAATTGGTTTGCCCAGCAGGGCAAGATCGCCAACCAGATCGAGGACTTTGTGCCTGACAAACTCGTCGGGATAGCGGAGCGGGCCGTTTTCGATGCCCTCGCGAGTGAGCACGATGCAGTTCTCGCGAGATGCGCCGCGGATGAGTCCCATGTTGCGCATGGCCTTCTCGTCCTCGCGTGAGCCGAAGGTGCGCGCCCCGGCGATATGCCGGAGGTAATTACCGTTCGAAAGCTCCACCTGGAAAGTTTCCTTGCCGATGAGTGGGTGGGGGAAATTGATGGAATAGGAGACAGAGTAGGTGTCGGCGGGATGGACCGAGATGAACTTATTGCCCTCGCGCATCTCCACCTCCTGGAGAATCTTCAGATACCTGCGGAGGCGGCGCTGTTTGCGGAGTCCGGCCTTGCGGATCAACTCGACAAAAGGGAGAGCGCTGCCATCCAGAATGGGGAGTTCCAGATTGTCCAGCTCGACGATGGCGTTGTCCACGCCCAAGCCGACAAATGCCGAAAGCAGATGCTCGGTGGTGGAGATGAGCACGCCCTTTTTCATGAGGCTGGTCGCGTAGCTGACGCGGGCTACATTGCGGCTGACGGCCTCGATCTCAAAGCCATCCAGATCGACGCGGCGAAAGACAATGCCGGTTCCCGGCGGAGCGGGAAGAATTTGCAGGCAGACCGGCGCGCCGCTGTGGAGGCCAACTCCACCGCATTCGACGGCCGAGCGGACTGTCTGCTCCTGGCTCAAAAGGGTCTGCGTATGTCCCGATTAATGAGTAGATTACAACCGCCTCAGAAACTCCGTGTGTGGTAAAACAGCCACAGTGCGTGGCGGAATGTGAAAAAGAACCAGATTGATCATGGTTCCGGCTGGCGCTAAACAACGGCGTGTCAGTGAGTTATGTCGGGCGGTGTGGACCGCGAAATAGTTTGAAAGCACGCCGTCACCTTTTGTGTTTGCCCTCCGTTTTGCTGGGAGCATAGCCGGAGTTTGGGTCGAACATGGCTGGGTCGAGCTCCTGATTGTATTGAACCGAATTCACAAAGCGCTCGGTCTGCATGTCGCCGTTGTAATAGCGGGTGAAGCCGTAGGGCGTCATGATGCCCTGCACGGGCCGGTAATTGTCGTAGATTTCTTCCTCGACGTTGCGCTGCCGATCCACCGGATCGCGCCAGGAGTAGCTCTTTTTGATGGGCAGATGCGTGTTCACATCGAGGAAAAGACTTACCGCCTCGTCCTTCTCATTGATGAGCCTGATCTGCTGCGCGGCAAGGTTGCCGGCGAGGGCTTCGCCATCATAGAACAGCGCCACGCGGGGATCGTTGATCCAGGTGCGCAGCATGGCGTCAAGAGAAAATTTGCGGCGGCGCAGGTAGTCGTCGAGAGCCTTCTTGTCAATCGCGCGGGGGCCCCTGTAGGTGACTTCGTAGCCCTGGTTCCCGTTATAGACCTCGGCCACATCGCGTTCCTTGGTGAGCTCGATGCGTTCCTTGTCGGGATATTCGAGGAATCGCCAGAAGAACACGCCGGCGCCGGCGGGAACGCCGTGATCAAAGCTGTAGGCGCGTCCCTGTTCTTGCATGTCTTGAACGTTTAAGTAAGCTTGTCCGCCCAAGGCCTGGATCGCCTGATTGAGCAGAGCGCGGGCCTGGCGCGCGTTTGCCAGATCGGCTGCGGAAATGGATTGGGCCGCAGAGCCGGAGGCTTGCGAAACCTGGCCCGCTTGCGTTGAAACCACAAGCTCGCCCCAGGCGGAGATTGCCAGCAGGAATGCCGGGATAGCCACAACGATGAAAAGCAGATGTTTCATTCCGCCGGTTTGTTGGATGCAGGAACTAGAGATTGTAGCTGGTTGGGGGCGCCGCTAACGAAACTAGCTTATTCCACTAACTCATCCCACCAGCACGGCTCCGCCATTTACGTTGAATACTTCGCCGGTAATAAAGCCCGCGTATTCGGTACACAGGAACAAGATGGGGGCGGCAATCTCCACAGGCGTGCCGGCACGGCCGAGAGGGATCGTCCGCCGAATCCGTTCGCCGATTTTCGGGTCGTCGAGGGCGGGTTTCGACATATCGGTGTCGATCCAGCCGGGGGCAACGCAATTGACGTAGATTGCGGCGGGCGCCAGTTCCGCGCAAAGACTTTTCGTCAGGCTGATCAGGGCGCCCTTGCTGGCGGAGTAATCGCAATGAAAGGCCTCGCCGCGCTGGCCACTGGTGGAACTGATGAGGACGATGTGTCCGGCGGCAAGGCCGTTTCGCGGCTGTGCTTTCATCTGCGCGACGGCGTATTTAACCACACCGAACACGGCGTCGAGGTTGACTGAAAGAGTCGCGCCCCATTGCTCGTCGGTCATTTTGTCGATGGCTACGTCTTCGGCGGTCCAGACGCCGTGGTTGGCGACGAGAATGTCGAGGCGTCCGAAATGGTTGACCGCTTCGGCAACGAGAGCGCGAGCGGAATCGGGGCTGGTGAGGTTGCTGGCGACAGCATGAGAATTTGGCTCGCCGCATTCTTTGACCAGAGCGTCGGCATGGGATTGCGCCTTCTGGTAGCTGAACACGACCTTTGCGCCTGCTGCGGCAAACAGGCGCACGGTGGCTGCGCCGATGCCACGCGAACCGCCGGTGATTAGGGCAACCTTGCCGGAAAGAGAAAGAGGAACGGACATAGCTTCCAGTTTCCAGTTTCCGGTTCCAACTTGCAAGTCGGCTTCACGTCTGGATTCGTCTGGGGCTGAAGCCCCATTTGATGGAAGGCTCAGGCGGCCCTCGAGCGCCGGTCTTCCAGGTTGTCACCGGCATTTCGGAAATTTTCATCAACCCGTGAAGTCATGGCCCTCCCGGGAGGAAATTGTAGCCACAGAAGCTGGAAACTAGAAACTGTCTTTAGCGATCGAGGCGCGTTCCGATTTCAATTCGCGCGCGAGCAAACGCACCAGCATTCCATCGAAGCCGGTGCCGCTCATCTTCGAGAGTTCATCGAGGGCTTGTTCCGGAGTGCGCGCCGCAGCAATCGATTGCTCGGTCAGCATATTGGCGTAGGCATCGGCGAGGGCGATGATGCGGGCCCACAAGGGAATCTGCTCACCCTTCGCGCCATCGGGATAGCCCGTGCCATCGAAGCGCTGGTGATGATGCTCGATGGCCTGGCGCATCATGGCGCTGCGCGGCAGGACGCCGGCGATCTCGGCTCCCACGCTCGCGTGCATCTTTATCAGGAAGAATTCGTCGTCGGTGAGCGGCCCCGGCTTGTTTAGAATGCGTTCCGGCACAAAGATCTTGCCAACGTCGTGGACGCGCGCGGCATAGACCAGATCGGCGGTTTCCTCCGGCGGCAGATGCAGCGCGCGGGCAAGAATCTCGGTGTAGCGCGCCACCAGATCGCCGTGGCCGGCGGTGCGCAGTTCGCGGGATTCGGCGGCCCGACTGAGAACTTCAATCGACTCCTTGAGCAACGGCACGTTGCTCTCCTCTTCGCCGCCGCACAATTTCACCAGCATCGAAGTCAGTTCTTGCAGATGCTCCGGCCCGTTGTGCTCGCGCTGGAGAAAGCCCTCGATGTAATTGGAAATTTGCTGTCGCTGAACGGCGAACTCCTCGCCTCCGGCAAACTCCTCGGCCGCCGACACGCGATTGCCGCCGGAACGCTTCGAAACGTACATGCCGGCATCGGCCACGCGGATGATGTCCTCGATGGAAAAGCCATGGGTGGGAAAACTGGCCACGCCGAAGCTGCCGGTGATGTGGTGCTCGTTGAGCATAGGGTCCGAGGTAATCCATTGCCGCAAGCGCTCGGCCAGGACCTGGGCTTGTTCCGGGCCGGTTTCAGGCATGAGGATGATGAATTCGTCGCCGCCATAGCGCGCCACCACGTTCGACTGCCTCGACTTTTGCTCGAGCAGGCGTCCTACCCGGGCCAGCACCAGGTCGCCTTCAAAGTGGCCCATGGTGTCGTTGACTTCCTTGAACTTATCCAGGTCAATCAGCACCACAGAAAACGGCCGTCCCGAGCGCGAAGCGCGCTTCCACTCCGCCGAGAGCGCCTCCCAGAAGAAACGCCGCGTCTTGATTCCGGTGAGACCATCGGTGATCGACTGCTGTTGCAGCTTCTGGAACACGAAAGCGTTGTGCAGAGCCGTCGCCAGCAGGTCGGCTAAGGTATTGAGAATGAGAACATCCTGCGGCGAGAAAGCGCTGTCGTTGCGGCTCTCGATGTTCAGAGCGCCCAGCAGAGTTTCGCCATAGGTGATGGGGATGCACAGAACGGAGCGTGACTCCGGGAGAATCGCGCCGATCTGGCCTTCCGCGCCGTTTTGCACCAGCGCCCGCTCACCGGTTCGCGCCACCCGCCCCAGAATTCCTACACCCAGCGGAATCCGCTTGCCCATGGCGTGCGCGGTGGCTCCGGCCTCGGCTTTAATTTCGATCTCCTTGGTTCCGTAGTCCAGCAGGCCGATGCCTATGTGGTCAAAACTGAAGTTCTTTTGGATTTCTCCGACAATCTGGCCCAGCATGCGAACCGGGTCTTCACTCGAAATGGCGGTGCGCGAAATATTGTTGAGAAACGCCAGTTGCCGCGAGCGCCGTTGCTCCTCCGCGAACAGGCGCGCGTTCTCCACTGCGACCGCTACCTGCCCGGCAGCCGTCAGCATCACGTCCACATCGCGCTGCTCGAATACGAACTCCCGATCCTTACTCATGGCAACCATGATGCCGGCCGGTTTCTTGCTCAGCAAAATGGGAGCCGCACAAAGACATTTTGCGGGATGCTCGGGCCGGTAGGTGATGCCCAATCGCGCCCGCGCCTTCTCCAGTTCGGAACGTATGAGCAGCGGCTGTCCAGTCCGGATCACATACTCGGTGAAGGCGTTCTCCAACTTGCGCGAGCGCTTGGGCAGAATGCGATCGTCCTCCACTTCCAGTTCGAAGCGGATTTCGTCGCCCTCCTGAAACGCGATGTAGAAGTTGCTGGTGTTGAATATCTGCCCCAGCTCGGTGTGGATGGTGCGCAGCACTTCATCCTGATCGAGGCGTGAGCTGATGGCCTGGCCGATTTCAGTGAGCAACTCATACTCCTGGGTGCGGCGGTGGGCATCGTGCGCGATCAAATAGTTTTCCAGGGTGAGCCCTAGTTGCAACGCCAGCCCCACCATCAAGCGCGGACCCGACGCACCGAAGGCCCTGCGCTCCGCGTGAGGAAACAGAATCACACCGAAGGCGTGTTCGCGGGTCTGCAGGCTGACCGCGGTCAGGTTGCGAATCTCGGCTTGGGTGAGCGCCTTCTTGAAATCGGCGAAGGTCCCGGCCGAACCAATCGGCAACTGCTCCGTCATGTGAGCCAGATCGCGCACGGTGAACAGCCCGCCCTGCCGGTAGGCGAGTTCGCAGATGTATTCTCCTGCTCCGCTCCGGGTGAGAACCTCAAGAAATTCCGGGGAAAACCCCCGCTCCACCGTGGGCAACAGACCGCGCCAGCGCTCCGAGATGTAGATGACGGCGCGACGCGCCGACAAGGCGCCAGCCAGCCGGTCCAGCGCCGACTGCATGCTGGGCAGCAAATCGTCAGCCGAGAGCAAGCGCCGCGGATCCACGCCCAGCGTCGAGAGTGCCAGCGTATTTTCCTGCACCGCGTTGCGCTCGTTCTCAAACAGCACCATCACCATCGCGATTCCCAGGAGCATCTGGGGCACGGGACCGAGCATGTGACCGACGCTGCCAAACATTTCCGCCAGAGGGTTGGCGGATTGGATGGAAGTCATCAATACCGCCCACAGCGCCAAAGCAATCGCCAGCAGTTTAAACGCCGCCGAGCCCCTGCGATGAGCGTGCAAGTAGAAAGCCGCCGAACTGTAAAGCAGAACCGCGGTCAAGAAAATTACCGTCAAGTTCATCGGATGCGGTGCCGAGCGAAGTCCGCTGGCCAGAAGATGACCCCGCAAGTCGATGCTGGAGGTCGCCACCCCCGCCAACGCCAGGGCCACGTCATACCAGCGGAGCCGGAAAGGCCCGCGCATCATCCGCGTCGATGCGAAGATGCACATCGCCATCGCCACCGAAAACAAAGAACCGAAAAAGAACGCCGCTGGCGCCGGCGGGCGGTAATAGCGGAACGCATCGAGCGCATAATGGACGAAATAACATGCCCAGGCAATCTGCCAGGCGCGGAAATACGCCTGGCGGCTCTGCTGGTAGAGATAAGTGAACAGCAGGCAGAGCAGCAAGGCGACGACACCCGGGATGATGACGATGCTGCTAGCGATACTGTTCATGAGGCCCGGCGAAGACTTCCGCGTGGATGTGAGTTGGCAGCTTCGGCAGAAGACTGATGTAGCAATGTTTTCACAGCCGAGGGTGCAAGCACAACAGGATTTAAGTACACTGATCCGACCCTGTAGAACATGTAGAATCAATCACTTAACTGGGAGATCGCTTGCCGGTTCGCTTGACGATGCTTTTCCCGCCCTCATACCATCAACGTTTCGCCCCTTATGCCTGACTCTTTTCATTCTGCATTGTCCAAGCCGCGCGTGCGTTTTGCGCCGTCGCCTACTGGTTTTCTCCACGTAGGCAGCGCCCGCACGTTCATCTTCAACTGGCTTTACGCCCGCCACAATGGCGGCACGATGATCCTGCGCCTCGACGATACCGACGTGGAACGCAACACCCAGGCCTCGGTGGATTCCATCTTCGATGGATTGAAGTGGCTGAATTTGGGATGGGACGAAGAGTACAAACAATCGGAGCGCATCGACTTGCACCGCCGGACCGCGTGGGCGATTTTCGAGAGAGGCCTCGCTTATCGCGACTTTACGCCCGCACACACTGCCGACGCGGAGAAATCCGGTGCGCAGGGAACCTGGCTCTTTAATGCCGACGCGCGCGGACTGTCACGCGAGGAAAGCGACCGCCGTGCGGCCGCGGGCAAGCCCTTTGCGTTGCGTTTTCGCGTGCCGCGCGAAGGTGGACAGCAGGTGCGATTTGTCGATGCCGTGTACGGCGACCAGGTGAAGGCCGCCACCGACATCGAAGACTTCGCGCTGCTGCGCTCCGACGGCATGCCCACCTATCATCTTGCTTCGTGCGCCGACGATGCCGTTCTGTGCATCTCCAACATTATTCGCGGCCAGGACCACCTCTCGAACACATTCAAACACGTGCTCATTTTCGAGGCCGCCGGTTTCGCGCCGCCGCACTTCGCCCACCTGCCGCTGCTGGTCGCACCGGATGGCACCAAGCTCTCCAAGCGGCGTCACGGTCCCGTGGTGAGCGTTACGACTTATCGCGATGCCGGATTCCTCTCCGAAGCCTTCATCAACTTTCTCTGCCTGCTGGGGTGGTCGCCCAAGAACGATCGCGAGAATATGTCGCTGCAAGAGCTCACCGCCGCGTTTTCGCTGGAGGGCATTAACCGCTCGAACGCGGTGGTCAACTTCAAGGAATCTGTCGACTTGACCAACCCTGGTATTCCAACGCTGAGTGAAGCTCAGGAGAGGAACCCGCTTTTCGCCTCCGAAGACACCTTCGATCCCAAAGCTCTCTGGCTCAACGCCGAGCACATTCGCGGCCTGCCGCTGGAGGACTTAAGCGTCCGCCTGTTGCCGATTGTGCTCGCCGCCGGATTCGACGTCACCCCGGAGAAAATGCTGCGGATCACGCCCCTCATTCGCGAACGCATCAAGCTGCTGCGCGACGTGCTCACGGCCGCCGATTTCTTCTTCGTCGATCAACTACCACCTTACGATCCCGCCGAACTCATCCCGCAGAAGGGAGACGCGGCCATGGCGCTGAGGGTTCTCACGCGAGCGCGTGAAGTGCTGGCAAATGTGGAATTCAAACACGACCCGCTGGATCAGGCGCTGCGCGCCGCCGCCCAGGAACTGAGCGTGAAGGTAGGACAGATGTTTCAGCCCATCCGCGTCGCCGTCTGCGGGCGCAAGAATGCCCCCCCATTGTTTGAAACCCTGGCAATTCTAGGACGGAAAACCTGCCTTGAGCGCATCGATCAGGCGATCCAAAAGATGCAGTAGAAGCTAATACCGGTCGAAAGAAGTGTCCGACATCGGGAGCCGTCCAGATCTTTGTATCCTGCGATAAGATCAAAGAGCAATGAATCCATCGCATCCCGCAAGCGAAGCTGGAGAAAAAGCCGTGTCCGCCTCGCCGTCCGCTCCGTCGAATTTTATTCGCGACATCATTGTCGAAGACCTCAAGGCCAACAAGCACAACGGCCGCGTGCAGACTCGTTTTCCTCCCGAGCCCAACGGCCATCTGCACATCGGCCACGCCAAAGCGATCTGCATCGACTTCGGGTTGGCCGACGAATTTGGCGGACATACGAATCTTCGCTTCGACGACACCAATCCCCAGAAGGAGGAAACCGAATACGTAGAGTCGATCAAGGCCGATGTCACCTGGCTCGGCTACAAGTGGGACGGACTTTTTTACGCGTCCGATTATTTCGATCAGCTCTACGAATGGGCGATCAAGCTGATCAGAGATGGCAAGGCCTACGTCGACGATCTCTCGGCCGAAGAGATACGCGAGCATCGCGGCACGCTGACCGAGCCGGGCAAGGACAGCCCGTTCCGCAATCGTCCGGTCGAGGAGAATTTGAATTTGCTTGAGCGCATGCGCGCCGGCGAATTTCCCGATGGATCGCGCGTGCTGCGGGCGAAGATCGATATGGCCTCGCCGAATCTCAATCTGCGCGATCCCGTGATGTACCGCATCCTGCACGCCGAGCATCACCGCACCGGCAACAAATGGTGCATCTATCCGATGTACGACTTTGCCCACGGACAGTCGGACTCCATCGAACGCGTCACGCACTCTCTCTGCACCCTCGAGTTCGAAGACCACCGCCCGCTTTACAACTGGTTCATCCAGCAACTGGGCATTTTCCCCTCGCGGCAAATCGAATTCGACCGGCTGAACCTCACCTACACGCTGTTGAGCAAGCGCAAGCTGCTGCAGTTGGTACAGGAAGGACGCGTCAGCGGATGGGACGATCCGCGCATGCCTACGCTCGGCGGAATTCGCCGCCGCGGCTACACCCCCGAGGCGGTGCGCAATTTTGTCGGCGCGATTGGCGTGTCAAAAACGAATGGCTCGATCGAGCTGGCCATGCTCGAGCACTTCGTCCGCGAGGACCTGAACAAGCGCGCCCCGCGCGTGATGGCAGTGCTGCGTCCGCTGAAAGTCGTGATCGACAATTATCCGGAGAATCAGGTGGAAGAGATGGATGCGGTGAACAATCCCGAGGACGCGAGTGCCGGGACGCGGAAAGTGCCGTTTGCGCGCGTGCTGTTCATCGAGCAGGATGACTTCCGCGAAGATCCGCCGAAAGGATATTACCGGCTGACGCCGGGACGCGAAGTTCGCCTGCGCTACGGATACTTCATCACTTGTAACAGCGTGGTAAAGAACCACAAAGGCGAAGTGGTGGAGGTGCATTGCACGTACGATCCCGCAACACGCGGAGGCAATGCCCCTGATGGCCGCAAAGTAAAATCGACCATTCACTGGGTTTCTGCCGCGCATGCCGTCGACGCCGAGGTGCGGATTTACGAGAATTTGTTCAGCAAAGAGAATCCGAACCAAGTGGAAGCAGGCCAGGATTTCACCGCAAATCTCAATCCGAATTCGCTCGAAGCAATTACTCACGCGAAATTGGAACCATCGTTGGCTAATGCAGCTGCGGGCAGCCGGTATCAGTTTGAGCGCCTGGGGTATTTTTGTGTCGATTCCGACTCGCAGCCAGGCAAACTGGTGTTCAATCGCACTGTGGCGCTAAAAGATACCTGGGCGAAGGTGGAGAAGAAGCAAGGCGGAAGGTCGTAAAGATCGGCGGCTGCCACTCTGGGAGATCCTTTCGACTCCGGCTTTGCCTCGCATTTGCAAAGTAAAAGCGCGCTCAGCGTGACGACAGCGTTTTGGCTGACGGCTGATAGCGAATGGCTAATTGTGCACGTGCGGGCTTTGCGCGGGGTTGGCGCGGTGCGCGGCGGGCTCCCTCACAACCTTCACCTCAAACCTCACGGGCAGGTTCTTCGGCGGATAGCAGGCGGCGTTGTCGCACGCCTGGTAGCGCAGGACGCCGTGCATCTCGTATTTTCCCGGCACAACCGAATGCAGCGGGTGCACGGCGACCGCGATCGTGAAGTCTCCGCTATACACACTCAGGGTTTCGTTTGGCGAGAAGGGAAACGTCTTATTCTCGCCGGGAGGATATTGAATCTCTCCTAGGATGATGTCGGTGGGCAGATCCATCCTCAAGGCGGTGGGAATGAGGAACTCGGATTTGGGCGTGTTCGAGTTGATGTGGTAACCGGGAGGGACGCGAAAATTCAGGTTCACCATGGTCCGCTGGGCGCGTTGAGCGGTGACCAGCGGCACGGGAGCCATGGCAAGGGATGGAGCTTTGCCCAGCGTCTGCGCGAGGGAGGGACTTGCGGTAGTCACAATGAGTATGAGCAGGAGGCATAGCCGCCCCGCGCTACGAGGTGCGAAAGTTTTCGGCTTAGCTTGTTGGATCAGCATTGACGAAACTCGATTGCCACACCGAGCCACGGCTCCCATCCAGGATAATAGCCGGGTTTGCATGCCCACATCTATTGTCACCTCTGAGGCTGCGGTGCCGACGTGTTTTCTGGAGCGGGTTCTTGGGTCGCGGGCGCCCCGTTGTTGAGCGCTTTCTTGATCGCGCTCTCGATTTCGGCTTTGCCCTTGAGCCCGATGACCTTTTCTTCCACCCTGCCGTCGCGTCCAATAAGGAAGGTCTCGGGCAGCGCGGGCACACCGCCATACGCTTTGGAAACTATTTCGTTGCCGATCAAAATGGGATAGCTCGCCCCTACTGAGTCAGCAAATTCGGCGATGTCAGCCTGGCTAGCGTTCTCGTCAAGGGAGATGCCAACAATTTGCAGACCCTGCGGGCCGTATTGATTCTGCAGTTCTACGAACCATGGCATTTCGATTTTGCAGGGACCGCACCAGGTGGCCCAGAAATACAAGAGCACTACCCTGTCGCGGAAGTCGGACAGTTGGACAGTCTCTCCGTGGAGAGACTCCAGAGCGAAGTTAGGGGCGACCGCAAGCGGCGCGGACTTGGCAAAGGGGTTCCTCGTCTGCCCTGGCGCTGCAAAAGCCAGTGAAGCAGCCAAGACCAAGATCACGAGTGGATACTTCACAGAAAGCATGGACTGGCGCATAGCGACCATCTACAGCTTTACCTGCGGGATTAATGTTAGACGAGGTGCGACCCGCTGCGCACGTTACTTCTGAACAAGTACCGTATCCCCGGTTGAGGCGGAGGCCTGATTGGTGGCGGGCCGGGTGTTGAGGGCCTTCCTGACTGCGTCCTCGATTTCGGCCTTGCCCTCGAGTCCCAGGATTTTATCGACGATTTTGCCGTCGCGTGAAATGAAGAAGCTCTCCGGCAGCGCGGGAACGCCGCCATATTCGTCACCCACGGATTCTTTTCCAATCAGAATGGGATAGTTCACTCCCATATCCTTGGCGAACTTGGCTATGTCTTCCCTGCTGGCATCGTCCATGGCGACGCCGACAATCTGCAATCCCTGCGATCCGTACTGCTTCTGCAGGTCGATGAACCAGGGCATCTCGATTTTGCAGGGGCCGCACCAGGTGGCCCAGAAGTTAAGCAGCACGGCCTTGCCGCGCAGGTCGGAAAGCCGCATGGTTTTGCCGTCGAGCGACTGCAACGAGAAATTCGGAGCGACCCCTGACTGGGCCGAGGCCAAGCCCGTCCGCCGCGCCTGGTGATAACCAAAGTACAGCATCAGCGCAACCGCGAATGCCACCACTACGAGTGCAAGAGGATTACGTTTCACGGCAGTTCTCCCTTCCTAATCTTAAGCCGAAGCGGCCAAACTTACACGCAAACTCACAGAGCAAAGCGGTTCAGGAACGAAAGCCAATTCGAAATCAAGGTAAAGCGTCCGATCACGAGCAACACGCCGAGGGCAATTAACAAGCCCCCGGAAGCCACTTCCAGAGCGTGCATGTGCGAGCGGAAGCGGCTGTAGAACTTCAGAAAACGCTCCATCAAGAGAGCGGTCAACAGGAAAGGCATGGCCAATCCAAGGGAATAGACGGCCAGGAGAACTGCGCCTTTGACCAGCGTGCTTTGCTCCGCTGCGACGGCGAGAATTCCCGATAGGATCGGCCCCAGGCACGGAGTCCAGCCGAAGGCAAACGCGAAGCCGATCACGAAGGCGCCCAAGGGAGTGCTGCTGCCTTTCACGCCGTGCAGGCGAGCATCGGTATAGAGAGCTTTGATCTTGAAGATGCCGGTCAGGTGCAGCCCGAACAGAATGATGACGACGCCCGCTGCTCTGGCCAGCGTGTGCTTATACATCCCCAGCACTTGGCCGACCCCGGTCGCGGCCAAGCCAAGCCCGATAAAAACAACGCTGAAGCCGAAAATGAACACGATGGAATTCACCATCACACGTCGCATCAGGTGAGCTTGCGGCGCTTTCAGTTCTTCCAGGCCGGCGCCGGAGATAATAGAAAGATATCCCGGAACCAGGGGAAGAACGCAGGGTGACAGGAATGAGACGAGACCAGCGACAAACGCGGCAATCATCGAAGGGGCTGGGAGGCTCGACATGAGTGTTTTATTGTACTGCCGGAGTTCTTCTCCGTATGCAATGAGACGATTGGAGCTGGGTTTAGTTGCACGCAGACTACGAAATCCACGCCCGGCCCCGGCGCAACTCGATGGAAGGGTCCGCGCCTGAAGGCTCTTTCCCAATCAACGCTCTTACGGCCTCGGTGAAGCGATGCCCTGATATGAACCATGCCTGCGCGGCGGGATGCTAGCGAGAGTTTGCAGACGGCTGAGCCGGTGGGGCAGTAGCGGGTTCGGTCACTTCAGGCGGAGACCCGGCCAGCATCTTGTGCAGAAATCCGACGGGCATGACGGCGGTTACCACGGCGCGGTCATCATCCTGCTTTACTTTGAGACTGTCGAATACGGCTTTTACGTCGGGATCGGTGCCGTGGGCGCCCACAGATGTTTCAGCGGCGCGGGTGAGGGCGACGAACAAGTTCACTTTGTCGGCAATGGCGCGTGCGTCGCCAGGGCTGTCGGTGAAAGCCTCGGCGCGGAGGTGAACCGACTCAGCCCTGAGATGGAGCGGGCTGAGGTAGCTTCCCGAGGCAACGAGGATCGCCGGCTTGGCGAAAATCGTGCTCCAACCGGCAGCTCCGGGCGCGGAAGGGTCAATGCGCGCCACCACCCATGCCAGACTGGCCAATTGAACGTGCTTGTAGTACTGCCGCAGCAGCGACGGGCCTCCGAAGGGAGAAGCCAGTCGCCGGGAGCGGTTGACCATCTCTTCAATGACCGAAGGGTCGTCCTGATTGGAGCCAGCCACCGAATCGGCGCTCAGCACAGCCACGCGCAACGATCTGCCTTCCACGCGAATCGTGAAAATATCGACCGAGTGATAGCTTTCGACCGATTGGGCGATTTGCCGCAGATAGGCGGTAAGCCGCTCTCCATTGAACTTGCCCACTAGCACCTCGGAAAAGCGGGGCTCCGGAGCCGCCCCCCCGGTTCCGCCGCCGGGCCAGCTAGCCGGGTAATGCACGGCAAAGGCGGCTTCATCGAGATCGCGTTCGAACTGGAAGCCAGTCTCGCGAATGAAGCGCTCATATTCGGGATCGTGGCTGACTGCGGGGAGTTCCTTGCCCGAGTTTGCCTTGCGGGCTGAACTGAGATTGAGATAAAAAAATGCGTCGCCTCCGGGCAACAAACGGGCGGGTTCAGGCGGAGCATGCTTGCGCAGCTCGACGGCGAGGGTTACCGCCGCGGCGACGATTACGACCCCAAGGACGATGGGGAAAGTGCGCCTAATTCGCATTTCGCAAAAGTGCGGTCAGGGCTGAAATGATATCACTGCACGGAGGTCGTGTCAGAAGTCAGGAGTCGAGCACGAACTTCGCTGAGTGCGGTTGCGTGAAATTTGCCCGTTGTGATAACTTAGTAAATTGTCCCGGACATCTGGAAGGGATCAAGGGTATACTTGTGCCCGGAAGGGTGCTTGTGCCCGAAACGCTGGCGTAGCTCAGCTGGTAGAGCATCTGATTTGTAATCAGAGGGTCAGGGGTTCAAATCCCTTCGCCAGCTCCAGCATACGAAAATCAAAAAACGAAAGTCAGGAAACGAATTTCCCGCAGGCGGCGGAACACTAGGCGGCGCAACAGGTTTTTCCAACGCACTTCATTCGGAACTGTTCCGGCGTGCAGTGATCTTCACGTGCTATTTCGCAAGCGCTTCTTGGTTTCCCTGGGTTGCGAAAAGCTGGTTTGCGAAAATGCGGTTGGGTGGAGCAGAGTGGAAGTGTGCTGCGTGGGCGCGCGGATTCGCGAATTGCCTGCCGAGAAGCGCGGCGGCTGCATCGCCCGGCGGCTTTTTTGCACAGGTGGGTGAGTGGTTAAAGCCAACAGACTGTAAATCTGTCCCTCCTAGCGAGGTACGAAGGTTCGAATCCTTCCCTGTGCACCAGAATTTGAGCCGTTTAGCAGGCGTGGCTCTCAGCAGAGCGAAAGGGAGTGGGCGCGCTGGCGAAGTCCCGAGCGTTCTTGGTGAGGGATCTGAGTGAATTATGAGCCGGTTGGCCATGGCGATGATTGCGTATCTGGTTTTGGGGGTGCTCGCATTTGCCACGCTGAGTGATCCGCGGATCCGGCTGGGGACGCTGCTCATTCTGGGCATGTTCGCGTTCAAGAGTTGGGTGCGGCGTAAGGATGTAATGCACCCCGACGGCGACGGCGAATCGGAGTGAGTTGAACCGTTTGGCGGGCCCGAGCGAGCGGGAGCCCGCTGGCAAATCCCGAGCGTTTTGCCAAGGAATCTGTTGCGAGACAGTTTTGGCCGATGTAGCTCAGTTGGTAGAGCACTCCCTTGGTAAGGGAGAGGTCATCAGTTCAATCCTGATCATCGGCTCCAGAGTTGAGGCGTTAGAGGCATGGATTTGTGAAAGGCATGGCTTCAGCCGTGCCGCATGGAGCCGGAGTAGAAGCGGCTTTTGCCGCTGAGGCGAGGCAGAAGGGCGGGAGTAACTCAGTGGTAGAGTCACAGCCTTCCAAGCTGTTGGTCGCGGGTTCGATTCCCGTCTCCCGCTCCAGAGTTGCGGTTTGACATAGCAATGAGCTTCGAGCAGGCAACGATCAAGATTGAGAAGCAGCAGGAATTTGCGAAGCTACAAGTCGCAATTGAGCAGGCGTTCTTGCCCGCGAAGGTGGAGCGGTTCCTGAAGCGGCTGGATCGAAAAGGAATACGCATTCGAGATTTTGCCGGCGTTCTGGCGGCTCGGATGCTGGAAGATGCGGCCAAGGCGGATTCAGAGTCGAGCGCGTGGCAGTCGTACCAGGCGCTGCCGCTCTCGGATCAGGCACAGATGCGGGAGTTTTATCTGTCGAAGCTGGAAACGGTCGACATCGCGCTAAGGCATAGGTTCAAGAAGCTGTATCAGTATTACTGAGATGCTGGCCGCCGGGATTACAGAGGTCCTCCGGCGCAGAAACGCTCCTCGGGACGACAAAATTTTGAGCTGGAAGCTTTAAGAGCTAGGAGCTAGAGGCTGGGTAATTATGGCGAAAGAGAAATTTGACCGCACTAAGCCGCACTGCAACGTGGGCACGATTGGTCACATTGACCATGGCAAGACCACGCTGACGGCGGCCATCACCAAGGTGTTGCAGAAGCACAATCCGAAGATCGTGTTCCGGTCGTTCGATTCGATCGACAACGCTCCGGAAGAAAAAG
>JBARJF010000022.1:0-54845 GCA_049800135.1 Candidatus Sulfotelmatobacter sp.
TAGCAGGCTGCTGAAAAATTGATTCGCAGCGTATTTTCCTTTCTGTTGTTCATTGTTGATGATGTCGAACGGTTGATTTCTGGTGTTTTTGTGGCCCTTGGTTCTAACTCGATGTTGCTCAAGACACACGTCGGCTCCGCCTTACGCCACCCCAACTGTGGCGGCCAGGTTTCGCATGCGCACCAGATTGTAGGCGGCGCAGGCCAGGGTAAATATCCAGTGCACTTTGCCCATCCCGCGATGTCGAAGCTTCCGCATGAGCGCGATCGTCTTCAGCCAGCCGAAACATTCTTCGATTCGTTTCCTCTTCTTCTGGCTGGTGGCGTAACCAGAGTGCCGGGTGGTGCGGCCATCAATTGCGCTACCTCCGCGTCGTCCCAGGTTCTGCGCCACGTGCGGCGTCACTCGCAGATGGCGGCACTCCTCCACAAACCCGAACGTGTCGAACCCTTTGTCGCCGCCCACCGTCAGTGGTTGCGTGCCGCCAAGCCTCTGCATCATGACCAGCGCTGCATCGCGTTCCGCCGTCCCGTTCGCCTGGAACACTTCCGCGTCCACAATCAGTCCGTTGCGGTTCTCCACCAACAGATTCCCGCTGTAACTCAACCGGGACTCCTTGCCCTCGCTTTTGCGTGCCAGCAGAGAGTCGGGATCGGTCTTGGACTCATGGGTTTCATTCGAGCGCTTCTCCCCACGAAAGTTCACCGTGGGATTGCCCGGATCATCCGGCGGTGGAGTCGGCTTGCCCTCCTTGGGTTGAAAGCTCTTGAGACTTGCACAGGCTTCCAGCAGCGTGCCGTCCACGGTGAAATGTTCGTCGGAGGTCAGCCCCTTCGCTCGCGCTTGCGCGACCACGCGCGCCAGAAACTCCTGGGCCACATCCGCCTCCAGCAAGCGGTCGCGGTTCTTGGTGAAGGTGGTCGCGTCCCAGACTTCATCGTCCGCGTTCAGCCCCACGAACCAGCGGAACAGCAGGTTGTAATCCATCTCTTCCATCAGCAATCGTTCGCTGCGGATCGAGTACAGCATCTGCAGCAACTGGGCCCGCAACAGCTTCTCCGGCGCAATCGACGGACGCCCGACCGTGGCGTACATGCCGTCAAAGCGTCGCGACAACTGGGTGAGTACTTCGTCCACCATGACCCGGATTGCGCGCAGCGGGTGATCCTTGCGTACGCGCATCTCGGGGGACAAGTAACTGAACATATGATTCTGCTGCTGATCGTCTCCGCGCATGCTTTCTCGTTACCATACAAAGCTGTGAATTAGGAGTAGTTTTTCAGCAGCCTGCTAGTGACGAGATGCAGGCTGACTTTCCTTTCCCCTCTACGCCAGATAATTTATCGCGATATTTTTAGGGCTTTCGGGCGATCCTGGCTTACCAATGTCTACCCGAAGAAAGCAAAATGAGGGTGTGAACAAACCCAAGGTTCTGGTCATTGGCCCCACTCCGCCGCCCTACAACGGCATGAGCGTGGCGACTGAACTCGTGCTCAATGCTCTAGGAGACGAGTTTCATCTGATTCACCTGGATACCGCGGATCGCCGCGGACTTTCGAACATTGGCAGAATCGATCTCCGCAATGTGCTGCTGGCCGCCTATCACGGATTGCAATGCCTTTGGTTGTTGCTGCTGAAGAACCCGAAGATTGTTTATGTCCCGATTGCTCAGGACCGCTTGGCATTCTTGCGAGACAGTTTGTTCCTGATACCGGCGCGCCTGTTAGGCAAGAAAGTCGTCGTTCATTTGCACGGAGCGCACTTTGCAAACTTCTACCGATTCGCGTCCGCTCCCACGAAGCGCCTAATCCGCTATTGTCTGGGAGCAAGCGACCGGGCGATCGTTCTGGGAGCGAGCCTAAGCGGCATGTTCGAAGGAATCTTGCCACGGGAGCGGGTTCGCGTCATCGCCAATGGCATTCCAGATACCTTCGCCGGCAAGCGCTGCCCTCCCAATGGGCATCGGCGCACCATGCTTTTTCTCAGCACTCTGATGAAAGAAAAGGGAACCCTGGATGTTCTGGCGGCCATCCCCGCAATCGCCGAGCGGGTTCCGGATGTGCAGGTGATATTTGCCGGGGAGTGGTTTCGGCCTGCGAATCGAAGTGCGGCACAAGAAACTATAACCAGTCTGGGGCTGGCTGCCCACGTCAAGTTTGTCGGCCCGGTATCTCCGCCATTCAAGTATGACCTGCTGGCTCAAGCGGATGTGTTTGTGCTCCCGAGCTACAATGAGGGCCAGCCATATGCCGTTCTTGAAGCCATGGCTGCGGGTTTGCCCGTTATCTCCTCCAGCGTGGGATGCATTCCGGAAACTGTTATCGATGGCCTGAATGGATTTATTGTCAAACCCGGAAACAGAGAAGAATTTGCGGGCCGGGTGGTATCGATTTTGAGCAACGACAACCTTAGAAAGACGATGGGAGAAGCAAGTCGCAGGCGCTTTCTCGAACAATACACCCTGGATCGCTTTTCGACTCAAATGAAAAATCTGTTCCGGGAAGTGGCCACCGAACCAGCGCTATGCCCTCCGCAACTCGTGTGATCGAAGATCTCCGTCAAGTTCCACCGCCTTCCGGGTTGGACCCGGAGAGTTCGCTGCTGCCGGTGGTGAACGCCCGTCGCGCAGCCAACGACTGGATGAAGGTCCGCGACTATCGCGGTTGGGAACCTTATGACTTGCTGAATTCTCCTTATTTATCCGGTCCCTGGATGCGAAGCCCCCTACTTGCGATTCCGTTGTTGCAGGGCGGCAGACGCTTTCTGGGCAGCCGCGCCCGGACTCTGCTTCGTGTTCCTCTCTCCAAAAACCCCAAGGCCTTGGGACTGCTCCTTTCGGGATACTGCGACCTGGCCCGGTGCGGAGAAGATTGCGAATCGGAGGCCCGTTACCTGAAGGCTGAGTTGATCCGCCTGCGCAGCCCGAACGAGGAGCTTTTCTGCTGGGGCTACGACTGGGACTTTGTTTCTTGGCGCGGCCCCACCATGGCAGCGTTTACTCCGAATAGCATCGCTACATATTTCTGCGCGAGCGCTCTGTTGGATTTTGCCGAGATGTTTCATGATCCCGAGGCCCGTGCCATGGCGGAATCCGCCGGGGAATTCTTTGTCCGCCGCCTGAATCGATCTGTCGATCTCGAAGACGGAATATGCTTCAGCTATACTCCCACAAACCAAACCTTGATTTACAACAGCAGCGCGCTAGTAGGGGCCTTCTTGATGCGGCTGGCCGCGGCAAGCGGCAACCGCGACTACCGGAAACTGGCTGGACGCAGTATGAACTTCCTGGCTCGGGCCCAGCGCGCAGACGGGTCCTGGCCCTATGGAGCGAAATCACGTCAGCAATGGATCGATCACTTTCACACGGCTTACAACCTATCCGCCCTTCTGGACTACATCCGTTTGAGCGGCGATCCATCGCACGAAGAAATCCTGAAGCGAGGTTACGATTTCTATAGACGCAATTTGTTTGCGGAGCGCGGCGCACCCAAGTATTTTCACGACCGCCCGTATCCCATTGACATCCACTCGTGTGCGCAGGCGGTCTTGACGTTCTGCGCCTTTTCCAGCCGCGACGCGTCGGCCTTGAAGTCCGCTTTCGAAACTGCGCAGTGGACCATCGAGAATCTGAAGGCTCCGGAAGGCTGTTTCTATTTTCAGCGGCATCGGTTCTGGACCAATCGCACACCCTACATGCGGTGGGGGCAGGCGTGGATGTTCCTTGCCTTATCCAGGCTGGAACTTACGATCCGGGCGAGAGGCCGGGGTTAGTGGTAGGGTAAAGGTTTTCGAACCCATTTCTGCTGGCGGTGAGAAAAACGCAATGTGTGGAATAGCCGGCGTTCTCGTCTTCGATCACGGAAACTTCCGCGTGAGTGATTCCTACATTGCTCATATGACGGACGCGGTAGCTCATCGCGGGCCGGACGGCGCGGGGATTTGGCTTTCACCGGATGGCCGGGTCGGGCTGGGACACCGTCGTCTATCGATCATCGATTTGTCTCATGCCGCCGACCAGCCCATGGGCAACGAGAACGATTCGTTGTGGTTGATTCTAAACGGGGAGATTTACAACCACGCAGAAATCCGCGCCGAGCTGGAACGTCTGGGGCGATACCGCTGGAAGACGGACCACTCCGACACCGAAGTAGTCCTGCACGCCTTTGAGCAGTGGGGCATCGACTGCATCCACAGGTTTCGTGGCATGTTTGCGTTTGCCCTCTGGGACAACCGTAATCGCGAACTGTGGCTGGTTCGCGATCGCATCGGGGTCAAACCTTTGTACTATAGCGTTCACCATGGCCGGATCACTTTCGCGTCCGAAATCAAGGCGCTGCTGCAAGATCCGCAGCAGGAGCGCGCGGTCGATGAACAGTGCTTTTATCATTTCCTCTCATTCCTTACCACGCCGGCGCCCAATACCTTGTTCCGAGGCATCCACAAACTGCCGGCAGGGACTTGGCTGCGGGTGGGTTGTGACGGAAGAATGGAGGAGCGTCGCTACTGGGATGTTTTGGACCATACCGAGCCACTGTCAGGCTGCTCGGAAGAGGAAATCGCGCGACGAATCCGTGATCGACTCCGCGCTGCGGTGAAGTTGCGGAAAGTGAGCGACGTGCCGGTCGGAGTTTTTCTGTCCGGGGGAATCGATTCCAGCGTCAACGCAGCCCTGTTCTCCGAGGGCAGTTCGGCTCCGGTGAGGACATTCTCCATCGGCTACGACGGCGAGTATAAAAGCTATCCCAGCGAACTCCAGTACGCCCGGAAGATGGCCCTGAGCATCGCCGCGGACCACCAGGAGCGCATCCTGACGCAGCAGGACCTTATCGACTTCTTACCGCAGATGGTCCGGCTGCAGGATGAACCAATCGCCGATCCCGTATGCGTGCCGGTCTACTACGTCTCCAAATTTGCCCGGGATCACGGCGTTGTGGTTTGCCAGGTGGGAGAAGGTTCGGACGAACTGTTCTGCGGCTATCCGGCATGGCGATTGAGTCTGCGTTTGCAGCGTTACGGAAATCTTCCGTTTCCGCTTCCACTCAAGCAACTGGGATTGAGGGGGCTCGACGCTCTCGGCTTCGAGAACGACCGGCCGTACGAATTCCTCCGACGTAATGCAGAGCAGATTCCCATCTTCTGGGGAGGAGCGGAAGGGTTTACCGAGACTCACAAACGCCGCCTGCTCTCCCCTCGGCTTCGCAGGCAATTGCAGGGGATCACTTCCTGGGACGCCCTGATGCCCATTCGACAACGTTTTTTCGAGAAAGCCTGGGAAAAATCGGATCTGGCCTGGATGAGCTATCTCGATTTGAATCTACGTTTGCCTGAACTTTTACTCATGCGAGTCGATAAGATGAGTATGGGAGTGAGTTTGGAGGCCCGTGTTCCTTTCCTCGATCACAAGTTCGTGGAATTGGCTATGAGTATTCCCGAGGCCATTAAGGTGCGGCACGGAGTGCTCAAGTACATTCTGAAAAAATCAGTCCGCGGCTTGATCCCCGACGAGCTGATCGACCGCAAGAAACAAGGATTTGGCGTGCCGGTCTATGAATGGTTTGCCGATCGCCTGGGCGATTTCACGCGTCAGGAATTGCGCTCCTTCTGCCGGGAGACCGATTTCTTAGATCCCGAAGAAGTGATGCGCGTGGTGGATCACGATCGCAAGCGATCATGGTACCTGCTCAACTTCGCGCTTTGGTGGAAGCAATACATTTCCCTCCCTCAAACTGAACCGCTCGCCCCGGCCCTCGTCTAGCGGGCGAGATGTTGCATGTGGACCGCAGCGTATGTCCTCCCGCCCGAAACGGCGGCCAGGGGCGAAGGGGTGGTTTGGAGCACATGTCATGCAAGTGCGCGCGAAGAATGTAGCCCATGGGGAATCTCGAGTGTACTGGCTTCGACAATTGCGCCTTTTCCGCCATACGATACAATACCGGGGGCATTTACGAGGTTGTTCTGCGACCACTGCCCTTGTTGTGATCGTCAAGGCATTCGGCTCGAATCTATGATCGGAAGGATAACGTCGTGACGCCCAACGGACGTTCTGATAGCGTGTTTAAAAATCCGATTCACGCGATCGAGACACCGTCGCTGCAGCATGATCCATCTGAACCGGTTGTTCGCTTGGTGCAGAAGCCGGGATACACGGTTCCAGACGAGTTGTCGATTGTGTCGCAGGTTCATCTTCATTCGTCGACCGGCAAGTGTCTGGTAATCCATGAAGGGAGTCCCGGTGGCGGGGTTTTCGCCGGAGTCAACTAGAATTCATGAGCCCAATCTCGGAAAGAATTCGTATCGCCGGGTGCCCCGTAGATTCCTTCTCCATGGAGGAGGCGGTTGCGGAGCTGTGCCGTCGAATCGATTCTGGCATCAAGACTCACGTGGTCTACGTGAACGCGGCCAAAGTGGTTCTGTATCACAAGAGTTCCGCGCTCCGAAATGTCATGGAGCGAGCGGACCTGCTGCTGGCCGACGGAATGCCCGTAGTGTGGCTCTCACACGCCAAAGGCACACCGCTTCCATGCCGAGTCGCCGGGGTTGACCTAATGGAACGGATCGTTGCCGTCGCCGCTGAGCGGGGGTACCGCCTTTTCCTATTGGGTTCCAAACCCGCAGTCGTTTCGAGGGCGGCTGCCGAATTCCAACGCAGATATCCCTACCTCAAGCTGGCTGGTTATCGGCACGGGTATTTTACCGAGTCCGAGGAAGCCCGGATCGTGGCTGAGATCAATAACAGCAAGGCGGATCTGGTGCTTATCGGTATGGGAACTCCGCAAAAGGAGCTTTGGGCGGATCGCAATCTTGCCGAACTGTCGGTAAGTGTCTGCCAAGGCGTGGGGGGTGGCTTTGATGTCGTGGCGGGAGTCACAACCCGGGCTCCGCGCTGGATGCAGCGGGCTGGTCTCGAATGGTTCTACAGATTCTTTCAGGAGCCCGGCCGTATGTGGAAAAGATATGTCTTTTCCAACGCGTGGTTTATCTGGCTTGCCATGCGTGACCTGTCTTATGGTTTCAAGACGCCAGAAAGCCCCACAGTGGAAACCCAGTCGGACTAGAAATGCCAGTCTCGTTGTGGTTGGGGGAAGGTTAATGCTGCACTCGAAGCCGCTGAGCGCACGGGATCTGATGAACCTCGGCATGATTTTTCTGTCTCTGCCCAACACAATCCACTAACACTCGGCAGCGTAAGTCGGTCGCATAGCCATTGTTTTTCTTGAACCGGATCGGCGGATACCGGATCGTTGGCCCAACACTAGGCAATCAATGCTTGCTCTTCTCGCCAACCTGAAGACGGGTGAGGTCGGAACCTTCGATGTTCCCACGCCTGAGCTGCGGGCGGGTGGGGTGCTGGTGCGCACCGCATTTTCGGCAATCAGCGCCGGCACGGAGCGCAACACGATTGAAACCGGCAAGAAGTCCCTGCTGGGCAAAGCTCATGCCCGGCCCGACCTGGTGAAGCAGGTAGTAGATTGCGCCAAAACCAACGGCATAAGAGCGGCCTACCAAAAAGTACAGACGCGGCTCGACACTCAATCCGGTCTGGGCTACAGCTGCTCTGGAATCGTGCTTGCTGCGGGCGAGGGAGTCACGGAATTTCAGCCCGGAGATCAGGTTGCCTGTGCCGGTGTTGGATATGCTTCCCACCGCGAGATTAACTTTGTTCCTCGCAATCTGGCGGTCAAAGTTCCTGAGTCAGTTTCTCTGGAAGCAGCCTCCCTGACCACCATTGGCGCAATCGCCATGCAAGCGCTTCGTCAAGCCAACATATCTCTGGGCGACAACGTTGTGGTGGTGGGCGCGGGCCTGCTGGGTGTGCTCACCATTCTGCTGGCCCGAGCGGCGGGGTGCCATGTGATCGCGATCGATGCCAATCCGTTGCGGGCAAAGCAAGCGGTGGATTTTGGCGCCAGTTTAGGATTGAGCGCTTCGGACTCTTCCTTGTCTGCGAAGATCGCCGAGTTCACCAGGTATGGCGCCGATGTTGCCATTATTACCGCCAGCTCGACTTCGACTGAGCCTGTCGAATTGGGCGCGCAGTTATTGCGGGATCGGGGCCGGATTGTGGTTCTCGGTTCTGTCCCTCTCGGCGTCTCTCGCGAACTGATGTACCGGAAGGAATTGTCTCTGGCTCTTTCGCGCTCCTATGGGCCTGGCCGTTACGATTCCAACTACGAAGAATCGGGAAACGACTATCCCATTGGTTATGTTCGTTGGACAGAGCAACGCAACATGGAAGCCTTTCTGGGTTTTCTTTCGACGGAAGAGGGAAAAGTCGGTTCGCTTCTCCAACTTCAATACCGCATCGAAGACGGTGCTCAGGCATACTCTGAAATTGAGAGATCTGGCGCCTACACGGCTATCCTGAAGTATGATTCTGTTCGCCCCGCCGGCCACAAGGCAACGGCCGACCCGCCTGCTATGCGGGAAAGAACAGAAGCTTTGCGGGTGGGATGCATCGGGGCCGGGTCGTTTGCCCGCAGCATCGTCTTTCCTCAACTCCAGGCCTTAGAGAACGTGCGGCTCGAAGCGGTGGGCACTGCTTCGGGAACGTCGGCGTTCTCCGCCCAGCAGACTTTCGGGTTTCGCCGTGCCCAGGCGCCGCAGGAAATTCTGGCTGATCCAAGCCTTGACGCGGTCTTTATCCTCTCTCACCACGACAGTCATGCCGCCCACGTTCTCTCCGCGCTGTCACAAGGGAAGGCGGTTTTCGTCGAAAAACCTCTTGCGGTCAAGGCGGAAGAACTTGAATCCATACGTACGGCGTATCTGGCGCAACTCGGTCGTGGCCGCTTACCGTTTGTTATGGTGGGTTTCAATCGACGCTTTTCGCCGGCGTCAGTTGAAATCCACCGCTTCTTTTCCGGCCGCCGCGAACCCATGATGGTCCACATTCGCGTGAATGCCGGCTACCTGCCGCGAGATCATTGGACGCAGAAGTCTCTGAACGGAGGCCGAATCATCGGAGAAGCTTGCCACTTTCTCGATTGGATGAGATGCGTCGTCGGTAGCAACATCGTGAGCGTCTACGCCAGAGCTATTCCAGACGGAGCGCGCTACAACCGCGATAATGTGGCCATCATGGTGTCGTTCGCCGATGGCTCCGTCGGCAACATTCTCTATCTGGCTAATGGTGACAAATCTTTGCCCAAGGAATACTACGAATTGTTCTGTGAAGGCGCCGTGGCGCGTCTTGACGATTATCACTCCCTCGAGTTGTTCCGGGGCGGCAAACGCCGGCACATCAAATGCAATCGCGACAAGGGACACAAAAGAGAACTTGATCTCACGGTAGACGCGATGCGGGACCGCCAACCGCCTCCGATTCCTTTCGCGGAGTTGCTTGAGGTTTCTGCGGCAAGCTTTGCTGTGCTTGAGTCCCTCAGCCTTGGAATGCCTGTGAGCCTGCTTGATCATCAGCCGACCCGGGGCACCAAGGATGACGTGGTTCAAGACGATATAACCGGACAGACGATTGCCTCTCGCCAACCATGAACGTCAGAATGCCGCTGTAGGTCGTGATCGGTGACGCACAACACTTGCGCAATCGAGCAGACGGTTGACCTGCGCAACCCTGTTCGCTGGGACACGTGCTCTTTAGGCTATACGCTGCTTTTAATCGTAATCGCCGTTGCGGCGGTTTGTTATCCAACCGGGAACTATGACGGAGTCTTCTATACCGCCCTGACCGTGAGGGCCACCGATGCCAGGACTCTGCAAAGAGCAGGCCTCGAATACGAGCGCCATCTTCCGCAGACGGTTCCGTCTAGTTACGGCGACAACATGAGGAGCGATCCTGATCACTTTGTAGAACAGTTGCCGTACTATTCCGTGAAGCCCCTTTATCTCTCGGCGTTGGGCTTGGCCCGAAAAGTGGGGTTCAGATGGAGATCCGGGGCGCTGGTTTCCAGTGTTTCTTACTGTGTCTTGGGATGGCTGCTGTGGCGATGGCTGCGCAGATATTTTGGCAATACCGAAACCCTGGTGCTGGCCATTCTCCTCATACTTAATCCTTCGCTGCTTAGATTAATTCGCTGGACTAGCCCTGACGTTATGGGCATTCTCGCGGTGATGGCAGGGGTCTATTTAATAGTCGAGGCAGACCGCCCCGTCTCCGGCATCGGATTGCTGCTCGTGGCAATATGGATCCGGCCCGAGACCGTGATCTTCTCCGGCTTGGTAATCTGCGCGGCGTATCTCCGTCACAAGTTATCCCTGATCGAAGCAGGCGTTCTGTCTATTTTAGCCTTGGGAAGTTACGCCATCATAACGCAGTTCGGGGGCTTCTCTTACGGCACGCTTTTTTACAACACTTTCATTGAAAGAATGAACGCCCCCGCCGAGAGTGTGTTTGTCATCACCAGGAGTTCGTACCTCCATGTGCTCGTATCCTCGCTTCAGGTCCTGTTCTTTGTTAATCCCATGGTCATTTTCCCGTTCCTTGTCATTGCGATTGACTATTTCGTATTGAAGGAGCGGGATATGTACTCGGCGCTGCTGGTTGCAGCACTGTTCTCATCGGTCATTCTCTATGGCGCATTTCCGCACATGGATGCCCGCTACTATTACTATCAGTGGGTATTGATTCCTGCGCTAGTGCTCCTGATACATACTAAGCGGGCGGTCACCCGCACGTGCCGCGGAGTCGCAGCGGACAACTAGGGCCAGGGCTGACGTCATCTGTGCAATAGCGCACACGGAGCCGCATCGGCCAGGCGCACTCTCCAGTGCGCCTTTGTTCTGTGTCTGACCGGCCGCATAATAGAAGCCAATGTCACATATTCTCCACGTGGTCGGCGCCCGGCCGAATTTTATGAAGCTGGCGCCCGTTCTCACAGCGCTGAGTAACCGATCCGGCGTCCGGCAAACCCTGGTTCATACCGGGCAGCACTACGACGTGAATATGTCGGATGTGTTCTTCCGGCAGCTTGCCATCCCCTGGCCGGACGTAAACCTCTCGGTCGCTGCCGGTTCGCATGCCAGCCAAACCGCTGAGATCATGATTCGTTTCGAGCCGGTTGTGCTCGATTACCAGCCGGATCTCGTGTTGGTCTATGGAGACGTAAACTCCACGGTTGCCGCGGCGCTGGTCTGCGCTAAGTTGCGAATACGGGTCGGCCACGTCGAGGCCGGTCTCCGTTCCTTCGACCGCACGATGCCTGAGGAGATTAACCGCCTGGTCACAGATCAGCTTGCGGATCTTCTATTCACTCCCTCCGAAGACGGGGATCTCAATTTACAGCACGAAGGTGTTTCTTCCGAAAAAATTCATCGTGTCGGCAATGTCATGATCGATTCTCTTTTTCGCCTTTTGCCCGCGGCGTGCCAGAGCAAACACAATCGCCTGCCCCGCCGTTACGCCTTGGTTACTTTGCATCGGCCTTCCAATGTCGACGAGAGCTCGGTGCTGAAGGGACTCCTAACGTCCCTGCTTGAAATCAATCGGCAACTTGCAGTGGTCTTTCCGGCACATCCACGAACCCGCCAACGCATTGCGGAGTTTGGCTTGAACACCGCGCAACTACGGTTGCTGGATCCGTTGCCCTACGTCGAATTCCTCGGTTTGCAGCGCCATGCCACCGTAGTGATCACCGATTCTGGTGGCGTCCAGGAAGAGACCACCTATCTGGGAGTGCCCTGTCTGACAGTGAGGAACAACACGGAGCGGCCGGTGACGGTTTCGATGGGGACTAACACCCTGGTCGGGCACGACAGCCACAGACTCCGTCAGGAGTTAACCAAGATCCTGAGCGGACAGGCAAAACAGGGAACCGTACCGCCCCTTTGGGACGGTCACGCGGGCGAGCGTATTGCGGAGGTGGTGACCGCGAGCCTTTGAAGACGATCGTCGTGACTAAGACCGCTCTCGTAACCGGCGCCGAAGGATTCATAGGGTCTTACCCGATTGAGTTCCTTCAGAAAGGGATGGAACGTAATCGCAGGATACCGCTCGCATGACCCCAATTTGTTCCCGAAGTTGCCGCGCTTGCAGTTCGTGCAGTGTGACTTGACCGACCGCCGGAGACTAAGGCAGCTTTTCCAAGATTACGAACCGACGCACGTTTTCACCTGGGAGCGCAGAGTTTGCCAACGGTGTCTTGGGCGCAATCCACGGCCACGTTCGAATCGAATATTATGGGCTCCTTGCATTTGTTCGATGCCGTGAGGCAGATGAACCGTGCTCCGGTGGTCGTTTCGGCCTGCTCGGTTCCGAGTATGGACACGCGTCAGCGGCCGCCATACCGGGTACCGAAGAACAGCCGCTTCAACCCCTGCACCCTTACGGCCTCAGCAAGGCGTGGCCTTGACTTTATGGCGCGAGAATATTTTGTGGATTACAATATTCCGACTGTCAGCCTGAGGCTGTTCAACACTACCGGTCCCAGAAAAAACAAATGACGCACCTTCAGACTTCGTGCGGCAGTTGATTCGAATCAAGAGGGGCTTGCAACCTTCTGTAATCGAGGTCGGCAATCTGAAGCCGCGCCGGACATTTCTCGATGTGAGTGACGCGCTTCGTGGTTTCTATCTGGCTGCCATGAAAGGGAAGCGGGGCGAGGCCTATAACCTCTGTGCTTCCAATACCCACACGATCGGCGGCCTGTTGCGGATCGCGACGCGGCTGGCGGGCTTAAAGGCAGAGGTTCGGCCCCTGGCCCGGTTGACGGGTTGGAAGCCAAAACCCTCCCTCGAGCAGCCACTGGCGTCCATGTTGGAATACTGGTGCCGGCGTGCTGTAGGCCGAGCGAACTGTAACGTCTGCGTGAACTTCGAATACTCGGAGCAGCTATGAAGCAAGGTGCCAAAGCCGTTCTGCTAGTGGGCGGTATGGGAACACGCTTGCGTTCGGTGTTGCCAGCCACGCCAAAAGTCCTGGCGTCGATCGGAAGCAAGTCTTTCCTCGATCTGCTCGTCCGGCAGCTCCGTAACCAGGGCATCGGCCGCGTGGTGATGTGTACAGGTTACCTCACCGAGCAAATCGAAGACGAGTTCGGCGATGGCCGTGCCTGGGATGTGGCGATTGAATACTCGCGAGAGCCGTATGCGTTGGGTACTGCGGGGGCGCTAAAGCTGGCAGAGCGGTATCTCCGGGACGACCCAGACTTTCTGGTGATGAACGGAGACTCATTCCTGGAAGTCGACTTCCACGAGCTCATCCGCTTGCATCGCCGACATGGTGGTCTGGTCAGTATCGCCGTGCGGGAAGCGGAGAATGCAGCCCGTTATGGGACCGTGCGGATGGAAGCAAGCGGCCGGGTGACCGGTTTTGAGGAGAAGACCGGCAACGATTCTCCCGGTCGTATAAACGCCGGCGTCTATGTTTTCAGCCGCGGGGTTCTTGAGCTGATCCCCGAAGGACCGGCCAGCCTGGAAAAGGACGTTTTTCCGCGATTGCTCGATGACGGGGTGTATGCGCTGGAACAGCAGGGGATGTTCATCGATATCGGGACTCCGGAGGATTACGCGCGCGCACAACGTCTTTGTGATGGCCTTAACGAGGCCGCTCTTCGAGGGCGACCCTCCGGCGCTTGTGAGCAAGAAGACATACTGGCTCGAGAGGGAAGTGGGAGGAGTGAGTGAGGGAAAAGGGTGATTTCGAACAGCGGGTGAGCCGGTCGATCCAGGCATCGATTGCGGTAAAGGAACGCCTGCTGGCCAGCGCCGAAATCATATCCGTCGTCGCGCAGGCCAGCTCGATCCTGGTGGATGTGTTCCACCGGGGAAACAAGGTTCTTCTGTTCGGTAATGGCGGGAGCGCGGCGGACGCACAGCACATTGCGGCCGAATTGGTTGGGCGCTTTGCCTTCAATCGGCCGCCTTTGCCAGCGGTGTCCTTGTCGGTGAATAGCTCGATCCTCACCGCCATCGGAAATGACTACGGGTTTGATATGGTCTTTTCCCGGCAAATCGAAGCCGTGGGCCATCCGGGAGATGTCGCCATCGGCATTTCGACCAGCGGAAATTCACTCAACGTTGTTCACGCCGTGGCGGCCGCAAAGAAGATCGGGCTGCAGACGATCGCACTTACGGGATGCACAGGTGGAGAACTCAAGAACGCCGCGGACCTTTGCATCTGCGTGCCATCGAACGAAACTCCGCGTATACAGGAGTGCCACATCCTGATCGGCCACGTCCTTGCAGAACTGGTGGAACAGACAATATTCCATGAGCAAAGCCGTATTTCTGGATCTTGATGGGGTAGTCAACCGAAAGCCCTCGGAAGGCCAGTACGTAACTCGCTGGGAGGAATTGCACGTTCTGCCGGGCGTAGTCGAGGCGATCGCGCTGCTCAACCGTGCCGGCTTCCGAGTTATCTTGGCCCGCAACCAGCGCTGCGAAGAACATCGAACTCGTGGCCGCGAAGAATTTGTTGTAGCAATCGCAACAGGGTTGTCCACTGGACAACTACAAGGCTAAACCCATGGTGATCACTAGCACTCCGCTTCGAGTTTCATTCTTCGGCGGGGGTACCGATTATCCCGTCTGGTACCGCCAGCACGGTGGCTCCGTATTGTCGACCACCATCAATAAGTGCTGTTACATCACTTGTCGATGGTTGCCGCCTTTTTTCGAATACCACAGCCGCATTTCCTACTCGAAGGTCGAAAACGTTGCCAGAAACGATGCCATTCAGCATCCCTCGGTACGCGCCTGCCTGCAATTCCTGGGAATCGGTGAGGGAGTCGAGATCCACCATGTGGCTGACCTGCCGGCTCGCACCGGTCTGGGTACGAGTTCTGCATTTACTGTGGGCCTTCTTCTTGGCCTCTATGCGCTCAAAAACAAGATGCGCGATAGAAGCTCCCTGGCTGAAGAGGCGATACATATAGAACAAGAGCTGCTCAAGGAAGCGGTGGGTGCGCAGGATCAAGTCAGTGCAGCACACGGCGGGTTCAATCGCATTAATTTTCACACCGATGGCTCGATCGAAGTAAACCGCATCCTGACTGAAGCCAGCCGGCTAGGGGAACTGGAGCGCCATCTGGCGCTGTATTTCACCGGGTTTTCCCGAACGGCTTCAGAAATCGCGCAAGAACAGCTCCAGGTGACTCCGCACAAGAAGAAAGAGCTGGGGGAAATGCTCCAACTGGTGGACGAAGCGGAAGCCATCATCACTAACCCGAATCGGCCGCTGGACGAATTTGGGCGGTTGCTGCACGAGGGATGGAAAATCAAAAGAACGTTGACGCAAAAGATCTCGAGCCCCAGTATCGATGAAATCTACCAGGCGGGTCTCAGCGCCGGGGCTCTAGGAGGCAAACTGCTGGGAGCGGGGGGCGGCGGCTTCATGCTGTTCTTTGTGCCGCCGGAGCGCCGGGACGCGCTTAGGGCGCGGCTGAAGAAGCTTTTGTGCGTGCCCTTCGCCTTCTCTAACAGGGGTAGTTACGTCACGGTATACGAGCCCGAAGAGGTGTATGGCAAGCCGCTCACCGAAGAGCGCTCCCTGGTATATGCTGACCACGCCCTGAAGTAACGAATGCAGTAACGAACAACGACGGCGCACGGCGCGTCTTGTGCCAGGAGAATTGAATCAAGAGGCTGGTTCAAGAATATCCGCCAACAATTTTGCATAAACATTAGCGGTAGCTTCGGCTGCGACGTCCCATGAATTATGCTCGCTGCCGTAATCTCTAATGTTCTGGCGATGTTTGTCCAGTTGAAGATACAGATCGCTTTCAAAATAAATGGCGATCACCCGAGCCAAATCGACCGGATCGCGTGGCCTGCAAATAAACCCGGTCTTGCCCTCAGCGATGTCTTTGCTCAGGGAACCAACGTCGGTCGCGATCACGGGCAGGCCGAAACCGTAGGACAGAACCAGCACCCCACTCTGAAAGATCTCAGTGTAAGGTAGAGCTGCAACGTCGGCGGCCTTAAAATACACTTCCGTCTCGCTGTCGGGGACGTATTCAATTCTCTGAATGATTCGCCCGCAACTGGGATGTTTTTCGATCGTCTCTTGAATGTCCCGCCAGTACTGCGCGGATTGCGTTGGCGCACCGGCGATGATCAATCGATATTCCCCATGCTCGGACGCGATCATCTGAAAGGCAGCCACGAGATATTCGAGGCCCTTGTAGGGTTGCACACCGCCGAAGAAGAGAATTGTTTTCTCACCGCTTGCGATGCCTAACCGCCGCTTAGCCTCCACGGGCGTGAGTTCCGTGTTCGGCACCGAGTGGTTGATGCCCATGGGAGTCACGGTAACCGCTTCCTCCCGAACCCCGAAATCCCGGAGCAATTCGCTCTTCATCCTTTCCGTGTGAACGAAGATGTGATCCGCCAGCCGGTATTGGATCCTCAACGAAAGCCGGTTGAGCGTCGAGTCATTTGCGTCCCTTCTCGCCGCATTGACGTTCATCGCCGTGAAGGCAATCTTCTTACCCAGCGCCTTGTAGTACAGCATCAGCACAACACGATCGAAGAGCCGGAACTTGTTGTCCCAGAGAATATGAAAAACCCTGGGCTTGGCAAACCAGGCGTAGCGGATGAGCCGGGCATAGTAGATTAGTACCCTGCCTATCTTTTTTTTGACACTGACATTCGGCCGCATATCCCCTCGCAAATTGAGAAAGATCAGCCTGGGAGGAGCGTGCAACTCAGGACGGTCCACAAGATCACTGCCGATCACATCCAGGTGCACTCCTCTTGAGGCAAGTGCCATTGCGAGGCCGAACACGTATGGCCTGTCAATCCCGCCGGTGAGCAATCCGATTTTGATTTCAGGCTGCGGGAATCGCCCCGTCCGTTCCGCAAAGTTTCGGACTCCGTCATCCGTTGGACTCTGAGATCCCTGCGCGGAGACCATATTCACGAATGATCCCCCGTCGTCAGCACCGTGTATTCGGGACCCCATTTGGTCTAAAAGTATAGTTGAATACTCTCTCGGAAAACCCAACGACGCCACCACCGCATGCAAAGCCCCCGGCTGGCTGCCCGTCATCCTCGAAGATTCCAAAGAATTGCATATAATACGATGATTTCCCACTCGGGTATGCGCTTATGCGTTGCCGTAACTATTATCGTCCTGCTCCTGTCCACCGTCTGCGTTAGTCAGCTGCCGTCATCTCTCTGCGATACAAACGACATCTCGCTCGAGGCCTGTACTTCTTTAACCCCGTTCGAGCCTGTGCGGGGCAAAACTTTTAGCTTCGCAGAGAGTCCCGTCGATCGCCGTGCAGTGCCTAAGGAAGATTCCCAGGCGTCGGGTGATCTGGCTTCCGGCCAGATCCCGAGCGCTCCTTTGCCTGCGCGGAAGGAGAGTTTTCATTGGCGCCGGGCTCTGACCGAATCGTTTACCTTTCTTGTGATCGAGCAGGCCTATGTTGTGCATACCGACTTCCATTGGGTGGTGATTGAAAACGGGATACCGTTTAATCACTACTGGCGCGACTACATGCAGTCGCTTACATCGTGGTGGCATGCCGGCTGGAGTGCCGGCGAAAACCCTCTCTACAACTACGTCGGTCATCCCATCCAAGGAGCGTTGACCAGCTATATTCAGATCCAGAACGATCCAACTAGCGAGAACTTGGAATTCTCTAACACTAAAGCCTACTGGCGAAGCCGGCTCAAAGCCACAATCTGGAATACTGTTTACAGCACACAATGGAGCATTGGACTGCTCAGCGAGCCCACTGTCGAAAAATACGGCACGAAGGCCCGCCCTCCGTGGAATGCGAACGGATCATACCCGTGCAACACGAGCACCTGTTACTCGGGTGTGGGAAAGGTTAACCTTGTCATGACGCCGGTCGGCGGCTTCGGCTGGATGTTGGCGGAGGACATTCTGGATAAGAAGGTTGCGGAACGCGTAGAACAACATACCCAGAACCGGCTCCTGATTGATACGGTGCGTTCCACCCTGAGTCCGATTCGCGGCGGAGCCAATATTCTTCATGGCAAACGCCCCTGGTATCGCGCCCGCGATGATCGAGGAGTGAGCCTTTTCACCGAGCAGAAACCTGCCGTCCCTACCGATGAGGTTCCGAAACCGGCTCCCAATCACGGAAATGTGTTCATCGGATATTCGCACCTGGGCGCGGTTCACTGCGAAGCGATATATACGAGCCTCACGGTTACTTGCGATCCATTTTCAGCGAAAAGCTCGAAACTCAGCGGATGGAATGTAGCCGTAGAGAAGAAGTATCTTCACTATTTTGGCGTGGTTGCCGACTTCAGCGGAGAATATGGCGGTTTGACCCAGAGTGATTTCTTATTCGGATTGCGCGGGGGAGGCTCGATTGGAAGGTTCCGGCCGTTTGCCCAGGCGATGGTTGGAGCCGTGCACGGCCAGGAACTGGGTTCTGATACGTCTTTAGCCGAAGATTTGGGTGTTGGCACGGATTTCCGGCTGGCGCGGCTGTTGAGTTGGCGCAATGAAGTCGACGAACTTAAGACAGGGTCAAACCTATTTGAGCGTCGTAATCTCCGCCTGACTTCGGGACTGGCGGTTCGATTTTAGCTGTCCATGAAAATCCGCATGGAAAAGCTATTCCTTCCTTGCCCACCAGCTTATGTGAAATCACTAATCGATCTGCCAGGCTTCCGTGGGATGTTGGGTGTGATTCTTCTGCTCTGCTCCTGCCGGACCGTTGCCCAAGACGTGCCGCCTGCCGGGCAGCAAGGAAGGTGGGACTTCAGCATCGGGGCCGCCGGAGAAACCGGCGAAGAGAACACCAACTCATTCGCGGAAGCGCAAATTTGGTCCGTCGGGGTCTCGGTGGGGCACGTGATAACGTCCGAGCGCGGCTGCGGTTGGCGGCGCGGCAATCTCGAGTATGCCTTCGACTTCATGCCCGTTTTCGAGACCTTCGGAAATCAACGCACCCATGGCCGCGGCTTTGATCCGGTAATACTGCGGTGGAACTCTGCCCTGCACACCCACCGCATTTCGCCCTACATCGACTTGGCGGGCGGCGCCGTGACCACCAGTTCGAATCTGCCCCCGGGAAATACTTCCAGTTTCAACTTCATGGCAAAAGGAGGCGGAGGGATTTACTTGGTAACGCGGGAACGGCAATCGTTCGATATTGGATTCCGTTGGTCGCACATCTCTAACGCGAACCTTGGCCTTGACAATCCTGAATTTAACGGCGTGCAACTTAGCCTCGCTTATCACTGGTTCAAATAGGTAATGAGCGGGACACTTCGCGACTGGGTTGTCCCGACCCCATTTCGCCGGGTCATGATCGATTCAAGCCCGCCTCAGCTCATCTCGGGCGGTTCTGCGGCGTGACCACCGATTGTGGCTTAAGCGGCTTTCTTCTGCTGCGCTTTCCGCACTGCCCAGCGCGCCTTCTGGGCGGCTGCAATTCTCCGCCGGGTTGCTGCTGACATCTTGCGCCGGGGCTTTGCCGCGGCCGTTCGTCCGTTCGAATTTGCCTTGGCCCAGCGCGCCTTCTGCGCGAGGCTGATCGCTCGCCGCCCCGCTGCCGACAGCGTGCGGCGCTGTCCATGCCCGCTGGGCCGCAAGCTTCCCAAAGCCGCAAGGGCCGCGTCAATGCGTGCGACTTCCATCTGAGCTCGCTCCCGCTCTTTTTTCAACTGCTGAACCACCTCATCCAGGTTCGCCATTGAATTGTCCCCCAATCCAAAATTGTAGCAGCGCCGACCGGCTTGCGTCCGGCCGCGCACCGCGGCTTCGCCCCAATTGTGGTTCTGAGATTAGTCCGGTGCCTCGGCTTCTGATTCCCACAGATGCTCTCGCCCTCGCGGAACGGTGAGCCGCTTAAACACGCCGACCGGGGGAAGTAAGTAACCGCTGAAAGTGAGCTATATTTTTAACCGGGATAGGGCAAGTCTCGCGGCATAATGGCCACACATACCGTGTACGCCTGCACCCGGCGGTGTCGAAGACGAACAGAGATAGAGGTCACGAGCCGATGTCGCGTACTGACGCCAGGTAGGGCGAAATAGGAACTGCCGCAGATCCATCGCCCCGCCGCCGATGTCTCCTCCGACAAGATTGCTGTCCATCTCTTCGAGTGCGAGCGGCGAAAAAACTCGGCGCGCGAGAATGCAATCGCGAAATCCCGGCGCGAATCGTTCAATCTGGCGTTCCAGACGGTTCAGCATGTCGAATGTCGAACCGTTGGGAACGTGGCAATACGCCCACGCAGTATGCCTGCCCTGTGGTGCGCGGGCAGAGTCAAACAGGCTCGGCTGCGACAGCAGGACGAAGGGCAGCTCCGCATGGCGTCCATATCGCGTGGCCTCCTCGGATGCCGCAATTTCCTCAAAGCTCCCGCCCAGGTGCACCGTCGCCGCACGCGTGCATTCAGGTGCTTTCCAGGGTATCGGCTGCCGCAGCGCGTAATCGACTTTGAATACGCCCGGACCATACCTGTAGTTCGCCAATCGACGCCGATACGATTTCGACAATCGGTCTCCCGCTAATCGAAGCAACTGACGCGGACTGACGTCACAGAGCGTGAGGTCATAGCTTGGAAGGCTTGCTAGATTCTCAACCCGGGTCGACGTCGTTACGGTGACTCCAAAGTCGGCGAGACAGCTGCACAGCGCTTGAGTGATCGATTGCGATCCGCCGCGTGCAATCGGCCATCCGACTGAATGCAGTGCCGCCCCCAGCAGTAAGCCCGGGGCAGTGCTCAAGGGTTCATCGAGGCCGAGCAGGGAGTGTGCGGCCAGCCCGGCGAAGACCGCTTGCGTGCGCTCGTTGCGAAACAGGCTGCGAACAAGTGTCCGGGCTGAAGGGAACGCTCGTAACCCGAACTTCGCCAGCAGCCAGGGGTGACGCGGCAATGAAGGCAAAGGACGAAGAACCTCGAGAGCGAGTTCCGCCCAATGTTCGGCGAACGGACGCATGAGGCTGCGCCAAGCTTTGCCATCCTGACCGAGGCCGAATGCAGTGTGATCGAGATCGCGTTCCAGCGTGACCGCTGTGCCGTCGTCAAACGGATGCGCCAGAGCCGCAGGCGAGTGAATCCACTCCAGTCCGTGGCTCGGCAATGCTAGCAACAAAAAAAATGGCGATCCCGCCGCTAAGGGATGGACCGCCGATCCGAAGTCGTGCACAAAGCCGGGAAGTGTCAACTCCAGGGTGCGAGCGGCGCCGCCCGGCTGAGGCTCCGCCTCAAATACCTCGACCTGCAACCCTGCCTGGGCAAGCGTTATTGCGGCGGCCAAGCCGTTGGGGCCCGCGCCAATTACACATCCGCGGCGAGTCAGCTTCGCGGGCTCCATGTCATTTCACGCATGGCTCGGTTTTGGCAATCCTTGGTTTATCAGTCGCCACGATCATAAGTTGCACAGATGCCGCTCGATCCTCAACCGTGTTCAATCGCGCGGACCGACAGTAGACCAATCGATCGCATGGATCGTGCCATCTGGCTCGCGTTCGATCGTTGGCGCGTAAAGCCCCACGAACTGACGGCGCCACCAGAGACCTTGTGTGCGTTTCTCCGACATGGTTGTGAACCAGTATTGCCAAAGCACAGCGCGCACCTGGCGCGGTGGCTTGTTCGGAAAAGGATTCGCCTTGAAGAGGTTGAGCACGTCCTTGTCGTTGGAAAGCAGCAGCACTTCGGTTCTGGGCACGATCGAATAGTCCCGCCATGTGCCTAGCGAAGCAAACCACAGGTTCCAATCGAATCGTGGCTGATAAGGTGCGTAAATTCCGGGTGGCTGATTGAGAGCCTGAGGCTTATAGCGGAACGGATATGCCACCCAGGTTTTTCCATCCTCGGAGCCCTGGAACTCGATCTCGTATCGGCCACGCGTCATGATGCCGAACAGGCCGTACCCGTTGGCGATCCGAAAGGGCCCGAGCGCCGCAACTGGTGAGGTTGCCAACGGCAGCGCGACGGGGAACATCCTGATCAACTCCACCAGGGTGGCATAGAAAATCCATCCCAGCATGACGCTAATCAAAGACAGCTTCACGATATGGAACCGACCAGGGAAGGCTCCGCTCCACCTGCGTGGCCAGCCTTGCTCGGTTCTTGCCATCTCCACCGTTGGCCGCGCCTGCTGACCTTCACTGGGTTCCAGACCTCCCAGCTCGTCCTCCGTGCCCGTAGCCTCGTCCGCCCCGAAGGATTTCTTCCACCGCTGCGGGAGAAAGCGCAGCAGAAAACGATCGTCTAACAAGAGAAATCCTAACGTTAGGACGAGGTAGTTCAGAAACGTGTAGTTGGCCGTGAGAATAATGCCCAGTTGCCAGGGAGTCACAATGAAGAAGCAGGCGATTCGCCAGCGGCGCGGCAGAAACAACATCCAGACCAAAACCAATTCGAGCACGAGGGTCGCGAAGACCGTGGAAGCATGAAACCAGTGCGGCAGATGCTGCACGTACCAGCCAATCCAAGTAGGCAGCGGACCGTTCTGATAGTACTCGTCCATCGCCGTGAAATGGCGCCACTCGGGGTCTCCCCCCATGATCTTTGCGACCCCGGACTCGAAGTAGATGCGAAACCACTCCCACTGCAGCAGGAACAGGCTGGCGCGCGATGGCCGCGCCGCCAGCCCAAAACCGGGGCGCAATCCGCCTGGAGCAAAGAAAAGTGCAATAAATCCCGCTGCGAGCAGCATCCCGTCTGATTGATAACTGGAAAAATCCTGGGCGGCGCTGACAAACGAGAGGAAGCAGACAAAACAGATGAAGAGCATTCCGCGCGGCCAAATATTCAGCGCCACCAGCAGCGCCGCCACCATGCCCACCCAGCACAGGGCGATCAGCATGTGCGTACCGTTCCCCAGCCACAGCACAGTCGGCGCAAACCACAAGCCGAGGCCGTGGCCGAACGAATTAGCAACGGCTCGCAGATATTGATCCGCCGGCAAAATCCCTTCCGGGCCAATGAGGCCACGGATCTGAAAGACGAGCGAGAAGAAGGCGGAAAAATAAATACAACCCAGTGCCCGCAGGAAGAGCCAGCGTGGAATCAGGCGGTCGAATGCGCCGTGTTCCGAGTCGAACAGCCAGCGGATAGCGGACGGAACCCAGTCCATGAGTGTCCGGCAATTATACCGATGTGTGAGAAATTGAGGTTCGCTCTGGCCGAGACTTCGGCGCAAACGGCAAAGGTAAGCCGTCCGGCACCCGATGCATCTTTCTTTCCAGCGCGGCCAAATGGTAGGATGTAACCAGACCCCGCGGGGACGTAGTGAAGTTGGTTATCACGTCGCCCTGTCACGGCGAAGATCGCGGGTTCGAGTCCCGTCGTCCCCGCCATCTCTACTTTGGCTCCGAACGATTTTGCCCAGATACTGCCCCGGCGAGCCTAAGACCTAAAGCCCTGGAAGTTGGAGAAATTGGTCGCAGACCTGCATTAAGCTCGATAGACGGCTTTTTCCGTCGCGCAGGTCATGTAAATTATTCAGGGCTTGCCTCGTGGGCATGGCACTTTCCACATAGGGTTTTCACCCTAGGAGCGGGCTCCCTGACCGCGCCGTTTTTCTGGCGGGAGAAAAATCGCTCTGCGCGGTGCTCAAGCGGGCCCGTGATCGACCAGAGCTCACATCCTGATATGGCTGTCCGCGCTTGCTTGCAAGTCTCTTGCACGATCAGGTTACGCTGATTTTACGCACCTTTCGTATTCTCAGCGGCCTTCTTTGATGGTTGGCATGGACGGATTTGTCCCAAGCTGTGGAGTGCGTTCCGCATGCCCGGGGCCCGAGGCAGTCTCCGCAAGTGCCTGTGGAAATGGTTGTTCTTTGGTCACAGTCAGTCTTGTCTCAAAGTGGCATTGTGGGTGCTACAGAATATGGAAGCATTGCCAGTCGCGCGTTAGTGCGGAGGCGAATCCAAACCCGGGGGGTAGTGATGACGGAGCAGTCCGTTCGGTTAGGACCGCGCGAACAACAAATCGTTGAATTGCTTCTGCAAGGCTGTGATAACGCCGAGATCGCAGGCCAGCTCAAGATGGCACGCAGAACCGTTAAAGCTCATTTTAACCGGCTGTTTCTCCGCTTCGGAATCACCGGCGGAATCAAGCGAGTAAAACTCGCGACCCTGTTATATCGGAGGCAATTATGTTCGCAAACCAGCGTTACGGACCCCGCACCCCCAGTGAGCGTGAAACCAGGGTCATCGAGCTTGTCGCCCAGGGCTTGAAGAACCGCGACGTAGCCCATGAAATCGGCACCACGGAACATGTGGTGAAGAATTATCTTCGCGTGATCTACGACAAACTTGGCCTCTGGAACCGGGTGGAACTTGCCCTGTGGTATGAGTCGCGCAGGCACCAGCCGGAACTTCCGTCGTAGCCTGTGCGGGGTAGGACGTTCGCCTCGATTTGAGGTCGAGAGCGCTTCGCGGTCTGCGGGTGTGTTTGCCGCGCCAGTGTTCACTGGCAGCCAAAAGCCTGCAAGTTCCGGAGTCGTACCGCGGCGCCCTTACCGCCCCGCTCCGCGGCTGCATCCAGCAATACACGGGCTTGGTCGCAACTCTTAGGAACTCCATCGCCCAAGAGATACAAATCAGACAGCGCAATCGTCGCCGCAAGGTTCCGCTTTCTCACTGCCAACCACAACCACTGCGCCGCTTCTCTGGTATCGCGAGGCGTGCCGGGTGTCCCATTCAAATACTTTTCCGCCGTGGCCAAGTCCTCCGCACCACTTTGTTGATCGGCGGTTGCCGAAGAGCTTGCAGTCAAGGGGACCATCGGAGGCGTGGGCCGCGTGCCGGCAGCTTGATCCTTCAGTGCATTCGCATCCGGCCGACTTGGGGTCAGCACAGCAGCCGGATTGTTTTCCGCCGGGGCGCTTTCCATCTCGCGGGGGGGCGGCGACGAACCTGCCGCCGCCGGCCGGATGATCCTTGAAGGTGCGGGCGGCGAACTTGCACTGCCCGAAGAAGGCTCTTCCGTTCTGTGACGCGCCATGTAAGCCGAGACTGCGAGAGCGATCGCCAACCCCACGCCGATGTAGATTCGGTAACCATGGCGGGAAGGTTCGGACTTCACACCTAGATCTGAAACAGGTCTCTCGGGCATCCGCCAAGTCGGGACCAGGGGGTCGCTGCGGTGGGCGGCGGCGCTGACAGAGGGCTCAGTTGTGTTCTCAGCCGATTCACTCCCGGGAGAAAGCTCGACTTCCATTCCATTTGCCCCGGCAGTCGGCTCAGCTTCCCATGCTTGCGTCGTGTGCGCTTCCGGCGTGATTTGCAATGGTGCGCCGCACATCCCGCAGAATGTATAGCCCGGTGAATTCTTGTATGCGCACGCACCGCAAATCTGGACATCCTCCCCTGCGGCTGAAGGCGAGTCCAGTTTCGCTGTCTGCTGCCCTCTCTCATTCTCGTCGTCGATAACTTGAAGCGCAGCAGAATCGGGAGGTGGAACATTTGCCAGTTCCCGAAGCAACTCGGAAATCGCTTGTCCGCGTTTCTCGGGGGGACTGGTGAAATACACCTCCGCCCATCGCCCCAGGTGCGCGGCCAGTATCGGATTCAAGAGGGGATTGAGCTCAGGGTCCGGTAGTGTATTTTTTTCGAACTCGTCGGCGGGGTGCGGCACTAGCGTTCTCCGGAGAAACAGTAGTCCTATGATTCCACTACCAGGGAAGAAGCTTGTCAAATCAGGCTGGGACTTGGCTTGCGGGCGCTCACGTCCGCGAATCAGTCACAGGCCCTGCGAGAGGCAGGCTCGAACTGATCCAGCTGCGCTTCGCGCTGGCTGGTCAGCTTGCCGTTCGCAGTCTTGCGATAAAGATCCGAACCGGGGCAGTAGTAAAGAGCGGTCTGCAAGTCAACCCAGACCTGCGTATTGGGGTTGCCTTTGTATTCCGGCGCCTCGGGAGCCTCGGCCAGACCGAAATCGATCAGGAGCTTATCGAACGCGGAAAGATCAGCGTCCGGGGCTGGTGGCTTGCGCCGGCCCGCACTCGTGGAAACTGCGGTTCCACGCCCCATGGCACCCACTGAATGGTTGGACCAGATTCCCCAGCGAATCACCACCGCCACCAGAATCACTGCGATCGCGAGATAGAAATCACCGCGGCGAGAACGCCAGAAGCGGGCTAGCGCGCTTGGCGTTCGCGTTGCTGACAGCGATTCCAGAAAATCCCGGGCTCGCGCTGCGGAACTCCAGATAATATCCTGCTGCTCCGGCTGGGCCAGCGTCGTTAAGGGAGCTTCGGCATCGTCCTCGTCGAGCAGCGATTCCGACGGCACGGACTCCGCCATCGCATCCTCATCCGTGCTTGCGCTGAAGGACAGCGCGGGGAGTGGGTCACTGTCTTGCAGCTTCGAAAAAGTGAACGGTTCAGGCAGGTAATCCCCGGCCATGCCTTCCTCAAGCCCCGCATCGTCCTCGTGCTGACGCGCCGCAACTGACCGCGCTGTTTCCATGGTGGCCGGCAAGTCTCCGTTGGGGGGCGTGGCCGCGGAGGCCTCCGGCCTCTTTTGCTGCATGTGCCACGCGGTTGCGAGCTTGCTCGTCATGCTGGATGTTTCGCCTTCGCCGGAGCGCGGAACGCCACACTTCCCGCAGAACTGCTCTTCCGCCAGCATCATGCTTCCGCACTTCCAGCACGGGGACGTCGCCGCGGCCGCCGTGCCCGCGCCGGCGGTCCCGGCACGTCGATCGTCGGCCCATGCCGCAAGGTTCGGTTGCAGACGTTCGATTGCCTCGAGCATCGTTGACCGTTCCGCCGCCATCGACTTCTTTAGCGTCAACCCGGCATCGCGGCCGATTGCTTCGGTCACCAGGCCGGCCATCAGTTGGCAGGTGTGGATGTCCTGTTCGGCGTAGCCGTGAATTTTGTCGAAATAGAGTTCCAGGGATCCTACAATCTCGCCGTCGTGGTAGACCGGCACAACCAGCAGCGACAGAATTCCCCGCTGGCGGCAGGGTTCGGGGTCGAACAGAAACTCGGTATCCACATCCTCGCTGCGAATCACCTGTCCGGTGCGCAAGTTGGCTTTACAAATCGCCTCGTCGATAGGCACTTCGCTTCCCGCGGGCAAAGCCGGGGCGCCCGCTCCGGCGCGATAGCGCACCGCCTTTCCCTCGAGAATTCCAATCGCAGCTCCGCTCGCACCCGTGATTTTCACGACCTTATCCGCTACCACCGCCATCGCCTTGTCTAATTCCAGATGGCGCATCTGAATCTGGTGTTGCGCTTCGACTATCTCCGCCAAGGTGAGAGTGTAGTCGCCGCGCGCGCGTGAAGTCTCTTCCGATTCCGGGTTATCTCTTTGGCGGGGAGCCTGACTCGCCGACTCTTGCTCTCGCAGCCGCTCGCTCTGCGATTCCAGTTTTTCTTCCGCTTCCTGCATTTTGCAGTTGTGCTCTTGCAGCACATACGCGGCTTCCAGCAGCTTTTCGAGAGTCTGCTCGTCGAGAACTGGTTTGGGTGTCTGCTTGGTCACGATCTCTTCCGCCGCCCTGGGCCCGCGAAGGTGCGCCAGCACACTGCCGGCACACCACACTCATTTTAGTGCAATTTGTCCACCAAAGAACTTTTGTTGTAAGTCCACCCTCTCGCCGGTTGGCCCGCGAGTGGTTCTGGGGCGGCACGCCAATGATGATGGCGCAACCATACGCAATTCAAGAAGTTACGGGGGGCTGCGGCGGATAGCGGTTGGCAGGCGCGCTCAATTTGCCACAGCCACGCAGAAGGTTACTCTCGTAAGCTGCAAGGCTGTGCACAGTTTGTCGGGGCAACCGCCTTCTGCGGTCGGCTCCGCGTGAGATTGGTGCGGTCTCGCAATGCAATGATTGTTCGCGTCGAGATAGACACCGCGGTCGCCGCGATGATTGGCGGCAGCACGATGGAGATCAAAACAGAATTATTGAGGAGGTTAATCGGATTTATAGGATTTAGGAGGAAGCAGGAATTGAATGCCGAAATAACCGAGGAAATAAGCCTGATTGCTGCCCGTGGGTTCGAGGCTGCGTCCGGCCATAAAGAGAAGTATCACCGGGCTATGAATTTTGTAGCGCGCTCCAAAATCCAGAACCGGTTGGGCGTCCGAAGGATGGAAGATGCCCTGGGAATAGAACTCCACGTCCCCCTCGAGTTTGGGAGTGAAATCGTGGCCAAGGACGAGGCCGGTAATCCAGCCGTCTGGGCCTTTGTGGACAAACTGATAACCGATTTCGTAATTTACGTCGACCGGGCCAAACTTCCTGGCGAATTCGGCGGGCAGCAGGAAGGTGTCACTCGCCGGGGTGATCCCGCGGCGGACGGCGTCGTTGGGATTGTTTAGAAAGAGCTGGGGAAAAACTGAGACAGAGAGGCCAGACTGCCCTGCGTCATAGAAACGCCATTTGACTCCGGGATTGGATTGACCCAATCCATACCGGGTTGCCGAAGAAGGGCTTTGGACACGCAACCAGGCATTCTCGTAAGTGAGCTGGATGCGCTTGCCAATGCCGAAATTGATGTCGAGATCAGGAGTGTGAGAGACGGACTGATCGCTGTAGAAAAAGGGCATGTAGCCCAGATTGATTTCCCAATTGAGAGGGCCCGGAGTGCCCGGATCGTTGGTGTAGTAGGGAGGACCGCCTTGCCCAAAGGCGGAGGGAGGAGCGGCGAAAGCAAACAAGAAGAAGAAAAAGAAAAGGACGAGGTTCAGGCTCCGCAACATCGCGACCGGACGAAAGTTCGACGGCAGTAGAGGCATGCGGCGATCAGGTGGAACTCCACCGCTCAAATTTCAAGACAGCGTGGCAGGAATTTTTATACCACAGGAGTCGGGGCACCAAGGAAGTGAGTGATGAGGTAAGGAAAATGAAGACCGGGCTGCGAGCATTGATCGATCTTGCCGGATGAGGGAATTTCCATGAGGAGCGTCTGTGCAAAAAGCGCCAGCTTTTTGAGGACGAGCACCAGAACGAAATCCGTCACTGTCTATGGATGCCCGTTTTGGAACCACTGGGTTTCTCGCCGGAGGAATGAGTCGTCGCAGCTCTCTCACACCCTCCCGCGAGTTCATCCATCGATCGGGAGAACTGCCCAAAGGTCTCAAGGGAAAGCGCTTGCCTTGACCCGCCAGATGCCAGGGTTCGTCCAACATCGGTCGCCGCGCTCACCGGTGGTGAGCCCAGCGCAAGCGCGGTTCCGCGTGGGTGCGGCCATCGCTCCCATGCCATCAGCCCGATTTGGGACAGACCAGCGCCGCAGGGAGTTGTTGAACTTCCCCTCCGAGCCTTTGTTCTTGTCCCGAAGTGCAAGCAACCACTGACCTTACGACTCCGCCGAGAAACAAAGAAGCTTTGGCGAACCATGTGCTTAACCGACATTGCGGACCGCAAGTTGGAAACTTGGAACAAATACACCAGAGCGGAGGAGAACTGTTGTGATGGACCTCGAACGAATAAAAGTGACGCCCCGCGATCGGCAAGTGCTGGACTTGCTGGTCCAGGGTTGCAGCAACAAAGAAATCGCCGGCCAGTTGAGCATCAGCCCGCGCACCGTGAAGCAGCACCTACGCACCCTGTTTCTGCGCGCCGGAATTCGGGATGGGCGCAAGCGCGTGCGGCTGGCTACGGCCGCATTCGAGAAAGCGGAGTTGAAATCATGATGCCGCGTCAGCGTTTGACCCCAAAAGAAACTCAAGTGGCCACTCTCGTTTGGGAGGGGCTCACCAATCGTGAGATTGGCAAACTCATGAACACAACGGAGCAAGTGGTCAAGAATCATCTGCGCAGCACCTTCGACAAACTAGGGGTCTGGAGCCGTCTCGAGTTGGCCATGTATGTCGCCAGCCACGGGGGCAAGAATTGGCTGGAAGAACCGGCGCAGCCGGTGCCCGCACTGGCACGTGCCGCCGCGAGCTAGCATGGCAATAAGTTCCCTGGCCCTTCAAAGCCGGGGTTGCATGTTCTGGCGGTAGGCATTGCAAGTTCTTGCGTGCTGTTTGGCGCACGGACAACTGCTGCAAAAGGTTTGCACTCGGGATCCCGGATCGATCGGGGGGCCTGAACTAAGACACTGATAAAAAATGACTTGTCTTTCGCTCCAGTCGGCCTGCAAATTGCACTTACAGACTCGACCCAATCGAGCGGGCTCACCAGCAGCTGGAGCCGGCTCCGCAATCCCTGGGCGGGGCGGGAATGGATTACAAAGAGACCTTCTGGATGGCCTGCGACTCGACCGAGCAGTTGCGGGCGGAATATGGCCCGTTTCACACTCGCGCCGAGGCGGAAACCGAAGCCCGCAAACTGGGCTTCAATTACCTGCTGCGCTACGAGCATTTGCTCGACGAAAACGAGGAGATCCAGGAAGTCCGCTGCATCTTCATCGAGTTGTCGGGTCAGATTGCGGCCGAGGCTGCTTCTATCAGCCTGCACACTCGTTGCGCCACTTGTGGCGAATCGACCACTCACGATAAACCATGGCAGGCTGAAGTCTGGGCCGACATTCACGAGTTTGAACACTCCCGCCATCGCGTGCGGCTTTTCGAACATGCGCGCGGCAAGGGCCTGAAGGAAATCGGGGGCTGGCGCGGATAGTTCTGCCGTGCGCCTCGGAACCCTCTTCTACTCGACCGCTGACAGTTGGCTGGCTGCCGCCCGATCGACCAACCAGATCAGTTTGCCGTCGGCAGGTCTTACTAGCTTGGAGGGGTACTTCTCGGGCGGACCATTGCCCTCCAGAACTTCATGCAATGCGGCTGCCTTGTCCGCTCCACTTACCAGAAACGCAACACAACGGGCCGCGTTGAGCACCGGCAGCGTGAAGGTAATCCGGCTGGTTTTGAATTTTTCCACCCAGTTGGCCACCACGAAGCGCGATTTCTCCCTCAGCGCCGCCGTTTCCGGAAACAACGACGCGGTATGCCCGTCCGGCCCCATGCCCAGCAGGATAAGATCGAAACGGGGAAATTCCCCGGGCGCCGGAGAGAAAAACTTCCGCAGCGTCTGATCGTAGGCTTCGGCGGCGGCGGCGGCATCCGGGTTCTCGGCTGGGACGCGGAAGACGTTGCCTGCCGGAATCGGAATTTTCGACAAGAGCGTTTCTTCAGCCATGCGGTAATTGCTCTCCGCATCGCTCGGAGGCACGTGGCGTTCGTCGCCCCAAAAAAAGAACATTTGAGCCCAGGGCAGGCCGGCGCTCGCATTGGCCGCGATCAGAGTGTACAGGTTCCTCGGAGTCGACCCCCCGGAGAGCGCAATGGTGAAGCGCCCACGCTGCGCGACCGCATCGGTGGCGGCCCCAATCACTTCGTCCGCTGCCGCCTGAAACAGCTCCTGCGGCGTGGTCAGCCTGCGCAGGTCAACGGACGCGCTCACGACACTCCCGCCCGCCCGTTGCTCGATCTTGCGGCTGCGCACCGGGCTGCACCCAGCAAACCAGCCTTGTCGTTGGTGATGATTTGCACCGGGACGCTCTCCAGCAGCGAACGCAATCTGCCTTTTTCGAGAAATGCGCGCATGAACAGCGGTCCCGTCAGCTTGGGAAGAATCTTCGGCGAGATTCCGCCCCCCAGAAAAATTCCCCCAGCCGCCATCGTTTTGAGGGCCAGGTTTCCCGCCTCGGCCCCATAGACCGAGATCCAGAGATCCAGCGCCTGTTCTGCCAATTTATTGCTGCCGTTCAGGGCGCCGCGGGAAATCGCCGCGGCCGCGTCTCCCTGAGCCAGCTCCTTGGCAAATCCGGCAGGTTCGTCTGCGCGTCCTTTTCCCTGCAGAAACTCATACACATTTACCAGACCAGGTCCCGAGAGGACGCGTTCGTAGCTGACATGTCCGTAACGAATTGCCAGAAACCGCAGCAATTCGATTTGCAAATCTCCTTGGGGCGCGAAATCCGCATGCCCGCCCTCGGATGCGAAGATCTGATGCTGGCTCCCGTTCCAAAACAATCCTGCTTCTCCCAACCCCGTTCCTGGCGCGATCACCGCCTGATTGCCAACCGGCTGCCCCGCCCGGTTGAGGGGAATGAGATCTTTCGGGCTCAAAGCCCCAATGCCCCACGCGCTCGCTTCCAGATCGTTGATCAGCAGAGTCTTGGGCAGTTCAATCTGTTTTGCCAGACGCGATTGTTCGATCACCCAGGGAAGGTTCGAGGTCTCGACCCGTCCATTGTGTACCGGTCCAGCAATGCCAAAGCACGCAGCCTCCGGCCGGGTCACGGCGTCTTGCAGGAACTTCGAGACAATCTCTCCCAGTTCGCTGTATTCGCGGCTGGGGAAGACACGCTCGGAGATCAAATCGAGGTGGCCGTTCTGGGGCTGAAAATAGGCCAGTCGAGCGTTGGTTCCCCCAATATCACCGGCCAGGATCATTTCTCGAAGTTCCTCCAGCGCCGGCCGTCGCGCTCCAACAGTTCGTCGGCCTCTTTCGGTCCCCACGTGCCCGAGGCATAGTTCGGGAAATTTCGCGGCGGCAGCGCTTTCCACAAATCGAGAACCGGATTCACCACGCTCCAGCCCGCCTCCACCATGTCCGCCCGCTGAAACAGCGTCTGGTCTCCAATCATGCAGTCGTGCAGCAGACGCTCATAGCCGGTGCTCGGCTGCTTCCCAAAATATTCCTGATATTCAAAGTTCATGTCCACCGTTCCCAGGCGCATCACCGGGCCCGGGACCTTGGCGGCGAATTGCAGCGAGATGCCTTCTTCCGGCTGGATGTGCAGCACCAACTGGTTCGGCATCAGGTGTTCCACCGAAGTATCCCGGAACAGCACAAACGGAGCCTGGCGGAACTGGATCACGATGTGCGTGTTGCGCGACGGCATGCGTTTTCCGGTCCGAAGGTAGAAGGGAACGTCGGCCCAGCGCCAGTTGTCAATCAGCAGCTTCATGGCGACGAAGGTCTCGGTGCGCGAATCGGGCGCGACGTCGGGCTCGGACCGGTACGCCAGCACCCGTTCTCCCTCCATGGTCCCATCCCCGTACTGCCCGCGCACCGAACGATTCAGGACCTCCTCATCGCTGATGGGCTGGATGGCGTGCAAAATCTTGGCCTGTTCGTCGCGCACCGCATTCGCCTCAAACGAAATCGGAGGCTCCATCGCGGTCAAGCTGATGAGCTGCATGATGTGGTTGGGAACCATGTCGCGTAGTGAGCCCGCGTGCTCGAAGTAACTGCCGCGCCCTTCCACGCCCACGGTCTCGGCCACAGAGATTTGTACGTGATCGATGTAGCGCCGGTTCCATATGGGCTCGAAAATTCCGTTGGCAAAGCGAAATGCCATAATGTTCTGCACGGTCTCTTTGCCCAGATAATGGTCGATGCGGTAAATCTGTTTTTCTTCCGCAACCTTGAGTAGTTGCTGATTGAGCGCCTTGGCCGATTCCAGGTCGTGGCCGAAGGGCTTTTCGATGATCACGCGGCGCCAGTGGCTGTTGTTCTGCTCCATCAGTCCGGTGGCCGCAAGCTTTTCAACAATGGGTCCGAAGAAACTCGGAGCCGTCGCCATGTAGTAGAAGAAGTTCTGATGCGTCGAGTGATCGCGGTCAATCTGGCTAAGCCGATCCTTAATCTGCGCGTAAAGCTTGTCGTCATTGAAATCGCCGGCAAGGTAATAGAAGCGGCGCGAGAAGTTCTCCCACGTTTCCGGGTCGACGCAGTCGCCACAGTACTCTTTCACGTCATTCAGGATCCTCTTGCGAAAATCCTCGTCCGACATTTGTGTCCGGGCCACGCCCAGCACCGCAAACTCCTTCGACAGCAGGTTTGCCCGGGCCAGATTGTACAGCGCGGGAATTAACATGCGCGCGGTCAGGTCGCCGGCCGCTCCGAAGATCACCATCACGCAGGGATCCCCTTGCTTTCCAATGCGCGGCGCGGCTGCCGCCGGCTGTTCCACCAATTGAGCCATAATCACGTCCCCAGAATTCTTCGCGGAAGATACTCACCTCCGCATGCCGCCATGCCTTTCCCGCGGCTCACGCGTTCGTGCCCCGGGGCTGGGTATTTTTCTCCACCGCAGCCAGCAGCTTGTGGAACGCATCCGCAAACAACTTCACTCCATCGTCGGTCAGCTTGGCGGTCACTTCCCCGATCGCGATGCCGGCTTTCGCCAGGTCGTCCATGACCCTCTGCGCCCCGGCCACGTCCTCGGTGAGGCTGTTTCTCAACTTTCCGTGATCGCGAAACGCGTCGATCGTCGCCGGCGGCATGGTATTCACCGTGTCCGGCCCGATCAGTTCCTCCACGTACATCACGTCGCGATACGCGGGATTCTTCGTGCTCGTGCTCGCCCACAGAACTCGCTGGGTCTGCGCTCCTTTCCTCGCCAGCGCCTGCCATCGCGGCCCGCTGAAGATACGCTGGTAGCGCAAGTAGGCCAGCTTTCCGTTGGCAATCGCAACTTTCCCCAGCAAACTCTTCAGCAGCGCCTGCTGTTGCGGGTCGGCGGCGGTTTTCAGCTTTTCCTCGAGCCACGAATCCACCAGGGTGTCGATGCGGCTGATGAAGAAGCTGGCCACTCCTCCAATTTTGTTCAAATTGCCGCCCCGCTTTGCCAGGTCTTCGAGTCCGGCGATGTAGGCTTCCGCGACCTTCTCGTACACTTCCTGTGCGAACAACAGGGTCACGTTTACATTTATGCCTTCGCTGATCGCCTGTCGAATGGCGGGAAGTCCCTGCGTTGTTCCTGGAATCTTGATCATCACATTCTCGCGATTTACCGCCTTCCACAAGCGGCGCGCCTCGTCGATGGTCTCTTGTGTCTTTAGCGCCAGCAGCGGAGAAACCTCCAGGCTGACATACCCATCCCGGAACTTCGAGCTGTCATACACCGGGCGCAGCACATCGGCAGCGCCCTGAATGTCGCGAATCGCAATCTGTTCGTAGCGGCCGGTCGTGTCGAGATCACTGCGCGCAGCCAGCGACTTCAAAATATCGTCGTATAGCGAGCTTTCAGCGATAGCCTTCTCGAAGATGGCCGGATTCGAAGTCATCCCGCGCAGACCGTCGTCGGCAATCATCTTCTTCAGGCTTCCACTTGTAATCAGGTCGCGCCGGATGTAGTCCAGCCACATCGACTGCCCATAGCCGAGCAATGCCTGCAAAGGATTCGTCGCTTTTGTGGTTTCCAGAACTCCCGTTGGTTGCATGATGATTTCTCCTTGGACCTTGTGGGGACAGCCGCCCTGGGCTGTCCGTCGACCATAGCTCGACGATTTTCCGTCCCGCACGGCAAACTGAGCCACCACACAAAACTGGCGCTATTTTTCCGCCATCGCCTTGTGCGCTTCCGCCACGACTACATCCGCGGTGAAACCGAAAAACTTCAGCAGGTCTTTCAAAGGCGCCGAAGCTCCGAACCGGTGCATGCCGACCTTTCGTCCCTTGAGCCCGACATACCGCTCCCAGCCAAAAGTGGCCGCCATCTCCACCGAAACCCGCGCCGTCACCGAAGCGGGCAGCACGCTCTCTTTATAAGCCGCGTCCTGCTGCTCGAAGATGTCCCACGAGGGCATGCTCACCACTCGCGCCTGAATGCCTTCTGCCTTGAGCCTTTCGTAGGCCTCGATGCACAGTGAGACCTCGCTGCCCGTGCCCATGAGAATCACTTCCGGTTTACCGCCGGGCGCATCGGCCAGAACATACGCTCCTCTCGCCGTCCCCGAGGCCGCGCCGTACTTCGTGCGATCGAAAGTTGGCAGCGCCTGCCGGGTCAGCACCAGCGCCACGGGCTGATGTTGCAGTCGGGCGATGATCTTCCACGCTTCCACCACTTCATTCGCGTCACCGGGACGCAGCACAACCAGATTCGGCATGGCACGCAGCGAAGCCAGTTGCTCGATCGGCTGATGCGTCGGCCCGTCTTCTCCCAACCCGATCGAGTCATGGGTGAAAATAAACATCGAGGGAATCTCCATGAGCGCTGCCAGCCGGATGCTGGCCCGCATGTAGTCGCTGAAGTTAAAAAAGGTCGCACCAAACGCCCGGATTCCTGAAACCACAAGCCCGTTCACGCTCGCGCCCATCACGTGCTCGCGCACCCCGAAATGCAGATTGCGCCCCCCATAGCTGCCCGCTTCAAAGTCCCCTGCGCCTTCAAACTTCAGCGTGGTCTTGTTCGAGGTAGCCAGGTCCGCCGAGCCGCCCATCAGCCACGGAATGTTCTGCGCCAGCGCATTCAGCACCTTCCCGGAACTCTCGCGCGTCGCCATCCCCTTTGCGTCCGCCGGAAATGTGGGCAGGTTCTTGTCCCAGCCCTCGGGAAGTTCGCGCCTCTGCATGTGCTGCAACCGCTTGGCCAGCTCCGGATACCTTTGCGAGTACTCCTCGAACATCTTCGCCCATTGGGCTCGCACCTCGTGCCCGCGCTTTCCAATACCCTCCCGGAAGTGTTCCCTCACTCCCTCCGGCACCAGAAACTTGGCATCCTCCGGCCAGCCATAAAATTTCTTCGTCAACCGTACTTCCTCTTCCCCGAGCGGTTCTCCGTGCGCCGCATTCGTGTCTTGCTTGTGCGGCGATCCATAGCCGATATGGCTGTCCACAATAATCAGAGTCGGACGGTCTGTCGTCTTCTGGAAAGTCTGAAAAGCCCGCGCCAGCATTTCCAGATCGTTGGCGTCAGCCACCCGCGTCACGTTCCACCCATAGCCCACAAATCGCGTAGCCACGTCTTCGCTAAACGACCAATCGGCCGGACCATCCAGGGTGATGTGGTTGTGGTCATACATCCAGCACAGATTCGAAAGCTTCAAATGCCCCGCCAGCGACGCCGCTTCGCCACCAATGCCTTCCATCAGATCGCCATCGGAACACATGGCGTAGACGTTGAAATCGAAAACCTCAAAACCCGGCCGGTTGAAATTCGCGGCCAGCCACTTGCTCGCAATCGCGATTCCCAAACTATTTCCCACGCCCTGGCCGAGCGGCCCCGTCGTGGTCTCGACCCCGGTTGTGATGTGCGATTCAGGATGCCCCGGTGTCCGGCTTCCCAGCTGCCGGAAGCGTTTGATTTCCTCCAGGGGTACGGCCAGCTCTTTTAGAACTTTCCCGTCCTTGTCGACCTCGCGCACGCCCGCAAGATACAGAATGGCATAGAGCAGCATCGAGGCGTGGCCGTTCGAGAGCACAAATCGGTCCCGGTTCAGCCACTTCGGATCTTCCGGGGCGTAACGCAGAAATTCCTGCCACAAACAGTAAGCCACCGGCGCCAGGCCCATCGGCGCGCCCGGATGTCCGCTGTTGGCCTTTTCCACTGCATCAATCGCCAGCGTGCGGATCGTGTTAATGCACAGCGTCTCCAATTGTTTGCCGGTTACCACCGCTTGTTCACTGGCTACCATGCGATGCCCGCTCCTCCGGGATAACGTTATTCTTCCTCAGGTTGCTCCACCAACTTACTTAGAGTTCCCAGGACAGAAAGGGTTTCAACTACCCAGCGAGTGTACCAATTTCTTGCGGACCAATGTCGCTGGATTTGTTAAAAACGGGTAGTCTTCGATAAAGCGCTTCACCTGCAACGGTAAACGCAGGATGTCAATGGCGCCAGATGGTTTCTACCAAGGAATGGAACGAACTTGCGGAAACCCTGAAATTCCCAAATCAGACACCCGCCTACTTCAGTAATTCCAGGTAACTGCCTTCGCTTTTCGATGCTCTGGTGGTCTCTTGGACATATCTAAGAAACTGCCGCAGATTCTCTTTCTCCGCGGGATCCATCCCCGCGAAGCGAATACGCACTCCGGCTGCGGCGCTGCGAGTCACTACTCCGTTTAGCGCCAGACCTTTTACCCAAATCTTTCCGCTCGCCACCCAAAGGCCGATCTCGACCTTCGCGCCCCCGCTGACCAGCGCGGCGGTCTCTACCTGGCATCCGCCCAGGCTGGTGTTCGAGAGGTTGCCCCAGATGGGAGCGTCGGCATCGTTCACCCGCAACTCCACCGCCACAAAACACTTGATCCTGGGATGCCGCCGCCGATCCTGTCCCCAGTTCGGGCTGAAGATATCGGGCTCAAACGGAGGCGTGGCCGAGACCGGAGTGGGCTGAGGTTGCGGCGCAGGTTCCGTCTTGGCTGAGGTTGCAACCACTCTGCCGCCGGATGCGCCCTGCTTGATCTCGCGCATGGCCGCCAGCAAAGCTTCTTCTCTGCGCTCCGGTGGCGCGTCGCGATAGGTCTGCAACAGTTTTCCCAGGTTTCGTGCCAGGTCCGGGTCGGCCAGCAGCCCCGTCCAGTCCGTTCCCGCCACCGCGTTAGGTTTGGAGTTACTCATTGCGATCGCGCTTCGGCTCGTTCCTGCGAGCGAGTCCGCGGTTTCAGCTTGAACCACAGGTTACCCGTTCACAAGATGACCGAAGTCATGCTGAAATCCCATCCCGGAACCCTCCGTGCCTCCCCGGGACCTTAGCTTTCAGCCCGCAATCCTCAGTCGATCTGATCACGGTCTTTGAGGTAACTCTTCAGAAACTCTCGCTGCTCACCCGTCAGCGACAGGAATTCAAAACCGTACTGGTATCCCCGCCGGTAGCGGACCACCGCTCGCACTTCCCACGGAACCGCGGATCCCACGAGCGTGAAGCTCAGGCCGGTTACCTCACCAACACTAAGTTCAGCCGCAAGCAGTATTCCGATTCCCGCTTCGGCCAGATCCCGGCAATGTCCCTCAATCTTTTGGTAATGATTTCCCTGCAGATAACTCACCATGACTCGGAAATCGGCGCGGTATCTCGGATGCCTCCTGCGCCGGCGGCTGGGTTGGTTCGTGGCGGGCTTTGTGGTCGACGCGGGCATGAGGCGGGTGAATATTCGAGGTAATGTTCAGTAGCGCTTGCGATTGCGGTTACCGGGGCTTCAAAATGAGCTCGATAGCTTCCGCAGTTTCTTCGCGATCACTTCCAACTGGCTTTTGCGGACCGCACCCGTAGCCGTTCCGGTCTTGACCACGCCCATAAGATGGACCTTTCTCCTTCACTTTATCGGCAGACCCTCCCGGTGGAAAGTGTCGAAAGTAACGGACTGCCGCTCCGGGTCCATCTTGCAATACCTTATTAGGTCCCGGCCTTTTGTGTAGTCATTGGCCGCTCATCTCGATGAAACCATCAATCGTGGCCCCGCCCCCCTGTTGCAATCGTGCCGCCGGCGAGCAGCTTTTTGCATCGCAACATGTCTGTAGCGAATCAATAGGAAGGAAAATACGCTATCACTTGAGAAAGCCCGTCCCGCAGTCTTTCTTATGGGACTTTTTCGGAACCGGAAATGCCCCGTTCGTTAACTTACCCAAACCGCAGGCTTCTTGCTTTCACGTTGCTCTCGGTGTTCGCAGTCCCAGCCCTCGTGGCCCAGAATTCCGCGCCTGCTCCCTCCATCTCTCTGCCCGGATCTCAGAGTCCTTTTACCGGCAGTGAGCCTCAAGGCAATGCCACTCCTGAGGTTTTACAACTGAGTTTTCAGGATGCGATCGACCGCGGACTGCGCAACAATCTCGGCCTCCTGCTCTCCGGCGATCAGGCCATCACCGCGCGCGGCGAACGCTGGAAGGAACTCAGCGATCTCCTTCCCGATTTCTCCACCCGGCTGCAGGAAGATGTCCAGACCCAGAGCCTCACCGCGCTTGGGTTCAAGGGCAATCTTTTCCCATTCCCACTTCCCCGCGTCATCGGTCCTTTCAACTACTTCGATGCTCGTGCCTCGGTCAGCCAGTCCATCTTCGACCTTAAAAACATCGAGCAGGAACGCGCTGCCTCCGAGAGTTTGAAGGCGGCGCAATACACCTACAAAGACGCGCGCGAGGCGGTGGTGCTGGCCGTGGGCAATGCCTACTTGATGGCCATTGCCGGCGCCGCTCGCATCGCAACCGCCGATGCCCAGGTCACCAATGCCCAGGCCCTCTACGACAAGGCGGTCGATCAGCAAACCGCCGGGCTGAGTCCGGCAATTGATACCTTGCGCGCTCAAGTCGAGTTGCAAACCCGCCAACAGCAGCTCATCGCCGCGCGCAACGATTTCGCCAAGCAGAAACTTTCTCTGGCGCGAATCATCGGCCTGCCTCCCGGCCAAAAGTTTCTGCTCACTGAGAAAGCTCCCTACCAGGCGCTGACCCCCTTGCCCATCGACGTCTACCTGCAGCAGGCCTATGCCTCGCGCTCGGACTACCAGGCGGCTCAGGCGCAAGTCCGCGCCGCGGAGCTTTCCCGGCGCGCCGCCGCCGCCGGGCATTATCCAACGGTGGATATCAATGCGAACTACGGCGATATCGGCGTAACCCCAGCCCAGTCCAACGGAACCTGGCAGGTGAATGGAGGGATCACCATCCCCATCTTCGCGGGCGGAAAAACCCACAGTGACGTTCTGGAAGCCGATGCTCAATTGAAGCAGGCACGTTCCCAGCTGGGCGATCTTCGCGGCCGCATCGACTACGAGGTCCGCGCCGCATTGCTGGACTTGAACTCCGCCGCCGAGCAGGTCGTGGTCGCTCGCAGTTCCGTCGAATTGGCGGAGCGCGCCCTCACCCAATCCAGGGATCGTTTCACCGCGGGTGTCACCGACAACCTGGAAGTGGTCCAAGCTCAGGAGTCGGTTGCCAGCGCTCATGAGAGTTACATTCAGAGCCTCTATGCACACAACCTGGCCAAAGTGGAGCTGGCTTACGCCATCGGAGATGCCGAACAGGGAGTCAGACGATATTTGAAAGGCGAACACTAAGCAAAAATTATGGAACCAACCGCGCAAACTCCGCCTGCCGCTCCGCCGGATCAGTCCGAAAGCCGCACCCAACCCTTACCCTCCACGGAGCGCGACTTCCATACCCATCCTTCGCGCGCCGGCAGTTCCGGCTTTCGCATCGCCATCATCATCGCCGCGGTCATGCTGCTGGTCGCAGGTTTCTTCGTCTACCGCTATGTGACCAGCTACGAATCCACCGACGATGCTGAAGTCGATGGCTACATAAACTCCATCAGTGCCCGCATTTCAGGCCACGTCGCGAAGCTGAATATTCGCGACAATCAGTATGTGCCGGCGGGCACGGTTCTGGTGGAAATCGATCCCACCGACTATCAGGTCGCTTACGAGCATGCCAAAGCCGACTTCGAAAGTGCGCAAGCGCTGGCCATGGCGGCCGGGGTCAATGTTCCCATTACCTCAGTCAGTACCAGCAGCCAGGTATCGGCCACCGACGCCGATGTCGCCAGCGCCCGCGCTGGAATCTCTGCGGCCAGGCAGCAATTCGATGCCGCCATCGCCCAGCGGGATCAGGCTGAAGCCAACAACGTCAAAGCGCAGAGCGACCTCGCGCGTTACAAGCAGCTCGTCGATAAGCAGGAAATTTCGCAGCAGCAATACGATCAAGCCGTCGCCGCCGCCAAAGCCGATGCTGCCGCCGTCGCTGCCGCTCACGCCCAGGCCGACGCTGTCCGCTCGCAAGTCACTCAGGCCCAGCAAAAACTCCTGCAGGCCGAAGCCGACCAGCGCAACGCCCGCACCGCTCCCAAGCAGATTCAGGTCATGCGCTCCCGCGCCGCCTCCGCACTGGCCGACGCACAGCAAAAGAAAGCCGACCTCGATCAGGCACAACTGAATCTCGAGTACACCAAAGTCGTCGCACCCGTTGCCGGCGTAGTCAGCGATCGCACCGTCGAAGTCGGCCAGAACGTCTCCCCCGGCCAGGAACTGATGAAGATCGTTCCCCTCAACGACGTTTGGATCACCGCCAACTTCAAAGAAACCCAGCTGCGTGATATGAAAGTCGGCCAGCCCGTCACCGTGGCCGTCGATGCCAATGGAAGAACCTACAAAGCCAAGGTCGATAGCATCGCCGGCGCCACCGGCGCTCTGTTCAGCCTGTTGCCTCCCGAGAATGCCACCGGCAATTACGTGAAAGTCGTGCAGCGCATTCCCGTCAAAATCGTGCTCGATCCCGGAGAAGACAAAGATCAGTCCCTGCGGCCCGGAATGTCGGTGGAACCCAAAGTCTGGGTCCGCCAATGAGTGCGGCTGCGGCCACTTTCGATGATGCCCCGGCTTGGCGTCCGGCAGTCAATCCCTGGATCATCGCCGTAACCGTAACCTTGGCGACTTTCATGGAAGTGCTCGACACCTCCATCGCCAACGTCGCTCTGCCTCACATCGCCGGCAGCCTCTCTGCCGGACAGGATGAAAGCACCTGGATCCTGACTTCCTATCTTGTCTCCAACGCCATCGTGCTCCCGCTCAGCGGCTGGCTCTCCTCCATCATGGGCCGCAAAAACTTCTACATGAGCTGCGTCGCTCTGTTCACCGTCAGTTCTTTCTTGTGCGGGCTCGCTCCCAACCTGAGCACCCTCATCCTTTGCCGCGTGATGCAAGGCGCCGGTGGAGGCGGTCTGCAGCCCAGCGAGCAAGCCATTCTCGCCGATACTTTTCCTCCCGCCAAGCGCGGCATGGCTTTCGCCGTCTACGGCATCGCCGTGGTCACCGCGCCCGCCATCGGCCCCACCCTCGGCGGTTGGATCACCGACAACTTCACCTGGCGCTGGATCTTTTTCATCAACATTCCGGTCGGCATCCTTTCCATATTGCTCACCACCCGGCTCATTCAAGACCCTCCCTATCTCAAACGTCGCAAGCTCAGCGAAACCACCATCGACTACGTTGGCCTCGGTTTCGTCGCGCTCGGCCTCGGAACTTTGCAGGTTGTGCTCGACAAAGGTCAGCGCGACGATTGGTTCGGCTCGCACTTCATCACCACCCTTTCCTTGATCGCCGCCGTCTCCCTGATCTTTGTCATCATCTGGGAGTGGAAGCACAAGGACCCCATCATCGATCTTCACCTGTTCCGCGATCGCACCTTCGGCGTTTCCAATCTGCTGATGTTCATGCTGGGCTTTGCCCTGCTGGGCAGCACCCTCCTGCTCCCTTTGTTCATGCAGACCCTGCTCGGCTATACCGCGGAGCAGGCCGGCCTCGCGCTGATGCCCGGCGGATTCACCATCATGCTTCTGCTGCCCCTCGTGGGATTCCTGCTCTCGCGCTATAGCCCGCGCTGGCTGCTGGTTTTCGGTTTGGTCATGCTCTCCGGTTCCTTGTTCCACATGGCTGGCTTCGACCTGTCCATGGATTTTCGCACCGCCGCCACGGCTCGCGTCTTCCAGGCCGCGGGCATGGCGTTCCTGTTTGTCCCCATCAACACGGCAGCCTACGCGTTTCTTCCCCGCGACAAAAACAATGCCGCTTCCGGCCTGATGAATCTGGCTCGCAACATCGGCGGCAGTGTCGGAATTTCCCTGGTCACCACCATGCTCGACCGCCGCACCCAGGTCCACACCGATGATTTGTCCCACAATCTCAGCGCCGCCAATCCCGCATTCCGCGCCATGCTGCAGGGTGCCACCAAGGCCATGCAGGCGCACGGCGCCAGTGCCGCGTTTGCCACCCGCCAGGCCTACGCCCTGATTGAATCCTCCGTGGTGCGCCAGGCCACCATGCTGGCCTATCTCGACGATTTCCGCCTTCTCGGCATCGCCATCCTGGCCATGGTTCCCTTGGTATTTCTCATAAAAAAAGGCAAACCCGGCGCAATCGCGGTACACTAGCTCGCGTTATGCCAGGCTTGTCGTAAACCAGCACTTCGCGCCATGTTTCGCCTCATCAGCATCGAGCGTGAGTACGGCTGCGGAGGCGGCGCGATCGCCGCCGAACTCGCGCACCGCCTGGGCTGGAAGCTCTGGGACCAGCTTCTCACCGAAGAAATCGCCCGCGCCGCCAACGTCGACTGCTCCGCCGTCATGCGCTGCGACGAGCGCATGGATAGCAGCTTCTACCGTCTGGCGAAAACTTTCTGGCGCGGCAGCTACGAGCGCAGCGCCGCCCTCGGGAATAAGGTGTTCGATGCCGATCGCATGGTCTCGCTGATGGAGCAGATCGCGCCAAAAATTGCCCGCCAAGGCAACGCCGTGGTGGTCGGCCGCGGCGCACCTTACTTCCTGCGCGAGCAGCCCGATGCCTTCCACGTCTTTCTTTACGCCCCGCGCGCCGAAAAGCTGCGCCGCCTCCAGCAGGACGGATGCACACCATCGGATGCGGAGGAACAGGTCGACACCGTTGACCGCGAGCGCGTCGCCTTCGTCAAGCATTACTTCGACGCTGACTGGCCCACCCGCTCCCTCTACCACGTGATGATCAACACCGCCGTCGGGAATGAATCGGTCATCGAAACCATTCTCCACACCATGCACCTGGTCGAAGGCCGCCCCAAAGCCACGGATTATGAACGCCCGAAAGTTCCCAGTTCCATATAGAAGTGGCCCGCTCCGGTTTGTGGATTTCGGGCTGAAATAAAGTTTGCAGCGTTGTCGCGGCGGGCCTTCGATAGCTCGCTCACCGACTAAACCTCTGGCCGCTCCGGCCCCGCACAGCAATCCTCCGCGCAAACATCGGGCCGCGGTGCCAGCACTCCCAACGCCCGCCTCTCGGACTCCGGATTCATCCGTTCCGCAATCAGCTCGCGAATCATTTCGATAAACTTGGGATGCACGCCCACCGTCTTCGCCCGAGTCATGGGCAAAGCCAGCGAGTCGCACACTTGCCGCGCTTCCACATCCAGGTCGTACAACACTTCCATGTGATCGGAGATGAAGCCGATCGGCGCCAGCACCACCGCCGACGCCAGGTTCTGTGCCTTCACCCGGCGCAGGTAATTGAGAATATCGGGCTCCAGCCAGGGCTGTCCCGCAACCCCGCTGCGGCTCTGGTAGACCAGGGCATCGTTGCTCTGCGCGTCGTTCCGGTTAAGCAGCGCTTCGGAAACCAGTCGCCGCACTTCCTCCAGTTGCCTCACATAGTCGGAAGAATTCGCCATCGAAGTGGGAATGCTGTGCGCCGTGTAAACCACTTGCACGTTTCCCCGCGCGTCCGCCGGAACGGCGTGCAGCGCCTCGCTCACCCGCTCGATCGTAGCCGCGATGAATAGAGGGTGATTGAAGAACGCCCGCAGCTTCTCCACTTGTGGCGCGCCCGGGCCAACTTCCTGCTGCGCCCGCGCAATGTCCTCGCGGTACTGCCGGCACCCTGAGTAGGAGCTGTAGGCCGAAGTCACAAAGGCCACGGCCCGCCGGATGCCATCCTGTTTCATTTGTTCCACAGTCTCACGCAGGCGCGGATGCCAGTTGCGGTTGCCCCAATAGATTGGCAGCCGCGGCCCATTCCGCTGCAACTCGGCTTGCAGCGCGGCGATCAGCTCCCGCGTTTGCTGGTTGATCGGGCTCTCGCCGTCGAAGTGGTAGTAGTGCTCGGCCACGGTGAGCAGGCGCTCGCGCCCAACATTGCGTCCGCGCAGCACACCTTCGAGGAAGGGAATCACGTCTTCCTTCGATTCCGGGCCCCCGAAAGAAACCACCAGTATGGCGTCGTAGTTCATGGCTCGAGATGATCGCTGAACGTCGCTTGCGGAGTCCTGATTGTCGAGTGTACCGCGGCCAGCCCGCGAACATGCGGAAAGAAGATGAGACGCTTTCGGCAATATCCTGCCAAGACGTCGTCTACACGGAAAGCTTCGTTGAAAACCGAATGCCCCCGCGCCACTAGAACGCCACTCTCAGCGCGAACTGAATCTCGCGCGGGGTTCCGGAGCCGACCGGGCTGATCGGCGTCGTTGTGTTGACCGTGGTGATGATGCTGCCAAACCCGGTCGGACAGCCCGTGGGATTTGAGACTGCAACGTCACACGTGGCCTGCGGTGGACCGAACTGCGGGTGGTTGAAGATGTTGAAGAACTCCGAGCGAAATTCGAGGCTGGTTCGCTCTGTAAGCGAGATGTGTTTGGCAACGCCGAGGTCCACTTGCCAGGTACCCGGTCCGCGGAAGAGATCGCGCGGCGCGGTGCCGAATTCTCCGGCCGGGAGAGCAAACGCTGCGGGATTAATCCACTCCGCGACGGTTTTGCCCCCTGGCGGAGTGAGTGAAACGCCCGGAACCAGATCGGGACGTTCCGTGCCCGAGGCCCCGTCCGGCGCGGTGTAACTGCTGGGCATCAGCACATTCACCGGGAAACCGGTGCGAGCCAGGGCGGTCGTCGTTAGTTCCCAGCTGCCCGCAATCGCGCTTGCAATCCCGCCGTCATTCAACATCGGCTTGCCCCGCCCGAAGGGCAGCTCGTAGACCGCATTACCATTAACCACGTGGGTGGCGTCCCAGGTGCCGCTGGCGCGGTCACAGGCCAGGCACAGCGGATTCTGCGGCGATATTTCGTCGCCATCGCCGCTGCCGTTGGAGCCGTTGTCGATCTCGTGCGAATACATGTAATTGGCCGCCACCAGCAGGCCGCGGGAGAACGTACGCCGCAATGCCACCGAGAGACCGTTGTAGGAGCTCATGCCCACCGAGCCGCGCCACGGGATGGCGGCAGCAAACGACGGGTATTGCAGAGCCGTGTAGGCCGCAGGAAGGTACAGGTTCACGACGTTGGTTTCCAGCAGATGCACGCCGTTGCTTCCCAGGTAGGAGATCGTCCCCACCAAGTTGCCAGGCAGCTCCCGCTGCGCCGACAGGCTCCACTGCTCAACATACGAGTCCTTGCGGTTCCGTTGTTCGGCGTTCGGTGAGAGAGTTCCGGGGCCGGTAAAGTACGGGTCGACCGGATACGTGAGCTGCAGGCTCGAAGCGCTTTTCACGGAATAGGAGGGCACTTCGTTTTTAGCGGGCAGGTTCTGATCGTCCAACTGTCCGTCTTCGTGGTAGATGCCGAATCCGCCTCGAATCACCGTCTGGCCGCCCCACGGCGTCCAGGCAAAGGCCACACGGGGATCGACATCGCCGTAGTTCTGCTGCCCGAAGCTGGCGCCCACGCCGCAGAATCCTTGTGCGCCGCAGGTGGCGAAATCGAACGGGTTGGCCAGCCCGTTCGCCTCGTGGAAAAGATCGAAAAGGGTGTAGCGTACGCCCAGGTTCAGGACGAGATTCGTCCCCCACTTGTATTCATCCTGCGCATAGCCGACGTAATCATTCTTGCGCAGGTGGTTGACCGGCAAGGCTCCCGACAAACTGGCCCTGGTCACAAGGTTCGCCGCCAGATCCTCCACCGTGGAAAACGTAATCTTCCCGTGTTCCCCGTATTCCTGATTCAATTGGATGTGGCGGATCTCCACTCCAAACTTGAAAGTATGCTGGCCATGAACCCAGGTCACGTTATCGATCCCCGAAAATGTGTTGCCCACGTAGATGCTGTTGTAATCGTAGTTCTGAGTAATGAATCCCGGCCCGGGACCGGTGGCAATCGCAACTTCATAAATGAGGTCGTTCTTCCCGGAGTTGTAAGTGTTCGAGGTGGCGCGATTGAATCCAAACTTGGCCTCATTCACCAGGTTGGGACCAAAGATGTGCAGTAATTCGAGCGCGCCATTGACCGGCGCGGACACCCGCTGCTGCAAATCCGTCGCCGCAGCGGAAAACGGCTGCGTATCGACGGACCGGTCGTAATTGAATCGCATGAAGGCCGTGGTCGCTGCCGAGAAATGCTGGTCCAGGCGCACCATCGCTGAATTTTCGTTGACCACCTGAGTGCATGAGCAGGTCAGCAGGTCATAATCCGCGTAGTTCGGGTCGCCCGGGTCGGTGGCTGGCGTCCAGGGCGTCAGAAATGTGTTTGGAGCGGCTCCCGGGAAGGCGTGGATGATCCCGTAGATCGGCGACGAGGTCGGAACGGTTGCAACCAGCGCCGCGCTCGGCACGTCGCCGCTCACCGGATAGCCCCAGTTTTGCCGGTAGGCTTCCGAGGCGACGAAGAAGAACGTCTTGCCCGGCTTGATGGGGCCGCCCAGCGATCCGCCGAACTGATTCAGACGAAGCGGTTGCTGCCCTTCGCCGTTGGAAGCCCATTGCGGCACCGGCGCGTCAAACACGTTGTTGCGCAAGAACTCGAAGAGGCGTCCGTGGAATCGGTTTGTGCCCGAAGGCGAGGTGACCGCCAGCTGCGGCCCGCCGGTCCCGCCTTCCTCGGCGGATGCCATCAGTGAATCGACGCGGAACTCCTGGATCGCATCCAGCGGAATGGCCAGCCGCACCCACGGGCGCTGCGTCTGATTCACGACGTTGGTTGCGTCCACGCCGTCATAGGTCCAGTCGCTGTCGTCGAGGCCCCGCCCGGCGAACCGAATCGTCCGCTGGTTGCTGCCGCCGGTGTCAATGGCGCCCGGGACAAAAGCCGTCAGCGCCGCCCAGTTGCGGCCATTCAGCGGCAGTTCATCCGCTTGCTCTCTCTCGATCAAACCCGTCACCGCGCTGGTGTTGCGGTCCATCAGCGCCGAACTGGCGGACACTTCCACGCGTTCGTCGCGGCCGGTAACTTGCAGGGTCGCATCGAGCGTTCGCGTTCGGCCGATGACCTCCTCGACCTCCACGAAGGTGAGCGACTTGAAGCCTTCATGCTCAAATGTGATGGTGTAAATTCCGACCGGCAACTCTGCAATATCGTACGCCCCGGTGGAAGAGGAAACGGTCTTGCGTTGCAGCCCCGTCGCGGTTTCCACGGCGGTGACTCGGGTCTGTGGCAGAACGCTTCCCGAGGGATCGGTGACAGTGCCCCTCAGGCCTGCGCGATCGATCTGCGCCGGCGACGAGCACACCAGACACAGCATGACGGCAACAAGACAAGCAACCTGCCTCGTGTCCCGACGAGGGTTCCGCCCGCGCAGGCCGCAAAAAACAGAGCTCGAATTGATGCGAAGCAGATCGCAAGAGTATTTGCGTGGCTTCATGGCGGTTGCGCGGCTTGAATGCACTCATCCCGGCGGCTTTGCGGCTCGCATCAAGCCGGCACAAGATAGAAAATCATCTTCTGTTACTACTTCCACTACTACCACAATGCGTAGTCGCCCGGAAGTCCAACGCCGCAGTCCAGCCGCAGCCAAATGTGAATCAGGCCCGTGCGCCCGCTTCTTCAGGAAGAAAAACAATTCTGGTGCGCCCGGAGAGATTCGAACTCCCGACCTATTGCTCCGGAGGCAATCCAAACCCTTGCGGCCTATAAGGAATCAAGCATTTGCAGCGGGTCCAGGGGGCTGTTATATGGCACTATGGGCGTCAATTGAACACATTCTGAACACAGCGATCCTGACGGCGGTACGTTCTGCCACACAATAAATGGGGCAAAGTGCTGGTATTCGGCAAGCATTGTGCGCTGAATTCCTAACAGTATCGCCTCGCCTGGAGTTGCCTCAAACTTCAATGTACGAGAAAGAGTTGGTTATTGTTGTGCTATTTATTTCTTGCTGCTTCATCAGGACCGTTAATTGTAGATCGTTCGGTACGAAGTAGTCATCAGGATCGTCCTAAGCAGGGCACTGCGGAGGAGTCAGCAAAGTGTTGCGTTATCCTGGCGAATGAATGCGGCGTCCAAATCTCTTACGGATTACCAATAGTTGAGATGAGCCAGCCACGGTACTCTTTCAACAAGCGGTTTTCGTTTCCCACATCAGCTATCCAGTTTTGTTCCGCTTCCGCAGTCGTCTTCGCCGAACAGACTGCTATACGGCCAGATTCTGCTGCGTCCATTTGGGCCTTAAGCATGGCTTGCCTTTTGTCCCGTTGTGCCTGTGAAAGAGAAGAACAGCGTGGGCAGTCGTCCCTGTTTGAATATGTCCGGGTATACTTCGCCGCAAATCCTGTAGCCTTGGTGCACTCTTTAGAAAGAACGGTCGCAGGACCACCCACCACGAGTTGGCCTGCGTTCACGTCATACACGAAAAGCAGGTTGGCATCGTTCGTGTAAGTCAGAGTCCCAAGACCGGCCTGCTTCATCGTCGGGATAAATTGTTGGAATTCCGGACTGGAGAAGTACTTTTGAGCATTCGTCGGGACCATCTTTGGGCTGTGAACTGTGATCATATTTCCCGTAACCTCCACGTATCCCGGAACGCCTTTCTTCTTGAACTGGGCGTTGCTGTCGTTAATTATCGTTTGACGGAGTGTCTGTTGCGGCGGAGTCAGCGTAGTCTGCAGGGGAGGCATCGGCGCCGGCGTCTGCGGCGCGATCTGTTGCGGAGTCTCCCCTGGAACCGTGCAATCATTTTCTAACTCGCCGATGTCATACGCGCCATTCTTGATCATTCTACGCAAGGAATCATCGCAGCCGACGTACTGCGTGCTCGATCCGTTCTGCTGCGACAACTTTTCTTGTTCAATAAGTGTTTCTGAAGCAGCTTTGAATTCCGCTTGCTTCTCTTCCAGGAAAGCCCTCGAGCTTTCTAAGAATTCTCTGTACGCTCTGTTGCTTATGAGCCCTTCGGAATACTGATTCTCTTCAGAGCTCATTCTCTGCTGAACATTATCGATTTCACGATTTGCATTGGACATGAGTTCACGAGCCTGAGCTTCCCTAGATTGTATGTCGGCTAACCTGGTCTGCAATTCAGCTAATCTGATCTCGGCCAAGTGTCCTAATCTTTTCAGTCCTCTCTCGTAGAACTGCTTGTCCTCCTGGGTGATGGTTTGTATGTCAATGCGATCTTCCAGCGCTCTTAATGCTTGGAGTTGCTCGATGCTGCTAGGACGCTCAACCGTTTCGATGTAGAGAAGGCCGACATTCCGCATGTACTCGGATATGGGTTTCGCCGTCGAGGCCGACGATGTTTGTTGGGCCAGCGCCGGTGAATTTGCGTTCACAAGCAGTGCCGTTTGAGCAGAACCGGGTGGGTGCGCATTCGGCGGCATTGGCCGTTGCGATTGCTGTTGGTCGGTGAGATCGAGAACAAATCTTATATCCCGATCATTCGTGCAAACAGCATGAGTAAAGCCAATTGTGCGCAGGTGCTTCAGGCCACCTACGGCCAAAACACTCCCGCATTGGTCAGATGTGATCCCGGGTACGTGGTACACGAAAATAGTAGAATTTGGACCCTCAGCCGCGATCTTGAATCCAGGAACTGGATTGCTAGCCGTCTCTTGGACGATACTTTGTTGTTCCGTTTCCGCAAACTTTCTCCTCGCGGCCGCGTCTTGCGCAGCACTATCAATAACGAGGGATACAGCGACAAGGCCAATCGCAACCATGCAGGTTTTCATGTTCTTTTACCTCATGCCCCAATCGCAGATTACGGTCCTGTGGATCATACGCTCCCCACTGGGGCTCGTACCGTGACGTGTATCACCGCTGCCTAGCGGTGTGGGCAATGACGGCAGAGCCGACGATCCGGCGGAAAGCCATGATGGAAAGCCGACCGCTTAGGACGTGTTAGCTAGGTGCAAGCTGAGAGTATGGCAGGGACATTGCCCGAACCTCCAAATTTCAACGCTGACACAGTTTCCCTGCCCGTATAGCAGTGATCTGCGTCAAGACACTCTTAATCCAGCCGTAAATGCTGAACCGGCTGAAAGTACTGAATTATTCAATTTGATTGAATCATTCAAAATATATGTTGCGGTAAACGTCCGTTTAATGTAACGTGATTTGGTGCTAAGGGGGCATTGGAAACACAGTGATTTAGCTCACGGAAACGGAGAACGTCTAATGAAACAAACAATCCGCTGCGGAATTTACTCCCGCGTATCCACCAGCAAGCAGGAAGCTGAAAACCAACTTCGCCAATTGCACGAATTTGCCCGCACTGTGGATTGGAATGTGGTTTTGGTCTACGTCGATCAAATCACGGGCAGGCATTCCGACCGGACGGAGTTTCAACGCATGTTCGCGGATGCGAGCAAGCGAAAGTTTGACGTGCTGTTGTTCTGGTCATTGGATCGTCTGAGCCGCGAAGGTGCGCTCGAAACCCTACAACATCTGAACCGGCTCACGAGGTATGGGGTTCAGTGGCGGTCGCTCACTGAGCAATATTTGGATTCAACCGGCATGTTCCGTGATGCCGTCATTTCGATTCTTGCTGTGGTTGCGAAGCAAGAGCGCGTTCGACTGAGTGAACGGACACGCGCGGGGCTGGAGCGTGCGAGAGCGGAAGGAAAACAACTTGGACGGCCACGCGGTTGGCGAAAACAGGGAACCGTGTCGCGGGTTACGGAATGGCGACGGCGAAAACAGCAAGGTAGCACAGGCATGGTAGGTTGATCGAAAAACGGGGCAGGCGGAAAGGTTTTATGGGCGAAGGCAAATACCGGAACCGAGAACGTGCGCGGGCGGCTTTGGGGGGCTAGCTTCAATCGGATTCCCGAAACGGCTCTGTACCCAAACGGCGAATCGCCAGCTCACGTCTCGACGAGTCTCTTCAGTAGACTCTCAATCGATCGCCAATTTGCCGTTCGCCGACTTCTCATTTCCAACATAATCCGTCTCTTGAACCGGGGGAGTGAAATCTTAAACTGTATACGCTGAAACAGTTCCGCAAACAGACGCTTTCCGTCACAAACCTCAATCCACCTTGCCTCCCAGATAGCGGTGGTATCCGGACGGAGGACCTCGCACGATCCCAGGAATTTCTCCTTCCAAGTAGACTCCACCAACGAGCACACTTGCTTCTGAACCGAGCTAATACGTGCAAACAATACATCAGCAATCTCCCCCGACGCCTTTCCTCGCAAGTCACTTGCTCGGAGGCCCGGGTCGTCGAATTGATAGGTTGCGTAGACTTGTCGAGCTGTGAACTCGCTAATTTGGGACATCGCCAATTCTCTAAGCAGCTTGCTCACCTCCCCTTGATTTGCCAAGGGAGTCCTTACAATATCTGGGTCCTTCAGCAAATCGGTCAATACGTCGATATCAATTAAGTAGTTTTCCAGATTGCGCCGGTCCCATTGCAGCACCTTCACAGCCTCAGAATCCTTCAGACCTGTCGGTATCTCGTCCAGATCAAAAATGAAGTAGCGAGATGATAGCTTAGTGCCGCTGCGTTCCGCAGCTTGAAGCTGTATGATCTGTTTCTCCACCTCGCGGCGACCGCCGAGATCCTTGACTTTATAACGACGTAGAATATCGCCAAAACCTACCTCAAGAAGGATTACGTCATCTTCCCCTTCGACGAAAAGTGTAGCCTTATAGAGCAAGCCTTCGCTCTCAGAGGTTCCTAACCTACGCAGCGCGTCTGAGATTTCCTGTTCATCCTTGTAGCGCACTTTGCTCAACACTTTTTCGGAAACGAGATGATAGAGGGAACACTCATCCTTGTCGAATGCCCCTGCGAGGACTTCGGGGGAATGCGAACAAATAATCGCTTGAAGGTTCTTTCGCAGCACATAATTATCGACCAGAAAAGCCAGCAGGTCTTTGCACACCGCGGGATTAAGGTGCAGCTCCGGCTCATCAAAAAGAATGATCCCGCCATCTACTACCGATCTGCCAATCAGCAAAAATGTAAGAAGCAAACCTTTTTCACCGCTGCTCATGCCATCAATGCTAAAAATTCTGTTCGTCTCCGTATCTTGCACCATGATAGAGAGCAGTCCATATTTGTTTATGCCGACCTCAACTAGCTGTCGCCCTTTCAGAATGCCACCAAAGATCCGCGCAAACTCTTTCTTGATTTCTTGCCTTTCAAGCTCACTGGTCAGCATTGCACTATAAATTGTATTTTTCAAACGAGCATATTTCAGTTGAGGCTGAGCAGCGTGAGACTCGATTTGCTGCGCGGCGTCTGCGCCTCCGAGTTGCACTGGCTGCTCACCAGAGGGTAATGCGCGGTCGGCCGGAAAGTAGCTGAATAGCGTTTCGTTGGGGTTGTTTTGACTGTCCAGAAATGCGAAGAATATGCCGCCAAGTGGATCTGCGCTGTTGGCTCGCCCCGAGACTGGATCAAGGCTCAAATCGAGGAGACATTCCTGCTTGCCTGAACGAATGTCATCCAGTCTCTTTCGAATATCCTCCTCGGCTTTGTTGAAAAGCGCCTTGCCTGGGGTGGAAGATAGAAAAGCAATACTGAAGCTTTGATTTTGAACATTTTGTCCGGTCGATTTTAAAACAACGTCTGTTGCAATTCGGGGCACAGCCAGCTCTAGCACCTTTAGTTCCTCAGACGAAAGCTGATAGTGACAACGAATATCAACCCGTCGGCTTGGATCGCGTGCGATAGCTTCAAGAATCAACCTCTGCGGGTTATAGTTAGCGACAGCTCCAATAGCGAGCAGGGCTTGGTTTGTCTCGGTTGCCGTTCGCGGTGCGACGAAAGCCTTTACTAATCGAATAGCTTCCAGAAGCGTGGTCTTACCAATTGCGTTGGGTCCCACGATGACGCTGACAGAACTTTCAAAATCAACATCTATTTCCTCCAGCGCACGAAAGTTCCTTACATGGAGAGACTTGAGCCGCATTTGAGTTTTGTCCTGATTTTACGAATCATATCGTGGAACTCACCAAACGCCTATGCTACCCGTGCTTATGGGGAGCACAAGGGCACACTGAAGGACGTACAGAAGCAATTGCGACACAGCCGACCGGATACCACGCTGGAGTGCTACGTCAAAGAGATCCCCGATTCCGTCTATTCAATGGCGGACGCCATGTACGAGAGAATCGCCGGTCCTGTGACGGGAGTCATCCAATGAGCTGCGCAATTGAACACTTTCTGAACACGGGAGAATCGGGCAGTCCCTGTAAGTAATTGAAAAATGGTGCGCCCGGAGAGATTCGAACTCCCGACCTATTGCTCCGGAGGCAATCGCTCTATCCATCTGAGCTACGGGCGCGGACCGGTGGTGGTTTTAGTTTACATGGGAGGATTGGAAAGCTTCAATGCGGACTTTGCGAAGGTAGTGTTCTAGTAGTCTGCTGTTGGAAAAGATCAACTATCAGGACACTAACTTTGCGAACCGGGAAGGACGACGCGTGAAGGCAGCACTCCGCATGTACGCCCAAGCCCCGCGCCTTGGCGCGGGGCGGTTTGCGGGCAGCGTCCCGGTGCGGGCGGCGGAACGCCGCCCCGCAGCCGTGAAGGTGGTTGCGGCGGCCCAGCTTATGAGCCTGTTACCGACGGCCTCATCTTACCAACGGCCTCATCTTACTGACGGCTTTGTCTTACCAACGGCCTCGTCCGCCGCCCCCGCCGCCGCCACGATCTCCGCCGCGGCCTCCGCGGTCGCGGCCGCCGCCTCCGGCGTGTTCGGTTTTGGGGCG
>JBARJF010000023.1:0-11074 GCA_049800135.1 Candidatus Sulfotelmatobacter sp.
GGCGCACCAAAACCGACTTGCCACCACAGGAGGCGGCAGGGTAGAACATTCTCAGTCCCGGACGGCCAATCCGGTTGGCCGGTTTTGAAGTGATAACTGTTGGCCGCTTTTGAAGTGATCACTGAGGTTCTCGACTCAAAAACGTACCGGGCCCGGCTGCTCTAACGTTACATATGTACGTAACGTTAGAGCCGTGTGGCATGACCACGGACCAAAGGATTCGCCTTGAGTCAGTCGTTTTCCTTCACACGCAAATCCCAGGATAGCTCTCCAGTACCACAGTTTCGGCAAGCTTTGTCGAGGGCTGGCCCTTGATATCCGCATGAGCACTCGATGTAGTATTCCCGGCGAACAATGACATGCCTGACTTTGGTTCTCTCCTGCGCACAGATTTCTCGGGAGCGGCGGGGCGTCACCAGGCCCTGCCCTCCGAGAGAATCAGACAAGAAGTGAATCTGCGATTTGCACCTCGCACGTGGAAATTTTGGGTCACGCACGATCCTCAGGACCAGCTCCGAGAACGGCGCAAGACTCCCCGTGATGCCCGGCGCGTCTTCCCGAACGGCTCTGACGATCTCTTCGGGAGACTCCGCGGCTAAGAGTCGCGGACCGAGTTTCGGCCAGAACTGGAGCAACACCACGCGATAGTGGTCGGCTTGTCCCAGCAGGATGGAACGATCTATGTTACGGGGTCTGCCTCGTCCTCGCTCTTTCTTCAGCTCCTGAGATTTTTTCTTTTGAGCCATGCAAGTTTTTCCTCCCCCTTGCCATTACCGGGATTTCCCTCTTCCTAGAGTCTTAATTATACGTTAATAGTGCAATAGTTCCATTATTTATATTGAAGCCGGAGATTCTATTCTCTATATATCAATGTATTACAGTGGTTTACGTGTGTTTATGGGTTGCGTTATCGGATAGACCATGGCACCATTTATGTGGAGATACTGCCATGTTTGCCCAAGATACACAATGGTTTCCCTGTCCGGTCTGCCTCAAGCCGCTCGATGTCCGAATGAGCAAGCGAAACAAGCCCTACGTCATCTGTTCGTCCTGCGGTGTGCAGATGTTCATTCGCGAGCGGGCTGGAATCGAGGCCTTCGGAAAATTGGTAGAGCAAGGATTGAAAACCGACGTGTTGACCCGAATCGGTCAATTGGAACAACGCTATCGGCTGAAGTGCCCTGAGTGCGGAAAGTCGTTTTGGGCCAGTCCCGAATTGCTGGGAAGGAATTGGTTCAACAGCAAAGTGTCAGGCTACCGCTGCCCGGAAAGCAATTGCCGGGGCGTCGTTCCGATGGAAGAATGCCCCGGCGTTGCCGAGCGATCCGTCGCTAAAGGAGAAAGCACGCGTAACGAGTCAGCCTAGAGTTCTTTGACGTCTCCGAGTTTATGTCGATCACGTCCAAATCGAGCGACGTATACGAAGCGAAGGATACGACTGTTTTTCCTCGCGCCACGACGGAAATCGCAACCCTAACTGCACCAAAAACCACGACAACCTCCGCAGGGCAGCGCACCGAGCAGATGTACGAATTAGCAGAGATCTTCGCATCCATTTTTGAAGCATTACCAAACGAGCACGAACATGCCATTGCCGACGCGCCCAAGGCGGCCTAATATCTACACTCATGAATAGCCAACAAAATAACGGCCATGGTTCAGAAGCCGTGATGTATTTGCGTGTCAGCACGCCGGAACAGGCGGACCCGTTGAACCTCAAGAATCAGGAGGACGGCTGCCGCAGACTGGCGGCCCAGCGGGGTATTGCCGTCACTGAAGTTATTCTCGGACCGGGAGAGTCGGGCCGAACTGCGGACAGACCGTCCTTTGTTCGGCTGCTTTCCTACTGCAAGGCACACCGTAAACGAATTGGGTATGTCATCGTGGAGTCGTTGAGCCGTTTTGCTCGCAACGTCGCCGACCAAGGCGCGGCAATCGCTGAACTCAGAGAGAACGGCATAACTCTGCTTTCTGTTGCCGAACCAAACGTTGACAACACAGCGGCAGGCCGCATGGCGGCGGGCGTTCATGGCGTCTTCAATCAATACTTCTCGGACGCGTTGTCGGAGAAAATGAAAGATCGCTCGGCTGCCAGTGTCCGTGCGGGCCGTTGGCCGTGGGCTGCGCCGCTTGGTTATGTCAACGATCTGAGGCTTGGCAGCGGTGCAAACATCAAGCCTGACCCGTCGTCCGCCCCACTGGTGCGCGAGGCCTTCCAGTTGTATGCGACCGGCCATTACACCAAGATTCAGGTTTTGAAAATCGTCACCGACAAAGGATTGAAAACCAAGCGCGGGCAGAAGCTAACGGCCCAAACGTTCGACGCTGTGCTGAGAAAGCCCATCTATGCGGGCTGGGTTTACTCGTCGAGTGTGCCTGCGCCGGTAAAAGGCTTGCACTCTCCCATTGTGAATCAGGAATTATTCGACGCGGTGCAGCGAGTGCTGTCCGGTCGCAAGCTGTCGAGCGCGCCCAAGCGGAAACAAAACCCAGCGTTCCCGTTGAAGCACTTTGTGAAGTGTGGCATCTGTGGAACCCCGCTTACTGGCGGAATGAACAAGGGTAAGCTGAAGCACTACCCGAACTATTGGTGTCGCAACGCCGATTGCCGAGCCGTAAGAATATCGAAGCCTGTGCTCGAATCGGAATTCGTGGAATATCTCGGAACTTTGCGACCGGACGCCGCTACGGTTTCCCAGTTCCCTGCGATTGCAGCCGAGGTCTGGGCACGGAGGCAGGGCGATTCAAGCAGAACTACCAAACAACTCACCTCTCAGCTAGAAGAGCAGAAGACACTCAAGGCAGAACTTCTACGGGCCAGGCTCCGGGGAGAAGTCTGCCAGGCTGATTACGCCCAAGCCAACGCGGACTTCGACGATGAGATTGAACGCATCACCCAACAAATAAACACCTTGCGCTCCCAGCCTGGAACGCTGGAGGCTTTCCTTCGCTTCTCGAAGCTGATGCTGGTGGATATATCAGCGGCGTGGCAACGAGCCAACGCTGAACAAAGGTTTCGTGTTCAAAATTTTCTTTTCCGAGACGGTTTGGCGTATCACCAAAAGCAGAAATTTTTGAACACTCCTAACCCCACGTTATTTCAACAACTAAGAGCGCTGACGCATCCCAAAAGTGCGGTTGGCGTCCCCGACGGGATTTGAACCCGTGTTACCGCCGTGAAAGAACAACCACCATAAGGAAATACAACGACTTGCAGGAGGCGGGCGGCACCCTAAGTCCTTGCTAGTCTGCAGAAGCCGGAACGCTTACGTACCGTAATGCGTACCGCCGATTAGGTCCGAAATGATACTCGCCCTTGCTCCGAAAGTGGGAGCATTTAAGGAAAGAGTGGGATTCGAACCCGCCTGCAAACGTAAAACGAAGGACTTACAGCGCACAGGTAGCGATCTAAGGCATTGTAAGTGCATGAAAAACCAATAGGCGGGTTTCAGAGGGTTTCAGAAATCGGCGGTGGAAGAGTGGGGTCTCCGAGTACTCTGCGATACCAAACATTGACAATCTTTGATATCGGCGCTAGAGTGAGGAAATAAGGAGCAAAACCCATGAACGTCTCTCTTACTACCGAGCTTGAGAAATTCGTGAGCGCAAAAGTGGACTCGGGCCGCTACAACTCCGCAAGCGAAGTGGTCAGGGAAGCGCTCCGGCTGCTTGAAGAGCATGACCAGGCACGCTCGGTCCAGCTTGCGGGGTTCAACCAGGAACTTGGCTGCCGTCTGGAGACGCTTGACCGTGGCCAGCATGTCTCCCCGGCGGACGCCCGCGCCCGACTCAAGCGTAAATCCGAGCAGCACCGGAAAACCAAGGCATGACGCATTACATACTGAGCGAGGATGCCGACCGCGACCTAGATAGCATTTGGGACTATATCGCGGCCGATAACGTTGACGCCGCAGACCGCTGGATAGGCAAGCTGTTCGATGCGTTTGACGCCATTGGCAACACGCCGGGCATAGGCCATAAGCGCGAGGACCTAACAGCTTACCCGGTTCTGTTCTGGCCGGTGGGCTCCTACCTCATCATCTATCGCGCCACATCACGGCCCATTGAGATTGTGGCCGTGACCCAGGGATCGCGCGACATTCCTGCCTTCCTGCAGCACCGCCTTTCCGAATGATTCATTCGCCGCGCCGTGCCCGCGCTTGCTTTGCTCCCCGGATCCACTTCGCACCGACCCTTAAGGGCCCGCGCGTAGTGTCTGAAATGTGCGTTGAAGCTCAGTGATGAAATTGGGCCAATGCAGAAAGGAAAGCCCGAAGCGCAGTGGCGGCATCCTGGTCATTCGTTGATTTCTTCAGGCCATCCAATGGTGCCTGCAACTCCCTGAGCTTCTTCACCGTCTCAGGCAATTCACGAAAACCGGCGATCTCTCCAAGTTTCCGCTTGTAGTAGTCATTTTCCAGAACAAGATTCATAGCGAGTATGGCGAGAGTGTGAATCTGTTCTTTGTAGTTAGCCTTGTCGTCCATCGCAACCTCCATTGAAGGAAGCCCAACGTCACTAGCGACCTATTGTACGGTCTTTATCCCTTATTCAGCCTCTTGCAGATTAGGCAGAGCCGATACCCCGCTGTTGTGTATACGCGTTCGTTTGTGGGGATATCACATCCCGGAGGGCAGTCGCTATTGTTGTGATATACGCGTTTGTCGGGCGGTTTTTTCGTCTCGTTAACAGAGTGAAAAACTGACATTTGGTCGATCCTTTCTCCCCCTCAGCTGCGAATTATACGCCCACGAAAATGCCGCTCTACCAAGCTGCCGCCAAATATCGGCAGCAGTAACCGCGAGAACCAATCTTAAGACAGACCGTTGTCCCGTGGCACCCGTGGCCGGTTCTGTTCGTCAGTCGGACGAGCTAGCCACTGGCAGCACTGGCACCTCTGCGGACTTTTTCAAGTCGGTTTTGCGATACAAAGCTTTCGACAAAACGTAAACGCTGTAGAGGGTCAGCGCGATACTGAAGATTGCCAACGGAGAACCAGGCTGCGCCGGCTCCAACATAGGCAGCACCAAGCCGACTACTATTCCGACCATCGAAAGCCACAGTCTCCATCGCAATTGCTGTAACGCCCATGGTGTCTTGTGGCGTCTGGTGCGAGCAACATTGATCGCCACAAGAACAAGCAAAACTTGCACGACCAGAATAGTCATTTGTTACGGCTCCTCAATTGTTCGTCGGTGACTCGCCATTCTCAGCGGGTCATTTTTTCGCCAGGTCTAGAACCGCGTAAACCGTGCTGATCTCCGCTCCCCTGTCCGTCCCGTTGATGCGGACGCTGAACTTCACGGAGCGCTGACGGCTGCTGTCCTTGTATGCATTTGGATCGGTGGGCGGGAGTATCTGAAAGTCGTAGTCCTTGCCCGCATCGAGTTTGCGGCAATCCGCGTGCGTTCTCTGACAGATCGCAGTATAGGAAATCTGCGGGTCCGTCGGTTCATGAAACAAAACGTAACGCAGTGAGTTGTCGGCCTTGGATACGTCTACCGTCATCGTTCCGTGCTCGGAGTAGTCAATCCCCTGACCCGCAGTTAGGGTGGCGATTCCCACGATCAGGGCAAGTGCTAACCGTCTCCCAGTACAGATAACGCGTACCGTATCGCCTATCTCGAACATCCGATGCTCCTCGACTCCTCACCGTCGCAAGCGCCGAGCCGCTAGCGTTTTTCTGTGCTTGCGTGAGTATCGCTCTTCGCGTCTCCCGGATGGCAAGGAAATCCATCAGTCAAGGCCCATCGCACGATGTCTGCCGAGTCCTTGTCTTTAAGGTCAGGATGCGTTTGCACAAAACTCACTGTGAGTTCCGTGACCTTGCGAACAGAAACGCCGTCCGGAGGACAGAAGTCTACTTCTCCGTTCAGGTTTTCATACACACCTTTGACTAGACCAAGACAGTAACCCAAATCAAAGGCTTCCCGATGTGTTTTGACTTTGCGAGGATGGAGATAATTCAGGTCCAAGGCAGTTGAACAGGCCCTCTGAATCCCGATCCCTGTGCCGTCGCTCGGGTCAGCGGGCGTAGGCTCTCGCCCAAACGCGGTCAGGGTCGCAACGGTCATGAACAAAAGTAAGATCGCGAAGCGCTTCATGGTATCCCGTCCTAGTGCCGCAAAGTCGCGGTGCAAATCTCCCGATTGTGACCTTATTTCGGCCCCTTGGTGACGTCCTCGACCACGTTCTTTAGAAGGTGCTGCTTCATGTGAATCGCTCCGAGGGCGGCACCGAGGTTGTAGCCAAGCGTATTCGCGCCGTCGCCACCTTGCCGAGTTGTAATCGTGCGCCAACGCTCCGAGATCATTCTTCCGTGCTGGTCGTAACTGCCCAGATACAAGGTGTTTGAGGTGTCTGTGTATGGCAAGTTCTCGTGGGTTGTGGTCGTGGTCGTTGTTGTCGCCGTGACCGTCCCGTCATAGGTGTAATTCCACATGCCGCCATAGTTGTCCGTGACAGTTCCACTGCCCGACACGGGCGTCGTGCTCGTGTTCGTGCTGGTGCTGGTTCTTACGGTTGGATAAATTCCATTGAAGGCCGACTGCGAGGTTGAGAATACCAACAGATAGTTCGCCACTTGTGAGTTGGGCACCTGCGAGAAACACAGTCCCGGATACTTCTTCTGGTTCTTCGAAATCCACTTATCCGCAAAAGCAGGAACGCGCGAAACGATCTGCCCGTTCTGAGCAACAGCGAATGAAATGTTTTTCTCACAGTCCGGCGACACTTTGTCCTTGGCAAGCATCGGCTGAACAGCGAGCATCAGCAAGAGCAAACCAATCAGTTGTTTCATAACTTCTTTCCCCGATCCGGCAAGACGCACACTGCAATTCCACCACGAAAGCGAGCGTCGCCACTAATTACCAAGGTCATCGCCAGCGTCGCGAGGACTCGATTCGACACGCATAGAAAGTCAGGCCGCGAGGGAGCAGAGGATGACTTCCGTAATTAGAGCGGTTCCCGATTCGGTGATGAAATTCAGCGAGGGGAGAACGCAAGTTTGCTCCCGAAGGGGGAAGCCCTCATGTTGAGGTACATGGCAGCCGTGCCGTTGCTGCTGGCGGCGATTTCAGCACAGAACGTGCCAAGCACGAACAAAGGACTCCATCTGGATATCCCGGCGATATCCCGAAAGGCGAATGGGTCGGTTGTTTCCATTGTCATGTCGGACAAGGATGGCCATCCTATCGCCCAAGGCAGCGGCTTCCTCGTAAGCAAAGATGGCCGCGTTGTGACCAACTACCACGTCATCAAGAACGGCACGTCTGCAATCGTTAAACTGCCTAACGGCAGTTTCTTTTTGGTCGATGGGGTGCTTGCATCTGATAAGGACCGCGACGTGGCTATCATCAAAGCGCACGGAAATGACTTCCGGACTCTAGCTCTGGGAGATTCTGATCGGCTCCAAGTAGGAGAGGAAGTTGTTGCGATAGGCAGTCCGCTTTCGCTCGAATCGACGATATCAAACGGTATTGTCAGCGGAATCCGAAGCGACGAGGGCCGCAAGCTCTTACAGATCACAACGCCAATCTCTCATGGCAGCAGCGGTGGCCCACTGTTCAATTTGGCAGGAGAAGTTGTCGGCATCACGACTGCGGCTCTTGTAGGCGGAGAGAACCTGAACTTTGCGATCCCAATTAACGATGTGAAACCCATGCTGGTGTCCAGAGCTTCACAAGTCCACTCTCTTCCGGATGAAGCGGAGCCTGTTACGACGGAGCCAACGACGGGCGGTTCTCCAACTCGTGAACGCTGCAAAGCCGATTACGGTGTCTGGAGCTATCAGACGGAAGATCGGAGCAAGTTCAATGTCTTCGGTGGCTATAAGGGAACAGCACACGTCATTGAGGTCGAGGCGGAAGAAATGTTTATGTGCAGCAATGTCTATCAAACCAACGAGCAAGGTCTTAGCCTCGACGGTCACAACGGAAGCTTCTTATCATTGTCGGTACTGCTTTACAAAGACGTGACAGAGCGGCGGATATACTTCCTCGCGCGATACGGACTCGAAGAGAATTATGACAAGGTTTGGAACGGTTACAAAGAGAAGATGCTGCAAGAACATGCTAACGACCCACAATTCAACGAACTCATCATCATGCTACTGATTCAACCCACGTTCGCCAAGGCATACCTCGACAAGTCCGACCTTGCCGAACAGTTCTACAAAGAAGATGAAGCGGGCGAACGTGGATACTATGGTCCGAAAAATCGCCCCTGCGGTCATCCCGTCTGCACAACACGAGACTACGAGCCGCAGAAACGCAGCAACCCAGAAAACAATCCTGAAACAAAGAGTGCGGTAGTCTGGTCGCCCAATGGCGGGGGGAATGGCGATGGATGGTGGTCAGGCTGGAGCATCGAGCCGATAACGGGCAAGCGTGTGCGGGAATTATCCTTGCGAGACCCCAGCAACAAGGTGCTGTTATCCGTGCGTTTTAATAACAACACTCCCGCACTTGTCACACATTGGAGTACCGTCGACCAGATAGTCACGGTGGTCTTCACAGTCACCAACAACACCGACAGCCCGCTGGTGCTTCACGGCTCTACGTTCCAAACGTCATGGTCTTTGTTGAACGACAAACAGTTAAGAAATTCATTCAAGTGGCACAACAAGAGCGATGCAACGGATTTCTACGAACGTTCTGTGGTTACGATACAGCCCGCTCAAGCAGGTGACATCTGGTTCCCTGTGGTGAGAGATGTAGCGGGGCGTGGGGTAGGCGATGATGGAACACTGGCAGGAGGCGACCACAGCAGGTTCTCTATTCGTGTAGCGGGACGTGATCTCGTATTTCCTGTGGACGACTTTCGCCAGCTTTACTAGACATCCATCAACCTGTGGTTCGCCAAAACTAGATCGTGTCGTTTTCGACCCGAAAGCTCGATGCTGAAGTCCTCAAATCGAACTCGATTCGGCTGAAGCAGCGCAGGCTGCACTGGCGGGAAAGTGGATAGGACTCCGCTGGTCGCACCCCGCACGCTGGAATTGGAGCAAGGCGCGGTCAAGCACCTGTCGCGGCATTACGCCGCCGCGATGTTAGCCAAGCTGGACTGCGACGCACTGGCTGGCTATGTCGCACGGCGCAAGGCGGAAGGTGCTGGGAACCGAACCGTCAACATCGAGGTCGGAGTCCTGCGCCGTATGCTGAAGCAATTCAAGCTCTGGCACCTCGTCGGCGAGGATTACAAGCCGCTACCGGAGCCGAAGGACATCGGCAGAGCGCTCACGCCGGAGCAGGAACTCAATCTGTTCTCCGTGGCCAGCACGCGCCCGGAGTGGAGCGTGGCGTTCTGGGTATCGCTGGTCGCAGCCAACACCACGGCTGGCGGCTGCGAGATCAGGAACCTGCGGCTGCAAGACATCGACCTCCAGACGAAGACGCTATACGTCCGCGTCGGCAAGAACAAGTTCCGGGTCCGTGCGATCCCGCTCAACCACACCGCAACGTTACCGTGGAAAGCCGAACAAGACAGAGCCTCCGAGCCGCTTGGCGATGATTGGTTGGATGTAAATGCTGCCTAGCCCGGAATGGCGGGGAGATTTTGGCGCGGGTCGAGCAAACTCTGTCAAGGCGCGTGCCCGCGTAGCGGCGACCTACAGGTCGGCCTTGACAGAGTTTGCGCCCGCGCTACGCTGCCATTATCCGGGGCAGGCAGTCTCTCTAGAAACCGATTCCGAGACCTATGTTGTGCTCCGGCTGTGGTTGTTTGGAGATTTCTTGCTGCGGCGCCATCGTTTCCGCGCGGGTGATTTCTGGTACATGCGCGCTCTGCCTTGAAAGATCGTGTCCGAGGGCCGTGGGCAGCTTCTCACGGTCATTGGTAAATAGTTGCGCGTCGAACGCTCCACGCGAAATGGACACGTAAGCCATGCGGCTGTTCAGCAGATCCTTAGCGCCTAACTCGGTGTCCACGTGGATCAAGACACGGTCGGCAGTCTGTCCTTGGCTGGAGTGGCTGGTCATTGCATAGCCGTGGTCGAGATGCGGATGCTTGAGCGGGTCGAGTTCGATCGTGCGGCCACCGTCCATCTTCAAGCGCAGCCGCCCGTTTTCCTCGATGCTCTCGATGGTCCCCAACTCGCGGTTCGCAACGCTGAGGTTGTTGGCCGGCGCGGTGAACTGAATGCGGTCGCCTACTGAAAAACTCCGCATATCCTCGTGGAAGACAGAGACGCCCTGCTGTCGGCGTGGATCGTAAGTGCATTCCGTGCCGTCCTGCAGCTCGACCGTCAGCCGGTTGTTCGGCGCGTCGATGCTCTTCACCTGTGCGTATGCGCCCTTCCCGATGCCGGTCTCCTTCGATGCGCGCGAGTAACGCAGCACATCGCCCACCTCATAGCGCTCGGCCCATGTGCGGTCCGCGCCGGTGAGATCTTGGCGCGGCACCAGCGTCATGATGCGATGCTCCTCGTTGTTGACGAGGCCACTCCGCTGCAATTCCGCATGGACGCGCCCGTTGATCTCGATGCGAGAGCGATTATCGGGAGAAATCACGAGCGTGTTCTCCGGCGATTTTGCGTAGTCCTTCGCAATAGCGGCGATGCGCTCGTCATGGCCTTGAATTTCATGGACTCGGCCCTGCCGGTCAAGATTCTGTATCGCCTCGCGCACTTCGCCTCGCGCCAATTGCTCGACCACCTGTTTCAGTTCCGGGTCTTTCTGGCGCACAATCTCTTCGAGCCTCACGGTTTTCATACCGGCGTCCTGGAGCTGCGCGAAGGGCCTCCCGGCCTCAACCGCCTCATGTTGCCGCCGGTCGCCGACGAGCAACACACGGTCATTCGGATGGAGCCGATTCACAAACTCATGCACCTGCCTGGTCGATGCCAGAGAGGATTCGTCGAGTACATAGAGCCGTTTCTCGCCGGAGTCGGGCTGCTGTCCTCGTGCCAGATGCTTTTGTAGTGTGGATGTCTCCATGCCTGCTTCCCCGAGCTTCTGCGCCGCGCGGGACGTTGGCGCGAAACCTTCCACCCTGTAACCCTCGGCCTCCGCGCCTTCGCGGATCACGGACAGAGTCGTTGTCTTGCCCGCGCCTGCGATGCCATCTAAACCGACAA
>JBARJF010000024.1:0-10455 GCA_049800135.1 Candidatus Sulfotelmatobacter sp.
ACACTAGTGTCTTCGTACGACCCATCTATTAGCGTCAATGCCGGGGAAGAGCACCAAACCTCGCCGGTGCTCAATAATCAGATTTACGGAGTGCCGTCCCTGCAGGTGAACACAGGACAAGTCAACATCAATTACTCGCAGGCTTTTCCCACCGGAACCAGCATTTCCGTTTCGTTCGACAACTCTCGTCAGACGACCAATAGCCCGTTCTATAATCTGTCTCCTGCGCTGACCTCATGGTTTCGCTTCTCTTTTCAACAGCAACTGCTTGCAGGATTCGGGTTTGGACCAAACCTCCGCTATTTGAGAATCGCCAGGAACAATAAGAAGATCTCGGACATTGCTTTCAAAGACCAGGTGATCGCCACCGTAACCCAGATCGAGAACATATATTGGGACCTGGTTAGCGCTTATGAGCAAACTCGCGTAGACGATCAATCCTTGGTATTCGCCCAGCAGACTTTCGAGAACGCTAAGAAGCAACTGCAACTGCAGAGCATTCCTGCGATGGATGTAATGCGCGCCGAGGCCGAAGTGTCGAAACGGGACCAGGACCTAACCGTTGCCCGCACCAATCTCCAGTTCCAAGAGACGCTCATGAAAAACGCCATCACGAAAAGTCTGGACGATCCAGTTCTTGAGGCCATGCCGGTTGTGCCGACGGATCGAATGGAGACAGTCCAAGCCGAAGCGAGCCAGCCGCTTCAGGACCTGATTTCTGAAGCGTTGCATAACCGTCCGGAACTGGCGGAGTCTGACGTGAATCTGTTGAACTCGCAATTGAGCCGTCGGTCGGCGCGGAATGCTTTATTGCCCGCGCTTTCGCTGATGGCTTTCTATGGAGGCTCGGCTCTGGCGGGCGAGCTAAATCCGATCTACAGCGCCAGCCTCGGCCCGAACACCTCCACGTTGCCGACTGATTTCGGCGGAGCTTTACAAAACACATTCAATAATTCTTCTCCCGATTATTATGTGGGTCTGAACCTCAACATCCCGATCCGGAATCGGGTCGCCAAGGCTGACCAGTACCGCTCCGAACTCGAGTACCGGCAGACGGAGTTGCAAATGGAGCAACTGAAAAAACTGGTCCGCATCGAGGTTCGGAATGCGCAATATGCGCTCGAACAGAACGTTGCCAGAGTCGATGCGGCCCGCAAAGCTCGAGACTTGGCGCAACACACTTTCGAAATCATGCAGAAAGAGCAAACGCTCGGTGCTGGTTCAACCTACCAGACCATGACCGCCCAGCGCGATCTCGCTCTCGCGGAACTCGATCTGGTCACGGCCATGACGGTTTACGAAAAGGCAAAAGTCGAGCTTGACCGCGCCACCGGCAGCACTTTAGAACATAATGGAATCGTACTTCAGGACGCGATAAACGGCACAGTTCACCATCCTGCCCCGTAAACTCATGCCCACCTCGGCCAAGCCGCGTGAAGCCAGCGCCTCTGCAGGCGTGACGAAAAATACTCTTCCGCGGATTTTGGCCGCCGACGACCAGCAGGACATTCTCGAAGCAATCGAACTGCTGCTGAAGCCACAAGGTTACAAAGTCGACGTGGTACGCTCGCCTGAGCTTGCACGAGAAGCCTTAGTCAGCGCCGCGTACGATACCGTGCTGATCGATCTAAATTACGCGCGCGACACCACCTCCGGCCAAGAGGGCCTGGACCTGCTTTCTGAAACGGTGATGCTCGATGCCACTCTTCCCGTGATCGTGATGACGGCTTGGGGCAATGTGGAGCTTGCAGTCGAGGCCATGCGCCGCGGCGCCCGCGATTTTATTCAGAAGCCCTGGGAGAATGAACGTTTGCTCTCGATTTTGCGCACGCAAGTCGAACTCCATCGCGCTTTGCAACAAGCGGAACGATTGACTGCGGAAAACCGTCTGCTCAGTGCCCAGGGACGCCCCGAGTTCATCGCCATCGCGCCGTCAATGGCTCCGGTGTTGGAAAGCATTACGCGCATTGCTCCATCCGACGCCAATGTCTTGATTACAGGAGAACATGGTACGGGCAAGGAGGTCGTCGCTCGAACCATTCATGCCCTTTCCCTGAGGGCCTCGCATCCTTTGGTTGCGGTGAATACCGGTGGCTTAGCCGAGGGAGTCTTTGAAAGCGAATTGTTCGGCCACGTAAAAGGCGCCTTCACAGACGCGCGCACTGACCGCATCGGCCGCTTCGAGTTGGCTGAGGGGGGAACCATTTTTCTTGATGAAATCGGCAATGTCCCCGTGCGACAGCAGGCGAAGCTTCTACGGGTGATCGAATCGGGAGAAATCGAGCGCGTCGGATCTTCTCGCAGCAAGCGCGTCGACGTGCGGGTGATCTCGGCCACCAACAGCGATCTTCAAGCTGCGTGCCAGGCCGGTCAATTTCGCGAGGATCTCCTATTCCGGCTGAATACAGTCGAGATCCACCTGCCCCCATTGCGGGCGCGCAGGGAAGACATTCCCGCTCTCGCGGCCCATTTTCTCGCGAGCTACGCTTCGCGCTATCGCCGGCAGGTTGAAGCTTTGGATCCTTCCGCGCTGCAGCTTCTAATGCAATACTCCTGGCCGGGCAACGTCCGGGAATTGGAGCACACGTTGGAGCGTGCCGTCCTGATGTGCCGAACCGGTCAGATTCAGCCCGCCGACCTCGGCCTGGGCGTGCCCCGCCCACAAACGCAGAATTTAGAAGAGTTGAGTCTTGAATCGGTGGAAACTATTCTGATTCGCAAGGCGCTGCAGCGCTTTCAAGGCAACGTGAGCCAGGCCGCGGAAGCGCTTGGCCTGAGCCGCGGCGCCCTGTACCGGCGGATGGAAAAGTATGGGCTCTAGCCCAGGCGTAAGGGATTCATCCCAACGCAACCCACGGAAACCGCGGCGAACACCCTTCGAGCGCCGTGTAAACCGTTTTTCCGTTTTGCTGGTTGCTCCTTCGCTTCTCGTCAGTGCCGTTCTGATTTGGCTGCAGCCCTGGGCATTGGGATCGAAGCTGATGTTGCTCGGCGCCGAGTTGCTCTTGGGCTTGTTGTTTGGCGCCGCTCTACACGACCATATCATTCGCCCTTTGCAAACCCTCGCCAATGTTGTTGGCGCTTTGCGCGAGGAGGATTACTCGTTTCGAGCTCGATTGGCGGTTCCCGACGACGCTCTGGGCGAGCTCTCGCTCGAAATCAACACGCTGGCGGATCTGCTCGCCCAGCACCATACCGGCGCGGTTGAGGCGGCAGCCTTGCTGCAACGCGTAGTGGAAGAAGTCGATATACCCATTTTCGCGTTCGATCCAGGAGATAAGCTGCGTCTCGTGAACTCGGCCGGCGAAAACCTTCTGCAACAGTCCTCCGCCCAATTGCTGGGCAGGCCAGCGTCCGAACTGGGACTGCAGAGTGCTCTATCTTGTGAAAACCAAACTCTTGTGCCACTGCATTTCAACACTGACGCGCGCTGGTTGGTGCGGCGGAGTTCGTTTCGCCAGCGTGGGGTGCCGCATACCTTGGTGGTATTGTCTGACGTGAGCCGGGCTCTGCGCGAAGAGGAGCGGCGGGCATGGCAACGTTTGATCCGGGTAATGGGCCACGAATTGAATAATTCGCTGGCTCCGATTAAATCGATCGCCGGCAGCCTGAATGCGCGGCTCTCTGCAGTCAGCCTTGACGCCGAACAACGCCAGGACTTCGAACGCGGACTGGGCATCATCGAAACTCGCGCCGCTTCACTCAATCGCTTTCTACAGGCCTATCGTCAGTTAGCCCAGATGCCGCCTCCAGTGTTGCAGCCCTGTTCGGTAGCGACATTGGTGAAACGTGTCGCTGCTTTGGAGACTCGCGTCGATGTCGCCGTGATTCCAGGTCCTGACACAACGTTGATGGCTGATCCCGACCAGCTCGAGCAGATGTTTATCAACTTGCTGCGCAATGCGGCAGAAGCTGTGCTTGAACCTCCGCTCTCCGGGGAGAATGCGAACGGCTCGAAGAACTCCTGCGCCGAGGAATCGGAACCACAAATACTCTTCACCTGGAAACTGACCGCTAAAGACGTGATTCTCACCATCAAAGACAGCGGCCCCGGACTACTGAATCCGAACAATGTATTCGTTCCGTTCTACACCACAAAACCAGGTGGTAGCGGCATCGGGCTACTGGTCTCGCGCCAAATCTCCGAAGCCCATGGTGGGTCCCTCGAATTGGCAAACCGTCCAGGTCAGCGTGGCTGCGCGGTGAAGGTAACATTGCCACGGACAACGCCGCGAGAAAGCGGTCTTCGGATGGAGAGAAAAAGCAATTGATTGCCATGGCTTGTCCGACGCTGGGAATTCGGAACCCTTGGGGAAGTAGATGCGTTGATCGAGCGCTGGAACAACGAAGACATGGTCTGGAAAAAAGAAAAAGAGCCTATCCTGCAGAACACGAACCGGGATCGGTCTTTCTGGCAATGAGTCTTTAAGACCTGAGCAGATCGAGTGAAAGCGGGCTGCCGTATGTCCGTTGAGAAGATTCGGTGCAGTTCGGAAGTTCAGATGGCGAATGAGTCTGGCCCTCACAAGCGGGGGACGCCGCCTGCCCCGCGCGTTGGACCGCGGGCTGGCGCTGAAGGCATCTCCCGGAAGAGCCTTGCAAAATCGACAGGGAGGCGATGGCTTGGACTATTTACGTTCATGGTAAGCGGTATTGTTGCCGTAACCGCGTCAGGACAGGAAACCGGCCGTAGTTTCGGCAATGCGCGGGTTTGGCAGTGGGCGCCGAGTCGAACCTATCGCGTGGAGAATTACAAGCTGAGGCTGCACTTCGACCAGCCCAAAGGCGAAGTCTTCGGAGACGAGACGGTCAAGCTCCGACCCATCCAACCGCACTTCCGTAAGTTTTACCTGAATAGTTCCGAGCCAATGATCGATTCAGTGGCGTTGGAGCCGGCGAGCGGCGCGCCAATCAAACTGACGCACACAGCGCAAGACCCGCGTTTGTGGATTACTCTCGATCGCGATTACGAGCCGACCAGCACGTTGAACGTGCGGATCGTGTATCACGGGTTTCCGCGCACCGGACTATTTTTCGTAAATCCAAACCCGAGTTACCCAAATTGGCCGCACGAGGTTTTCTCACAAGGCGAACCTGAATTGAATCACTTTTGGTTTCCCTGCTGGGACCATCCGAACGACATGGCTACAAGCGAGACGGTCACCACGGTTCCCGAGGGAGAAATCGTCGTTTCGAACGGCAAGCTGGTGAAGGCTATCCATGCCGGCGGCCAGGTGACTTACGACTGGGTGGAGAGTATTCCACACAGCTCGTATCTGATCTCCCTTGCGATTGGTCCCTGGCGCAAGTTCACCGACAAGTATGAAGGCAAGCCGGTGGACTACTATGTCCCCACCGGCGTCGACGAAGCCACGGCTCGCCGGTCTTTTCACCTGACGCGCGATATGATTGGATTTTTTTCGCGCGCTACAGGGGTCGACTATCCGTATGAGCAATACGCACAGACGACAGTGCACAACTACATATTCGGGGGGCAGGAGAACGTCAGCGCCACGACGCTAACCGATGCGACGCTGCACGATGAACGCGCCGATCAGGATTATCCCAGCACCAACCTCGTGTCCCATGAGTTGGGCCAGCACTGGTTTGGCGATTTTGTTCAGGGGCGCGATTGGGCCAACATCTGGCTCAATGAGGGTTTTGCCACTTACCTCGAGGCGCTGTACACGCAGCATCACGAAGGGAATGACGGCTACCGCTTTGCGATTTACAAGGACCAACTAGCCGAGCAGGAGGAAGACCGCGACGCCTACCGCCGCTCGATTGTGAATCGCCACTATTCCGATCCCTTGGACATGTTCGACGCCACCACGCACGAGAAAGGCGCAGATGTTCTGGATATGCTGCGTTATGTGGTCGACGGCGCGGAAGCCGCGTCACATCCAGCGTCACAGAACGAAGCATTGTTCCGGGCGCTGCATTACTATCTGGCCACACACCGCGCGCAGACTGCGGATACGGCTGACCTGATCGAAGACATTCGGGCAACCACCGGTGACGAGATCGATTGGTTCTTCCGCGAGTGGGTATTTATGTCTGGCCATCCCGACTATCGGATCGAGGCGAGCTACGATGCCGCGAAGAAAACGGAGAATCTCACCGTCACACAAACGCAGCAAACCAATTTGCAGACCCCGGTTTTTGACATGCCCATCGAGCTGGCGTTCTATGGGGCGAATGGCGAGCGCAAGGAGGTTCAGGCCCGCGATAATTTGCAGCAGCAAAAGTTCGACATTCCGCTCGATTTCGAACCGCAATGGGTGGATTTCGATCCCGACGATTTTATCGATAAGACTGTACAGTTTGACAAGCCCGTGAATGCGTTGATTGCGGAGGCCGAAAAAGATCCATCGATGATGAGCCGCCTGTGGGCGGTGCAGCAACTCGGCGCAACCTCGGCGGACGTGGATGCGCGGGTTGACGCACTTGCGCACGTGCTTGGCACCGACAAGTTCTACGCTGTGCGGGCCGCTGCAGCCGCGAGTCTCGGCAGGGCCGGAACGGAGGGGGTCAAGCCTGCTTTGCTTTCCGCATTGCAGCAGCCGGATAGTCGTGTGCGGACGGCAGTCGTCGAAGCCCTGGGTGGTCTCTCTAAGGACCAAGTGGTCTATGGTGCACTGGTCAGTGCGCTACGCGACGATTCCAGCTATGCAGTGGAGGCCGCGGCGGCCAAGGCGTTGGGAAAGTCCGGCGTAGCGCAAGCTTTCGCTGTCCTGCAGGCGGAAGCACAGACAAGGCCCGAAATACACGTCATGGAAGCAACATTGAACGCCATAGCGGCGACGGAAAACCCGAGAGCGGTGGAAATCTTGCTGGCGCAAGCTCAGCCCGGCGTGCCGGAACGAATCCGGCTGTACGCTCTCGCCGGGCTTGAAAGTGTTAAAAAAACGGTCGCACACGAACACGCGCAGGAGTTGGTCGATGTGGTCCGAGCCGCGCTGCACGACCCTTTCTACCCCATACAGGAAGCCGGTGAAAAATTGGTGGGAGTTTTTGATCTGTCTCAATTCGAAGCGGATATTCGTAGCGAGGCGCAGGAGGCGCCCATGGCGATGCAGCGTGACCCGGCAAAGAGGGTTCTCGAGCAATTGCATCATCAGAAATGAGCCCGCGAAATTGCTTACGCCGCAGTGACCGATCGCCAGGTCGGGAGAATGGCCCTCCCCAGCCTGACTCCGGCAGAGATCTTTTGATTTTCGTGGCAATCGAGTGTATCGGTCAACACATCGCTTGCCAGCCGTTATTGGACAAGTCTGACGATTTATAGCCGAGAGGAGTAGTTGAATTATGTCAAGCAACTCCGTTGATACAGAGGTATTGATAGTGGGCGCCGGCCCAGTTGGTTTGTTTGCTGCAAACGAGTGTGCTCGCCACAATCTGCGCTGGCGCCTCATCGAGGAACGGTCATCGCAATCCGAACATTCGAAAGCGCTGGCGATTTTTCCTCGAACGCTTGAGATCTTCGACATGGCAGGTGTCGTCACTCCTTTTCTTGAAAGGGCAAATCGGGTCACAAACGTGGCTGTCATGATTCGTGACCGTATGCTCGCCCACATGAAGTTTGAACCACACGAGAGTCCCTATTCATTTGTTGCCATGGTGCCCCAGGACGTAACGGAGCGACTGCTGGTCGAAGAGTTACGACGTAAAGGCGGAAATATTGAGTACGAAACCAAGTTCATATCTGCGGAACAGGACGATTATGGTGTCAATGTAACGATTGAACACAGAGGCGGATCAACCGGTTTCCGAGCTGCAGTCGTGGTTGGGTGCGATGGGGCGCACAGCACTGTACGTCATCAATTGAACCTCCCATTTGAGGGAGCGGAATATCAAGCCTTGTTCCTATTGGCGGATGTCGACACCAACACACACATCCCTGCCGACGAAATGCAACTCTGCCCCAGCGAGTTAGGACCGGTAGCGATCTTTCCAATCAGCGCAACGCGCAGGCGGATAGTAGCGACAATCGAAAACGGTGAAGGCGATGCCCCGTCGCTCGATCTTGTACGCAATATACTGGCTCAGCGCGCACCCAGCGCAATTGAGGCGAGCGGTTTGCACTGGAGCAGCTACTTTCGTATTCATCACCGTCAGGTGGCGCGGTTGCGCCAGGGCCGCATGTTTATAGCCGGCGACGCTGCCCACATTCACAGTCCATTCGGCGGCCAGGGGATGAACACCGGGCTGCATGATATTTGGAACCTGGTTTGGAAGCTGGATCTCTTTCTAAGGGGCCGCGGGAACGAAGAGTTGCTCGACAGTTACGGCAGCGAACGTCTGCCGGTCATCAAAAATGTAATCGAGACCACAGATCTGTTGACTAAGATCATGGGAACTCCGCACAAGTTTGCCCAAGCTCTGCGCGATGCGGTCATACCCATCATTTCGCGTCTGACCCCGTTTCAGCATGCCTTCGTGCAACGACTCTCGGAACTTGGCGTTGCTTACCCAGATAGTCCGATTGTGGAAGGGCCCGGAAAGCGCTATTTCGACGATTCATTACGAGGGGGCAAAGGTATCAGCAACCGCTTCCTGATTTTTCTTGGGAACGAAGCCGACGCGTCCGCGAAAGAAGCGGCGAAACGACTCTCTGAATCATCTTCGGATGTTCTTGAGTTAAGATTCCTCGACAACCCGGGATTATTGCTTGTCCGCCCAGACGGTTACATCGCCGATTCCTCGCATACGAGCGATACGGCAGCGTTTGAAACGATACGTTCAGTTCTTCGACGCCAAACAACGTCAGCAGCATCTGGAGGACGGGCGGCCTGACGAAGCCAAATCGCTGGAGCTGAGATCAGCGAGACTCAAAGGCAAGCATGCCAAATCCGTTGAAAACGGAGCACTTAACAGAAAACAAAAGCAGTTGGCACTCGATGGAGGCCGTTTCACGTTAGGCTAGGTGTGGTCAGGTAGGACTTGGCGGTTACAGTTTCGGTTTACATTTCTTTTCCCGCTCTACGATGGCGAAAATCGAGATCTTGGTCTTCTGAACCATCAAGCCGAGCGGGCCGCGTGCGGAGTCAGACCACCTGCGCCTCTGTTGACCCTCGATTTGATTTGCAAGTCTTTCAAGTTCCGATTGATCCGTGGCGGGGGCGGTTCTATGCAAACATCGAGCTTGTCGATCTGCTGAGTCGTCAAGAAGCTTCGCCAACTTGACGAAACAAAGTACGCAAGACTTAACCAACCACCTTTTTGATGCGTTGAACCGCTGATGTCTTTGACGGGTGGCGATTTAGCCGGCGTTTGTGGGAAACTTAGATTTCTGGCGGAGAGAGAGGGATTCGAATCCGCCTGAAAACGTAGATTCAACAACATGCAGGGCGACGGATGGCATTGCAAGTAGCTGAAAGACACCGGTAATCCGGCAAACGGATCGCAAACGGATCGCGCCGTGCAGTAGACTCAGTTCCCCAGCCAAGCCTGTACAGATTACGCTCACCTCGGCCCAAGACCGAGACCCTGAAAGTGGCTGGGGGGGTCGGGGACAGGGACGAGTCGAACAAGCCTTGGGGGAAGCAAAGTAGGCGTCTGAGCAACGCACCTGTTCGATAACTTGAGTCTGTGTTTAAGTTAGATGGATGAACGGAGAACAGCAGGTACCGGCACGTAGCCGACGGACACGAGCTGAGGTTCGGCGGTTAGTGGCAGAGTTTGTGAACAGCGGTATGCGGAGGGGCGAGTTTTGCCAGAGTCGCGGTTTAAGCTTCAGCACGCTGGATCGCCACCTGAAGAAGCGGCGGTGGAAGAGGCAGACGAGGAGCGCTCCCGCAGACGGCAAGTTAGTGGCAGTGGAGTTGGCCATAGGGAAACCGCCGGCTGAACAGCAAGGGAGTTGTGGACTGGCCGTGGTGTTGTCCGGCGGGCGCCGAATCGAAGTGCAGCGCGATTTTGATGTGCATACCTTCGAGCGGTTGGTCGGTGTGCTGGAGCGGGTGTAAGCCGTGTTTGGATTGGGCCCAGCCACACGGATCTATCTGGCGGCCGGAGCCACGGACATGCGTAAAGGCTTCGATGGCCTCTTCGGGCTAGTACGCGACCGATTATTGTGCGAGCCTCTGAGTGGACACCTGTTCTTGTTCTGCAACGCACAGCGTAATCGTTTGAAAGTCCTTGTCTGGGACGGAACAGGTTTATGGGTATGCGCGAAAAGATTACCCAAAGGGTGCTTCACTTGGCACAGCCATCCTTTTAATGCTGGTGGGGCCAAATGTGAGTATCAAGGCGGGGCCAAATCAGGTTGCCAAAAGCAGAATTTCTTCGTGACAGGCTGGACAGGAAAGAGTGGGCGTAAGTCCTACCCTCAGTGATCACTTCAAAAGCGGCCAACAGTTATCACTTCAAAACCGGCCAACCGGATTGGCCGTCCGGGACTGAGAATGTTCTACCCTGCCGCCTCCTGTGGTGGCAAGTCGGTTTTGGTGCGCC